>JAETNT010000054.1 GCA_021772025.1 Enterocloster bolteae | reverse complement strand
AAGTGATGACAGCAGTAGAGGATATTACTCTGGGAAAGCTCATATGAGAAATGAAAAAGGATTGGAGCTGGAAAAAGTCTCGAAGTTTCTCTGTACGGAGTATCTGAATGAATGTTAAATCAGCACCATGATGATATGTACCTGCATTTAGCGTTGTAAACTTTAAGACCTGGAAGATCTGGTTGCTGGAAGATAATGTGAAAGCATTTATATCTAATGATTTTTATGTGGATTGTGATTATTATGAAACGGAATATGAAACCACTATAAAACATGGATTTCAGTTACTGATTTTTTATTGTCCACCCAGAGCGGAAGGATGATGGAGGGAGAAGTCCATGCCTAAAATTATTTTTACCAGCCGCTATCTGCGGGATGCCCCGCCGGAGCAGCTTGGAAACTATGTCAAGTACATCGGAACCAGAGAGGGTGTGGAAAAGATTGATGAGAGCAAGGGGCACTTGCCCGCAACCGCGGCGCAGAAGAAGCTGATTGCACAGCTGCTTCGTGATCTGCCGAAGGCAAGGGCGATGCTGGAATATGAAGATTACAGGCTTCATCCAACCAGACGAAACGCCTTTGAATTTATTTCCACGGCCCTGGAATGGAATCTGGATCTGTTGTCGAAACGGGAAAACTATGTGGACTATCTGGCCAACCGTCCCCATGTGGAGCGGATCGGAGAGCATGGACTGTTCACAGATGCAGGGAAGCCGGTGGTGATTGCCAGAGTGCAGGAGGAGGTGAAAGCACATAAGGGGCCGGTGTGGACGCATGTGGTCAGTTTAAAAAGAGAGGACGCGGCGCGGTTGGGCTATGATTCCGGAAAGCAATGGATGGAGCTGCTGCGGTCGAAGCGGGCGATGTTCTGTAAGCAGATGAAAATAGACAGCGAGAACCTGAGATGGTACGCTGCATTCCACAATGAGAGCTACCACCCGCACGTCCATGTGATGGTGTATTCTGCAAAAGATCATGACGGATTCCTGACCGAGCCTGCGATTGAAGCGATGCGCTCCGAGCTGGCTCACGATATTTTCCGCCAGGACTTTGCTAATCTCTATGGAGTGCAGAATGCAGCCCGCGAAGGACTCAAGAAAGAAGCAGAACAGACCGTGAAGCGGCTGATTCAGGAAATCCAGTCAGGAACCTGTCAGAATCAGAAAATAGAAAAACAGATACATCGGCTGTCCAAGCGGTTGCAGAGAACAAATGGAAAAAAGGTGTACGGGTATCTGAAAGCAGACTTGAAACAGATGGTGGACCGAATCGTGGATGAGCTGGAACAGGAACCCCATATCAAGGAACTGTATCAGTCATGGGGAACCGCCCGGGAGAAAATCTGGCAGACCTATTCTGATCAGCCAATACCGCTGGCACCACTCTCCCAGCAAAAAGAACTGAAACGGATTAAAAATATGGTGATTACCGAGGCAATGAAGATCGGGAGTCACCATTTTTTGTTGGAAGAATCATCTGCAGAAGAGACTGATATATGGATCGATAGAGCGGTAACCGAGATGGGTAGCATAGCGGGAGATGAACGAAGAGGAGAATCAGAAAGAAGAGATGCGGCAGATGAACCGGAGGACAATGAACTTCCAGGTGACAACGATATAGATTTCCATGCAGAGTGGAGTGATACCTATAAAGTAGCCTGTCAATGTCTCTATGGAAGCGATGAGAAGGAGACGGATTTTAAGGAAGCCTTCCGTCTGTTTTCGGGAGAGGCAGAAGAGGGAAATGCACTTGCCATGTTTGATCTGGGACGTATGTATGCAGATGGCCTGGGAAGGGAAGCAGATCCCGCGAAAGCGCATGAATGGTATGGGAAAGCGCTGACTGCATTTGTTGCAGCGGAGCAATGTGCAGAGGAAAGACAGCGTCCCTATCTACAGTACCGGATTGGAAAAATGTATGCGGCTGGATTGGGATATGAGCTGCCTGTAGTGCCGGATGAAGAAGGCGGGGACGGGAAAGCAGTAAGGGATTATGAAAAAGCGGTTGCGTGGTTTTCCCGTGCAGTGTCGGCCGATCACAAATACGCCCAGTATTCACTTGGAGGTCTCTATTACCGGGGGCAGGGAGTCACACAGAACTACAGTCAAGCATTTAACTTATATCAGAGGTCCGCAGAGCAGGGAAATCCCTATGCCAGTTATGAAATGGCAAAGATGTACCGGGACGGAATTGGAGTTGCCGTTAACGCGGAAAATGCGGAAAGTTGCTTTGAACAGGCATTTTCCGGTTTCTGCAGACTGGAAGCGCAGAGCCATGATGACAAGCTGCAGTACCGCCTGGGGCAGATGCTGCATACAGGAACCGGTACGGTAAAGGATGATAGAGTAGCGGAAGCATACTGGGAACGGGCCGCACAGCTTGGAAATATGAATGCCCAGTATGCATTGGGAAAGCTCTGGCTGGAAAATGGAACAGGAGATCAGAAACAGGCGGTTGCCTGGCTTGAGAAAGCGGCAGAAGCAGAACATGCGTCAGCACAGTATGCTCTCGCAAACATTTATCTGGCAGGCGAAGCCGTTGCCAAAGATGTTACCAAAGCCACGGAGCTGTTTACGAGAGCGGCAAAACAAGGCCATGACTACGCAGCCTACCAGTTGGGCAAACAATTCCTTCAGGGGGAAGAGACAGAAAAAGATGTGGAAGCTGCAATAAAGTGGCTGAAGCAATCCGCCGCTGCAAATAACCAGTACGCCCAGTATTCTCTGGGAAAATTATATCTGGACGGAGAAAAAGTGGAAAAGGATATTAGGACAGCAATCACCTACTTGAAAAAATCCGCTGCCCAGAACAATGCGTTTGCAGAATACCGTCTGGGACGGTTTTACCTGCTGGGGGAGGACGTGGAAGCGGATGTAAAAGAGGCCGTCCAGTGGCTGGAGCAGTCTGCTTCACAGGGAAATCAGTATGCTCAATATGCCCTCGGAAAACTGTACCTGTGCGGACATGAAGTGCCGCGGAATAAGGAGAAAGCCCTTCCGTACTTAGAAGCATCGGCAGCCCAAGGAAATATCTATGCGCAGTTTCTGTTAGATCATTTGGATTCGTTCTATGAGCCGTCTGTTTTTCTTGCGACAACAAGGCTCATGCACCGCCTGGCACAGATGTTTGAAGAAGAAAAATGGAAAGCAGGAGGCAGTTCCATGCAGGTGGAAGGAAAACTCCGTAGTAGAATCCGGGAGAAAAAGAAGGCAATGGGGCATAAATCGGATGATGAAACTCCGCGTCAGAATCTATCATGAGGAGGTATCGGATATGTCATATGTTTATTTCACAGAAGAGCAAAAGGAGCGGGCGAATTCCATCGACCTAGTGGACTTTTTACAGCGCCAGGGAGAAAAAATGCTTCCATCCGGGAGGGACAAACGTTTAAGCAGCGACCACAGCATCACGGTCAGAGGGAACATTTGGTATGACCATGCGATAGAAAAAGGAGGGCTGGCCATTGATTTTGTAAAATCCTTCTATGGGAAAACGTATCCGGATGCAGTGTCGATGCTGCTTGACGGGGAACAGGGGATTCCATACATTCAGAGTCAAAAACAGGAGAAGGAACCATCTGCACCATTTTCGCTTCCGCCAAAGAATCGTGATATGCGCCGGACCTTTGCCTACTTGTTAAAGGTGCGGTATCTGGACAAACAGATCGTAACAGATTTTGCAAAGGCAGACCTGCTGTATGAAAGCCTGGAGGATTCTCAGGACGGAACGAGGCAGTACCATAATGCAATCTTTGTCGGGAGAGATAAGGAGGGAGTGGCCAGGCACGCGCACAAAAAAGGAATCTATACCTACGGTTCGAGCTTCCGGGGAAACTTAACGAGCAGTGATCCGAAGTATAGCTTCCGGTGGGTAGGAACCAGCGATACGCTCTATGTGTTTGAGGCCCCTATTGACTTACTCTCCTATGTTTCCCTACACAAAGAAGGCTGGAAGCAGCATAGCTATGTTGCACTGTGCTGCGTAGGCTCTAAGCCGATCTTTCAATTATTGCAGGATTTTCCGAACATGAAAAAAATATGGCTGTGTCTGGATCATGATATCCCAGGAATGAAAGCGGCAGAACGGATCAAGAAACAGCTTCTGGAAATGGGATATGGAGATACGGAAACGGATTTGTCCCAGTATAAGGACTGGAATGAAGATTTAAAAGCCCTTCATGGGCAGCTTGCGATTCCAGCTGAAGAACTTCCGGGGAATCAGCAGGAAACGAAACAGGAATTATTGAAAATGGAATGAGTCAGTTCCTAACTTTCATCTATCGTACCCGGTTCCAGAAAGGAGGTATCATGGAAACAATTCAGATGGTGCTGCTCATTTGTGCCGGCGCAGGGATGTTTATCCTGATGGGGGTGATCCCGTTGCTTGCGAACCACTATTCTCTGAATGGGATTAAGTCAAAGACGGTAGGGGACGGCCAATATGGCACGGCCAGATTTGCCAGCGAGGCAGAAATCAAACGGACCTTTGCACAGGTTCCCTATGAGCCGGCGTTGTGGCGGCAGGGAAAACATCTGCCCAAGGTACAGGGGATCGTAGTCGGAGGGCTGTTTTCCAGAACCAGAGTGACGGCTTTGGTTGACTCCGGTGACATCCATCTCCTGATGATCGGCGCGGCTGGTGTTGGTAAGACTGCCAACTTTTTATATCCCTGCATTGAGTATGCCTGTGCCAGCGGGATGAGCTGGCTGTGTACGGACACCAAGGGAGATCTGTTCCGCAACTACGCGGGAATAGCTCAGAAGTATTATGGGTATCAGACTTCCATCCTGGACCTGCGCAATCCGACCTGTTCCGATGGCGATAACATCCTCGGCATGGTGAATAAATACATGGATCTATACTTAGAGAATCCGGAGAATCTGGCTGTGAAAGCCAAGGCAGAGAAATATGCAAAGATCACAGCCAAGACCATCATTAGTTCCGGAGGCGGAGATGCCTCCAGTTATGGACAGAACGCATTTTTCTATGACGCAGCGGAGGGGCTTCTGACAAGTGTGATTTTACTGATCTCCGAATACTGTCCTAAAGAACAGCGTCATATCGTAAGTGTGTTCAAATTAATCCAGGATCTGTTGGCTCCGTCACCGGTAAAAGGGAAGAACCAGTTCCAGCTGCTCATGCAGAAACTGCCAGCCGACCACAAGGCAAAATGGTTTGCCGGCGCGGCACTTAACACAGCGGAACAGGCCATGGCTTCGGTCCTCTCCACCGCTATGTCCAGATTGAATGCATTTCTGGATTCCGAGATGGAGCAGATCCTGTGTTTCGACAGCACGATGGATACGGAGACATTCTGCAATTCCAAGTCAGCTATCTTTATTGTGCTTCCGGAGGAAGACAGTACAAAGTATTTCATGGTAAGCCTATTTTTACAGCAGATTTACCGGGAAATGCTGTCCATTGCAGATGAGCATGGAGGGAAACTTCCGAACCGTGTGGTGATTTTTGGAGATGAGATAGGTACCATCCCCAAGATTGAGTCCTTGGAGATGCTTTTTTCAGCCGGGCGCTCCAGGCGGATCAGTATGGTACCCATCATACAAAGCTTCGCTCAGCTGCAGAAAAACTATGGAAAAGAGGGCAGTGAAATTATCGTGGATAACTGTCAGGGGGTTTTATTTGGTGGGTTTGCACCCAACTCGGAAAGTGCGGAGATTCTGTCAAAGGCATTGGGAAACAAAACGGTGCTGTCCGGCTCCATCAGCCGGGGAAAAAATGATCCCAGTCAGAGCCTGCAGATGATTGGGCGTCCGCTCATGACTCCGGATGAACTTAAGTCGCTGCCAAAGGGACACTTTATCCTGGCGAAGACCGGTTGTCATCCGATGCGGGTAGAACTGCGCTTATTTTTTAAATGGGGGATTGAATTTGAGGAAGAATATGAAGTGGAACAGCATGTAGCGCGGCCGGTGTCTTATGCGGACCGGCTGGAAGTGGAGCAGGAGATTATCCGGAGACAATTTGATGAGGATGGTGAGGCAGACTTTAATGAACCATCAGGAATAGAGGGGACTTCAGGCGGAGGTCTGACGCATGTACCGATGCCAAAACGGTCGGCAGCCCCAGGAACCAGACAATCACTTCGGACAGACTAAGGGGGGAGGTATATGGGATATTATGATTCTGTCTATTCGGAGGAATTACCACACCGTGCGATTTCGGTGTATATGTATTTAAAAGAGCGGGCAGATAAAAAGAGCCAGTGTTATCCGGCCATGAGCACCATCGCAGAAGAACTGAACCTTTCGAGGAGAACGATTCAGCGGGCGGTTGCAGATTTAGAAAAGGCCGGATTCATTAAAACAGAACAGCGCTTTCGGAGAAAGGGAGGGAAGAGCAGCTTACTATACACCGTTTTGAAATGATAGGATTACACCAAGGGGGTACTCTGCCTTCTTGGTGTCCTATGGTATGCGTCACAATAGCGCATGAAGGGAACATTCCATTGCGAGATGGATTATTAAACAGAAAAAAGAATAAGACTATTTAAAAACGCAGTACATTCAGAGGTGACTGGGAAGTAACCATTAAAATAGTGTTTGTGCACTATTCTGACTGACTAGTGAAGGTCTGTAGAGAAGAATTTGTTGGTTATCCAGTAACAATAGAAGGGCATACTGAAAGGCAGTGGGGAGACCGGCTGCCTGTTCTAAGAAAAAAGGAGAAGATTTCAAAAGAAACTTGTAGTCGGAGTTATGCTATGAATCCGGGGATGAATAGCTATTGCGCAATAGGGTAGAGTTTAATATAATCGTGAATTTTGAATAGAGAAATAATAAATTATGACATTAATCGTGCAACATTATGGTTTTCAGATGATCAGCCAGTGTATAATCGTAATTTTAGGGCGGTTGTTGGAAAATAAGATTACAAGACATATAGTGAATTTGTGAAATCCACTCTGATGGATTTCGTACAGACGATGAGTAATACAGGTAAGTATATCCACTATTTGGACAGAGAAATACTGCCACCATGCTATGAGGATGAGTCCCTGAACACAAATTGTGAAAGCTATGAGAACAGCATATACCTGAAAGAGTTGTCTGCCACCTATGGAAAGACCGGGATGGCAAGGGCAGAGGACTGGCTGATGACGAAAAAAGGTAGGTAAGCGGTCCTTGACGTGATGGGAATAGTGCTGGAGCCGGAAGAACTAGTGAACATAATCTTTTACCTGAGGGAAGGGGAGCTGGGGGACGATGCATTGTCTGGAATTAGCATAGTCACAATGCTGTGTGATTTTTTAAGAGGATGCTGGGTATCTATAAATTAAATTGACATCTTGACATTATTCTGAAAACGTCTATAATATAAAAATAAAAATTAATTTCAAATTGGAGAGCACTTATATGTCTGAACGAGGCAGATACAAGACGAAGCAACAAGATCTCATATTAGAGTGTCTGAAAAAACAAAAGTGGCGTTTTCTCACAGTGAGCCAATTCATGGACTGTCTTAGGGAGAAGGGAGTGGTCGTTGGGCAGACAACTGTATACCGGGTATTGGAACGCATGGTCGATGATGGAAAGATGATGAAGCTTCCGATGGAGGATGGTACCAAAGTACGTTATTGTTTTGCGGGTGAAGAAGATTGGGACAAGCTGGGGAAATTGGTATGTATGGGATGCGGTCGTCTTATTCCACTTGAATGTTCTAAAATGGCAGATTTTTTGGAACATATTTATAAGGAACATGGCTTCGAATTGGATCAGAAACACACAATCTTGTATGGCTATTGTGAATGCTGTAACAATAAGAGGTCTGTCCCGAAGATTGGTCTGTGATGGCAAAATGGCCTTTCGTACGAAAGTTTTGTTACGAAATGTATTTTTGCAGGGATACTGATAAAACTTTGTCAATACTACAAGCAAGGTAGCTATCAGGCACCCAAATTAGTTTCTTTTAGTAATAGTGAGATAGGGCGGGGGCGTGGTAAAGCTACCGTTTATCAGTTGTCTCTTACTTGAGATTATTGAGGAGGCTGCAAACACATTCTGTGTCATTGTATTCTAAAAAAATTCTGGATGATTGTAGAATAATGATAATGGAGAGGGACCTATAT
Organism: Enterocloster bolteae; assembly: GCA_021772025.1. Lineage (GTDB taxonomy): Bacteria > Bacillota > Clostridia > Lachnospirales > Lachnospiraceae > UMGS1370. Next base: position 18,436 of record JAETNT010000054.1, on the reverse strand, counting down.
CTTAGAATAAACGATTGACGTTTTGAAGTCTGAGGAGATGGCAGGTTGCGAGACCTATGAAACAGGAAGATCATTGGTTTTAGTCAATGGAGAGTCCATAGGTTAAAAACTGATAGTGGAATGAGATAACATCCGTTCAAGATAAAAAAAGGAGGAGATGAAGTGGACTATTTAGATGAGCATAAAAGAATCTTTGCGTTCGTGACAGCGTTTCTTGTAACCGCTGTGCTGCTTCTCTCTGGCTTTTTTATTGTCACACATATAGAACATGAGTGTACAGGTGAGGATTGTCCTGTCTGCGCGGAGCTTCAGGAATGCGCTGCTACGATCCGCTTGATAACAGAAGCAGCAGGAACAGGAGCCATCGTCATCTTTGCATATATCATTACTCAAAAACTCTTATCATCTTACCAGACTGGACTCTATCTGTGCCCGGTTTCTTTGGTCAGCTTAAAAATCCGATTAGATAATTAAAACTTTCTTTCAACAAGGCGGTTTTCTATCCATATAACCGTTATCCTCTGGAATGGTGTACTCTGTGTATCAGGATACACGGTTTGGCGGAGATACGTTTGGACTGGGAACACGCCTTGTTTTTTGTGTGCTTGTATACCTGCTATTACTGTAAAAAAACACATTTCAGGAGGATGATTATTATGAATAAAAAATTAAATTCTACATTCTGCACACTGGCTGTGACAGCAATGGTTTCTGTTGCTATGCTTTCAGGGTGCTCAGGTACCACCGCTGCACCAGGGGCTTCTGATACAGACCAGGCTTCAACCACCGCTGTGGCAGGTGGAGATAAGAGTATGGGCGAGGCGTCAATGGAGGCAGAGAACACCGATGCTGGGATTGAATCAAAGGATACGGACGGACAGAAGCTGAAGGTAATGGCCAGCTTTTATCCTATGTATGATTTTGCTGTCAAAATCGGCGGTGATAAAGCGGAGGTGACCAATATGGTTCCGGCCGGCACAGAGCCCCATGACTGGGAACCGGCCGCAGCCGATATTAAGAATTTGGAGGAAGCGGCTCTTTTTGTCTACAGCGGCGGGGGTATGGAGCATTGGGTGGAGGATGTGCTTGCTAGCCTGGAAACAAAGAAGTTGGTATCGGTGGAAGCTTCCGCCGGAGTTACACTCAGATCAGGACACATTCATGATGAGGAAGAACATAAGGGAGCGGAGGAACACACAGAGGAAGAAGAACATGGCCATGACCACGGCCAGTTTGATCCCCATGTATGGCTCAGCCCTGTGAACGCAAAGAAAGAAATGGAAAACATTAAGAATGCTTACGTTAAGGCAGACCCGGAAAACAAAGATTACTATGAAAAAAATTATCAGACCTATACAGCCGAGTTTGATAAATTGGATCAGGAATATAAAGATACGTTGTCTGCCCTGCCTAATAAGAGCATTGTAGTGTCTCATGAAGCGTTCGGTTATCTCTGCGATGCCTATGGACTGACTCAGATGGGCATCGAGGGATTGTCTCCTGATTCGGAACCGGACCCGGCAAGAATGGCGGAGATCATTGACTTTGTAAAGGCCAATCACGTCAAAGTTATTTTCTTTGAAGAACTGGTAAGCCCGAAGGTGGCCGAGACAATTGCGGCGGAAACAGGAGCCCAGACCCGGGTGTTAAATCCACTAGAAGGATTAAGCGATGAGGAACTAAAAAATGGCGCAGATTATTTCTCTGTGATGGAGGATAACTTAAAGCAGCTGAAAGCTGCACTTGAATAAAAACAGGAACAGGAGTACTGATGATGGATGTCATTGCAGTGAAAGGACTGGATTTTTCCTATGGAAATACCCAGATATTAAAGAATATCAATTTTACTGTTCCCGAGGGCCGATTTGCGGTTCTATTGGGACCAAACGGGGCAGGAAAAAGCACCCTGATAAAGCTCATGCTGGGGGAACTTCCGCTAAGTGGACAAACAGGTAAGATTGAACTTCTGGGGCAGGAGATTCGGCAGTTTAAAGACTGGAAGAAGATCAGCTACGTTTCCCAAAACGGTATGGCATCCTGTCAGAATTTTCCCGCTTCCGTAGAGGAGTTTGTCCAAGCAGGTCTATACACCCAAATTGGAAAGTTCCGGTTTGCCGGAAAAAGGGAGAGGGAGCAGGTTCGCCGTGTGCTGCATCAAGTCGGTATGGGAGATTTTGCAAAACGGCTGATTGGCCGACTATCCGGAGGGCAGCAACAGAGGGTCCTGCTGGCAAGGGCGCTGATAAACGCCCCGCGGCTTTTGCTGCTGGATGAACCCACTTCCGGTATGGACGAAGACAGTACTACCTTATTTTACCGGCTGCTGTATCAGATTAACCGGGAGCAGGGGGTGACCATCTGGATTGTAACTCATGATCGGAAACGGCTCATGGCTTATGCAGACGATATCTGGCTTTTAGAAGATGAGAAGATGAAATTGGTCCAGCCAGGCAGAGAGGAGGGAGAGCATGGAAATCTTTGAATATGCGTTCATGCAGCGGGCCTTTATTGTGGGCATTCTTCTGGCGGCCATTATCCCGTGTATCGGGCTAGTGATTGTATGTAAGCGTCTGTCCATGATTGGGGACGCCCTGTCCCATACCTCGCTGGCTGGGGTGGCGGCCGGGCTGCTCCTGGGGCTGAATCCTGTCTTGACCGCTGCGGCTGCCTGCGTGGTTGCCGCTATTGGGATTGAGGCGATACGCAGGAAGATTCCCAGATTTTCGGAAATGTCCATTGCTATCATTATGTCTGCCGGGATTGGCCTGGCGGGCGTTTTGTCAGGATTTATTAAAAATGCAGCCAATTTCAACAGCTTCCTGTTTGGAAGTATTGTGGCAATCAGTAACGGGGAGTTGTATCTGGTAATCGCCGTCAGCATGGCGGTTCTGCTTATGTTTCTGCTTATGTACAAAGAACTGTTTTATGTGTCTCTGGACGAACAAAGCGCCAGGCTGGCCGGGGTGCCCGTAAAGACAGTGAACTTTCTGTTTACTGTTTTAATCGCGGTGACAGTTTCTGTCGCTGCAAGGACGGTGGGGGCTCTCATCGTCTCATCCATGATGGTGGTTCCCGTGGCCTGCGCCATGCAGTTTGGAACGAGTTACCGTCAGACGCTTATTTTGGCGGTGGTTCTGGATATTCTGTTTATGATTACAGGCTTGTTCGCTGCGTACTACCTGGGATTGAAGCCGGGCGGCACGATTGTGCTAGTGGGAGTATTGGTTTTGATATTAGTGTTTGTAGGAAAGAGAATTCTGAGATGAAAATAATTATATGAAATTGCAAAAGAGAAAAAAGCAGTACGGAACAGTAGGAAAATATTGCGGCAGGGATTTGTATATTAAAAGAACAGTTAGAGGGAGACTACAGAGAAGGATAGGCCTAAGAAGAGGTAAGAACCGATACCTCTGCCTGGCTATAATTTGCGTCTGCCTGCTGGCTACAGGCGGTCTGTTGTTTAAAATGAGAATACTTCTGGGTGATAGGGAAATATCGACCACGGCATCTGCCGCAGAGTCAGCTTCGGCTTCTGGCAAGGAAGCTTCGTCATCTCCTGGTGAGAAAGCTTCACTATCCTTATTTGACAAGACGGATGAACTGCTGGCTCAGGTGGATAGAGCCGTTTCCCAGTATGACTATGACAGGGCTGTGGAGCTGCTTGTAGGAAACGGGGCTGATAAGGAAGATCCGAGGATTGGGGAAAAACTTTCTGATATTGAAGCGGTAAAGAAAACTCTGGTGGAACAGGACATTTACCAGATTACCCATATATTCTTTCATATTCTGGTAGAAGACCCAGGAAGGACATTTCTAGACACAGCCCAGGGCAAGGGCTACAATTCTGTGATGACCACGGTTCCGGAATTTGAAGCGATCCTGACTCAGATGTATCAGAGAGGTTATGTGCTGGTCGGCATTCACGATTTGGCGGAGGTGAGTGAGGACGAAACAGGGATGGAACAGATGAGAGCGAAGAAAATCCTGCTTCCCCCGGGCAAAAAAGCATTTGTTATGAGCCAGGATGATGTCAATTACTATGAATACATGGAGGGGTCTGGCTGCGCGCGTAAAATACTTTTGGATGATCGTGGGAAACCAGTTTGCGAATACATGGATCAGGATGGAACTGTCTGGATTGGGGAATATGACTTAGTTCCCATTCTCGACCGTTTCGTGGAGGAACATCCGGATTTTAGCTACAGAGGGGCCAAGGCAATCTTGGCCCTGACTGGATATAACGGTGTCCTGGGATACCGCACCGATGAAACGTACGATCCGGCTTCTCCAAACTATGATCCAGACATGAAACCAAATCCCAATATCGAGGAAGACCGGGCCTATGTAAAAAAACTAACACAGGCACTGAAAGAGGATGGTTATGAGTTTGCTTCCCACTCCTGGGGACATCGGGATTACGGGAAAATTGACCTTGAACATATGAAAGCAGATATTGAGCGATGGGAAAAGAATGTGGCTCCTCTGCTTCCCGATCCCTGCGACATCATGATTTATCCCTTTGGATCCGATGTGGGGGACTGGAGGCCCTATACGGAAGAAAATGAAAAATACCGATACTTGCAGAGCCTGGGCTTCAGGTACTTCTGTAATGTGGATTCCAGACCATATTGGGTGGAAACAGGAGGCCAGTTCCTCCGGCAGGCCAGACGGAACCTGGACGGCTACCGGCTGTGGATGGATTATGGCTGCGGTGCAAATAGGCTGTCCGACTTAATTGATGTGAATACGGTATTTGATGCGCGCAGGCCAACACCGGTTGGATGGAAGTAAGCAATACCGGTTGGTTGGAAGCGGCCGGCAGAAAGGAGTGTATATGACGGATGTTTATGTGATATCTGGCTTTTTAGGAGCGGGAAAGACGACACTGATTAAAACCATGGTGCATTCCGCGTTCAAGAACAAGAAACTGGTTGTGATTGAAAATGACTTTGGGGAGGCCGGGATTGATGCCGGGCTGCTCAAGGAATGCAACTTGGCGGTTACCAGTTTAAGCGATGGGTGTATCTGCTGCAGTCTGACCGGAGACTTTGAGAAAGCGATGGAACGCATATTAAAGGACTACATACCGGATGCCGTATTGGTGGAACCATCCGGCGTGGTCAGATTATCCGATCTGATTAAAATCTGTTTAAAACAGGAGGACAGGGGCCTTATCCATCTGAAAAGGACAATAACCGTGGTGGATATACGGTCATTTGATAAATATAGAAAAAATTACGGGGGATTTTTTGAGGATCAGATTGCTTATGCTGATTTGATACTGCTAAGTCACCAAGAGGAAGGGGGGCAGGAAATTCAATCGGTTAAGATTAAAATTCAGGAAATGAATCCTGAAGCCAGAGTCGAGGCGGATTTTTGGGAATCCATTCCTGCATCTGTATTCCGGTATGGCCCGCGAAACAGCAACATTTTTAAGCTAGAAATGGAAGCAGCGGTCTCTATGAAACCTGTGCGGATTCGCAGCTGCAGGGAACCATCCCGTAGAACCGGTTTTATCAGGCGTCACTTCGCCAGGGATGTCTTTTCTTCTGTTACTATTGAGTGGAAAGAACCCATTACGGAGGAGCGGCTGGGGAAAAAGATTCTGCATGTTGTGAAACATGCAGAGGGGGAAATCCTCCGAGGAAAAGGGATTGTGGCAGATGGACGCCGGGGATTGGTATTCCACTATCTGCCTGGTAGTTTAAGCATTGAACCCGCAAACATAGTTGGGAACCAGGTTTGCTTCATAGGCACCGGCCTGGATGAACAGCAGATACATACATTATTCAGAGAGGAAACAACATGACAACACCGGTATGGGTCATAACTGGACTGCTGGATTCGGGAAAGACCACGCTCATCAACCAGTTGGCTGAACAGGAACTGGATGAACTGGATATCCTGGTCATCCAGTTTGAATCAGGCGAAACACCTCTGATAGAACAAGAACGTGTGAAGAAACTGGCATTCTCCAAGAGCCAGTTGGAACAGAGTCCATTCGGCATTGCCGATACCATCATTCACTACATTGATAAACACAGACCTGATTTAATTCTGATTGAATGGAACGGGATGGAGCATTTCCATAAACTGGAGAAAATGCTTCTCCAGTTTTCTGCAAAAGCAGTGCTGAGTATTGAAAAGGTGGTTTATGCAGCGGAGGGAGCCAGCTTTAAGACCAGGATTCCAGATGCAGGAGTGGCAACATTTTCACAGATTGCGGGCTGCGACTGTGCTTACGTGAGACAGAAGGGGAATCGGAAATCTCGGAATGGCATGGATGTTCTTTATGGCTGCAACCCAGATATCCAGGTCTATACCAGCTGGAACCGTTTTGTACGCGCCTTGTTCCGTTTCGGTATGAAGCCTCGGCATTGGTTCCTGATGCTTCTGACTGCGGTCATGTTGTATATGGCAGCTTTTTCCATGCTAAATGATGCGGGGGCTTTGCCAGAACGGTATATAAGCATATTCCTTGGGGTTTTTCTGCAGGCAGCGCCCTTTTTGGCTGTTGGTGTCCTGCTTTCCTCCCTGATTCAGGTTTATTTAAAGCCAGACTGGATTCAGAGAAGATTCCCCAGAAAAATTCTGTCTGGCCAGCTCTTTGCAGTGCTTGCCGGTTTTTGCTTGCCGGTATGCGACTGTGCATCCATTCCTGTATTCAAAGGTCTGGTCAAAAAGGGGGTACCTATGCCGGCTGCTGTGACCTTTATGCTGGTATCCCCGGTGATTAACCCGGTAGTCATCCTCTCCACCTGGTATGCGTTTAATGGCAATTACAAGATCATCGCGGCCAGATGCGGCCTGGGTATCTTGTGCGCCGTACTCTGTGGATTGACCTATCTTTTTAAACCGCCTGTGAATTATCTGGTGGAATATGCCATGCCTATCCAGGCGGCGTGTGGGGATTACAGCCTTCTGGAAGAAAAGGGGACTCAGTTGTCCCGTTTTTCTCTGATGATGCGGCACGCGCAGAATGAATTTTTCTCAGTGGGCAAATTCCTGCTTACCGGAATCTTTGCATCCACCTTGTTTCAGGATATGATTCCACGGGCAGTTGCCGCAGGCGGCGCCGCGGCGCCGTGGAAAGCGCTTCTGGTGATGATGGGGTTGGCCTTTGTGTTGTCTCTCTGTTCCTCCTCCGATGCGGTAGTGGCCAGAAGTATGGCTGGGAGCCTTCCGGTGGGGGCTGTCCTGGGATTTTTGGTGTTCGGCCCTATGATGGACATCAAAAATGCTGCCATGTTGCTTTCGGGTTTTAAATCCAGTTTTGTTATTCGTCTTTTTGCAACCACATTTCTTGTCTGTTTTCTTGTGATAGGTGTATTTATGACAGGGGGAAGCGGAGGAATCAGAATATGACGCTGCGGGGAAAAGGAATCAACCTTCAGGTATTGACAGAATGTATCTGTTATCTGTTGTTTGGATACCTGTTGTTTCAGCTTACTTATTCAGGCGGGTATTTAAATTATGTGACTCCAAGGATGAAGCCGTATCTTTACGGCATGTCTGCTTTAATGTTTTTATGGGCGGTGTTTACAGGAAGGTACTTACTGACACCCCGGTATCGGGTAAAGATGGCCCGTTCTTTTGTTTTTATTATCCCGATTCTGCTGCTTGTCTTCCATCCGGCCGATCCTAGGGGGAGCAGTATGGTCAGAAGCTATGAGAGCTCCGGTTTTTCCATGAGTTCCGGAAATGGCGGCGGCCAGATGGCGGGAAATCCGGGGCGGCAGACAGCGGGGAGTACTGTGAGACAGACATTGCCTGCGGCCGGAGGAGAATCCAGGGGGCCTTTCTCCGATGGAGAATCAGGTTCAGGGCTGCCGGACGGGGAAAATACAGAAACGGATGGATACAGCGGAACTGATGCTTATCCAGAAGATGATACCGGACAGTCCTCCGGAGAAGAAAATCCATGGTATGACTTAAATGGTCTGGACGAGGCGGAAAAAACCATTACGATTGCAGATGAAGATTACTACACATGGATGTATGAACTGAGTAACTTTTATGAAAAGTATGAAGGCTATACCATTGTAATGAAAGGGTTTGTCTACCGTGCTCCAGACATTCAAAAAAAGTGCGATTTTGCCCTGGTCCGGCTGTCCATGTGGTGCTGTGCCGCGGATCTAAGCCCAATTGGTTTTCTGGTGGATAGTGACAATGAAGTGACATTCAAGGATGACGACTGGGTGACGGTAAAGGGTACATTTGGAATCAGCGAGGATGGAGCATCTCTGATTTTAAAGGCCCAAAATATAGAAGCGGCCGAAAAACCCGAAGAAGAATATATTTATCCATATTTTTAATAAAAGCAACGATGAAGTAGAATTAAAATGAAAATCAAAGATTGAAAAGTAAAACAGGAGCAGAATACAGTGGAGCAATACAGGAAACTGTGCCAGAAATTAAAAGAGGAGGGGGAACCATGTGGCATTAATCAGCCTCCCAAAGAATGCCTCCCCGATCCGGCTGCATAACCGCTGCCGGATTACCGGCCATTATCATAGATATCTGCTCAAATAAAGAGGACAGATTGTATTTTAGAAACTGGTCTACAGAGGCGGACTGTCGCGAATCTGGAAAGCAAGTTGGAAAACTAAAGGAGATTTATGGATAAAAAAATAAACATTTGACGGTGTGAAATCCGGAAAGGAAAATGTGCTCATGAGAGTCAAGGTAACATTGGCATGTATGGAGTGCCACGACAGAACCTATGCAACAACTAAAAATAAGCAGAAGCACCCGGAACGGATGGAGGTAATGAAATATTGTCCGAGGCTTCGGAAATATTTGCTTCATAAAGAAACAAAATAAAACGTTGGATTGTTTTTGCTTTTTGCTGAATATTTCAGGCGAAGTCGTTATTATGAAGATGGAAACGTGTAAAGATATTTGTCATACATTTGGGATGAAAGAATTATATTCGCTAAGAAAAGAAACCATTGAACGGGGGAGCGCAAGTGCAAAGGAGAATCATGAATTCTGGTATATGCAGATGTTTGGAAAAGCCTGAATGGAAATGAAAGTCGGGCTTACATTTGCCTTCATGAATCTTAAAAGCTGGCGAAGATTAAGGTCAAATGGGGACTCCTGGAGGAAGAAGGCCCAGTCACAAGGTCTATTTTACACAATTCGGTTAATAAAAGAAAAATGGCTCTGGGATGCAAATCCCAGAGCCGCTTTGTCTACAGTCTTAGGAGGGCAAGCAATGCTTGCCCTCCTAAATGGATGCTTATTTCTTGTAACCACACTTGGGGCACACACCATTTTCATTCAGTGCAATGCCGCACAGTGGACAGCGTTCTACTTCCAGATGCGGAGTGTATTCCTCCGATGCCTGATTCACACCGCTGGTAAAGGTCAGCTTGACAATGTTTAGTTTGTCCTTTAACAGATCATAGACAATTTTAATCATTCCCTCTACGGTCATCGTCTCTTTTGTCACCACTAGGCGGCAGTCGGGATAGGCCGTGGCAAGCTCCGTCTTAAAGGCAGGGCCTTTCATGGTGTTGTTGGGAGAACCGTCTTTGATGCCCTGTTTTTCATAAACGTCTAAAATAGCAGGCAACAGCGGATCATCTTCCCGCAGCACCAGAGCATGATCGAAGTTTTTCAAAATCTCCCAGGCAGTTTTTTGAATTTCGTTGCAGGGGAAAACCATATTTACCCCTGCATTGACGCTGCCCTCTACCTCAATGGTAAGGACACCGGTGTGGCCGTGCAGATATTGGGCTTCGCCTTTAAATCCATAAAAGCGGTGTGCATATTGCAGGTCAAGTTGTGTGATGCTTCTCATAGTAAATTCTCCTTTGTATGTATTTACGGGTATCATGCGCCCGTATGCGCACAGATTAAGGGGTGGAACCGCCATCCTCCGAACCAGGATGCGTTTCCGCCTGCGCTTGGAGGCAGGCTGGGCAGATGCCTTTAAACATTAAATCATACCCGCTGAACTGAAAGCCATGAGTGTCTTTGATGCTGTTCGCCAAATCGGGAATATAATCCATATCCACATCAAAGACCCTGCCGCACGTCAAACACCGTACATGATAATGTGCATGGCAGCAATGGTCGAAACGGTCGGCACCGCCCGGTACTTCCATCTCACGGATTTCTCCATCTTCCGACAGTTGATTTAAATTGCGATATACCGTGCCTTTGCTGATATTCGGATGCTCTGCCGACACCGCTTCATATACCTCGTCTGCGGTTGGGTGGCTTTGCATGGTTTGTACGGCTCGCAGCGTTAAAGCTCGTTGAATGGTCTTACGCTTCATAGAATTTGCCTTTTCTTAAATGTTATTTTATCTATTTAGTATTATATATCATTAAGAACCATAGTGTCAACTGTACCGAGGATATTTATATACTTGCAGAACAGCAGACAATCACAAGGCATGTCCAAAGTAGATTTAACTTGTATCGGCACACAGAATATGATACGATGACTCCAAAAAAAAATACAAAAATGGTTAAGGGGGAAAATGGAATGCCAGCAAAAAAACTGTTTTATTTATCCATCTTGATGGTTTTTATTTTTATCGGTATCGTGCTATATTACGTTAAAAGTCCTTGGTATCTAGGCGTTTATCCTCTCGGAATCATTACGGGAATCACTGGCTTGCTGCAAATCGTACTTCTCGTTCTTTCCATAAGAAATGTATTCCAGAGAGGCATCCAATGGAGAATCCTATTGGCAATCGGTATTGAAATCGTTTCTATTTTGCTGATGGGATATTTCTTTCTTATTTGGCTGGTCGTTACATTGCATATATGAAAGATTGGGTCGACTTTTTGTATAGTATGGTGCCAGCTGTGACTTTTATTAACGGATGTGCTATACTATCTATGAAATGAAAATATAGCATTTGGCAAATCACTGCCAAATACTTTGATATAGAATCATACAAAAGAAAGAAGTGCTATATTATAATAGACAAGGGATTTACAGACCAGGTAAAGGGCAAGGCAAAGGAAAATGTGGGCGATATTACAGGCGACAAATCCACCAAGTCGGAGGGCCTGCTGGATCAAGCAGTCGGGAAAGTGAAAGAAGTGGTTGCCGATGTCAAAGACGTGATTGACGAAGTGACCGACAAAGCGAAAGAAAAAATGAACAAAGAATAAGAACGGCGCAGCCACAACAAGAAAGCGCCAAACGGCGGGCTTTTGACAAAAGTTGATGGCCCGCCGTTTTATTAAAAAAAGTTTTCCGTGAATATGATACGGTGAAATCAGAGGCGCTTCTCTGTTTTGGCGTTAGTCGTAAAGGAAAGGAGTGGGAATAACCATGAAAAAGCAATGCTTATTGTGAACCCTAGTTCCGGGAGTGAGAGATCCAAGGATTTTGAGGAAAAGGCCGCCAGTAAATTAAGCGAATTTTTTGATGCGGTGCAAGTATATCATACCCAAGGCGAGGGGGATTCGACTTCATTCTGTAAGCAAGCCTGCCGGGAACGCTACGATAGTGTATTTGATATGGGCGGAGATGGGACGGTCGATGAGGCCATCAACGGACTGGCTGAACAGCCCTATATTCCGAAATTCGGATTCTTTCCGTTGGGAACCGTAAATGATTTGGCAAGAGCCTTACATTTTTCCATGGAGTTGTTAGAAGCCATTGAAGAATTTGACCCGAATCGTTTGGTCGATTTGTATGTTGGGCGCATCAACGACCACTATTTTATGAATGTGGTGGCGATTGGTGTGCTGCCAGAAGCGATCAACGATGTAGAAAGTGAAGATAAAACCAAGTTAGGAAAATTTGCCTATGATTTATCTGCGGTCAATAATTTAATCAGCATGGAAACATTTCAATTCCGCGTATCATTGGATGGCGCCGAAGAAAATATAGAAACCAGCACCATTTTGATTGGCCTGACGAACTCGATTGGCGGGTTTGAAACCATCTTCCCGGAGGCAAACGTGAATGATGGATTTTTGAACTTCCTATCCATTAAGGACAAAAATCTGCTAGATACGATTAAGGCCGTCCCTGATTTATTAAAAGGAATCGATTCCTCTACACAGAATATTAAATACAAGCGATTTAAAAGCTGTGTGATCAAACAACTGGATAGCGGCCATACATTGAACGTCAACATAGACGGAGATCCCGGCCCTGAGCTGCCCATATCCATCCAGATTTTACCCCAGCATATCCATACCTATTGCGGGAACAAGAAATAAGATTCGATTTACAGCCTCCTGGTAGCAAAAATCGGGGGACGGTGTGATGCCTATAAACCACACCGTCCCCTTGTCGCGGACACTCTATCTCTTTGTATCCCCTATTAAGAACCGCCTCAGAACGTTTGAAAAACCATCCAAAAGGTTGATTCGCCATTCTATTTTTCTTCTTTGTTTTCCAGTTTCTTTTCCAACTTCTCCAAGGTATTTGCAGCAAACTTACGTCCGCCGATACCGAAAGCAATCGCAAAAGCAACTGCCAGAGCTGCTACAATCAGGATAAATGTTGTTTCTACGATAACAGGAGCAATTTCCAACTGACTTAAGCAAAGGAAAAATGCCAATGCATAAACTGCAACCTTAGCCCCTATTCGGCTTGCCTTAGCAGAAGGATACTTTTGAATAAGGAATGTCTCGAAGGTATTTGCCGAGAAAACAGCAATGGCCAGGATAATAATAACGCTGATCACTTTCGGTATGTAGCCGATGATAGCCGCACCAATCTCTGTAAATACAGGCAGTTGAAGCACGTTGATTCCCTGAACCAGAAAGATAAGTACAATCAATCCGTTTACAATGCCTGCCAGTAGCTTGGAAACAACAATTTTTTCACACGATTTACCAGTAATCTTTTCGATCAGAGCATCAGCACCGATACCTGCCAGTAAACTTTCTAACAAGGTTGCTACAAGTTTGGCAATGAACATGCCTACTGTAATGATGATGATAGACGCCAGAACGTTTGGAATCATATTAAAAATCGCCGTCACAACCATATTTGCAGGATTGGAAATCGTTGTAATTCCAAGCTGATCGATAGCAGATATCATCACAATCAGAATAATCAATGCATAGATAATATTTGCAATGATGTGTGAAAAAGAGGTATTTTCGCTGGCAGAGATGCCCGCTTTTCCCTGGAGCTCATCCACTTTGAATGCTTTTAATACAGTGGTTAAAAGGTCTCTAATGATGCTTGCGATAAAGAAGCCTATCGCAATAATAATACCAGATGCGACCAACTTCGGAATCAGTGCGATAAAGGTATTCACCAGACCAGTGATTGGGTGAGATACACTTGACATACCGAGCCGGTCAAGCACACCCGGCAAAAACAGTAAGAAAGTAATCAAATAAGCCAGTTTACCTGCAAACTGGACAGAAGTTTTAATGACAGACTCTTTTATGCCTAATTTGCTCAGGAGTGCTTCTGCCTTCACTGCTTTTAATAATTTGCTCAGAAGGCGCTTAACCAGCCATGCAGCAAAAAAAGCAAGTATCAGCAATAAAACGGTTACGATTACATCAGAAATTTTGTAGAAAATAGAATAAATAAACTCACTCATTGCTATCCTCCTTATGGAAAATTGATAATTTATTATACGATTTCCCTACACAAAAAGCAATAAGCAAAGATATTTTTTCCACAATAGTAACTTATTTATATGGTAATTTACAAAATATAAGCTATTTTTACATGACTTACAAAATATAAACAGATGATGTACCGTATTTTGCTTTGTCAAAAATTATGATGCGCCGCTCCTTGCAGGGGAATCAGCTGGGAGTGAATCCTTATACGCCAAAACCATGTGTGTATCCAATCAATATTATAATAGCTGCTGCTATGCGCATTCCCTGTATAGCTTTTTTCCTCTAAACAAGTGATGCTTTTCGGATAAACAGGGTTTATGAAAAACATCAAACCAGTCAAAGCTCAGGCAAGATTATAAAATATATCCGTTTCTAAATAAAAAGAAGCAATGAATCCTGCAAGTATTACGGCAGCACAAATAATTGCCTGAAATTTCAATATCATATTCATGGTTTCCTCCTGCCAATTCTCTATTTTTTGTCTTACATTGTACCATAATTCCAATAGCGTGGAAATACATGATTTGGGATGATGATTTCTGGTCGTTCGGATACACGGCTGAGGTAGAATCGACCAAAACAAGTATCAAGGGGTGTGTTACCTATTTGTAGAAAAGTAAATGCCAATTCCGGGAGACAAGATAGTAACATTCGGCTATCCCTCCGGCCAAGAAAAAGGCCCCGATATTTCAGGACCTTTAGATGGTCGAACTGTTTTATTATGAGGAAAAAGAGTGATATGGTAAGATTTCTGTTTCAAAGGAGATGTGTTCCGTTATCTTCCTATGTCTGATGATGTGGTGGCAGAAAATTAGGATAAAGCACTTGCGGGTGTAGCTGGAAGGCCCTTGGTGTGACGCCAGATATTCTTTTAAAGGTATGAGCAAAATGGGCGTAATCATAGTAGCACAGAGTAGTTGCTACTTCACTAGGAGAAAGCCCGGCACGAAGTAGCAGTTTTGCTTCTGAGATCTTACGCTTATGGATATATTCAATTACACTAAGACCAGTTTCTTTTTTAAATCTGGAGCTTAAAGTTGCTTCTGAAACAAAGAAAGATTTACTTATGTCACTCACCTTTAAAACGGTATAAAGATTTAGCCCAATATGCTGCATCACGGATTTGACCAAAGGGGAAAAATCCTTGTTAACAAAATGATGCATAAGTTCTGTGAAGTGGATGATGGCACAGTCCCGAACATATAAAACATCGATTAATTTTTCCTTTTCTTCTATCAAACGTATGTAGAAATTTCTCAAACGATAAGTATCAGAAATATCATATCCCGATTGGATGGCTAAGGAGGATAACTTTTCCAAAATAATGATCGTATAGTTTTTTTCGGAGCGAAGAGGGGATTCGGCATTGTCTGGTATCACACTGTTGCTTAACTCTGCCAGGCTCTCTCGAAGTTGTTTTGTGTTGCCGCTTTGAACCAGAGCAAGGATCTGTTCTTCATACCGATAGGTATAGTAATCTGGTTGGAATGCCCTCCAATCATGTTCTTTCAGTTTTTCCTGTGTTAGTAAAAACTTATTTTTGCAGACCTGTAGATGCAGATCTTCCGAATAAGGACACTCTGAATTACCACTAAATAAAAAATTCAAATGAATCAGAAAATCCCGGACATCCCCAAGAGAAAAATATGGCAAAAGCTCCAAATACTGAGAAAGAAACAATTGCAAATTTGAGTCTTCCGTATAGGAATGAACCCGATTTTGAATTATCGTATTAGTAAGACGCGATGTTGTAAAAGGTCCAATGATTAGAATGGTATCAGAGTAGGAATATGTGATAAACGCCTCATCTAGTATACCTGAAAAGAGGAAGGTAGAGGAGGGATCTGAACAACAGTATTGGGTAAAATCATAAGGAAGCACCTGGACCCGGTCTGCAACAAAAAGATGCTCCAAATGAAAATCCTGATTGAACACATAGATGGGCAGATGCGATATTACATGAACCGATTTTATTAGTTTGAGTAATTTGTTCTTCATAAAAAACTCCCTGGTATGAATCTCTTTTGTTTGAATTTACTGTGTGGTTTGTAATATTTTATAGATTCAAAGTTACAAAATATAAACATTAAGGTAGGAAGTGGTATGAGTTTAGCATATGATTCACATTAAAATCAAGTTAAGGAAAAATAAAAATATGGATACGTACATAAAAGTGAATAAATTTACAATCTTTTTTTGATAAATATCGTTATAATGCATCTGTAAATAAATGAAATCAGCTATATATTTTGTGGCGTTGCATATCGATTGTGTATGGTATGCATTAACATTATAGCTTTGTGTGGGAAGAGGTGGGAAGGAGTTCTACATGCAGTTAACGATGACCACGGATTATGCATTGCGATGTATGCTGTATCTGTCAGGCAAAGAGGGACTATCCAGTTCACCAGAAATTGGAGAAGCGGTGGGAATTAACAAGATATTTGTCCAAAAAGTGCTACGTGTTTTGCGCGATGCTGGAGTTGTTTCCAGTACACATGGCGGTACGGGCGGATATAGGCTGGCTAAGAAACCAGAAGAAATTGTACTGCTTGATATCATCCTGCTGTTTGAAAAGACGATGAAAATCAATCGTTGTCTGGAGCCGGAAGGGTATTGTGATCGATATGAAACGTGTCCGATGCATGCCTATTATACAGAAGTACAAAAGACATTGGAAGATTATTTTGGACGAGATACCCTCCAGGATGTGATAGACCATGGGAAAATAAAGAGGAAAGGGGTGATACATGATGCAAAAGAAAGACAATGTGATACAAAGTGTTTATTGTAAGTTTGCATGGGGGGGGGGGTAGAAAAACGAGGCTCATAATAAACGGTGGTGAGTAATATAAAGAGAGGATGTAAAAATTATGAAGAACAGTTTGGACCCAAAAAGACGAAAGATGAAAAGGGCAGGACAGAAGGCGTGCGCATTTGTATTAAGCCTTGCGATCATAGTCCCTTCCGCGGAATTGCCGTCTTATGCTGCTGTGTCGTATAGGAATAGCAGTGGTAGTATTAGCACACGTGAGATGGACACAACCAGTCAT
This sequence comes from Enterocloster bolteae, assembly GCA_021772025.1. GTDB lineage: Bacteria > Bacillota > Clostridia > Lachnospirales > Lachnospiraceae > UMGS1370. The sequence continues at coordinate 1,811 of JAETNT010000054.1, read as the reverse complement.
TTCACGGCAAATGGAATTGAAGAATCGGACTTACGATATGCTGGTACTGTTTTTGATAAAATAGGGCAGGATGGAACGATTTATCTAACGCATTCTAAATGGACAAAGTTAGGACAAGGTTGGGACAAAGATGACTCGAATCGATTTGCAGGAAAATTTATATTAAGTTTTTCCAATGATGAGTTTTATAAACAGATTGACAGAGTGATACTTGATAACGTTAGTCTAGAGAAGGTGGATGATGGAGCTCTTTGGATGATTTCCATTATGGATGCGCCTTTGAAATATAATCTGATAGGCGTTGTAACCAATCATGAGATAAAGATTACACTGAAGGATGGAAAAAAACTGGAAGATCTGGGACTTTCGGAAGAAAAAATTTCATTTAATAGTTTATGGACGAAGCACAACGGTGCGATTGCCCAGGAAAGTGTCAGCAATGGATTTATTCTTCAGGATAATCCAAATGTGAGAAATGAACAAGAGACAGGCTTTACGGCAGGGAGAATGTCTCAAAAACTGATATTTGATGCAGAATCCATGTCAATCAAATCAGTACATAGTTTTAAACCGGATGAGAACTTTTTGCAGACTGATTACGGTTGGGTTCTTTATATAAAGGAACAGATGCCGGCAGAGTTGGCACAGTACCTTGATAAAGATGAAATATATATTTATGCTTCTGATATAAAGGGAGAAGCAAACATAGTTAAAGAAAAATTTAAAGTAAATATCGATGCAAATGGGATGGTGGATACCAGTACGGTTCCAGAATTGAGTATTGTAAATAATGATACAAAGGAACAATTGGCTGAGGCAAGGACAAACTTAGATAGGATCTTTTTTGGAACCTTGGGCTCTAGTAGGCAATATACGATTTCCTACAAACTACGGGATGAGGTAACCTTAGAACGGTTTGCAAGGGAGTTGAATGAATATGTTAAAACTGAGAAAAAACGTGTATTGTTTGAACATTGGCTGGAAGCAGATTATTTGAATGAGTCAAATCAAAAACTGCTCCATAAGCCGGACGGAGGAGCGGCACCAAAGCAATTAACCAATTCCTATTCAAATGCGTATTTGGATACAAATGATACGGATCAGGATGGCCTGTTTGATTTCGTTGAATGGCAGATTGGTACAGATGCCCAAAAAGTAGATACGGATGGAGATGGTGTACCAGATGGAAAAGAATTCATGGAGGACGAAACAAAACCGAACGATGCGAAGGATTACTTGGTTTCCGTTCCGACCTTGGATACAACTTCCTTTGATCCAACAAAGGAAACAATGATTTCGGGTAAGGTCGAAAAACCACTTCAGAAGGATCCGTCAGATGCAACAAAATTGCTCGATATCACAAATCAAGATGCTGGGGATACAGTGGTAAAGCTTCAGGGATATGATGAGGCGTCAAAAACTTATACCCAGGAAGAATACGGCACTACAAAAATCCCCTTTGCGGATCTCCAAACGGGGAATTTTACAATCATTGTTCCTGCGAATATGGTTCCAGAAGGAAAGAAAGTAGTATTGGTGGCATATAGCCCGAATGGTGAAAATCCTGTTATGGGAACACCGTTTGAGTTTAAACAAGGTGATGCTGAGAAATATGAAGCAACGGGAGGAACACTGGATAAGAAGTATGGAGAAACCGCTACCGCAGATGAGATTAAAGGAAAGGTGACGACAACTGCTCCGGAGAATAAGGTAAAGACGAAAGAGGTAGTAGGGGATATTCCGACCACCGGAAAGAACCAGAAGGTAAAAGTCAAGGTAACCTATGCGGATGACAGCTTTGACGAAGTAGA
>JAETNT010000144.1 GCA_021772025.1 Enterocloster bolteae | reverse complement strand
GAAGGTACCGGATTGAGAAAGCCCAGGAACTGTTGCTGGAGGGCAATATTTCTAAGGACGAAGTGCTGTACAGTGTGGGATTCTCAGACCCCAAATACTTTAACAAATGTTTCAAGGAAGAGACGGGAGTCAATGTGACGGAGTTTATAAAGGCGAGACGTTAACGTCTCGCTTTTTTGTGTGTAAAATGCTGTTATTATATGATCAAAATGTACAATATATACAATGAAAAATAAAAAATATTAATTTTTTACTCCGATATTAAAAAAATACCCTAAAAAATTAATCCCAATCTTAAAAGCGGCGGTTTTTGAAATGGCATTTTACCGCTATAATAAGAACATCCTAAGAAACGAAAAAACAAAAGTCCAGCTAAGAAATGTCAAGGGGTGATCTGAAAAAAAGTTGAAAAATGTTTAATCGGTAATGCTTCCTGAAAAAAGGGTAACTTTAACAAGCCCACATATGTGGAAAAATTAAAAATTTCATAAGATTTTTTTAGGCTGCGTTCATTCCCGCTTTATCAGGATGTTTCGCTGCGTAGCGTTCACAGTGCTCCTGCTGGGTGATTATTTCAAAAGGCTTATTATCCCGGAGTATGGCAAAGATGATGTTGCAGATCTTATGCATGACGGCTCCGACGGCTACATTTTTCTTTTTGCTTTTGCATTTATCAGTGTAGTAGTCATAAATGACCGGGTTTACTGGTGCTTTCGTCCCTTTATCCACTTTGAGGTTATTAAGAGACACCATATGCAGGATGCGCCGGGCAAGGCTTGATCCACGTTTGGACATATGCACTTTATCACCGTTAAATTTTCCGGACTGCTTTACAGCGGGATCCAGGCCGAAGTATGCATAAAGCTTTTTCGGGGAGGAAAAGAGGTCGAAATTGCCCATCTCCGCTATCAGCACAACGGCGCTGAGGAAGCCGACACCCCGGAGGGACTGGAGTAGGTCGATGCGCCCATAAACAGATGTCCCCTGCAGCTTGTCCACGGATTCGTGGAGTGCCACCAGAAGGTCATCCAGATGCTTCTGGTATTCCTTATAGATGCTAATGTACAGCCGGATCCTGACAGCATTGCTTTTCAGGGCACGCCCGAACACGGCGGCATCCTCTGCGGCGGCGTATATGGCATCGTACTTGGAAAGAGCATACTTTTCCCCGAAACGAGCAGTTGATTTGATTGTTTCCACAATCTCATCCTTTGGGGCGGCAAGCATGTCCGCGGCAAGGGGATAGGCTTCCAGCAGTTTTAGGGAACACTGTGTGGTAATCTTGCTGAAAACCTTGAGGTATGCAGGGAAAGATACTTTTAGTTCCGCATTCAGCTTAAGCACAACTGCAGACTGCAGGTCTTTAAAGTAGTAGTAGTCCCGGACGAGGTTGCGCAGGTCGATCACGCTATCGTCAGGGACGATGGAAGTCTTGAGGGATGCGTCCAGCCCTACTTTGGCAGCCTTTTTGGAATCAAATTTATCATTATGGAGTTTCCTTATGTTCATGTTTGTGCTATTCTTAGTGATGATAGGATTAATGACCGAGCAGTCAAACCCCTTATCACGAAGGAAGTACAGGAGTGGGATATGGTAGATCCCGGTGGACTCAAGGAAGCATCGGCTTTCAAGGGAATACATCTCCTGTGCTTCTTTTATTTTTGTTACTGCGAGATCCCTGGAAGCAGGATCAGAGTGCAGGATTTTGAAGGGCTTCCCGGTAAGGGCGCCGTTAGGGAGCATGATAGACATCCAGGTGAAGTCAGCACCGACATCAAGCCCGACTGAGAGGTAAGGAATGCTTTCAAGCATCGTAAGTACTTTTGGGTATTTCATGTATTTATCCTTTCCGGCAGGCATCCATTTCCAAAAGGCGGATACACAACCTAGCGGTTTATACAGGTATAGCCTGGGGCTTCCCAACCAGCCAAAACATAAATCACCACCGAATGGACTGACAGACTTTCTAAGAGGTATGACCAACAAGGACTGCTGGCTCCCAAGGAGGAAACGTCAATGATCCTGCCTTCAGTGATTATACCTCTATATTTTGTCTGGTGCATGAAGGAAACCTCAGACATGGTAAATATTTTTAATAACTTCTGATGGAGAGGGAATCCCTCCTTCAGTTATTCATTTAGATGATGTAACTATTAACCCGTAGTCATTATTGACTACACCATTATTATACTAGGAGGAATACATCAAATGAATACAGAAAGCAGTCTTTTCCGGGAAATATCCCTGGAAGATATTAAAAATATCACTTACAGACACCTGGGTACCAGGGAAATCAGCCAAGCCAGGCTTATGGAAGGCGGACTTTTCAACACCACCTACCACCTTATATGCGGCAGTGACAACAGACATTTCTTTCTCCTCCTCGTTCCTTTAAATATTCATATGCTCATCTGTTTTGATGTACATCTGTTGGAGGCTGAGACATATGTTTACGAACTTTTTTCAAGCCACAAGATCCCCTGTCCCCGTGTCCTGGCATCCGACACCACACGGAGCCTTCTGGACAGGGATTTCATGCTTACCGAATACCTGGACAGCACAGTTATGCTGAAAGCAGGCCTTTCCCCGGAGGAAAAGATG
>JAETNT010000143.1 GCA_021772025.1 Enterocloster bolteae | reverse complement strand
GAATATACGAAGCCAGATACATCTTTGTCAAGACTTGTCCAGGAAGTTCGGGGCCAGCGGGAGCCTCTTCCAGTCTGTCCGTCTGCTAAAACAGGGATATGTATCAATGACGTTTTGACAGAGATTGTGGACAAGGAAATATATCGGCAAGATTACGAATCGATTACTGGCACGCTTTTATTTACATATGTTCCTTATGGAACAGTCATTAGCGGGGTAAAAGAAATTATTAACAAAGGCTATTTCAGTGATATTTGATATGACTTATCTTCATTATCTGATAAAAAAGAAAAACGAGTAAGTTACTTGAGCTTATGCTACATAGTAGGAAACTCGTTTCTCTTTGTATTCGCTTTATTAAATACTTAAAAATAATACAATAATTAAAGTATAAGTGTAAAAGCAATAGGATTTCTTAATTCTACAAGATATCTTGTTGCTTTTCATAAGTGTTCAAATATTTTTCTATGGTTTTCTTTGCCCCCAATCCACCTCATCTAAAATTTTCTCTATGTTAACTATAAATACAAATCCCAAATGGTAATCAACATCGTACTATAGTGTCCGCCAGTTCGGTGCCAAATATATAGCTGGTGGGAATCCAGTCTGGTAAGACCGTAAATGGTAAACCACACGTGCCTATCAGTGTATCCTTAAGTGTGCGATAATCGTGTAAAGTTGAAAAAGTTTATGCAACTTTTCACACTATACACAATGGGAGGACACACTATGAATACCAGATTGGCAGCCACAAATATCCGAATCCAGCAATGGACTGCCGTTTTCAAGGCGAAGGCTGAGTCCGGATTGACCGTGGATGAATACTGTGAGCAGAACGGTATTTCCCGGAATGCTTATTACTATTGGCTCCGGCGGGCCAGAAACGCTGCATTGGAGCATACCCAGACCACTTTCGTGGAGTTAAATGTTCCGACAGATGAAGTTGTTCCTCAGGCGCCATCCATGGTTCATTCTTTTATGCCACAGCTTACCATAGAAAAGAATGGCTTTGTTATCAGCCTTAATTCCCACACGCCAAAGGAACTTCTGATTTTGGCATTAGAGGCAGCTTCTCATGTTTAACGACGCAGCAGGTTTCAACCGCATCTTTATCGCCTGTGGATATACCGACCTGCGCCGCGGCATTGATGGTCTGGCAGCAGCCATCAAAAATGACTTCCACATGGATCCCTATGAACAGGGAAATATCTTTCTCTTCTGCGGCAGGCGTACCGACCGAATCAAGGCGCTGGTTTACGAGGGCGACGGATTTGTCCTTGCTTATAAGCGTCTGGCCAACGGAAGGTTTCAATGGCCCCGCAATGAAACGGAAGTGAAGTCCATCACTCCTCAGCAGTTCCGATGGCTGATGGACGGCCTTGCCATTGAGCAGAAAAAGACAATCAAAAAAGTGACTCCCCGCCTGATTTAAAGACGGAGACTATGATATTTACAGCACCTTGACAGCTTCATAAGGATTATCTGATTCATAGTTACAAAACTGCTGAACCGCCCGTATTTGCTGGATTTTACACCATGTTCATGATATACTTAAGTCATGGAAAAAGGAACTATTTCACGGGATGAACTTCATAAAATACCACATGACCTTTTGGTTGATATGTTTCTTCAGCTGAACAGTTCATTAACAATGATGCAGAAGCAGAACGAGACTTTGATCAAACAGATATCCGGTCTTCAGGAGGGCATTGCCGTACTGACACAGCAGCGCTTCGGGCGGAAGACGGAAAAGCTGTCGGAAATGCCTGGGCAGCTGTCCCTGACATTTGACCCTGCTGATGCCATAAACGAGGCGGAAGCCATTACGGATGGCGGAATTCCGGAAGAGCCGGAAATGGAAACGGTGATTATCCGCCGTAAATCCAAGACCAAAGGGAAACGGGAAGCAGATTTGTCAGGCATGGAGACCATCATTGAACCTACCATCACGATACCGGAGGAACGGCTTTTGGAGTTGTTCCCCAAAGGATACCACCGGCTTCCGGATGAGGTTTATAAGGATCTGGAATACCAGCCGGCAAAGTTTGTGGTACATGAGCATCATATCGCAGTTTATGCGGGAAACGGGGATACCGGTGTTGTCCGTGCGGACAGGCCGGAACGTCTGCTGAAGAACAGTATTCTTACCCCATCCCTTGCGGCGGCCATTTTTGAAGAAAAGTATGTGGACCATAGTCCATACAACCGGATTGAGGCCAGCTTCAAATGCAGGGACGCCAACATCTCACGGCAGAACATGGCGGGATGGATGATCTATATCTATGACCGGTATCTGCGGCCAATGGAACGTGAATTCCACAGGGAGCTGCTTAAGAGCAGGCTGATCCACTGCGACGAAACCCCGTTTCGGATGCCGGATAATGGGAGGGGCCCGACTTCCAGGGATTACATGTGGGTATATCATACATGTGAGCGGTATGGTTCACCGCCTATCTTCATCTATGACTATCAGCCTACCAGGAAGGCGGAAAATCCAAGGAACTTTCTGGACGGATATGAGGGAATCCTCATGACAGATGGTTATCAGGTATATCATACCCTGGCAGGGGAGCGTCCGGACGAGCTGAAAGTTGCCGGATGCTGGGCACAT
>JAETNT010000142.1 GCA_021772025.1 Enterocloster bolteae | reverse complement strand
ATTCTTTTATCCCCATTTTTTCCTCTTTTCTGCGCTTTTTTGCGCTGATATTTATCTGGGCAGAGAAAGGATTTGAAAACCTCTCATTCCTTTCTCCCTTTTTTCAGCTGTTTTTGCTAAGGATTTATACATTACAAGTTTGAATTCTATAAAATCTGTGAAAATGATAAAAAATTTATAGAACGATGATGTTACAACTATGTCCTGCTTATTTTATAATAACATCAACAAGCGCTTGAAACAATAAAAAAGTGAAAGAGGAAATATATTGCTATGAAAGTGGGATTTGATAAAGATTTTTTATGGGGCGGGGCCATTGCGTGCTCTCAGGCGGACGGAGGCTTCAGGGAAGGGAAGAAAGGAATTTCCACCCAGGACTTAAGATATTTGAATCCGGCATGGAATCATGAGCAGGTGGAAGAGAAGCACCATGGCAGCCCATTTTCCAAGGAAGAGTTTGAACAGGCGCTGAAAGATATGGATGTGACTTATTACCCGAATCGCAGAGGGATTGATTTTTATCACCATTATAAAGAGGATATCGCGCTGTTTGCGGAAATGGGAATGAAAATATTCCGGACCTCCATTTGCTGGTCCAGAATCTTCCCCAATGGGGATGATGAAACTCCTAATCAGGAGGGTATCCAATATTACAAGGATATGTTTGGGGAGTGCAAAAAATATGGGATTAAAATATTTGCTACAATCCTTCATTATGATATTCCCGTCAATCTTGTATTGAAATATGGGGGATGGAAGAACCGCAAAACCATTGACTTCTATGTGAGGTATGCAAAGGTTTTGTTTGAAGAACTGGGAGGGCTGGTGGATTACTGGCTTCCTTTCAACGAATTCAATGCCGGGAGATTTGCGCCGTGGGATGGTGTCTGCCTGATTCCGGGTACGGAGGAAAATATGGACCAGGCGATTTTCCAGTGCCTTCACCATCAGTTTATTGCGAATGCTAAAACGGTGAAGCTGTGCCATGAGATGCTGCCGGGAAGCATGATAGGCGGTATGATTGCCCGTTTTACCACTTATCCGGCGACCTGCAGGCCGGAGGATGCGATGCAGGCTCTGCTGGACGACCAGTATTCCAACTGGTTCTATACGGATATTATAGCCAGGGGGAAATATCCGGCTTATATGGACCGCTATTTTGACCGTTTCCATATCAATATTCAGTTTGAGCCGGGAGATGAGGAAATATTGAAAGAAGGAACGGTAGATTATCTTTCGTTTTCCTACTATTTTTCCCAGGTTTCTACCAACAGCCAATCTTGGGAAAAGACGGCGGGAAACCTGATTATGGCCAATAAAAACCCTTATCTGGAAACGAGCGAATGGGGATGGCAGAAGGACCCCGTTGGGCTGCGGGTCACGTTAAACCAGATGTATGACCGTTATGGGCTGCCTCTGTTTGTGGCTGAAAATGGCCTGGGAACCGGGGATGTGCTGGAAGAGGACGGTACAGTTCATGACCCTTACAGAATCGACTACTTAAGCTCCCATATTGCCCAGATGAAAGAAGCTGTAATTGATGGCGTAGAGTTAATCGGCTATACCATGTGGGGGATTATTGATGTTGTAGCCTGTGGGCCATTGACCATGGATAAACGGTACGGCGTTATTTATGTGGATTTGGACAATGGCGGCCATGGAAGCGGAAAACGGTATAAAAAAGATAGCTTTTACTGGTATAAAAAGTGCATAGAAAGCAACGGGGAAGACCTGAAATAAAAGGGGATGAAGGGCAACAGGGAAGCCGAAAGGCTAAACTGCTGCGATGAAGGGTTTAGCGATAGGATGGCTATAGGATATTGAAAGGAGAAGGTTCATAATGAATAATAAAAAATTAGCGGGCGAGGTAGTACGCCTTTTAGGCGGAAAGGATAATATTTCCAATGCATTGCATTGTGTGACGAGACTGCGCTTTAACCTGAAAGAGGAATCTAAGGCGGATTTAAAGAGTATCGGTGAATTGGACGGGGTATTGGGAACCCAGATTAAAAATGAACAGTATCAGGTAATTATCGGCCCTATGGTGGGGGATGTCTTTATCGAGGTGGAAGCATTGTTAGGGCATGAAGGCAGCATGGGCAGCGTGGACGAAAACGGACAAGCAGCGGAAAAATCCGGGAAAAGGGTGAATATGGCAGCTGTGCTGGATGTGATTACCGGGGTATTTTCGCCCATCCTCCCTGCATTGGTGGCCGGCGGTATGCTAAAAGGCATTATCGCCATGCTGGAAGCGTTTGGATGGATATCCGGAGGAACCGGAACATGGGCGGTTATCAGCCTGATTTCCGATATCCCGTTTTACTTTTTGCCTTTCCTGCTGGCGATATCCGCGGCCAGGAAATTCAAAGTAAATGAGTTTTTAGGGATTTGCGTTGCCGGTGCGTTAATGTATCCTACCTTTGTGGCAGCTGTGGATGCGGAAGTAAGCCCCTTTACGTTTTTGGGGATTTCCATACCGATTTTTAATTATGCAGACTCGGTTTTTCCGGTTATCCTGGGTGTGGGGCTGCTGGCGCTGGTTTACCGCTTTGTTGACCGCTTTATCCCGAATGTATTAAAAATGGTAGTGGTTCCTGCGGTATCGCTGGCAATTACGATTCCGGTAACCTATCTC
>JAETNT010000141.1 GCA_021772025.1 Enterocloster bolteae | reverse complement strand
GCCCAGGGTGGTGGACAGACTGCTGTGTCCTAACAGCTCCCGTATGCAGTCTAAGGGCACCCCGTTGGCGTTCAGGTTGCTTGCATAGGTTTTCCGCATCTTGTGGGTGGACTTGGCAGCAACCCCCTGGCGCTCCGCGTATTTTTCCAGCACATAGGCAATCTGCCTTGAGGTAATCCGGCTTCCGTCCCTCATGAAAATATAATCCCCGTCCCTGTCCAGCTTCTGTAAAAGATTGACTGCCTTTGGAACCAGAACCACAAATCGGTCGCGGTTTGTCTTGGTGTGCTCCACAATCTCATATTGGTTTGTATCCTGGTTTCTAACTTCTTCACGCATGATATGAAGATGGTTGATGTTGCAGTAATCATCCCATTTTAACGCTACCAGTTCGCCAACACGCAGGCCCAGCAGGAAGTTTAATTTGACCGCTAAAAAAGCCCTGTCTTCTGTCTCCGTATACATGCGGTCAAGGTAAAGGTTCAGCTCCTTTAATTCATCCGAATTATAGGTCTCTGTTTTGCCGGTCTTCCTTACCACCTGCTTAAACTTTACAAGTATCTTTACCTTGTCCATAGGATTTTCAGCCAGGTACTTTTTTCTAACGGCATACTCAAACATTCCATTGAGAATTGTCTTGATATTGCACCATTCCTTGCGTGGAAGATTAAAGTCTTTAACAATGCGGTTGCACTCTGTCTCTAACAGCAGTTCGTCCATGTAGCGGATTTTCCTTCCATCCAGTAAAGACGGTTCAAAATATTTCCGGTAGTGCTGTTTATGGCGCTTGATGGTGTTGGGGCTGTTGGTTACGCCCTTTTTATATTCCAGCCATTCTTCATACAGTTCATGAAACGTCAGTTTGTCAATGTGCGAATTTTGGAAGTATATCGGAATCAGCTTATCCAATAATTCCTCTTCTGTTTGTGCTTTGATGTTTCTACGCTTTCCATCCGGCCCCTTGTAGCAGGTCTGCCAGCGGCCGCCCTCTTTGGATGGCGGAGTGATTGCATAAGTATGTATTTTTTTGATTTTCTCTCTTTTTGTAGACATAAGCATACCAAGCACACTGTCTACTGGAATTATACCGCAGTCTACGGCGTCTTTCAATAAAGAAAGAGGAAAAAGTTCCGAAGGATTTTTTAAATTGTCCATTTACATCACCTTAAGACAGGCGAAGGAATGAAAATTTTTAGGGGAATTTGTTTGAAAATTAATGAGGTTATTAATTATGAACGAATTATGATAGAATCATTTCAAATAGGTCTTCTGAATAGTAATATGATTTATAATAATGATATTTGCTTATGCAGGATATTCCAACGCCAGTTTTATTTAATTGTTATCAAAAGGTACTTCGTTATTATCTGCCGGCCGGAAACCGTTCAGATAGTCATTGGTGTTATATTCTGTCCATATTTCAGGGGCCGTATAGATACGTACCTTCTGAATACGACGGATAAATGCCTTCCATGTATCCGGCTGTTCGGAATAGATATTACGGTATTGGTCTTCCAGTTTCCAGTTGGAAACCAGATAAACAAAGGTATAGCAGGCCTGCCGGTTATTGTAACGGGCCGGGAGCTGTAAAGGATAAACGTCCAGATAATTCAGCATACTCCCGATAAGCAGGTCGCTCCTGAATTCTTCAAATACCAGCACATTTTCTCCTGAATATGTATCGAAGGGGTGTTTGTAATCGGTCACACGGTAGACATCGGAATCCCCGTGCGTGTCTAAAATCTGTCTGGATTTTCCGTAGCCGGTAGGGCCGGATACATAAGTAACAAGGAGATTGGTGCGTCTTTGTGTCCGGTACTGATTGGACAGGATTTCAAGCCGGGCCTTGTCTATATGCTGTAGGTTTAAAAGGTTGTCCGGATTCCTTTCAAGGATTTCAATATTGGAGTATCCGTCTTTAATCATCTGGTAAAGGTCTGCTAAATCACTGCGCCGCCCCTGTCCTGCTTTAGGCATGGCTCCCCCTTCTTCAAAAGTATCCTTCAGGTTGGTTTCCCCTTTTTCCGTATCCTTCCATTTTCCTTCTTTTAAGATATAAGCGCGGTTTTCCTCTGCGGCTCCGGCGGCTTCTTCTATATGTGCAGAGGGGAAGGCTTTTTTCAGGCTGGAAAAATATACGGGGTTTTTAAACTGGATATATAAATGAGTGTGGTATGTCTTTGCTGTCTCGTCACACATGCACCAGTAAGTGATATGTTCCCACTGCTTTAATGTTTCCCTGATTGCCTGATGGGAGCAGTTTTTATGTTTTCCAGGATTATTAATGGTTATTTGATATTTCCGGCTCCGCCGGTTGTTTATTAATGTTTTATTTTTATTAGCCATAAAGCCCTTTCCATGGCTCCGGCACAAGACTGGCACAAAAGAGGCTTATGCCGGAACCATTGATATGAAAAGATTTTTTTGATTTTTGACACTGGCACCGAAGTTGTGGTAATACTAGCACAACTCCGGTAAGGGCAGGCGGCTTTGCCGCCTGCGGCCGGGGGCTTACGCTTTGCACGCCCCCGGCAGAGATAAACGGGTTACAGCCTGCCTGATACAGTGGTGCAGGCGTTCCATGCTGGAGATAGATGGAACCAGGACAGGGGTAAAATCCGTACCGTTGGTAAGCATGTAGCCGGTTCCCTGTTTCCGGTCCGGCTTCATCCTGTCTTTAAATTCACGGAACATCATTTCTTTCC
>JAETNT010000140.1 GCA_021772025.1 Enterocloster bolteae | reverse complement strand
CCAGGCCGTTGCCAGATTCCCCAAACCAATGGCTTCCAGAACGGAGTTCAACAGCCCGTAAGACGGATTCAGCACAGAAGTAAAAATAAGCCCTACAATCAATGGTGCCATTGTCACCGGTAAATAAAAAATAAGGCGCAGCAGATTTTTCCCTTTTATCCTCTCGTTTAAAATCAGTGCCAGGAAAAGCCCCAGGCCGTTTTTCAGCACCGTTGTACCTACTGTAAAAAATAATGTATTTCCTAAAGCATGAAGGTAATTCTGAGAATCCTTCAATATTGTTTTATAATTCTCAAAGCCTACAAAATGAATTTCCGAATTATAGCTGTTCCAGTCCGTCATCGCATAGTAAAAGCTGAACATGCTGGGCAAAAAGAACAATAGTCCGTATACTACTACCGGCAGAATCAGGAAATACAGCGGATATACTTTTTTCTTATTCATGTCTGCCTCCTTTTTTAAATGGGCAGCCATGTTTTGTCATCGCTGCCCTTCTTGGTTTTATTCCGAATATGTAGATGTTTTACTCTCCTGCTGCTTCAAAAGTCTTCTGCCGTTCCGCATCCATTTCTTCAATTGCCTGCTCCGGCGTGATATTTCCGGTTAACATATCCTGCATTGCTTTGCCGATTGTATCTACCGACCAGTATTTCACGCTTCCGCCGCATACAATTGCCGTTCCATTTTTAGAATAGGATACCAAAGAGGTATAAGCCGGAGTCTGCTCCCTGACTTCCACGCCTTTCACCGATGCCTCCCCTAAATCTGTCCTGGCCGTGTAATAGCGCTCCGCATTTTCTTTCTCCACCAGGAAATTGAAATATTGCTCGATTTCATCCGCATATTTTGTCTGTTTATTCACTACGCGTACTACCCCGCCTGCGGAATGGTTATATTCGTTAATTCCGCCGATAAGCAGAGGGAACATTTCCCATTCAATGGCATTGGAATCGGGATAACGCTCCTGTACCTCGTTGGAGTAGGCAATATAAGTGGCAATCATAGCCGCTTTTCCCGTTCCCATCGCTTCATAGCCATATTCCCATTCATTGGCAAAGGGCTCTTCCCCGAAATATCCTAAATCATAAAGTTCTTTGTAATCTTTTAAAGCCTGCAGCATTATGGCAGAATCCTCATATTTCGCTTCGTTTTTATTCAACCGTTCTACAAATCCCGGAGACTCCTTCTCAAATGCCGCTGCCAGCATGGAAAGCCACCAATGATTGTGCCATGGGTCCTTTGCATTTTCATAAATAGGGATAATCCCATTGTCCTTAAATACCTGGCAGACCTCTTTCAGTTCTTCAAAATTCTGGGGCACAGACAGATTATATTCCTCAAACATCTGCTTATTGTACATCATGGCCGTTCCGTCCACACTCCACATATTAAAGCCGTAAAGCTTTCCATCTATAATGCTTCCTTCTTTTGCCCAGTCCTTCATTTTATCCACCCACGCCATATCGGATAAATCGAGGAAGTTTTCCGTAGGCTGGAAAGTCTGCATGGAAACTCCGGCGGAAACATACATAATATCCGGCGCTTCATTGGTAGCCAGCTTTGTTTTAATAATTTTGTCATACTGGTCATCGGGATTTACCTGGAAATCAATCTCTATTCCCGTTTTTTCCGTAAATTCCGCTGCCAGTTCACGGTCGATATCCTTTACCCAGTTCTGGGATGCCCCCACCGTAATGGTAACATTCTCCTTTGACGCCATCTGGGAATCTCCCCCTTTTAAAAGAATGGCCGCCGCCACAGCAATCACTACAACTGCCGCAATAATACCAACTATTATAGCTGTTTTTTTCTTCATACCTTTTCCTCCCTATATTGTCAAGTGATTTTCCTCAAAAAATCAAGGAATTTTAAAGTCTATATCTCAGGTAAATGAGCCAAGGAGATGGACATTTCTCTGTATCTGGTACGAAAATAGAGGATATTGGGTATACGAAGTAGAACGTCTTTATTTTCGCTCTACATGGCCTTGTGTATGCCCTTCCTTCTATGGCAGCGCACCTCCCGTATCTACCAGGATCACCGTCTTACGGGTCCTAACTTCCTTCGTTCCGCCTGTCCATAACCAGGGTGCCAGCTTAGCTCCTAACCAGGGTCCTGCCCTATGGAAAATATTCCTGCCGGCTACCGGCTCATTCTTTGTTATAAGTCTTACTGACCTGCATGCGTCCCAGACTGGCACCTTGCGGCGGACGTTTCCCCGGTCTGTTCCACATATCCTCCCAGCCTTCCTGTCATGGCTGGATTCAGCTCCCGGCATTGTCTGCCGGAGGCTCAGTCCAACCATAACAGGTATTGCCTGTTTTTGTTCCTGCTGTTACGCAGTTTGTACCTGCCCCCCTCCTGATGTCACCCAGCAGCTTCCCCGGGTCGTACTGGACGCCTTGGGTAAGGATCTTGTAAAATATCCTCACTACCTTACAGGCTACCGCCACCACCGACTGCATCTTTTTGAGGGGGTTCTCCTTCCGGGTCCGATAATACTCGTGTATCTTGCGGAACTCCCCATTCTTTCCCACCAGCGATATCGCTGCCTCGTACAGCACATACCTCAGGCGTTTCCGTCCACGGTAACTGATGCGGCTTTCCCCGTTATGCTTGCCTGAATCATTTGCCACGATGGCATAGCCTGCCAGCTTCTGCAGCTGTTTCGGGTTGTCAAAACGTCTAATGTCCCCCACTTCAGCT
>JAETNT010000139.1 GCA_021772025.1 Enterocloster bolteae | reverse complement strand
AAGCCAAGTCATCTTCTGCGATATACCGGTTTACGGCTCATACCTTCACGGGGAAAATGAGAAATGGATAGATTATTATTTTATTGCGGGAAACGGGGAGAAGGAAATCATGGAGAATTATAGACATCTTTTTTAGGAAAACAAGGGTTGGTATGCTGTTTGTGAGCATGCCAGCCCTATGATTCCAAAAACTTACACGTTTAATTTGTCAAATCCATAAACTTCATAATTCATATATTTCAGCAACGAATAACAGGCCTTTGTTCCCCGGCTTTCACCATTTCCTCCTTCAGCTGTTCGGCCAGGTTTTTCCTTATTTCCGTATAGTCAGGGCTTCCGGCCAGATTGTTCAGCTCATATGGGTCTGTTTTTAAGTCATAGAAGAAATCCTCTTCATAGTATTCGCTGCATCCGATATGCCCGCCGTTTAATCCGGGCGCATACACGCTATACAAATAATCCTGCGTCCGGATGCACCTTCCTACCCTGCTTTCGCTTATTTGGGCAAACACCTGGTTTTTTCTTCCTTCGGTGTCTCCGTCCGCCACTTTTTTCAGGTTTTCCCCTATCATGTTGTCCGCCACATCCAGGCCTGCCATGGCCAGGAAGGTTTTGGGGAGGCTGGCCGTACTTACCAAATCTTTGATTCGTTTTCCGCCGGTGAATCCCGGCCCGCAGATGACCAATGGCACTTTCAGGCAGGCGGAGTGGCAGGAGCGCTTATAATCGTCGCCGCCGCATAGATGGCTGTCCTGGTTTCTTGTTTTAAAATGAGAGCCATGGTCGGAACTGAATATAATAATGGTATTATCCATGATGCCTTTTTCTTCCAGTTTGCGGACAACCCTTCCTAAATTGTCATCCAGGCTCTTGCAGCACCCTAAATAATCCGGATACATTTCGTCCGCGTCGCCGCCCAGGGCAGCTAAATCTCCGGGAAGTTCATAATTGCTGAACCTCTCTTTGGAGCCTTTTGGCCCTTCATAACAGTTATGGTCATTCTGATGATGGGGCTCTATGTGGGAAATAGTGAGGAAAAACGGCTTTTGGCCATCATATTGCTCCAGGAATTCCAAGGCAAAGTCGGTAATGCAGTCCACACGGTAGCCTTTAAATTCCCGTTTGTTCATATTTTCATCGAAAACATAGCCGTCATAGCCATGAGAGGTAAACTCCAGGATATCAGCCGCCCTCCAGAATCCGTGATATCCTCCTCGCCGGTTTAAGGGGATGGCCGTTGTCTCATAATCTTCAAGGGGAGGCCTGTCAAAGCTGAATCTACGGCTGGCTAAATGCCATTTCCCGACATAGGCAGTTTCATAATCCAATTCTTCAAAATAATCGGCTATTGTTTTTACATGTTCCGGAAGCTGCTGGCTGTTCCGAAAGCAGTTTAACTGGGTAGGGTATTTTCCTGTCTGAAACAGGGCGCGGCAGGGGCCGCACACAGGCTGGGCGGTAAAAGCCTGTTCAAATAAAACCCCTTTTTGAGCCAGGCCATCCAAAACCGGGCTAATGGGAAGCTTTTGCCCATAACAGCCAAGGGTGTCGGCCCTTTGCTGGTCGGTGAAGTAAAATAAAATATTTGGTCTGTTCATTTTTGCCTCATTTCTGCGCGGCATTTGACTTATGGAAGTTTGTACTGCCGCGCTGGTACAAATTTCAAACTGTTATTTTAATCCGGAGGTTACCATTCCCTGTACAAAATATTTTTGGGCACATAAAAAGAGCATCATCATCGGAAGTACAATAAGCACTGCCGCTGCCATCATCTGATTCCATTGAATGAGCCCATCCGTTTTAAACATAGTCAGGGCGAGCTGTAAGGTTTTCTTGCTTTCGGAATTGGTCATTACCAGAGGCCATAAATAGTCATTCCATACGGATACCCCTTTTAAAAGGGCGAGAGTAGCCAAAATAGCTTTCGAATTTGGCAAATAAATCAAAAAATAGGTCTGCCATTTATTCGTTCCGTCAATCTGTGCCGCTTCGTCCAGGGAACGCGGGAAATTCTCGTAAAACTGTTTGCATAGAAACACGCCAAAGGAACCCGATACAAGGGGGATTATCAATCCGGCATATGTGTTTATCAGTCCTGTGCCCCCGGCCCCCAGTAGATTGTTTCCCCCCGCGAGAGGAAATTTTGCCATAATTAAAAAAGTAGGGAGCATTGTTACCTGGGGAGGCATCATAAGGCCGATTAGCAAAAGCATAAAAAGTATTTTGGAGCCGGGAAATGCCAAACGGGCAAATGCATAACCTGCAATGGAATTGAAAAGCAGGGAAAATACAATGGCAAGCAATGTAATCATTAATGAATTTTTAAAATAAATATTCCAATTTCCGCTGGCTAGAGCATCCGAGTAATTGATAAAGGAAAAGCTTTCGGGTAACAGATGAAAAATCGGGGATTTTATTTCTGCCATGGTTTTAAAAGAAGTTAGTACCATCATAATTACCGGAATTAACATTATTATAGTCAGCAGACTCATAGCTGTTATCCAAATGGCGTGATTTATTTTTTTCTTTTTCATTTTTATAACTGTGCTCCTTTCAAAGTCTGTGGAATTTGCAGGGATAATGGGGTTTTTAAGATACGTCAACGTCTTGCCCGCCGCTTCCAAAACGGAAAACGCAAATAGTTACAATCATTGAAAAAATAAGGAGGATAACAGATAGGGCGCTTGCGTATCCCATTTTAAATTCCAGGAAACCCCGCCGG
>JAETNT010000053.1 GCA_021772025.1 Enterocloster bolteae | reverse complement strand
ATGGTGAATTGTTACTGGACATCTCAATTTTACCACAAACCTGTGAGGAGTTGTTCTATTTTATAACAAAAAGAATCCCGTATTTATGCGGGCTCTGGCGTTTCGCAAACGCCTATGTTGACAGAATAAGAGAGAGGAGTGTGAAAATGCAGACTACACAGATCGTGATTCTGGTATGTGCGGGCCTGGGAATGTTCGCCCTGCTGGGGCTGGTCACCTTCCTGTCCAGCCACTACAACCTGGACGGGATTAAATCTAAAACTGTAGGGGACGGGCAGTATGGGACCGCCCGTTTCGCCACAGATATGGAGATCAAAAAGACCTACTCCCATGTCCCATACGAACCAAAGCTGTGGAGACAGGGAAAGAACCTGCCGGAAACCCAGGGCATCGTGGTGGGCGGAAAGTTTTCCCATGGAGGCGTCACAGCCTTGATCGATTCCGGCGACATCCATCTTCTGATGATCGGCGCTGCTGGTGTCGGTAAAACGGCGAACTTTCTCTATCCCTGTATCGAATATGCCTGCGCCAGTGGTATGAGTTTTCTCTGTACGGATACCAAGGGAGATTTATTCCGGAACTATGCGGGGATTGCGGAAAAATACTATGGCTACAAGATATCCATTCTGGATCTGAGAAATCCTACCCGTTCCGATGGAGACAACATTCTGGGAATGGTGAACAAATACATGGATTTGTGGCTGGAGGATCCGGAGAATCTGGCATACAAGGCCAGAGCAGAGAAATATGCCAAGATTACAGCCAAAACTATCATCAGCTCCGGGGCAGACTCTTCCAGCTATGGACAAAATGCGTTTTTCTATGACGCAGCGGAAGGACTTCTGACCAGTGTGCTGCTGTTGATTGCGGAATACTGTCCAAAGGAACAGCGGCACATTGTCAGCGTGTTCAAGCTCATCCAGGACTTACTGGCTCCTTCGCCGGTAAAGGGAAAGAACCAGTTCCAGCTGCTGATGCAGAAGCTTCCCCCGGAGCATAAGGCGAAATGGTTTGCCGGGGCCGCCCTGAACACCGCAGACCAGGCCATGGCCTCTGTGCTTTCCACAGCCATGTCCAGACTGAACGCTTTTCTGGATTCGGAGATGGAGCAGATCCTGTGCTTTGACGGTTCCATGGACACGGAGACATTTTGTAACTCCAAAGCGGCAATCTTTATCGTTCTGCCGGAGGAGGACAATACAAAATATTTCATGGTTAGCCTGTTCCTGCAGCAGATCTACCGGGAGATGCTGTCCATCGCAGATGAGCATGGCGGGAAGCTCCCCAACCGGGTCGTGATCTTTGGGGATGAGATCGGGACCATCCCCAAGATCGAGTCCCTGGAGATGCTGTTCTCCGCAGGCCGATCCCGTCGCATCAGCATGGTCCCCATTATCCAGTCCTTTGCCCAGCTGCAGAAAAACTATGGAAAAGAGGGCAGCGAGATCATCATTGATAACTGTCAGGACATCCTGTTCGGAGGCTTTGCGCCCAACTCGGAGAGTGCGGAGGTTTTGTCAAAGGCCCTTGGAAATAAGACCGTGCTGTCCGGCTCCATCAGCAGGGGAAAGAATGATCCCAGCCAGAGCCTGCAGATGATCCAGCGTCCGCTGATGACCCCGGATGAACTGAAATCCCTTCCCAAAGGACATTTCATTCTGGCCAAAACGGGATGCCATCCCATGCGGACAGAACTGCGCTTATTTTTTAAATGGGGGATTGAATTTGATGAGGGATATGTGGCGGAGCAGCATGCGGCGAGAGCAGTCTCTTATGCAGACCGGCTGACACTGGAGCAGGAGATCCTGCGCAGACGGATGGATGATGACCTGGAAGAGTTTGAGGAGCCGCCTGTGCCGTCAGGACCGCCTGCAAGCGGCGGTATGGGGCAGGGACAGATGACAGAGCGTACCGTGCCGTTACAGCCCCACAGACCCGCAGGCAGGCCGCCGCTGCGGACGGATTAGAGAAGGAGGGGATATGGGATACTTTGAAACCATCTACGCTTCCGGACTGCCTCACCGGGCGGTGGCAGTCTATATGTATCTCCATGACCGGGCGGATCGGGACAAAAGCTGCTGGCCTGCCATCCCTACCATGGCCAGGGAGCTGGGGATGTCCCGCAGCACCATCAAACGCGCCCTGAACGACCTTGTCGGCGCAGGGTATCTGAGGAAAGAATTCCGGTATCGGGAGAACGGCAGCCATACTTCGAATTTATATATCATTCTTTAAAGAGGCATTTGCTGCAAAAGAGTGAAACTATTTCTGAAGTCAACCGTTGAAATCCGCCAGGGGAGAAGTCTGCCTTTCTGATTGTGGTGTCTGGAAAGGAAAATGCAGTATCAGGAGCCGCTTTGTGCCGCCGTTGCTTCCGTTGTGAACCCAGGAGGGGTTCATGGTGAACCGTCCAGAAGGTCCCACTCTAACAAAATCTTATAGACAGAGAAAAACAAAGGAGCAGTTTCTGGATATGGGCGGAAAAGAGAATGAGGAGGAGAGAAGCAGGAGGTTTTGAGCTGCGCACGAAAGGACCGCAAGGCAGAGATTTTTTCATGGATTGTCTGTGTCATTTTTGATGGCGCTGACGAAGGTATCTGGCATGGGAAAGTGTGAAGAAGAGAGCCACAATCTAAAGAACGAGGAGGGGGAAGGTGTGTTTCTGAAAAACAGGCAGCACCGGTACTCACGATACTGCCTGTCATTTTCCGCCAGCCTTCATCCGCTCAATGAACCCGATCAGCAGCCGGATATCCTCATCCGACATGGAATAAATGTGTTCGATCGCTTCCTGCTGGGTCAGGGTGGTCTTCCGTTCCTCGTTGAAAAACTCCATGGGTGTCACGCCCAGGTATTCGCAGATATACAGGAATTCGCTCATGGACGGCAGCGCCCTGCCGGAGGTGATGCTGCGGATATAGCTGGTGCTGTGGCCCAGATCCAGACTCATCTTTCGCTCAGAGATCTGTTTTTCCTGCCGGAGACTGGAGATCCGGTCCCGGATAAACTGTTCATCCATTTTGATGTCCTCCCAATGTGTTAATCTTAAGCTCTGTACAGGGTAAAAACGAGCGATTGTAACGCTTGTTTTGGTTGAAAAAGATAATATTATCGCTTATAATCAAAAAGAACAGGCGATCATAGTTTTTACCGTGGAGGAGATTTCAATGAGCATGCGGAAGATATATCGGGAACTGGCAAAGAAACATGGGGTGAGTGTGAAGGAAGTACGCGAGGATATGCAGGCAGCGCTGACAGAGGCGTATACAGATCCGCTGAATAACAATGCGATCACAAAAGCTTACCAGAACAGGGTGCCGCGTCAGGACAAGATCCCTACCCCGGAGGAAGCGGTGCGTTATCTGGCGGGAGAATTGAAAAAGAACAGAGCATGAACTGTGTTTTGCTGTGAGAAGATAAGAGGTTCCGGAAGAAGTAAAAGACAGAGGGCAGGCGAAGAACCACTTCCCCAGAGAGTGCGGGAAATGGTTCTCGGCTCATTGTTCCTGCAGCATGGCTTTGACAGCACCGAGAAGGATATGGATGTCCCGGTCGGAGCAGGACTCCAGCATATGGGCAAGCTGCGCCCGCTCGGACCCTTCTGATGACTGTTCTGGATAGAAAATATGGTCCGCCGAGATGTGCATGCTATGTATCAGCCGGTAGAGAGCAGGGAGCTTGGGGATGCGCCCTTCATTTTCGATGGCGATAAGGTAGCGGCAGCTGATCCCGGCCCGCTCCGCCAGTGCTTCCTGTGTCAGACCGCAGTCCATCCTTGCGTTTTTAATTGCCATTCCAAAAAATTCATGTAAATCTTCCACTATTCGTTCACCTCCAGTAAGATTGTACTAATGGGAGGGGAAAAACGGAATGAACTATTATTTCAGTTTTTACATGAACAAATATATAAATGGGGAAACATGCAATCTTTATGGTATACTGGAGAGGACAGAATAGAAATTGATAAAATTTCGTGTAATCTGATATTATCTAAGGCAAAATGAATGAAACAAAGTTAATTGGAACAATTCTTAAATGGATAAATGGAGCTGAATAATGAAAAAGTGGAAACCTTGGAAAGGTACGATAAAACTGTGTATACTTAGCACAGCGCTTTTCACAGTAATCATATGGATCATATGGGGCAATACGGCGTTGATGGTGAACACAGTCACGGTCACAGCAGGCCGTATCCCTGCTGCATTTTCCGGCTTCCGGATTGCACAGGTGTCAGATCTGCACAATGCCGAATTTGGTGAAAACAATGTAAGGCTGTTAGAGCTGCTTTCAGAGAGCAGGCCGGACATCATCGTGATCACAGGGGATCTGGTGGATTCCGGGCATACGGATATCGACATAGCCATCAGCTTTGTAGAGGAAGCGGCTCGGATCGCACCTGTTTATTATGTGACGGGCAACCATGAAGCGAGGCTGTCACAATATGACAGACTAAGGAACGGGCTGGAGGCGGCTGGCGTGTCTATGCTTGAGGACAGGGCGGTGGAGCTGGAGCGTGACGGTGAAAAGATCACACTGGTTGGGCTTTCCGACCCGGACTTTACAGTGAGGAGCGATATATTCGGGGAAGTACCTGCCATGGTCAGCACAAAGTTGGAGAGTCTGGCCGATACAGAAAGCAGTTATACGATCCTGCTCTCACATCGGCCGGAGCTGTTTGAAAGTTATGCGAGCAGCGGCATTGACCTGGTATTGAGCGGTCATGCACATGGCGGTCAGTTCCGCCTCCCGTTTATAGGCGGTCTGGTTGCTCCGAACCAGGGACTGTTCCCAAAATATGATGCAGGGTTATATACGGAGAGCAGTACACAAATGGTAGTCAGCCGTGGTATCGGCAACAGCATCATACCAGTCCGGTTTAACAACAGACCGGAGATTATTATGGTGGAACTATTTGCAGGGCAGTAAAAAGTCTACATAGGATTTTGAGGAGAGCAACAGAGAAAAGCAGGGCGGCTGGATTATTCTATCAACCGTCCGTTATCGTTCCATTCCCCATACATAACGCCTTTTCTGGTATTCTCGATCAGCTTTTGCAGCCTGCTCTGGAATAATTCCGGCTGTTTCTTCTTGATCTGAATGGTATCAATCCGTACCCGCTGGTACAGGGGAGGGAATTTTTGAAAATTGTTCCAGACCTCCGTATCAGCTTTTAAGGCTTTTTCAATATCCCCATCAATGACAAAACCTTTTGGTGACATGTCGGGCAGTACGGCTCTCCCGGCATCTGTCATCAGCCCCAGGCGTTCCATCCTCCGGCAACGTTCCTTGTTTAGCTCAGACCATAAACTTCCCTTTCTACGGGGAGCCAGTCTCTGGGCAGTCACACCATTATCCATCTTTTTAGTGGTACTGTCTATCCAGCCGAAGCACAGGGCCTCCTCAACGGAATCTATGTACCAGAAAGTGCCGTTATCCGTGGGACGTCCCCGCTTTACGATCACCCAGCATTCCTTTTCCTTACCATGGTTTTGTATGAGCCATGCCCGCAGCTCATGGCGGTTTTTTGCATCAAGCAGATTTGTAAATTCCATGTGTGTTCTCCTATCCTGTATCGTGATTTAGATTATAGCACAGGCACAGGAATAATTCTATGAGCTGGAAGTAGGTAAACGGATCGGAATAAAATATTGTGCTGTCTTTCAGATAGAAAATATATGGAAAATATGGTAATGTAGTTAAGACGGACAGGAAAAAGGGGGATATGGATGCAGAGCTATTATGATATTACAAACCCGGATGCCGCATATGAATGGCTATACAACGTCCTGGATATGAAAAGGGGAGATTTCATTTCTGACTATGTATTGGAAAGCCGGAATGATTTCGATACCTTTTTTGAGAGGCACCTGAAGGAAGCGGAGCGTTTGGATATTGACCAGTTGGAACTTGTGGCTATCCATGTGACAACAAATAGGGATGGCTGTGCTGAAATAAAAAAGAATGGGTTGAGGGACTTGAAAAAGGTGCTTCAAGAAAAGACGGAACTCAGTACATTTTTGAGGGAGAAAAATATCTGGTTTGACATTCCTTCTAAGACCATGTATGTCAACGGCAAGCCTTTTGATATAGATTACCAGAAGTATACGAACCTGGACAGGGCTGACAGAAAAAACCAGGCTTTATACAAAATAGGACACAGGATATTTTATGACCATCAAGTCAATGGATTCCTGTTCAGCAAAGATGTATATGATTATGGGACAATCCATGAGGCCCCGGAGTTTCTGCTTACCTTATCAGAATTTGATAGAGATACAGCCGGGATAAATGACGAGTGGGTAGCGGCCAGTAAACCCTATGTGATTAAGTACAGGGCAAAGATTACAGAATTTGAATATTACACTTTTTATGAGGGGCAGGAGGATTACCTGCAGGATTATCATAACGGATGGATTGGATTAAAGAAGACATTGTTTCAGAAAGCCGTCAGGGGTGCTTTTTCAGAATTGTCTTCGGATGTCTATGCTTATATGAAACCAGGAAGGATTATTGAGCCGGCAAGGATAATCGAGTGTATCCCGGCAGAAGAATGGCAGGATAGGATATCTAAATATTTTTAGTGGGAGTGACAACTGATCTGAAAGCTTTCATATATAGATATTTTAAGAATTTAGATGCTGCTGAAAGGATGGGGTGATATGGCATCAAATTTGCTGATAGACAGGATAGTTAATATTTTAAGGGAGAAAGATTTTAATATTGCGGCCCAGGAGCTGGAAAAGATACCTGACCTTGACAGCTTTGGGTCAGAGAACTTTTTGCACGACATTATACTTGAAAGGTGGGTATACAGGCCAGAAGATGTCCCATTTACTTTTGCAAGGGATATCTGGCAAAGCAGCAGTAAGGTAGAGGACAACAAGGCTTTGTTGAAAGAGGTATTGCAGTATCCGATTACTGATATCAACAGGGCGAAGATCAATGATTTTTTATGGGTGGCAGAAAAAGATTTTTCAGCCGCAAAGTCGGCAGAGGAATATTATCGGACACATCTGGAAAGTACAGAGGGATTTGATTTTAACTTTATGGCAATAAACCGTCTGGTGTTTCTGTCAAAAAAATTGAGCAGCAAAGAGACGGATGATACCATAAGAAAGAAACTGTTGATAAGGGTTATGGACCAGTATGACAATGAGGATCATGGAAGGATTCTCTATCTGATCCAGACGGCCATGTATGAAAAGGTTGACACAGATTACCTGATTCAGTATACAGAAAAAATCTTAAATACATATGATGATCAGAGTTATGATTTTTACATTATCGGTGAATTTTGTGATGTACTTGAACAGTTATATTACACAAAGAATAAATGGCAAAAGAAAAGATGTGTGTCGGAACCCAAACTGATCGAGATACGAAGGCGTAAAGCACAGGCAATCTTAATGGCAGAGCGCACTTTAAATGAGCAGAATGCAGGGAACCTGATGCGGTCAGTCCATCTTTTAAAAGATGTGGTAAATATATTAAAAACAATTACAGGGACAGAAGCTGAAAGAAAAGAGATACTTAAAAAAATAGATGCGATAGAAAAGAAAATGATATCGGAGATGCCGGTTTTTTCAGCGAAACACGATAATAGCGAGACTGTCAAACAGTTGATCCGGCAATTAGAGGTTTTGGATAAAGAAGAAGCCCTCTGCTATTTTGCATCGTTTATTCCAGTGCCAGAGAAAAGCAGGATAGAAGAATCAGTTACAAAGTCAGCGGATGTAATAGGGTTTGGTGGGCTTTTTCCGGTAGGAATCTTAGGGAAGGATGGCAAGTCGATTGCGAAAAGCAGACCAATCAAAAAATCTGGTGATGAAATAGATTCAGCAGCGTTTCAGGAGTCGGTAGAACGGAGAGCATCAGAATTTATGGGTTATTTTTCGCAGATTATGATTGGGAATACGTTGAATTATATCCGTTCTAAATTTGAAGTGGAAGAAAAGGATATCCGGGAGATTGTCAAAAATAGCATAATCGTTCCAGAAGACAGAAGAGAAGCATATGTAAAAGGACTAATGGCGGGATTTTCAGGGGACTTTCTGACAGCGTTAAGCATACTTGTTCCGCAGGTGGAAAATTCGGTGAGAGAGCTTGCTCTGGAATGCGGCGAGCCAGTTTATAATCTGAATGAGGATGGCATTGAGGAAATAAAGACAATGCATGCCGTTTTAGAACTGGATGGGGTTAAGGAGCATCTGGATGAAGATTTCTTACTGGCATTGAAGACTGTTTTCTGCTCTAAATTTGGATTTAACATGAGGAATGATATTGCGCATGGATTACTTTCAGATAAACAGTTTCAGTCATTCCATGCACTGTATACATGGTGGTTTATCCTAAAAATATGTTATATGTTTTGCGGAGAGCTGCAGGTAAAAAATAGGATTAAGGTAAATGATAAACTGCGTGTATTATTTGAAGATAGTAATGAAAAATGAGTGTCTTTTCCTTGGCATTATGGTAAATGTAGAAGTTGATGAAGAGAAATTTGAGAATGAGGCGATAAAGCAAAATTAAGATTCAGAAACTTCTAAGCAGGTAAAAATATTTTGGATTACTTAATACTGACATGGAGGTGGTTTTGTGAAACGTCTTACTTTGCGAGAAATTACGGATAAGATTTTTTTTGATAAAAAATTAGCTAATGGGGGAACCGCTACGGGTGATGCTTTAAAAAATTTTTATATTAGCCAGTTTAAGAACTTTAAGCAGATTATTCATATTATTGATTTGGATGATGAGATTGAATATTTAAAACAAAGTGATTCATATTCTTTTGCTGAAGTAGATGTTGAGTTTTGGATAGAGATGCTTATGGAATTTACAGGAAAGTATGTACCTTTAAGAAGAGCAGACTTTAAAGCTGCAGAAAATGCTTTTATTGTCAGGATATATGAAGGAGTGATTGATACATTCAGGAATTGTGATGTATCTGCTGAAGTATTACAACAAGTAGCATATAAGATGAATAACCGGCTGAATTATCCAGTCTGCAAGCAATGTACCATTATTGAAAATATGCAGAATAGATGGAATGAGTTAATCAGAAAAAGATTAGATACATTTTCTTTGAGCATTCGGGAATTAGAAAGATGCCAGTGGCTTATTGCCATGGAGAGTGACTTCCAGTTATTTATTGAAAAATGGGATGATTTGTTCGGGATAATGAAGGAATTACGAAGTGAAGAATTGAATAATAAAGCTGAACAGGAAAGTAGAGATATGTCAAAAGATGAATGTCTTGCAGCAGAGGTTGATTGGGCTATAGCCGAAAGATTTTACGATCTTGTAATGGAAGATGAAAGATACCAGAAACTTTTATCTGAATATAATGGGATTCTCGGCCGACCAGAAGAACGAAAAATTCCAAGAAGCGAGATACGGGATATTTTGAATAAAGGAGATGATGAAAAAGTTATACCCAATAAGAAATCATTTGTTGATAAAAAATTAGAAAAAAGATTTGCAGAAGTATCGAAGAAGCTTGGTGAGCGGTATGAAGAACTCAGGCAATCTGTTATTAAAGAGATGTTTCCTGATATTTTTGATCGAATTATTGCTGTGGAGAGTAAGGAACAAGAGATGGACTTTTCATTTTTGATGCCAGTTGATGAATTGCTGAAAAAGGCTATGGATGAGCAAAAAGAGGACTGGGAGTTTAACATAAAAATGAATTGTAGCCAACACGTTGAACTGCCGCAAATTGATATCGAAAAGTTGAATAAGCAGTTGGAAAAATTTTCTGGATTGTGAAATTAGCATATATTTATCACAACTGCAGAAAAGGAAGTTTTATGCTATTATAATTCTTGCAAGGCAGATGGGCCCCTGATCTTAGCAGAAAGGATAGATGTGCCATATGAACAGCATTTTATATTATATTGTAAGAGTATCTGTAATGAAGGAGGGAAAACAATGAAAGCAGCAGAAATTTATGAAGCACTATGCCAATGTCGTAATCCAGAGATAGAAGGTGGTAAGGCACCTGTGGAGCTTAAGCAAGAAGGGGTAAAGGTGATTGATGTTGATGATAATGGAATGGATGTAATTTCGCACACCAGATACGAAGGGGAAGATGGTGGAATAGTAGAGGAAGTGATTACCTCTTATGATCATAGCAGGACATTTGAAATTCGCCCTGATCCTAATCATTTTTATATTACGCTATATGATGAAACAGGTAATAAAATAAGTGATTCTTATTATATGCAAATGGATAAAATATAAGAAGCTTATCAGAGCCGGAAGAATGAGCCATTACAAGAGTAGATTACCAATCTACCTTTGTAATGGCCTTTCTACGATAAAAATAATTCCATGTTGGGAGTGGCAATTCTAACACTTAGGGGTGTCTCCTTCCCCGGCAGATACGGACACGGAAAGTCTGCAAAGCCCGTAAACACGGCACTTTCGGCACTACATAGGTTTCAAAGTTACATTATTTCCGTGTGCTTTTAGGGGCATTTTTACATTGGCGAGGGTGCGAACTTTTGTTCTGGGGTTGTTTTGCCTGATAGTATATACTCGTAGGCAAAAGTCGGTTATTATCACGGAAACTCGGATACTCGCAGGCAAAACTCGATACTATCACGCAAAAGTCGATACTCGCAGGCAAAACCCATATACGAACACGGAAACTGCCTGTATTATCACGGAAACAGGATGGGAGTTATCGTGATAGTATAGGTGTTTCCGTGATAATATACAGAGTTTCCGTGTTTGTATATGAGTAAAGCGGTAAAAATTTAATGAAATAGTGAAAGGGGCTGTTTCGGCAGTCCTTTTTCAATATTCGGGCATCTCAAATTCAGACAAAGAAATTCATCTGCTTTTCCTCAAATATATTTTTTAACAGCAGCAGCCCTTTTCTTAAATCATCTTCCGTATCGGGTGAAGCAATAGATACCCGGACATAGGATGATTTGTTTTCGTTCTGCATTGCGAAACGGTGTGAGCCAAGTACATGAATCCCTTTCTGCAATGCCAGCAGCTCCAACTCCTCGCTTGCCAGATGGCCAGGGAGTGGCAGCCAGTGGAAAAACCGCTCGATAGTATCAGTCTCGGATAATGGAAGAAAAATCTTCCGTGGAAAAATGGTTCTGAATATCTGGTTTCGTTTTCGGGCAGAAAGGATTTTCTGCCTCACGATATTTTCCGCCTCGCCGCTTTCAATCAGTTCTGCAATGATCTCACTGTTGAGGGACACGGTTTTCAGGTTGATGCCCAGCATCCCGGAAACCAGCAGCTCCCGGTATCGGTCTGGAAAGGCAAGAAAGGCGACCCGCAGTCCGGCGCATAACGATTTTGAGATGCTGCAGGTATGGACGGTCTGTTCCGGCAGAAGGGAAAAGAACGGCTCCGCAGCAGGAGCGGTGCGGCCATAAGCGGAGAGGAAGGAATAAATGTCGTCCTCTATCACAAGCAGAT
Source organism: Enterocloster bolteae (assembly GCA_021772025.1). Lineage (GTDB taxonomy): Bacteria > Bacillota > Clostridia > Lachnospirales > Lachnospiraceae > UMGS1370. The sequence goes on along the minus strand of JAETNT010000053.1, from coordinate 16,184 downwards.
GGAACTGCCGGATAATCTCTGCCAGTTCCATCCTGCGTGGCTGCGGCATAAAGATACTTGTGGGGTTGCTGCAGGTCGGCATGAGGTAGATGCCGTTTATCCCCGTATTCCGGCAGGCTGCCATAAGCCCATCGGGGGACATCCCATTTCCATCCGCGGGTACAGCAATCAGTTGGATGTGCAGGAAATTGGCAAGTTCCTTAAAGTTTGTATAGGTAAAAGTGTCTACGGCTATTTTATCCCCGGCCTTGAAAAGTGAAATGAGTATGACGGACAGGGCATTCTGCGCCCCGGCAGAGAGCAGGATGTTTTCCTCTTCGGTGTTTACCCCAATCCGGCGCAGCCATTTCCGGGCGGCGTTTATCTGCCGCTTCGTTCCCAGGGGGCTGCTGTATTCAAAAAGCCTTATGGATTCATCCCTTTCCAAAACAAGCCGCGCTGTACTTTGGATGGCACGGTTGCTTTCATAGAATGGCTTGATCATGCCCATTTCGATGATGCCGCCCTCTTTTTCCATAAAGGTATTTTTGGCGGATGTGCCAGGGGAAACAAAAGTCCCGCGTCCCGTGACGGCATACAGGAGTCCTTTCAGTTCGCACAGCTTGTATGCCCGTGTGACTGTGCTTAAGTTCAGGTCGAGGAAGTCGGCAAGTTCCCGCTGGGGCGGCAGCTTTGTGTCAGCCGGCAGTTTCCCGGACAGGATATCCGCCTCAAGGCTTGCGGCTATGGAAATGTAATAGGGCTTTTCCAGTCTGGATTTCTGCGGCCTCCATGACATGGGGTAATCTTCAAAGGAATTGACAGGCATGGGTTTTCCTCCATAAAATTGTATGCAACACAATTCTAACATTGTATGCATATAATTTCAAGTTTATAATAGGCCATGTACAAAGCAATCCAGTTGAAAACGAGGAGGAAAACAGTTATGAAGAAAATCACGATAAGGGAGATCGCCCGGATTGGGATCATGGCGGCGGCAGTGTATGTGGCATCGGCCTTTCTGCAGGTTCCCATCCCCACGGCGATAGACAACACAAGGCTACATATGGGGAACGTCATGTGCCTGTTATCCGGTATGCTTTTGGGACCCCTGCAGGGCGGGCTTGCGGCTGGAATCGGCTCCATGTTCTTTGACCTGACGAATCCGGCCTATATTGCCTCTGCGCCTTTTACCTTTATCTTCAAATTTGTCATGGCATGGATATGCGGGAAGATAACCTCTGGCAGTCCGGCACATCTGAAACAACGGTATGTGGTCGGCGGCATCGCTGGCGCTTTTGCTTATGTGGTCCTTTACCTGTCAAAGAGTTTTATTGAACACAGGTTTGTATTGGGGCTGCCCCTGGAAGCGGTCATGCTGACAGTCACGCAGAAAGCGGTGGTGTCCAGTGTAAATGCCATTGTAGCCTGTGTGGTGGCGGTTCCCCTTGGCCTCGCCCTGCGCCCCGTGATGGCGAAGATGATGAAATAATTATGGAAATGGATATGACAAAGGGAAAGCCCGTTAAGGCGCTGCTGAAATTTTCCGTCCCGCTGTTTGCGGGGAATATCATGCAGAACCTCTACAATGTTTTTGATACGGCGGTTGTGGGGCATGTATTAGGCAAAAACGCCCTGGCTGCCGTGGGAAACTCTTATGTTCCCATGCTGATTATAAACAGCATTATTCTGGGGCTTTCCTCCGGCATTCTGATTTTGCTGGCTCAGATGTATGGTTCAGGGGAAAAGGCACAGGGCTGTATGGGTTCCATCCAGATGCTGGTATTCCTGAACGGAGGCGGTTTGGCCTGCATATTTTTTCTGTCTGCGGGATGGATTTTCAGGGCGATGGGTATCCCTGCGGCTGCTGCCCGCCCTGCGGCAGAGTATTTGAGGATCACGGCATTGGGAATCCCATTCTTGTCAGCATACAACTTTTACTCTGCGGTGGCGAAGGCCGGAGGGGACGCAAGGACGCCGGTACGGGATATGTCCGTTTCCTGCCTTATGAATATCGTGCTTGATTATGTGTTTGTTGTAATCCTCCGGCTGGGGATAAGAGGGGCGGCATCTGCAACGGTGATTTCCCAGGCAGCGACGGCAGGGCTGGCCGTTTTCCATTTACGCCGTAAAGATAAAAATGCACTGGCGGTGCGGCCTGACTTTAAGTATGTACTGCCCGTATTCCGTCTTGGCGTGACAAGCATCGTGCAGAATGGAGCCTCCGCTGTCAGTATGTTCTTTATACAGGGAGTGATCAACCGGTTTGGCATCAATGAAATATCGGCCTATGCAGCGGCATATAGGATTGAAACGATACTGACAATCCCGGCAGTCAATCTGGGGGCTTCGCTCAGTGTTTTCACAGCGCAGAATGCGGGGGCTAAAAACTTTGACAGATGCCGTAAGGGGTTGAGGGATGGTTTTAAGATTTCAGTGGTATTTGCGGCTGCGGTGGTGGTCATTGTATGGGCTGCCTCGCCGCAGTTCATGTACCTGTTAGTGGGGGACGAAAAGGAGATAGTCCGCATCGGGGTGCGCTATCTCCATATCGTTTCCCTGACATTCCCTTTCTGCGTCAGCCTTTACCTGCTCACGAATTTCCTACGCGGGGCAGGAGAGATTGCATACCCGGTTTTTAATACCATGCTTGAATTAGGGTTCCGTACAGCCTTTGCCTTTGTTTCGGTGCGGTATATCGGGTTTTGTGGGATTATGCTCTGCAGGCCATTGAGTTTTCTTATAAGCACGGCCAGTCTGTCCTGCCGGTATTTCACAAAAAGATGGCAGGGACGATAAGGGATAAGACGTTCTGATAATTCAGAAACAGTTCGTGAGGTTTATCGGCAAAGCACGAAAAAACTGAAATCCTATATGTACCGTCAGTGGAGCCTTGTTGGGGGAATAGCTGGCGCGTTCAAGGAGAGGGGGGTAAGTGATAAAGCCGGAAAAGGGATATTGCCTTTTCCGGCAGAGTAATACTCAGGAAGAAACATTATTCTGTGTTCGTTCAATCTCATTTCTATAAAACTCGATTTTTTCATCCAGTTTTATCTTATGCTCCTGTAGCCGTGTAATCTGCTCATTGAGTGCCTGTCGGTGTTGCACCAGCATTTCCATTCTTTCAGAAAGGGTTGGATCACCGTCAGCGCGTAGCTCGGCATAGTGTCTGATTTCCTTAATGGGCATACCCGTATCTTTCAGGCGTTTGATAAACGCAATCCATGTGAGGTCGTTATCGGAATAGCAGCGGCGGTTGCCGGAATTGCGCTCCGGGGCAATCAGCCTTTCCTGTTCATAGTAGCGCAGGGTATGGATGCCAAGCCCCGTCAGTTTTGAAAATTCCCCGATGGAATATTCCATAAAAAATCACTCCAATCCTCTTGACATAGAGTTCACTCTACATTGTATGGTTGGATTATATCAAATCGAAGGAGGATTATCAAATGGTTCAGGAAAAAGGAAAATATACGGTCATCACCGGGGCAAGCTCCGGCATTGGGTATGAAACGGCAAAGGCATTTGCAGCGCGGGGAAAAAATCTGGTCATAGCAGCAAGGCGCAGGGATAACCTGGAGATGCTGAAAAAGGAGATATTGGAGGAACATCCGGATTTGGATGTTGTTATCCGAAGTACAGATTTATCCGTTCCGGAAAATGCGTACCTGTTATATGAGGGACTGAAAGATTATGGGATAGAGACGTGGGTGAATAATGCAGGTTTTGGAAATTATGGCAGCGTGGCAGATCAGGACTTGAAAAAAATTGGGACAATGCTACATCTGAATATAGAGGCGTTGACGATACTGTCCTCCCTGTTTGTCCGTGACTATAAGGATGCAGAGGGAACGCAGCTTATCAACGTGTCTTCATGCGGAGGCTATACCATTGTGCCTACGGCTGTGACGTACTGTGCGGCGAAGTTTTATGTCAGCACATTTACGGAGGGACTGGCATGGGAACTGAAAGAGGCCGGGGCGAAAATGAAGGCAAAGGTGCTGGCACCTGCGGCGACCAAGACAGAGTTCGGCATGGTGGCAAACAATGTTAGTGAATACGACTATGATAAATCTTTCGGAACATATCACACAAGCAGGCAGATGGCCGGATTCCTGCTTGAACTGTATGACAGTGAAAAAGTGGTGGGGCTGGTAGACAGAGAGAATTTTTGTTTCCAGCTGGCTGCCCCGCTGTTTCCCAATGCAGGAAATTCATCACATAATCAGCAGCGTATGTGAAAAATAGGTAATTATAAAGAATGCAGTAACTATATTAAAGGAGACCGTCGCTATGGCAAACCGCCATATGCGGCGGTTAATTTTTGCAGAAATCGCTTGAAAAGATCAGATAATCCCTATAGAAAATAAAACCGATAAATCTGAAAAATGAAGATATTTTACAAGACGCAGGAAAAAATAAGAGGTAAAATGGCTCTTGACAAGGAGGTAATCCACATGAAGAAAGAAATAAGGACAGTGGTATATGATGATGAATTGAGGATGGAGGCATACCGATTTGAGGGAATCGTGCAACCGTTTCCAAGCCATTTCCATGAGCATTATGTCATTGGGTTTGTGGAGAAAGGGGAGCGGGTGCTTTCCTGCCGTGACAGGGAGTATGCTATAGAGGAAGGGAGCATCGTGCTTTTCAATCCGGGTGACAGCCATGCCTGCGTACAGAGTGATGAAGGGACGTTTGATTACCGGGGCTTCAACATTTCAAAGGAGGTCATGCTCGACTTGGCAGAGGAAGTGACGGGGAAACGGGAGCTTCCGGGATTTTCAAGAAATGTTATCTGCGATGAGGAGGTAGCCTGCCATCTGCGCCCGCTGCATGAGATGGTCATGAAAGGGACGGGGGAGTTTAAGAAAGAGGAGACTCTGCTGTTCCTGCTCTCGTACCTCATCCAGAATTACGGGAAGCCATTTGAAAGCTGCATCCCGGAGTGCAGGCAGGAGATTGAAAAAGCCTGTGAATACATGACAGCGCATTTTACAGAGCGCATTTATTTAGACCAGATCTGTCGCCACGCAGGGCTCAGCAAGTCAACGCTGCTGCGGGCCTTTACGAAGGAAAAAGGAGTCACGCCGTACCGATACCTTGAGACAGTCCGCATCAATGAGGCAAAAAAGCTGTTATCGGAAGGAGTGCCGCCCGTGGAGGCTGCCATAAGGACAGGGTTTTCAGACCAGAGCCATTTTACAAATTATTTCAATCAGTTTATAGGGCTTGCGCCGGGTACTTACCGTGAGATATTCTCGGAAAAAGACGGGGAAGGTGAACAGCATGGGGAATAGGAGAACGGCAGGGCATCTGGCGGCGCTGTTTACCATCGTCATATGGGGGACGACATTCATATCCACCAAAGTCTTGCTTACGGATTTTAAGCCGGTGGAAATACTGTTTTTCCGTTTTGTCATGGGATTTGCGGCACTCTTTTTGGTTTGCCCGCACCGTATGAAAGGCGTGGGGCGCAGGCAGGAGCTGACTTTCGTGCTGGCGGGCTTATGCGGGATATGCTTATATTACTTGCTGGAGAATATTGCGCTTACATATACGATGGCATCCAATGTGGGAGTTATCATTTCAGTTGCGCCGTTTTTCACGGCAATCCTGTCGCGCCTGTTCCTGAAATCGGAAGGGAAATTAAGAGTGAATTTTTTCATAGGCTTTGTGGTGGCGATGGCGGGTGTTGTGCTGATCAGCTTTAACGGCTCCCGGATGGAACTGAACCCGATGGGGGATTTGCTGGCAGTCCTTGCGGCATTTGTGTGGGCGTGCTATTCCATACTGACAAGGAAGATCAGCAGCTTCGGCTACCCGGTCATACTCACCACGCGGAGGACGTTCTTTTACGGCATCCTGTTCATGGTTCCGGCATTGTTCCTTTTCGATTTTGAAATCGGGCTGGAACGGTTTGCGGATGTGACGCATCTGCTCAATATCCTGTATCTTGGGCTGGGGGCGTCCGCACTCTGCTTTGTCACATGGAACCTTGCGGTAAAAGTGCTTGGTGCGGTCAAGACCAGCGTTTATATTTACATGGTTCCCGTCATAACGGTGGTGACTTCCGTGCTGGTGCTGAAGGAGCCGGTGACGTGGGTTTCCATTATGGGGACGGTCCTGGCGGTTGCGGGGCTTTTCCTTTCTGAATATAACGGGAAGGGGAGTGGAAACAGTGAATGAGCCTGCGATAAGGACGGAGGAGCAGATCATCAGCCTGTTCCCCGACAAGGAAACGCAAGTCTGCCGGGGATGGGTGCTGAAAAGAATGGAAGGACGGATTTTGGTCTATCCGCTGTATTACAAATTTTCGGATGCGGATATCCCGGAGAACATCCGCAGGTGCGAGGAAATCAGCCGCCAGTGTGGGGCAGGGTGTGTGTTCCGTATTGTGGAGCATACTAATTACCACCTGAGTTCCATCCTTACGGACAGTGGATACGGGCTGGAAAAATGCGGCGTGGTCGGTGAATGCGATTTAACGGGGGATGCCGGAAAACTGTGCGTGAAAGGGAAAATGCAGGGCGGGTTTCTCTTAAAAAACGGGAACGGTGGGACGGAATATGTCATGGCGGAAGATACGGTCATCGGAATAAAGCGTCAGAGGCTTTTATTCCTGCCGGACGGGAACCTGCCGGATATAAGCATGGAGGACATCCTGCGGTTTTCGATGGCAAATGGAATTGTAAGGATACTGGCAGATATTCCGGGGAGGGAAGGACTACCGGAGCAGTATGGGCGGCTGGGCTTTCGCAGGGGCTATCTCTACCGCTGTTATCAAAAAAATCAGGAGGAGAAATCCTCTGGAAAAGAGGAATAGAAAATGGATTTACAGAATGAAAAATGTGTCATGGTGATTGACGAGAACCTGCCGCTTGGCATCATAGCGAACACGGCGGCAATCATGGGCATCACGCTGGGGAAGCAGATGCCGGAGGTTGTAGGTGCGGATGTGTATGACAGGACGGGAAACGGGCATTTGGGGATTATTGAATTTCCGGTGCCAATCTTAAAGGGCAATGTGGAGGTGATCAAGTCTATTCGTGAAAAGCTGTTTGAACCGGAATTTTCGGACTTGACGGTGGTGGATTTTTCAGACCTTGCACAGGGTTGCAAGACCTATGATGAGTTTATTGAAAAGATGAAGGATGTTCCAGAAACGGATTTAAATTATTATGGGGTTGCTATCTGCGGGGCGAAAAAGAAGGTAAACAAATTGACGGGAAGTATGGCACTGCTGAGATAAAGGGTATACAAAAGTTAACCGCCGCAAATGACTTACCACCATATGCGACGGCCTGCCGTTTCCGCAGGCAGGTCTGACAGCAGAAAACCACTTGAATTCCGTGGATGTTATTACTTTAAGAGGAACGATATTCTGCCGAAGCAATAAAAAACGGAAAGGGGAATCGCCTATGAAAATGAGGACGGAATATACCTGCCCTTTGGAACTGGTGCATGACATGATCAAAGGAAAATGGAAATCGATTATCTTATGGCGGCTGCGTTTAGGAGCGACATCCCTTGCGAAACTGGAACGTGACATAGACGGCATTACACAGAAAATGTTGCTGGAGCAGTTAAAGGAGCTGACAGATTATGGATTTGTGGAAAAGAAGTCCTATGAGGGATACCCGCTCCATGTGGAATATTCCTTGACGGATGGTATGGGAACGGAGATACTGGAGGCATTAAGGATCATGCAGCATATCGGGATTGATTATCTAAAAGCAAACGGGATGGGGCATATCCTGGAGGAGAAGGGAGTAGTGCCGGATTAGTACCCACGAAAAAGTGGGTAATTTACTGTCCGACAGCCGCCGCTTATAATATCATCATAAAATCGAATTGGAGGTTATCGGAGATGAATGTTACGAGCAGTGGTATTGTAAACGGGGTAATCCAGCCTCAATACGGAGGGCATGGAACGCGGTTCAATGTAAACGGCATACCTACTTATTCACTCCCATTTACGGTGGAGGATGCGCCGCAGGGAACGGTGTCGATTGCCATTGTCCTGGAGGACAAGGACGCATACCCGGTAACTGGGGGATTTGCATGGATACACTGGCTGGCAGCAAACATAACCCGTTTTGAGGTTATGGAGAACGAGAGCCAGACGGCGGATGATTTCGTGCAGGGACGGAATAGCTGGACGAGTATACAGGGTGGAGAACAGTCCGCAGAGCTTTCCTGTTATTATGGCGGGATGACACCGCCGGATAAACCGCACATATACGAACTTCATGTGTATGCCTTGGATAAGATGCTGGATTTGGAGAGAGGCTTTCTGCTGAACGAACTTTACCGTGAAATGGATAAGCATATCTTAGACCAGTTTACCCTGAAAGGGATATATGAAAATTAACAGACAGCACTGACAGAACAGCAGAATCGCCGTAAATGGAATCGGATCATTGCAGCGTTTTCTTCTTTATATTTTTAACTGAATATGTTATAATACATTTTGTATAATAAAACATATTCAGGAGGCAGCATGGAACAAATTTCATTAAAGATAGGAGAGAGGCTGAAAGAGATTCGCAACACAAGGCAGCTTACGCTGGATGATGTTGCGGAGCTGACTGGCGTGAGCAAGCCCATGCTGGGGCAGATCGAGCGTGGGCAGTCCTCACCTACCATCAACATATTATGGAAGATTTCAACAGGGCTGAAAATTCCGTTATCCTTTTTCTGCAAACAGGAAGAAGCGGAATATATGGTCGCCAGGCTTGGTGGGGAAAATGTGATTACAGAGGAAAACGGAGAGATGCGGGCCTACCCTCTATTCCCTTTTGACCCGGTGCGGAATGTGGAAGTGTTCTATATTGAGCTTGACGCAGGGGTGCGGCACGAATCACTTCCCCATGTGGCAGGCGTGGAGGAATATGTCTTTCTGGTGCAGGGAACGCTTACAATGGTGGTCGGCGGAAAAGAAGTCTGCCTGCAGGAAAAACAGTCCATACGGTTTAGGGCTGATATTTCCCATGCATACCACAATGTTTCAGATAAAGCCTGCGCCGCCTATAACGTGATATTTTATCCGAACATTTAAAGGAGGAAATGAACAATGTATGAATTGGTACAGGTCAGTGAGAAATGCTATTACATAAACTGTCCGGCGAAGATCGGCATCTATGTTGCGGACGGGCAGAACGTCTATCTGGTTGACAGTGGAAATGATAAGGATGCAGGGCGGAAGGTCAGGAAGATACTGGATAAGAACGGTTGGCATCTGGCGGCGATTCTAAATACTCATTCCAACGCAGACCATATCGGCGGGAACAGATACCTACAGGGACAGACGGGATGCAGGGTTTATTCCGGCGGCATAGAGGCAGCTTTTACAAAATACCCGGTGCTGGAGCCGTCTTTCCTTTACGGCGGATATCCGTGTAAGGATTTGCGGCATAAGTTCCTGATGGCGCAGGAAAGCGATGTGACCGATTTTTCAGATGAGAGCTTTCCGAAGGAGATTGAGGTGATTCCCCTGCCGGGGCATTTCTTTGACATGGTGGGGTTCCGTATGCCGGACAATGTGGTGTTCCTTGCGGACTGCATCAGCATCAGGGAAACGCTGGATAAATATGCGGTTTCTTTCATCTATGATGTGGGTGCTTATCTGGAAACATTGGATAAGGTGGAGCAGATGGAGGCAGCCATGTTCGTCCCCGCCCATGCGGAAGCCTCTGCTGATGTAAAGGAACTTGTCCGCTATAACAGGGATAAGGTGCATGGAGTGGCGGACAAGATTCTGTCTATCTGTGGGGAGCCAATGTGCTTTGAGAGGATTCTGCAGGAAGTGTTCAAAGGCTATGGGCTTTCTATGAACTTTGAGCAGTATGTGTTGGTTGGCAGCACGGTGCGGTCTTACCTTTCGTGGCTGAAAGATACAGGGAAAGTGTCGGCTGAATTTCAGGACAGTATGCTTCTGTGGCAGAAAGCATAATTTTACTCCCTTTTCGGAATTGTGTGTCCATTGGGTAATAGTTCACAAATTTATATTATAAATGGCAGACAAAGATTTTAGAATCAAATATATAAATTTATAAGAGGAAGTCATTCATGAAAAAGATTATTTCAATAATTGACATTATAATTTTTTTGTTTCTCATAACATCATGTAATCATAAAGATGTTGGAGATGCTTTTGCTGATACACCTCAACAGGTAGAAGAAACTAAAAATCAACATATTGAATCGCAGGAAACTATTGAAACGGATTCTTTGAGCTGGCTTGAAATTACAGAGGACGGAGTTAATGAGGAACTTTTTTTGGAGAATTTAGATGTAGAAGTATTAGAAGCAGTTGCTACGGAACTCCGAGCATTAGTTGAAGAAGAGGTCGAAGCAGAGCGGGAAAATCCAGAAATAGTGATAACTGAAGGCTGGACAAGGGTATTTGACAATCAGCAATATAATAAAGTGTTGAATATGGGTGAATCGGCTATGAAGCCGTTATATTGGATTATCTACAAAAGTCCGAATGCGGGAATGTATGAATATATTTGTGCAACTGCATTATATGAATTGTCTGGTTATGATTTCACAAATGAGGATGGGAGCCTTACATGGGTCAATTCCAAAGAATTTCTTGATAGATTCAATGAAAAAATTTTAAGCGATAGAAAAAGATAACTTCGAGTTTACTGAACCGTTAAGTTGTTGCTGATTATGTGATTGGTGCAGAAATATACTTTATATTTTAGAATTTATGCACAGGGAACACTTTTCCGAAAAGGGAGTAATTTTATGATCCGGAAACAATCCGGGAGGCATATAGGCAAAGCGCGGAAAATTTGAAATCCTATATGCAGCGCCAGTGGAGTCTTATCGGGGGAATGGCCGGCACATTCAGGGAGATGGAATGATACTCCCCAACTTGATAGGTAGTACCCCAAAAGTAACTGCTTGCTATTTTGGCAACGATTCCTTATACTGTCAGCGGAGGTGACAAGCATGGTTCGTTTTTATATAGTCAGGCATGGGCAGACGCTTTTGAACAGATTAGACCGGGCGCAGGGATGGGCTGATTCACCGCTCACCGGAGCAGGAAAGCAGATGGCGGATGACATAGGGCAAAAATTAAAGGGGATTGATTTTGATGCGGTCTATACCAGCGATATGCTCCGGGCTGTACAGACAGCAGAGATGATTTTGGAAGCGGGCGGAAAGAGTGGTGTGCTGATAGAAAAAGACGCAAGACTTCGGGAATGGTGCCTGGGGTGCATGGAGGCGGAAAACAATGCGGTTTTCGTAAAGAATGTATCGGACTGGCTGGGAGGGATAACCTCTTTTGCCGAGTTGAATGAGAGGCTTTCTGACGTGGCGGCTGCCATTTATGAACATGACACGACAGGAATGGCGGAGCCGTTCCAGACAATAGAAAGCCGCCTGAAAAGCGTATTTGCGGATGCCGTCCAAAAGGACGGGATGCAGGAAAGCACCGATATACTGATAGTGACGCACGCCTTTGCCATTAAGACCATATTCCATTTATTTGCGCCGGAGCAGTTAAGCGGATTGGGGAAGGTAAAGAACGCATCCGTTTCCCGGCTTATATTTGAAAACGGGATTTTCTCATTGGAGCCGGATATACAGTTATGAAAAGCCAGCAGGAAAGCCAGTCAGGGTTCTCCTGCTGATTTTTTTGTGCAGCATGGCGGCTGGATGTCCAGCCCATCCAAAAAGCCTGCGCCCCAATCGCACATGGCATCCAGTACAGGGATAATGCTGCGTCCAAATGAGGTGAGGGAGTACAGCGTTCTGGGCGGCTTGTCCGGGATGACTTCCCGGTGCAGCATCCCGCATTCCTCCAGATCATGCAACTGCTGCGACAGCATTTTGGGTGTCGCTTTCGGGATCATGCGCTGCAGCTCCATGTAGTGGAGTGGTTTTTCTATCAGATACCAGAGGATGAGCGGCTTGTATTTTCCGCCAATCAAAAAGAGCGTGGCTTCAACCGGGCAGTTGAACTGGTCTTTAGAATATTTCATTGCATACCTCCAACTTTTAATAACTACCCTTTTGGGAAGTATCTACCCCAAAAGTGCAATCTTGCGGAATTCCCGTGTCCTGCTAAAATGGGGACAACGGTTAATCAACACGTTCAGTATATAACAGAAAGAGAGGATTTGCCACTATGGATTTTATCGAAATTGCAAAGAAGCGTTATTCCGTCCGGGGCTATAAGGACAGAAAGGTGGAGGAGGAAAAGCTAAAAAAGATTCTTGAGGCCGCCCATGTTGCGCCGACTGCGGCCAATCTCCAGCCTGTCCGCCTAATCGTTGTGCAGAGCAGTGAGGGGCTTGTGAAGATTGGGAAAGGGGCGAACCTTTACGGAGCGCCGCTGGCTATCATCGTCTGCGCTGATCACGGAAAAGCATGGGTGCGCCCGTTTGATAAGAAGCAGACCGCTGACATAGACGCCTCCATACTGACAGACCACATGATGCTGCAGGCAACGGAATTGGGGCTTGGCTCCGTTTGGATATGTTACTTCAAGCCGGATGTGATAAGCAGGGAGTTCGGGCTGCCGGATAATCTGGAGCCGGTCAATATCCTTGCAGTCGGGTATTCGGACGAGGAAGCGGCAAACTCGGAGCGCCATTCACAGACCCGCATTCCGGTGGACGAACTGGTTTCTTACGAAACGGTATAGACAGTTTTTTACAACTTAATACTGGCATCTTCAGGGCAGGGTGAGATTCCCGATTGGCGGTATAGTCCGCGAGCGTGAAAACGCAGGACTTGGCAGGCGTCCAAGTCAGGATTTGGTGAGATTCCAAAACCAACAGTATAGTCTGGATAGAAGAAGATAAGGCCGCATGGTACGAAAGATAAGTGATTTTCGTATGGTGTGTGCTGTCTGCAATTTTCTGGCACCTGAATACAAGTTTTGGGTGCCTGTTTTATTTTACGAAGGGAGAAAATGTATATGAACAACAATACAAAGAAGATAACGACAATGGCCATGCTTTCCGCAATAGCGTATGTGGTAGTGGTGGTAGGGCGCATCCCGGTGGTGCTTTTCCTGAAATATGACCCGAAAGACATCATCATCACGCTGGGCGGGCTGATATGGGGGCCGCTGACATCCTTTACCGTATCCGTGATTGTTTCGCTGATAGAGATGGTGACAATCAGTGAAAACGGGATTCTTGGGTGCATCATGAACATTGTGTCATCGTGTTCCTTTGCCTGCACGGCGGCGGCCATCTATAAGAAAAAGCGGACATTGAAAGGAGCCGTCACAGGGCTGCTGGCCGGAAGCATGGCAATGGTGCTGGTGATGATGCTGTGGAATTATCTGATAGCCCCTATTTACATGGGATATCCCCGTGAAGCGGTTGCAAAACTGCTGATCCCGGCATTCCTTCCGTTCAATCTGTTAAAATCCGGGTTGAATGCGGGATTCACATTCCTGCTTTATAAACCGATCACTACGGCGCTGCGCAGGACGGGGTACCTGTCGGAGTCTGCCGTGGAGCAGAATAAAAAGCCGGTTGGTTTATGGCTGTTTTTCGGGGCGGTCATCATCACCTGCATTTTACTGATCCTTTCTTTGAATGGTGTTATATAAGAATCACCTGCAGGTTTCAGAATGATAGTATGGGTAAATATATGGAGGGAAAGATTGTGCTGTTTTAGCTATCATCGGAATACCTTTATTGCTGTCGATATTCCTGATAGGTCTTTCCCCATTCACACAGCCCACCTAAAATCGGTTTCAGGGTGCAGCCTATTTCGCTAAGCGAATATTCAACCCTTGGAGGGACTTCCGGGAAAACAGTTCTCAGGATGATTCCCTGTTCCTCCAGTTCCCGGAGCTGTTCCGTCAGCGTCTTGGTGGTGATGTTGCCCAAGAGCCGCTGTAATTCATTAAAACGGAGTGTGCCTTTGGAGAGATGCCATAATATTTTCAGTTTCCATTTTCCGCTAAGTATATTCAGCCCAAGTTCAACCGGGCATTGTTCATCCACTGCCTGCACCTTTGCCATTATGCATTGCCCCTTTCCACGCACGGTTTCAAAAAGGAAACCTTATTTCAAAAAAGTGCGTACTTGATTTCAGCTATCCTTAATGCTAACGTCAATATACCAAAATTGTCAAGGAGGTTCTGAAAATGGTGATAGACAGCCACGAACATATCATGTTTCCCGTGAAAATGCAGTTGGATAAAATGGATGCGGCGGGAGTGGATAAGACGGTATTATTCTGCACCGCGCCGCACCCGGAGAAAGCCGGCACATTAAAGGAGCTGGAAAAAGAAATGGCAGCCTTGAATAAGATTCTGGCGGGAGCCAACAGTAAGGAGGATAACATCCGCCGCCTGAAAAAGAATATTTCGGAAGTTGTGGAGGCCGTAAAGGAATACCCGGAACACTTTTTGGGATTCGGTTCCGTTCCTTTAGGGATGGGGCTGGAGGAAACGGAAGAATGGATTGATATGCAGATTACTTCCAATTCACTGTACGGGATTGGGGAGTTTACGCCCGGAAACGAGCAGCAGATCATGCAGTTGGACACTGTATTTCAGGCATTGAGGGATACAAAGATTTATCCAGTCTGGGTACATACTTTCCACCCGGTTACGATGGACGAGATAAAACTTCTGATGTCCTTATGTGAAAAATATCCCGACATTCCCGTTATCTTCGGACATTTGGGCGGTTCAAACTGGATGGAGGTCATAAAATTTGCGAAAGGGCATGGGAATGTATACTTAGACCTTTCGGCGGCTTTTGCTTCCATTGCCACAAAAATGGCATTGACCGAACTGCCGGAGAGATGCCTGTACAGTTCGGATGCGCCTTACGGGGAACCATATTTATACAGGCAGCTCATCGAATTTGTAAGCCCGGACAAGCGGGCGGCGGAAATGGCCTTGGGGGAAAACATATCCCGGTTACTGAAACTGCACTAAGGAAAAATGGGGGAAAGGGCTCATAGGCCCTTTTTCCTATTCGGAAAACTGCTTGGAAAGCGGGGGAATCAGAGGTAATATGCTTACACGGTGGTTTGCGTTTGTGCCGCCCCTATATCGGACGAATGGCGAAAAACTTTAGACCTGTTTTTGAATTTTTTATGGGAAAGAAAAAGATTTCGTTCCCTTTCAAATAGGGTTTCGTTCCCTCGCGGCTGACTGCGCTAAAATTCTGCCGATATAAAAAGTAAAAAGAACTGCCCGTGGGGAAGCTGTTCTCATGGGAAATGAATTGCAGGTGATAAGATTGAATATAGCCATATGTGATGATGAGGAAATCATCCGTGAACAGATAAAGGAACTGATAGAAAAAGAAATACCGGGCATATGTGCCGGATTATACGAGACAGGGGATGCGCTGCTTGCCGTCGGGAAGCAGTTTGATATTGTGTTCCTCGACATACAGATGGAAGGGACGGACGGGATTGAAACGGCGAAAAGGCTCAGGCAGAGGGAAGAAGATACCATATTGATCTTCATAACAGGCATCCGGGAATATGTTTTCGAGGCGTTTGACGTGGCGGCGTTCCACTACCTGTTAAAGCCCATTGAGGAAGATAAGTTCCGGGAGGTGTTCCGCCGGGCAGAACGGGAACTGGAAAAGAGGAAAAGCAAGCGGCGGGAAACGGTGTTTATAAAGACGAGGAACAGGAGTTTTTCACTGGAAAAGGACAGCATCCTCTATGTTGAGAGCAGGGGGAAGAAGGTGGAGATTCACACCACGGGGGAGACCATAGAGGCATATGCGTCCATGAATGAAATGGAGGGGCAGCTTGGAGGCGAGTTCTTCCGCTGCCACAGAGGGTATTTGGTGAACATGGCATATGTTGCGGAATATGACAGTGAGAGCATTACCCTGAATAATGGGGAGTACGTTTATCTGGCAAAAGAGAAATATGGGGAGTTTGTGAAAGCCTATATGCGGTATCTGAGAAACGGGGTGGGTGCTGATGGCTGAATGGATTATGGGATTGATCGGAGTTTTACTGTGCCTGTTTGAAGGGTACTGCATACAGTCCTTTTTTGGCAGGTTTGCCGTGCCAAAGCTGTGCAGGATAAGGAATGCGGGATGGGCTGCGGGCATTGCATGGATTGTGATAAGGGCATTCAGTGAGGGGCTGTTTTCAGATACGGACAGCGTATCGTTAATCATGGAACTGCTTTTTACATTCTGCACTTTATTTGTTTTCTGCGTATGCTGGTATCAGGGAAATGT
>JAETNT010000052.1 GCA_021772025.1 Enterocloster bolteae | reverse complement strand
AAGAAAGAGAGATCCCCAAAAGGAGTGTTAGGAGGGGTAGATAAGGCCCCATGGTCAAGCGGTTAAGACATCGCCCTTTCACGGCGGTAACACGAGTTCGAATCTCGTTGGGGTCACTATGGCGACATAGCCAAGTGGTAAGGCGTGGGTCTGCAACACCCTGATCACCAGTTCAAATCTGGTTGTCGCCTCTAAAAAAAAGAGAGCGGAAAGCGTTGATTTTACAAGGCTTCCGCTCTCTTTCTGTGGGAAAAACCCATTTTCATTTTTTCCTCAATATGTTAAAATCTAAAACACAAGTGTGGGAAAAGTGAGGGAAAAATTTATGAAGTACACGCCGATCACAATCAACAAAAAGACAAAGACACACAAAGACAAAAGCGGCAAAGAAAAGAAGTATACCTATTATGAGGCTGTGTGTACCGTGCAACTGGCTAAAGAATCATACCGGGAGACCGGAAGCGGAAAGACCAGGCAGGCGGCTAAGGATGCTTTATTAAAGAAACTGGATGCCGAGGAAAAGAAGAATCTCACAAATGTCGAAGTTAAGTCTGACAACCTGAATGATGCTATTGACCATTTCCTAAAGCATAAACTGTCCGAGGGCTGGGCGGCCTCTACCTATAGCCGAAACCAGAGGACGAGGGAAAACCAGATAGAAACCTATATGATTGGGATGAAGCATCCTCTCGAGGTAACACATAATGACATTTTGGAGTATCTGGAGCAGTTGAGGTCATATGACTATAGCAAAAGCACTTTAGATAAAGCGTATTCCTTATTGCAATTATATTTTAACTACGTTTATAAAGACAATAGGATGCAGAATCCTTGTTATGGTATTAAGATTGGTTATGCGCCCAAGCTGGAGGAAGAGAAGGTTCTGACATCTGAAGAAGTAGCACAGGTTTTCAAAGTTTGTGATGAATTGGGCGGAGATGCAGATATTATAAAATTTGCTTTTATGACATATGAGCGGCCCGGAGAAGTTTCCACTTTAAAATTTTCTGATTGGAGCAGGCAGGCAAAAACAATCAAGATTAACCGGACGTATACGGAGAGTGCAGACGGTAAAAAGGTAGTCAGTGCAGAGGGCAAGACGAAAACAAAAACATCTACAAGGACAATCAAGTTATCAGAAATGGCAAATTCTTTGCTGATTAAACGGTATAACCAAAGGTGGCAGAAGTTAGGAAAAAGACCAGGTTCAGCTTATATTTGGACACAGCAGAAAGACAAAAGTAAACCAATAGATTATAACACTTTGAGACGATTATTTAAGAAGATTTTAAAATTGGCAGAGATTGAGAAAGATATAACTCTTCATGGTCTCCGCCATTCAGGAATAACATTCTATGGAAAAGACCGAGACCAGTTTTTGACGATATCAAAAAATGCCGGACATTCACGACCAAGCATAACCGAGGATATTTATTCACATGTACTGGATGAACATAAAGAGGCCGCCGTAAAGTCTGCGGATAACTTGAATAAGATTTTTAATCAGCAATAAGAGATGCAGGAGAGGGAGGGATACCCTCTCTTTTTTTCGTTGATTACATTGTACAGTCGAAAGAAGCCAATAATTAGAGCGCGGGCCGGGAGGAGCATCGCCGTGGTGCCTCCGGCCACGTGGAGATAATGTAGTCCATGGCCGTTTTGTTCTGCCCCCGTAGAGGGCAGGATAAAGCGGCGATGGACGGGTGGGAAGCATGTCTATAGCAAGAGATCCTCTTGAAATTCGGAAAGCCTCGCAGAGCCAGTTAAGCCATTTTCAAAGAAAATGGTATAACTGGCTATACCATTTTACCTGAAATGTTTTGGACTTCTTGCATTATAGGATTGGCTGGAAAATATATGGATGGAGGTATACGGTATGCATGTTGAGAAATTCCAGAAAAGCGCAGTCGGTCATATGCTCCGGCATTATAGCAGGATTTCTATGTACTTTAGCAATGAGAGCATAGACCATCTGCGTTCTGACCTTAATTATAATCTTGCACCGAAGCGAAACCAATATGACATTGAGTATTATAAGAGCCGTTTATCAAAAGTGAAATGCCAGAATAGGGCTGATGTGAAGACGCTGTGTGATTGGATTGTCACGTTGCCCAGGGAAGAGTTTACGGAAGAGCAGGAGCGGCTTTTCTTCCGGTCGGCTTATGATTTTATGGTTAAGAGATACGGTGAAGAGAATGTTATATCTGCATGGGTGCATAAGGATGAAGCAGGACAGCCGCATCTGCATTTTGCTTTTATCCCGGTCTGCATAGATAAGAAGAAAGGTATCGAAAAGGTATCAGCCAAGGAGGTACTTACCCGGAATGAGTTAAAATGTATCCATAAGGAAATGGCGGAGCACATGAAGGGTATCTTTGGGCGTGATATCGGTATCTTAAACGGAGCGACAGCAGGCGGCAATAAAACGGTTATGGAATTAAAGGCGCAGGATGTCCAGAAGGAGATACTGGCGTTAAATGAGATTAAGGAGCAGACAGTCCTTGATATGGCGCAGACAATAAAGAAAACGCCTAAAATTCTGTCTGATATTTCAAGGGCTATAAGGATAGCTATGGGAAAGGAACAGCCAGAACACGAACATAACCGGATACGGGAGCGGAGCCGGTAAGGAGGCAATATGAGAGAAAAACAGATAACGATAACACAGACAGAACTGGATGAACTTGTCCGGAAGGAATTTGAAAAGAGGCGGCGTATTCTTTTTGATATGGGCATAGAGGGTTATGAGCCGGAGGTTGCTTATAAAGAAAGACGATTTTTGGGTAATCGGTTCATTGTGATTGACGGAAAGAACTGGGATAAGCTATGGAAACACTTCACAAAGGTTTCCGAAGATTTGATGGATGCCAGGGAGATATTAGAGATTACGGAGCCATTTTATAAGAAGCACCATGTTTTATATGAGGATGATGGGAAGAAGGAATATCAATTTGGCTCATTCGATGAATATATAAGGATGATTAATACGGAATATACTTCCGCCGAGTTTGAGCGGATGCGGGAACAGTTTGAAGAGGAATATCAGATTGATGATGATGCAAGATAACACAAAGAAACGCCGAGGGTGTGTGCACCCCCGGCGTGCTTGTATGGAATAGAAAAAGTATGTAAAGCTATAGTTCAACTATTAATCAATAAATGTTACTGTGTCAATTCCCAATCCAGAATGCTCATAATCATCGTAGGAATAATCTAATTGTAATAATTGGTTTTCTCCGGCATAAGTAATTCCATCTACTTGAACAAAATATCCTGCATGTGAAGTGCCTATTTGTGTTACGGCACTCTTTAAACCAACTGCTCTTGCTAATGCTCTTACAGTCATGGCAAAGTCGCCACAAACTCCTTTACCCTCAATTAATACATGGTAATCTGCATTACCATACGGAGTATATTCATAACGTTTTGTTGCCATTACCTTCTGGATTTCTTTTGCTCTGTCCATTTCAGACATATGCTCGAAGTCCATACCATTCAACCAGTTACAAAACCACTGGTAAAGTTCCTGCTCTTCTCTATTTTGCCTATCTGAATCATATCCCGTCCTCACATGATAGTACTCCATCTGACCTGTTAACATTGCATGAATATTATCATTTCCACAAATATAATGGTAATTTAAAAAATTTTTATCAGGAGTCAACTTCAAGTCCCAGGATTCAGGTGCATTTGCTAGTGGATGCGCTGGGTCATAGTTTGCGCTATGATTTACGCCATTTGTGGATTGCCCGGTTCCTTGTGTCTGAACAACGCCATCCACTATCCATGCGCCGGTTTCATTTACTTGGTATCCGTCTGGTGTGGTAGTATTTGTTAAAGCTGTGCCATTTTCCATATAATAGCATTCTGCTATGCCATCACCATTCCCATCAATCCATTGCCATTCTCCGGCGAAAGAAGTACTGGCCATTGAAAGGCTCATTGCTATTGTTATAACTGTTAATGTACTTTTTCGTTTCATTGTGCATACTCTCCTTTTGATATTGATTGGTTTTATTATAGCTTGCTTTTGGGACAATTTCAATAATTCCAAAAGCATAGAAGGTATATAAATATACTCTCTATTATTATACTCCTTATTTTAAAATACGGCAACAATTATAATATATATATTAATAGAGAGGTATTATATGGGTCAGATTAAGATTAGGCTTGGAACGCTTTTGATAGATAAGGGAATAAGCAAGAATAAGATATGCAAACATTGTGATATGCAAAGAACACAGCTAAACCATTATATCAATAATCAGATGGATAGAGTTGACTTGGCAATCCTTGCCAGGTTGTGTGAGTATTTGGACTGTGAAATATCAGATATATTGGAATATGAGAAATAGGGAGCCGGAAACGGCTTCTTTTTTTGTGCACCGGAGTTGAAGCCAGCAACACAGAAGTCTAGGGCTTAGTATTACCCTAGACTTCTGTGTCCAGTGTCCAGGCTGTCAGAAAGTCAGGATTTATGCGGGCTTGCGGCCATCTTTTTGGGCACATAGGGACTGTGCCAAAGTCCTTTCAAGCTGTGCCCAAAATTGTTTACAAAATGTTCACAATCTTTCTGCCGCCTTTTGCCGCCAATCTTACATATTAACTGTGCAACTGAAAACCAATGATTCACATGTACTTGTGGCGGGTGGCGTAGCCCCCGACACGGACATTCAGGAGGAAATCAATGAAACAGTATAAATATGAGAGGTACACTTTGAGGCTGTCAAAGGATATGGCGGCTTATGTAAAAGCAACAGCAGAGCGGAGAGGCATTGCACCAACGGCGTTCATTAAGGCCGTACTGGGAGAATATAAGGAGGCGGATGGACTTGGCAGAAGATAAGAATGAGTTAAAGAAAACCCGTGATACACGCTCCCGGTCATGGTTCATCGTATGTCCGAACATAGAGAAAAATGGTGTCTGCGGTCTGATGGGTGAGGATGTTGGAAAGCTGTCAGAGCAGGAGTTATGTGAGTATGTGGTATGTCAATGGGTCTCCAGCACAAAGCAGGCGGCATGTTTGTATTGTGTGTCAAAGGAAGGCATGAAGCATCTTCATATTGTCCTCTGTGGGAATAATCCCATCCGGTTCAGCACAGTCAAGAAATTCATCGGAGATAAAGGGCATATCAGTATGACTATGGGCAATAAGGAGCAGGTTGAGGCATACATAAATAAGACGGGCAAGTTTGAGGAAAAGGGCGAGGTTATTGTGGCGAAGGCCCAGGAGGGCGAGTTGGTGGGAAGGCAAGGCCGCCGGTCTGATATCGAGTTGATACGGGATGCCATCGAAAGCGGCATGACCTGGCAGGAAGTCCGGCGGCTGGATGACCGGTTTTTTGACAACAAGACAACCGCTATGATTAAGAATATGTACTTTGACAAGCGGTCACTGGAAACGCCGTTCAAGAGGAATGTGGCCGTTCACTGGCTCTATGGAGAGAGTGGGAGCGGCAAGACGGGAATTATTTTTGAACTGGTAGCGAAGCATGGAGAAGGTAATGTGTATCTGGTATCCGATTACCAGAACCCGTTTGATGGATACGCAGGAGAGCCAATCATCATACTTGACGAATTTCGAGGTCAGCTTCCCTATTCAACGGTATTGAGTATGTTGGAGGGATACAAGAAGGAGATGCATTGTCGGTATGCCAATGTATTGGGCTTGTGGACGGATGTGTATATCACCACAATCAAGACACCGGAGCAGGTGTATGCAAAGATGATTGATAAAGAAGAAAGTAACAGTGACCCGATAAGCCAGTTGTTAGGCAGGATTAAGGATATAAGTTATTGTTATCGCGTCAACCGTTCCGATGGTACGAAAACAGACCGGAACGGAAAGCCGGCAGAATTTTACCGGTTTACCATGAAAGGTGAGGATTACCAGGGCATAAAGGAAACGAGGGAAAGCGGCTCAAAGGTGGAGCAGATAAGACTTGCCGCAAAACTGCATTATGAAATAAAACATGCCAAGCCGGGCGATACAGTAGAGGCTTTTGGGATACGGCCCAAAGTAAAACCAGAAAGCCCAGCAAAGGCCCTTTAGAGATAGAATGTAAGAAAAAAGCCGGAAACGGCTTTTTTTGTTGCATGTGGGAAATATTTATGATAGAATAAAACTGTGGGAAAAAGTGAGGGAAAAATATTTCACAGATACAGAAAAGTATTGTAAAATCAATAAAAATAACGCTTTTAAAATTGGGTCTGCAACACCCTGATCACCAGTTCAAATCTGGTTGTCGCCTCTAAAAAAGAGAGAGCGGAAAGCATTGATTTTACAAGGCTTCCGCTCTTTTTATGCCATAGTAAAGTGGGATGTTATGAAGTTATTGCTATAAGAGCACTTTTTTCATTATTAAACTGTCAAACACCTGAGTTGCAAAAAATTCTTGCTTCCCCCTATTAAATATGCTATATTATAATCATGAGGAAAGCAACCGACCGCAAAGTGGTTAGCCTCCAGAGCAGAACAAAGCCTACCTAGACCGCCAAGTACAAGGTAGGCTTAATTTATTTTCGTTTGTTGTTCTTATCAATATAGGCAGGCCAAAATCTCCAAATCCATTACAAAGCAAAGAAAATATGCTATAATAAGAACACTTGGACAAATATCTTCGAGGCAGGCCGCCATATATACCCTATACTCTATTTTGCCGTACACAAGGAGGAAATTCATGGAGTTAAACCACGGAATTAATATAGAACAAAAACAGACCCTGTCGGTAAACCAGGTGCAATCTCTTAATGTGTTGGCGATGACCAACCAGGAGCTGGAAGATTTTCTGATGAATGAATATCTGGAAAACCCCATGTTGGAGAATAGCAATGACAAAGAAAATGACATGATAATGGGTATGGAAAAGATCTATGAGAGTGGAAGCTCCTTTAAAGAACAATATCTTGATAATCCGGAGGAAGAAGAGCGTTATCGAAATGACGCCAGAGCTAAACAGGAGGATGTTATCAAAGAATATCTTTTTAGCCAATTGCAGAGAGAAAAATATACAGACAGGCAGCGGGAGATGATGGACTATTTGATTGATTGCCTGGATGAAAAGGGATATTTTACCTATTCGTTAGAAGAACTGGCTTCTCCGTCTGGCTATAGGGAAGCAGAATTGGCAGAATGTCTGGAAATTTTAAAAGATCTGGAACCCATAGGAATTTTCTCTGAGAATTTGGCAGAGTGTCTGGAGCGGCAGCTTCGGGCAAGAGGTGAGGAAGATGAAAAGCTGTTTTGCCTTTTGCGGGAACATCTTACAGAGCTAATGAACGGCCAGATCGGGGTGATTTCCAGAAAGTTAGGGATCTCTACAGTCCGAGTTAAAGAGTATATCCACCTTATTGGAAGCCTGAATCCCAGACCTATTATGAATATTCAGCGGGAAGAAGCGAATTACATAGTGCCGGACATTATCGTTTCCAGGCACGGCGGCATGTGGGATGTTGCCCTTAATGATGGCTGGATGGGGGAATATAAATTCAGCAGCTATTATATACGGATGATGGAACAATCCCAGGATCCGGAACTTCTGGCGTATTTTAAAGAGCGGTTGGAGCGGGCTAGATTTGTGATAAACTGTGTAGAACAGAGAAGAAGAACAGTTACCCGGATTGTGGAGACTGTGCTGAACTTGCAGGAAGACTATTTTGAGGGGAAAGGTCCTTTAAAGCCTATGCAGCAAGAAGATGTTGCTAATCTTCTGGGAGTTCATGTTTCTACGGTTAGTCGGGCCATAAAGGGAAAATATATTCAATATAAAAAGTCTGTGCCTTTAAAGTCTCTGTTTTCCATGGCTCTTCCCACAGCAGCTTCATTATCTGCAGCCAACGGAGGGGAAGGGGGAAATGTCGGAATTTCTTCAGACCAGATTAAACAGAGAATTCAGCAAATGATAGAAAAAGAAGGGAAAAAACCTCTCAGCGATCAAAAATTAACAGAGCGATTAGCGGAAGAGGGGATTCAGGTATCCAGAAGGGTAGTACAAAAATATCGTATTCAATTGAATATTCCGGATTCCAGGCAGAGAGGAATGCTTTTGTAATAAAAGACCGGAACGGCCGCTTGAGATTAAGCGTCGTTCCGGTCTTTACAAATTAAACTAACTGGTCTTTTTCCATCATAATATTTAAGATGGTGTGATCGGTTTCTATCATGCCGGGATTGCTGACCTTACCCATATTGCGGATTGCCTCTTCCGGAGTATAGCCGCAGATACCGTCCGTGGCCTGGAGAACGACATCAGACATAGCAAGGTAAGAGCACATCATAGCAGCATTGGTGGCAGTGGCCAGCTTTAAAGCACAGCCGATTTTTCCGCCGTCGCAAATCATACCAGTTAAGTTTCCGCTCATATTGATAATGGCATTGCCAATCTGCTTGTCAGTACCGCCCATGAGCCATACCATAGCAGCAGAAGCGGCAGTTGCAGCGGAAACACCGCAGCCACAGGTAGCGGACAGCTTGCCGGTAAAGGTCTTGATATAAATATTAAGTGCGTGGGAGAAAGCCAAGGCCTTTACCAACTGCTCATTGGAAGCGTTAACATGCTTTGCCATTTCCACCACAGGAATAATGGCAGTAATGCCATGATTGCCGCTTCCGGCACTGCTCATAACCGCATAGGGACATCCGCTCATGCGCCCTTCGGCGCTGCTTGCCACCCGAACCATAGTACGGCTGAACAGATTATCTCCCATGGCATCAGATGCAAGTTCCTTTTGCAGGGTGGCGGCGATGCCGATTCCCAGAGAGTGCTCCAGGCCGTAATCGGCCAGTCTGCCGTTCATATCAACACCATTTAACATATCATTCAGCTCTTTTTCTGTACAAGTATCAATTAAAGCTTTTAGCTCTGCAACGGACATGGAAGCCAACTTTTCGTGAAGCTCATCATTGGAGCTGGTGGTATATTCCTTCTGGAGGAGAACCTCATGGTTTCGCTTGGTAAAAATAATATTAGAATGGGTATTGCGGATTTCACTGATGCCGATGCCAGAGGTAGTAATAATCTCTGCCCTGGCGTATAGCTGAGTTTCGTTGTGATTAATCATGACGATAACATGGCGATCCTCTACTAGCTTGATGGCCGCCTCACATACCTTATCATTTAAATCAGCCAGAAGCTGAAGACCCTTTTCCGGGTTGCCGAGACAGGCTCCCAAAGCAGCTGCGTATTTTAAGCCAACACGTGAAAATCCGGGAATACCTACGCTCATTCCGTTTTTATAAATACCGGGGTTTACTTCCATCTTAATAGAAACCACATCCCCGCCGATAGCATGATAAGCGTCTGCCGCTGCCAGCGCTACGCAGACCGGTTCCGTACAGCCCAGAGCCGGAACTACCTCCTGATGAAGTAATAATAACAGTTCGTCCTTTGTAATCATATAAAAATCTCCCTTCTGATTGCTTAAAATCAATATTTTATGCTTACTTATTATTACAGCAAACAATGTGCCAATTTGAAGGAGACAAAAAAGGCAAAAAAATAGGTTAAAGTATTGAAAATAGATTAAATTTGTGAGAAACTGGTTAAAGAATAAAACAATTTCCCAAAGGAGGCCTTATGGAGAAGAAAATTATTTCCATTGTAACCCTGGATCCCAGAGCCGGCAAATCTTATGTAGCGGATGTGGAGCGGCTGTTTGGGGAATATGCCAAGATAAACTTATATAATGTAAGAGACGGATCGGCTATGGGGGTTCTTCCCCGGGCGGACTTATTTGTGGTGTCAACAGATGCCTATGGATCTGCAGAAGAAGTAGCCCGACATGTTCCTATAGGCTGCCAGACTATGGCTGTCGAGGTATCCTTTAGATGGAGCGAATTGCGAAAATTGAAAGAGATTCCAAAAGGATCCAGGGTTCTTTTTGTAAACATGACCCAGGCAATGGCCAGAGAGGCCATTGCCCAAGCTAACCAGTTTGGAATTAACCATATCCACCTGATTCCCTTTTATCCGGGAGCTGTACTGGATGAAGATGTCAAAATTGCGGTGACAACGGACGAGATGCGTTATGTACCAGAGGAAATAGAGACCAAGATTAATTTGGGCCAGAGACCCTGCACTTCCGGCATGATGATTGAAATTGCCCTGCGTTTGGGGCTGGAAAATCTGTTGGAAACAGAGCGGTTTCAAGAATATTTTCGGGATATTGCAACCAATAATTATAGCTTTGATCAGATGTTTGCCAGGTCCATCCGTCTGGAAAGCCAATTTCATATTTTGATGGAGACTTTGGAGGAAGGGGTAATTGGCGTTAATGAAAAAGGAGAAATCTTTGCCTGTAACCATCATGCAGAAGAAATTACCAGAGCCAGCCAGGAAATGATCCTAGGACATTGGGGGGACGAGGTATTTTCCTATATTCCATTTTCCCAGTGCCTAAAGGAACGGAGGAGGATTGAAGCACGGGTACGGAGGATAAACGGCATTAATGTCAGCGTGGAGGTGGTTCCTGTCCTTCGTCAGGAGGCCTGTATAGGCGCTTTTGCTATCCTTCAAAAATTTAACGACGTGGAGGACCGGCAGAATGAGCTGAGAAGCCAGCTTTTTCAAAAAGGCCATATTGCCAAATATGATTTTAATGATGTTATCGGAGACTCAGAAGCAATCAAACGTACCAAGGAAATTTTAAAGAGAATGGCAGCCAGCGAAAGTCCGGTGCTTCTTATTGGAGAGACCGGAACAGGGAAAGAGTTATTTGCCCATGCGGTTCACAGGGCATCCAAACGCAGCAAGGGGCCGTTTATTGCAATCAATGTTGCGGCGGTGCCGGAAAACCTTCTGGAAAGCGAGCTGTTTGGCTATGAGGAGGGAGCCTTTACCGGAGCAAAAAAGGGCGGAAGGCCGGGACTTTTAGAATTTTCGCATAAGGGAACCTTATTTTTGGATGAAGTGGAAGGAATGAGCCCTATGCTTCAGGTTAAGCTTCTTCGCGTACTGCAGGAACGGGAGATTATGAGAGTGGGCGGTAACCGGATTATCAACATTGATGTCCGGATCGTGGCGGCAACCAATGAAGCTTTGGAGCAGAAGGTGGAGGAGGGACTCTTCCGTCGAGACCTATATTATCGTCTCAACACCCTGCCGATTGTGATTCCGCCGCTGGCGGACCGGGAAGATGACATGTTTCTTTTGATTAATCATTTCCGGGAAGAATTAGGAGGAGAATTTACACTGACACCGCAGGTAAAAGAATTTTTAAAAAACTACTCCTGGCCGGGAAATATTCGGGAACTGCGGAATGTGGTGGAATATTTTATTTATACCGGAAACAGGCAGATAGAAATGGGAGATCTTCCGCCTACCCTGTTAAAATCCGGATATCCCAGATTAAGGCCTGTGCTTGCTCAAGGGAAGACGGAAAACCAGCCGGTATGTGAAAATCCCCGGCCATCCGGCCATCTGGACAGCAGGAAGGATAAGACGACTTACTGGTTTGTTTTGGAGCAGCTTTACAGAGCCTCAGAGCAGAGAACCGGCCTGGGCCGGGACAAAATTCTGGAAAGGGCCAGGGAGGTTCATATCCCTATGTCCCAGCAGGAAGTTAGAAATATCCTGACGAAAATGGCGGAGGATGGAATTGCCAGAGTCAGCCGGGGCCGCGGCGGCAGTCAGTTAACCCCAAAGGGCCGAAAGCTATGGGAAGAACATCTGCCGGAAGGCGGAGCATAACCGGAAAATTTTATATGAATGAAAAAGCACTGCAAAGTTCCTCATAAATGGTATGCATATAAGGGGATCGGCAGTGCTTTTTCTGCTGAAAGGACAATTCTATTTAATAAAACACGGACAGTACAAAGACTATGACGGGATCATCTTACGGGAAGCATCCCGGTATTGCTTTGGAGAGACAGACATACGCAGTTTAAAGAAGCTGGAAAAATGACTGGGCGTATTAAAATCCAAAAGCTGTGCAATTTCATTGATTGGAACATCTGTATCCTGAAGCAGGGCACAGGCTTTCATAACTTTCTGACGTTTACAGTATTCGGCAGCGCCGCAGCCGAACTCCGTCTGCATAAGCCGCTCGAAATGAGTTTTGCTCATGTGCATATGGCGGCACATCTGGTTAACCGTCAGACTGGCATAATCAGTCCTTGCAAGCATATCCAGAAAGTTCTGGCGAAAGCTGGTATTGCGGGTACAGTGTGCATTTTCCAAAAAAGCGATTAGAAATGCTTCTACACAGTTTAGCAGTTTCAGAGCATTAAAGGCTGTCTGATTGTGCATAGTATGAAACAATGTGCTGAAAGTAGAGGGAAAAGAGGTAGGAGTGACGATGGCAAATCCTGTTGGAAAGGTTTGCCGTAAAAGTATACAAATACCCCGGGGATCGCAAATATCGTAAATATCGATACCAATCTGGGAATACCCTTGAGGCGAAGATAATGCGTGGGGAATGTTGGGAGGAAGCAGTAGGAACTGCCCCTTTTGAATACAGTATTTACGCTCTTCAAATGTAACATAAAGCGTTCCGGAAGTAATAGCTGTCAGATGATAAAAGGTATGGCTGTGCAGCTTCATAACAAAGTCCGCCTTGCGCTCAACCAGATGCAATGCACGGAAAGGAGAGGGAAGCTGAGTTAAAATTTCGCTTTTTACATCATATGTCATAGAAGCTCCTTTATGGTTCATTTTTATAATTTTAAGAGTCATTTAAAAATTGATTTGAACAGACTATTTGATATAATAAGTGTAAACAAAAAGAAATATATATAAATTACTATGTATTTTAAACAAAAAATTATGTATTCTTCATAGTAAATATAATGTTAGGTAAGTTCATTATACTACAAAAAATATAGATGAACAAGCCAATAGAATATAGTTCTTTTTGGAAATTAAGATTGGTAAGGAGATTAGTTTTGGAAGGAATCAAGGACTGCGAGCACGCAAAGGTAAAGCGTATTTCTCCGGCAGATGGAGCACATTATTATTATGGATACTATGACAATCCTGCGCTAACCCCAGATGACCGTATGCACCTGTGCAACCGGGTGCCGTTTATGAACAGACAGCCTGTAGCAGGTGATGAAAGTGAATTAGGATGGTTTGATTTGGAAACAGGAGAATTTCATGTCTTTGCCCGCACAACAGCATGGAATTTTCAGCAGGGCTGTATGCTGCAATGGCTTGGCGGACAAGAGGGAAAGGCAGTTTATAATAACTGGAATGGGACAGAATATAAGGCTGTAGTGCAGGATGTATTTACCGGTGAAAAACGCAGCCTGCCTCATCCTGTAGCCAATGTATCGCCTGACGGAAAATGGGGGATTGTGCTGAATTTTAATCGTATTTATGACTTTAGGCCAGGTTATGGATACTGCAACAGGCCGGATCCCTGGAGAGATATTCCTGCTCCCGAAGACGATGGATTAAGCTTAATGAACATGGAAACGGGAGAGACTCATATGTTATATTCTTACCAACAGATGGAGTCGGTATTTGCGGGGGAGGATCCCAAGTATAAGGGAAGGAAGATAGTAGTAAATCACGCTACTTTTAATACAGACTCAGACAGGCTTCTCTTTTTGGTAAGGTACTTTCCGGAGCCAGGGGGAGAATGGAAAACGGCCCTTGGCACAAGCGGCATAGAGGGAAATTTATATAAACTTCGGGGATACACCTATGCTTCCCACTATTTTTGGAAAGACCGGAATACATTGCTGATTTACGCGGATGCAGGGGAAGGGCCGGGGCTGTATGAGCTGACAGACGGTACACAGAATTATAAGCTATATGATAAAGCATTTTTCAATCAAGATATACATTGCAGCTATTCGCCTGACAGAGAGTTTATTATTGGAGACGGATATGAGGACAGCGAGAGCTTTCGGCCACTGTTCTTGTATCACATAGCCAGCAAAAAAGGGATGCTTCTGGGACGTTTCTATGCACCGGATTTAGGAAATTTTGATATCCGGTCCGATCTTCACTGTCGTTGGACGCATGATGGGAAAAATGTTACCTTTGATTCTATACATGAGGGATTCAGAGGACTTTATATAATGGATTTGAGAGAGGCTATGGCTTCCTTAATCAATAATCAATAGATAAAATTTAGAAGGAGGATGTATAAACATGAAACAAAGATTTATAACGGCTTCACTTACTCTGACGCTGGCAGGTTCCTTATTGGCAGGCTGCTCTTCTAATACCACGGATACGGCACAGACTACAACTGCAGATACAGCTGCAGTAACCCAGGCTTCCGTGGAAACAACCGCAGAAGATGGAACCGGGGAGCCGGTAACCATCACCATCTGGTATGAGGGAAATGACACGAGAGAACCGTTTTTTGATGCAATTGAAGCGGAAATGCAGAAGGATTACCCGAATTACTCCATCGAGACCGTTACCTTTGATAACAGCACTCTGACCAGTAAGGGGCTTCAGGCTATTACTGCAACAGGAGGTGTGGATTTAATTTATAATGAGGCAACACGCCTGCTTCAGATGAATTTACAGTCCGGCGGCGCGTTTACAGAGCTGGACGATGTGCTGGCAGATGCGGTGAATCATGAAGTAATAACAGACAGTGATCGCAAGCTGACAACGCAAAACGGGCAGTTAATGGTATTCCCTACAAACCGCTCTATGTCAGGACTGGGTGTAAAACTGGATGTGCCCGGAGTAGAAGTAACGGAAGACAAGATGCCTTCTGACTGGGAAAAGTTCGTAGCGCTGGGAAAGGAGTACAAAAGTGCTGGTTTAAATGGATTTACTATGCACCTGGGGGTGGATCCGGGGCAGGTATTCAGTCTGTTTATGGTTGGCTCCGGAATGTCTGACATTTGGCTGAATGAAACTCCTGAGAGTCAGGTTGCGGATAAACAGGCATATTATGAGGATATTGTTTCTCTGTATGCGGGGCCTGAGGCATTTTATGACCTGGATGCAGTAAATGAAGATTTTGCCACAATGTATACGAAAATCCAAAGCAGCAGCGTAGGTATGTTCCGCGTAGGAAACTGGAATGCCAGCGGCTGGGATGCGGCTGACAGCGGCGTAGGGGAGTATACAGTGACGACATGGCCGTCTCTGGATGGTCAGACAGAAGGCGGACTGGTTCTGTCCGGAGTACGAGGCTTTGCGCTGGCAGACAATGCACCCAATGCAGAAGCGGCGAAAACTTTCTTAAAATACGCGCTGACAGAAGAAGCGCAGAAGGCCAGCTTTGAAGTGTTCGGCTCCTGTGTGGATGTATCTGTAGTAGATCAGGATACTCTGACTCCTAACCAGAAGATCTTCTTTGATCCGAATGTACCGCTGTATGCATTTGACTCTTATGCATCTAATATTGAATATTATCCCTCTCTGCTGGAAGTATATGAAAAGGGACTGCTGAACGCATTCAGTGCAACAAGCGAAGAAGAGATTTCAAGCCGTTTGACACAGCTCCATGAGGATGTAAACAAGGCGATTGAAGCAAATAAATAGTATTGACTAAGCGCAGTAAGCGCATGAAAGGGGAGTTCCATGAACCGAAAGAAACCAATCTATCCGGGGCACATTTTGGGGCAAATGCGAAAGTTCTGGGTATTATACATTTTTATCGGCCTGTTTTTCGCTTTGTCAATTGTATTTGGCATCTATCCGATGTTAAACAGTGTCTACTGCTCCTTTTTCAAAACCAATACTGTTTTGACAGAACCGGTATTTTGGGGGCTGAGAAATTATAAAAATATTTTTCAGGACACCTATTTCTGGGACTCCTTGAAGGTGACGGTTAATTTTACACTGCTCTCCGTTCCTCTTAACCTTATATTTGCACTTTTGCTGGCGCAGTTAATTAATTATAAAGGAGTGCGAAAAGGGCAGCTGCTGTTTAAATTGGCAGTATTTCTGCCCTTTATCACCCCTGATGTAGTAGGTGCTGTAATCTGGAAACAGTTTTTTGCTTCCAATGGGGCGATGAACCAGTTGCTGGCATTGGCAGGACTGGAGCCGGTAAATTGGCTTACCAGTCCGGGTACCGCAGTGTGCGTTTTGGCATTTGTAGAATTTTGGAAGCATGTGGGGCTGTATACCATTATCTTTTTAACGAATTATCAGTTTATTGATCCGGGACTTTATGAGGCAGCCAGAATTGACGGAGCTTCCGGATGGCAGATTTACTTTAATATTACACTTCCGCTGCTGAAGGCGGCATTTGTCCTGAATGCAATGTATGCGCTGATTCAGTTTATGAAAACATATACCACCTCTCGCATTATTACCTTTGGCGGTCCTAACTATGCTACTAACTTTTTATCTTACTATGCCTATACAAAGTATGACCGCATGGATCTGGGGGCGGCCACAGCGATTGCCACATTCCTGTTTCTGTTTATCGCCGCGCTGACAGTATTTGCCTCAAAGGCGGGGAGGGCTTTCAATGAAGACAAATAAAATTGCAACGATTGCAGCATATACGATTCTTATACTAATCTCTTTTATAATGGTGTATCCTTTTCTATGGATGATATTTTCGTCCTTTAAGACAAACACGGAAATTATTCAAAATCCGCTGAATATTCTGCCCAGGACTTGGACAATCGTAGGATACAGGCAGATTATGGTAATGAGCAAAAACCCCATCAGCCATTATATTAAAAACAGTGTCATTCTTTCCGTAGGGATAACGGCAGTTGTGGTGCTGGCTACCTCTTTGGGAGGGTATGCGCTATACCGCAAAAGAGACCTGCCGTTTTTTGGCCTGATGGAAAAGTCATTTATGCTCAGTATGATGTATCCGGCGGTACTGCTGTTAATTCCGTTATATGTGATGATTGTAAAAATGGGGCTTTATGACACCGGTAACTATCTGGGCATTATTTTAGCTTCCTCCACCAGCGCGTGGGGGGCGGCGCTTCCATATTTCCTATTTAAACAGTTTTTTGCCTCTATGCCCTATGAACTAATTGAGGCGGCTTCCATTGACGGGGCTTCGGAATCTCAGATTTTTTTTCGGGTAGCTCTGCCGGTTATGCGTCCTGTATTTACCACCTCGATTTTAATCGCATTTCTCACAAGCTGGGGGAACTGGCTGCCGGTATTGATGCTTTCTAAAGATATGAGCACCTATAATCTTCCCGCAATGCTGGTAAATCTGAATTCAGAACTGGGTGTTGACCTTTCTCAGACAGCGGCATTATGTACGGTGATTACTTTGCCGGTAGTGATTGTTTTCCTCCTGACACAGCGCAGGGTAATGGAAGGAATTGCCGCAGGAAGCGTCAAAGGATAATCAATAACATATAGGCGAAAGGATGTGAAAAGTCGGGACAAAGTCTGCCCGACGGCTGGATATGAATAAAATGGAACAGGATTATGGAGAGATTCTCCGGCTGGATTATGATGAACCATATCAGATTCCCTGTGTGGACAGCGAGGCTGTGGTGTTCATGGGAGGAAGGAAGACAAAAAGCCTGAACGGTTTTTGGAATTTTCAAATCGATGTATTTGACACATTTTTACGTAAGCGTTTTTTTGAAGAGAGGACAACGGATGATAAGGGGCGCAAACGCCCTGTGGATTTCAGCTTTGACACATGGGAAAAGATATCCGTACCTTCCAACTGGAATACAGAAAAAGAGTCGTGGCGTTACTATGAAGGCTCTGCGGTATATGTGAAAGACTTTGCCTGGACTCCGGATTCCGCAGAAAATCGGGTCTTTCTTCGTGTTGGGGCTGCCAATTATGAATGCCGCGCGTGGCTTAACGGGGAAATGATTGGCCGGCATAAAGGAGGATTTACGCCTTTTTACTTGGAACTGACCGGCCGGCTTCAGGCTGAAAACCGGTTATTTCTTGTAGTAAATAATCAGCGTCGCCGGGAGGCGGTGCCTTCCCTGAACTTTGATTGGTTTAATTATGGCGGCGTATACCGGGATGTGGAGCTGGTGGCAGTTCCGAAATGCTTTATACGTGATATGTCTGCGGCTCTGAAACCAGACGGAACTTTTCAGAAGATTCTTTTACGGGCTGAGATTAGCGAGGCGAAATCGCAGGTGCCCTGCAGATTTCAGATTCCGGATCTTGGAGTGGATATCACTGCTTATACAGATAAACATGGAATAGCAGCCGTTGAGGCAGAGGCACAGCCCAGACTGTGGAGTTGTGAAGATCCTGTACGCTATAAAGTTTTGTTGTCTACTCCTGAGGACTCGGTATGGGACATGATAGGTTTTCGGGAGATCCGGGTAGAAGGCAGGGAAATCCTGCTGAATGGAAGCCCTGTATTTTTAAAGGGGGTGTGCTGCCATGAAGAATATGCTCTCAGAGGACATGCCCTGACGGAAGAGGATCGGATCCGGATGCTGAAAACAGCAAAGGAACTGGGCTGTAATGTAATGCGGTTAACCCACTATCCCCACAGCGAGAAAATGGCCTGCCTTGCAGATGAGATGGGAATGCTTCTCTGGGAAGAGATTCCGGTGTACTGGGCGTTGGACTTTGAGTGCCCGGATACATACGAGGCAGCAGCCGGACAGCTGAAAGAACTGATTCTTCGCGACCACAATCGGGCCAGTGTGGTAATTTGGAGTGTGGGAAATGAAAATCCGGATACAGACGCAAGGTTCCGGTTTATGGAAAAGCTTGCCGGACTTTGCCGCAAAATGGATCCTACCCGGCCGATCAGCGCAGCCTGCCTTGTAGATGTGGATGCCATGGATGTACATGACAGATTGTGTTCAGTAGTGGATATTGTGGCTTTTAATGAGTATTACGGTTGGTACTATCGAGATTATGAGGGACTGACAAAAATTTTTGATAATACGGTTTTGGACAAGCCTATGGTGATCTCGGAAACTGGAGCAGGCGCTGCTTCCGGGTATTTTGGCGATGATGAGGAGCTGTTTACAGAGGAGCATCAGGCCAAGGTATACCGCAGCCAATTTAAGCAGATGGACGGACGGGTACAAGGGGTATTTCCATGGGTACTCTTTGACTTTTGCTCTCCGGTGCGGATGAATACGCTGCAAAATCAACATAATGTGAAAGGCCTCATAGCTGCGGATTGGAAATATCGGAAACAGGCATTTTCTATTGTGCAGGATTATTATAGTAAAAAATAGCTTGTCCGCTGAGGGTATCTGCCTTGGAGAAAGAGGCTGCCGCAAAATAAAACTCAAGGTTTCATTTTGCGGCGGCCTTTTGCTGCAGACCAATTAGGAAGAGCTTTCCAGGGGCTACAGCCCGAAAAATTCTTTTGCGTTTTTATAGCATATGCCGCGGATAATTTCTGCAAGATAAGCCTCGCCTGAGAAATACTCGCCGCGCTCTATTAAGCGGCCAAAGTAATCGCACAATATGCGGCGGTACAATTCGTGGCGTGGATAACTTAAGAAGCTGCGGCTGTCTGTCAGCATCCCTACAGAAAGACTAATGGGATATAGGTTTGCTGCCGCTTCGAATTGGCGGTTGATCCCATAGGCCTGGTCATTAAACCACCAGGGAGCGCCAAGCTGTACCTTTCCGCGGATTTTCTCTTCACAGAAGGCGGCGGCCAGAATGGCATAGGGTTCTATGCTGCCGGGGTTGAGAGGATATAAAATCGTTTTAGGCAGTGTATTTTGCCGGGTAAGGCGGTCAAGCAGCGCGCCTACGCTTTTTACGGGGGTGGAATCATCAGTACAATCGAAACCACAGGCGGCGCCGATGGAAGCTTCCTTGCTTTTGTTTGCCCCCTGGTAGGTGCCGATATGAAGCTGCATGATGAAACCATGCTTATTATATAATTCCGCTATATTGATTAAAAATGCGCTGCGGTACTGCGCCGCCTCCAGTGTGCTTATGGATTCACCGGCCGCTGCCTTAGAAAAAATCTTTTCGATTTCGTGTTCTGTGTAATCCGCCCATTGGAAATCTTCAATGCCGTTATCGCTGATCATAGACCCCATATTTTTAAAAAACACCAGACGCTGTTCCAAGGCCTGCATCAGAGAATGAAAGCTTTCCGGCAGGATCCCGCTGGCCTTGGCCAACTGAGGCAAATATTCCCGAAAGGCCGGCTTTTCACAGTAGAAAGCTTTGTCAGGGCGGAAAGCCGATAGAATTTTGGTGGAAAAAGAAGGAGTTTGCCTCAGCTTTTGGTGATAGTCCAGGAGATCAATCGGATCCTCGGTAGTGCAGACGACCTCCACATTGGAGGCCTGCATACACCAACGGGGAGTCATGTGCCGCCGTCGGATCAGCTCTTTGGTTTGAAGATAGATCTCCTCGGCATTTTCCGGGCACAGCGGCCGTTCAATGTCAAAAAAGCGTTTTAGTTCAAGGGCGCACCAGATATAAATGGGGTTGCCAATGAGGAATGGCAGTATCTGGACAAATTTCAGATACTTTTCGTAGTAAGAGGCGCTGCCGGTAATGTAGGTCTCGTCAATGCCAAAGGTACGCATGGCCCGCCATTTGTAATGATCATGGGCCAGCCACATCTCCCCCAGATCCTCAAAAACATGATTTTCATAGATTTCCTGAGGACTCAGGTGGCAGTGATAGTCGATGATGGGCAGCTCTTCTGCATATTTATGGTACAACTGCCTGCCGGTTTCATTGGTTAAAAACAGATTTTCAGTAAAACGATCCATAGAGACCTCCTTTCCCGGCAGCTTAAAAGCCCACAAGGGCGCCGCCGTCTACCGGTATACATATACCGTTTACATAACGGGCGGCATCGCTGGCCAGATAGACGGCAGCCATACCAATATCCATGGGATCTCCTACTTGCTTCATAGGGATGCGGCCCAGGATTTTATTCAGGCGGGGAGCATCGTTGTCAGTGGCTTTGTGAAACATAGGGGTGTCAATCCAGCCGGGGGCAATGGCATTTACCCGGATGCCGTCGGCGCCCAGCTCTGTACACAGAGTATGTACCAGTCCGAGATACCCGGATTTGGCGGTAGAATACCCGGAGACATAAGGCTGCCCGATGTAGCTTGTCATACTGGCCATGAAAAGGATGCTGCCTGCCTTCTGCCGCTTCATGTGAGGAACCAAAGCCTTAGTCAGAGCAAAGGCGCCTACCAGATGTACGTTGAGAACATTGGTATAGTCAGACACACTCATTTCCTCAATAGGTTTTTTACAATGGTTGCCGGCATTATTAACCAGAATATTAACAGAGCCGTGATGGGCAATGATTGTATCTGCAACTTTTTGAACCTCTTCTGTGTCCGTAATATCAAATTGGTAGTATGCGGCATTGTCGCCAAATTCCTCCAGAGCGCTTTTTCCTTTTTCTTCACTTTCCATGCTGATGACCGCCACCTTGGCTCCGGCGCCTATGAAACAACGGGTAATAGCCAGGCCAAGGCCGGTAGAGCCGCCGGTTATGACGGCAGTTTTGCCTTCCAGAGAAAATTGTTTTAGAGTATCAAACATAATAAGCTTCCTTTCTGCCTGCAATCAGGCGCTTTATATACTTGAGGGAGAGGGCTTACTGTGACAGCAAGCGGATATTTCCCTGCTTTGATATTTATAGGGGATGAAATACTCCTTGTGCCCCAGGGCTTCGCTTTTTGTCAGCTGTCCTGCGGCGGTGCGGGCGATTAGCCGAGCCAGCTGTAAAGCCATTTGTTCCTGCGTAAATGCGCCTTCCAGCAGGGAGCCGGCATTAAAGTCCATATCTCCCTCCATATGCCTATAAGTGGCGCTGTTGCCGGTGATCTTAATACAGGGGGCCACGGCGCTTCCGACTACATTGCCGCGTCCGGTAACAAGCAGCACGATGTGACTGCCGCAGGAGATGAGATCCATCAGCCCCTCATTATCATTGGGATTGGTGATACCGAACTGCATCCAGTAGGGATCCGGAGTAGAATCAAGGAGCCACAGTCCGCTGCAGGGAGGAGGGCAGCTAACCTTTAAAACGCCCTGAATCGGGCGGGAGCCGCTTTTTATAACAGCTCCCATGCTTTTTTCTTCAATGGTGGAAAGACCGCCGGCAAAGTTGCCGGGGCTTACAGAGTATTGCCGCACGGATTTGCAGTAATTGAGGGCTTTGTCATAGGTAGCGCGAAGCTCTGACTTTGCCTGCTTGGTAGCGCCGCGTTTTTCAAGCAGATCTACCAGACCGATAGCTTCCACAATTTCCTCAAAGAGGGCTGTGCCGCCGGCATCCACCAGGTTGTCATAAAAACGGCCGACTACCACATTGCCGGCCAGGCCGCTGGTATAATCGCTGCCTCCGCATTCGGCTCCAATAATGAGATCTTTCATGTACATCTCGACGCGGGGAGTGTGCTTTAGCTGCGCCAGCATTTTTGAGACAGCGTCCACTCCTTTTTGGATAGCATTTGCAGTACCGCCTTCGTTTTGAATAAACATCCAGGCAGCCGGCTTTCCCTGTTTTTCCGCAATGCTGGCCAAACGCTCCGGCTGTATATACTCGCAGCCCAGCCCTACTGCCAGCACGGCTCCAACATTAGGATGCCGGATCATGGAGATCAGCATACGCACAGCATATTCGTTGTCAGTACAGCCATGAAAGCCAATGACTTCTACCTCATTATTATTCATGCGGCGAACAATTTCTTTGGCCACAAAGGAAGCGCACTCTACGGTGTAAATAACCAGAACTTTGTTGCGAATACCCTTTTGACCATTCTGGCGATGAAAACCCAGCCAGTGAAAATCCTTCATTTCCATGAAAACTGCCTCCTTATTCATATTTAATATCTTTTGGTGCACCGGTTACGTTATCCAGGTGGCTGGAGCGTTCATCGTATATGCTGCGGATACAGTGAAGATGCACCCAGGAGCCTTTGGAGATGGGAGCGGTAGATTTGCCGATTATAACGCCATACTTAACAATATCCTCATTTTCCTTGATATTTTCTAAGGCGATTTTGTGCCCTACAGGAATATGGGCAGTAGAGGTAATGAAAGGAAAATTGGCATCTCCCAGCAAAGCAACCTCTCCGGGCTCAATAGGGGTCAGCGCTGTGGCCACATTATCGTCATATTGAATTTGAAAAGCTTTTTGCCGTTCCATATGACGCCTCCTTACAAAATACCGAATTTGGCAAACGCCTGCGTGGCGCTCATCCCGCCTTCAATGGCCTTGCGTACCAGCTTCTCGCCGGCGGCCTTTTCAAACGCCTTTTCAATAACCTCCGGGGCGATCTCTTGGGGAATGATGAGAACACCGTCTATGTCGGCAAACACCAGATCGCCGTCATGAATCGTTACCTGCCCAATCTCAATGGGACAGCGAAAGTCAATAACATTAGTGCGGATAGAAGAATCCTGAGCCCAGCGTCCACGGCCGAATACCGGCCAGTTTTGCTCTAAAACCTGAGGCGTATCCCGGGTATAGCCGTCTAAGACAGCGCCTGCGGCTTTCCGGGTACGGGCTGCGGCAGTGAGCAGCTCACCCCATAGGGCGCTGTTGCGGGCTCCTGTAGCAATATAGACATCGTTTTCCTGAAGCTGATCCAAGGCTTCTGTAAGCAGGCCAAAAGGCTTCTTTTGAGGGCCAAATACATCATGTTCCAAAACCGTACATGCTTTTCCGGCAATTTTCATCTCAGGAAGAAGAGGGCGGATTTGGGGAGGGAGAAATTGGTGAGTATAGCCCATGGAATCAAGAATATCCCCTACAACAGGAGTATAGAGGGATTCTTTCATGAGACAAAAGAGTTGGCTTTCATTGTTCCAATTCATAAAGATGCTCCTTTCTGGCAGTATGTTAGTCCGGGTCATGGTAGATAGTGACAATTGCGCCGGGATCCAGAGAAATAGCAGTTCCCTGCAGCTTTAAGGGATCGTTTTCGTGATAAGGATCACAGAGCTCTGCAGCCCATGTAAGAGAATCATCCAATACACCGTCTAAGTTTACGGTGCAGGGGGTGCTGCCCTGATTCAGAAAGACATAAGTCTGACGCCGGGAATCCCGATACCCGGAACAGAGAAGATCCGGGTGGCCGCTCTCCATTTCGATCCGGCTCATGCCGTTCATAATGTGCCGTGAAAAAGCACCGAACACCCGGAGGGTATCCCCGCTGGGAACCGGAATAAAGCCGTGCTGCTGATCTACGGTAAAGAGAGTTCTGGTGTAGCCGTAGCTGGGCTCTGTAACATCCATGAGAGTCCAACAATAGCAGATAGCCGCAGCATTCATTTGAACCAGGTTTTTGTGGTAGAGAATCCCTGTGGCAAATGCCAGATGATAGGAATTCTCCTGGAATGGGCTTTCGTTGATGCAGATCTCAGTGGAGAGGAATGGCTTTCCCTCCGCCTGTTGGTTCCAACGGTCAATCCGTTCATCAAAACCGTCCATTTCGTCCAGGTAGAGCTGATAGTCATACATATTAGAGGCAGTATAATCAATGGCTTCCCATGTGCGGCTGTCTTTCTGGAAACGCTCCAGATATTCAACCCCTTCTTTTAAGGTATTAGCATTACAGGTGCTGATCTTTACAGAAGAAAAGCCATTTTCGTCCAGGGCCTGCCTGAGAGAGGGAACCAGAAGCGCCAGATTTTCAGCAGATTCACAGCGCTCATTTTGGATTCCTACAATACTTGGGCCACAACCGGTTTTTTCTCTGGCGCAGACGCAGTAATCGAGGATCTGGTCTACTACTTTTTCCGGCTGAAGCTGTCCGTCCAGATACACAAAATCCGGATAAAACCAGAATTCAAACCAGACGATTCCCCCCATATCCTGAATGGTTTTGTTGTAAGTAAAATCGCTGATCTCACCTACCGGAAAATTGTTTCCGTAATAATGGGGAACGGCTTGAGAGAGATCATCCCAGTCAATGCCGCTGCCGTCAGCGGAACAACGATTGGGGTATTCCCGCTGTATCAGGAGATTATAAGAACGGATATATTCCCACCATTTTTCCTTACCGACGCCGCTCAGTTCATGGTAAGAAAGGGTGCTGGTAATTCCGCCAAAGCCAAGAATACTCTGATGTACGGTTTCCGGATGGGAAACGGGACGGGCGCTGACAGGATCAGGACTTTCCAATGTCCCGGAAACAATGCAGTGCTCGCCACGGACAGAAAGCTGATGCTGCGTCAAATCCAGCAGGCTGTGCTGGCATAATACCAGGGCATCATCTGCAAAGACAGAAAGGTTCATATTTTTATCATAAACCACACATAAAGAATGAAAATCCTTTATCGGAACGGAGTCCTTCACAAACACCCTTTCCGGATGCCTTCCGCAGTTTCGGCCTTCTACAGTGAACGGATCCTGGGGAAAGAGAGAAAAAGAATCCGTATAAATTTGCTCCAGGATCAACCGGTGCGCCTCTTTTCGAAGCTGGACACGGCCGCGTTTTCCGGTAAGGATCCAGGAAAATACAGCTCCTTGGGGAAGGGAGGAAAAACGCAGAGTGCGGCTGAAAAATGCGGGCAGCCACTCATGAAAATAAAAGCGTTCATCGTTTCCGACTCCCCAGATTAGATAGCGCGGATTAGCGCTGTCCATAGAAAATGTTTCTAAAATCATAAGAACCCTCCTACACTGGTAAATTGATTTTATTGTAGAAGATAACGATTTCAGACACAATGGAGAGACATGCTGAAAGCTTATAAAATCTTGCTATATTGCAGAGGGGTAAGAAAGGAAGAGAATAGATGCCATCAGAATATATTACGGCTGTTTTGAGTAAAGAAAAGCTGGAAAGGTATGCTTCCCGGCATACGGAATATTATAGCTGTGCCGGATATTATAAAAAGGCGGCGAGTCATAGTGTGGTTCGGAAACGTCAGGAGTTTTATTTATTTATGCTATGTGTAGACGGCTGCGGTACACTGTGCAGCAACGGTGGAGAATACGCAATCAAAAAAGGGGATTGTATGGTGTGCTATGAAGGAATGCCGGTAGCATATACCTCATCTAAAGAACAGCCATGGAGTTTATACTGGATTCATTTTGACTTGAAAAAGAACTCGCCTATGCGGTCCTTTCTTTACAGTGAAGACGTAAACCCTGAAAGGCCGGTAGTAAATGTATCCGGCAGGCTGCCTCTTATTGATCTATTTGAGAGAATTATTAACTTTAATGATGCTTTGGCAGATGACCTTCAATTTGGCCTCTATCAAAATTTGTTTCTGACTCTGCTGTATACAGGGCTTGCCGCCTATAAGACGGCAGGCAGCACCAATGGATATGTTGCTGCTGCTGTGAAATATATTGAAAATAACATGAACCAAAAAATTACGCTGGATGAACTGGCGGCTCAGGTACATTTATCCAAATATTATCTGGCCCACCTCTTTCGGGAAACCATGGATGTTTCTCCGGCGCGTTATATTATCGAAAAACGGATACAATATGCGAAAACGCTGTTGGCGTCTTCCTCACTGACAATCAGTGAGATTGCAAAGGAGGCGGGGTTTGATAATGCTATGTATTTTTCAAATGCATTCCGGCAGAACGAGGGGGTATCTCCCCGACTCTACCGGATGCAGCTTTCCGGAAATGCTTCTGATTCCGGTGATGGGGACGGCTGAATTATTTTAGATAAAGTTATATTTATCTAAAATAGGGGTGCGTCCTTCTGTATGATCATTAAAGTATTCATAGTGGCTGATCCCAAGGAAGGAACCGGCAATATTGTACAGATTCTTATAGCCGCGTCCCTGGAGGCGGGCGATGGCATAATAGCTTCTCTGGCCGGTACGGCAGTGAAGATATACCGGGATATCCTTAGGAATCTCATTCATCCGCTCCTTTAATTGACTTAAGGGAATGTTTAATGATCCATTTAAATGTCCGGCAGAATATTCATGCTCCTCCCGCACATCCACAATAAACGCTCCGGACTCTACCAGTTCCCGGACTTGAGTTACAGGAACCTGACGGTAAACGCCATTTAGCAGATTTAAGCCTACTATAGCGGCAAAGTTTACCACATCTTTTGCAGTTCCAAATACCGGAGAATAGCACAGTTCCAGGTTTTTAACATGCTCTAATGTGCCGCCCATGGAAATCACAGCGGCAATTACGTCGATACGCTTATCTACATTTCCGCGTCCAACCGCCTGGGCACCCAGGATCCGGCCGGTGGGAACCTCAAACAATAATTTAAATACCATGTAGTGGCAGTCGGGCATCAGGCCAACCTTATCGGTCGGATACACATAGGCGAAGCTGCAGGGGATACCGGAAGCTCTGGCGGTTCGCTCATTAATGCCGGTACAGGCGGCATTCTGACCGAAAATGCGGATGCAGGAGGAGCCGATAAAGCCGATATTTTCATTAAACTTACCATAAATGTGATCGGCTGCCCCACGGGCCTGCTTTTGGGCCGGGCCTGCCAGAGCCAGGCGGCCGGGCTGCCGGAGAATGCGGTTAAAGCTTTCAATTGCATCGCCTACTGCATAAATGTCCGGATCAGAGGTTTGATAATTATGATTAACCCAGATACCGCCGGTAGTGCCGATAGTCAGTCCTGCGGCAGAGGCAAGAGCGGTTTCCGGGCGGACACCGATGGCCATCACTACCAGCTCGGCTTTAACTTCAGAGTTTTTTTCCTGGGTACGGATAAGAATTCGATCTTCCAGCACCTGGGTCAGGGTAGAGGAGAGATAGAGGGAAATCCCGTTATCCATCATTTCTTTGTGCAGTGTCTGAACCACATCATAGTCAAACGGCGCCATAATCTGAGGTGCGCCTTCTACTAAAGATACCGAAATGCCGGCCAAGGTCAGATTTTCCGCTACCTCCACGCCGATAAATCCACCGCCGATTACGGCGGCCTTT
Source organism: Enterocloster bolteae (assembly GCA_021772025.1). Taxonomy (GTDB): domain Bacteria; phylum Bacillota; class Clostridia; order Lachnospirales; family Lachnospiraceae; genus UMGS1370. Next base: position 2,154 of record JAETNT010000052.1, on the reverse strand, counting down.
TTAATTTTGTGAGAATCAATATAATTCTTTAATATCCGGATATCCTGCACATTGCGTACGGTAAATACATGAGGACTCTGAATCCCGGGAATCGATCCAGGTAAAATGGGGCTTGCCCCGGGAGAGAGAATCAGCTTGTCATAATGCTCCGTATAGGAGGAGCCGTCAGCCAGATTTTGAATGGTAACAGACTTATCCGCCCTGGAAATAGCAGTTACCTCGCTTAATATCCGGACCTCAATCTCGTGCTGCTTAAAAAACATTTCCGGCGACATCAAAACCAAAGAATCACTGTTTGCCACTGTGCCGCTTAAGTGGTAAGGCAGGCAGCAATTGGAATAAGAGACATGTTCTCCTCGTTCAAACATAATGATTTCCGCATCTGCATCCAGACGGCGGATGCGGGCGGCAGCGGATGCGCCTCCGGCAACGCCGCCGACAATTAAAATTCTTTTTCTCATAGAAACCTCCTTAAGTTACATTTATTGTTAATATAATAAATAAGCAAAAATTATGCCAGAGAAAAAGATCCTTATTTAACCATTAAAACAAGAAAATGGGCAAGAAAATGGTTAAAAATATCAATTGGTTAAAAAAGAATTGGTTAAAAACCAATTAACTGGCAAAGGACTAATCCTTATTTTTATAATAAACTAAAAATATAAAAGGGAAAAGCTTCCTTTTATTATAAAAGGCCGGGTTAAATATATAATTTAAAAACCTTTTGGGATATCTGTGTAATTGGCACACCCTTTGCTATGTATATAAGCATAAACATAAACGAAAGCTGGCCAGCATCTGAATTATGTAAAAGGATTAGAAAAGAGAGGATGAACGCAATGAAGTATAATTTCGACGAAGTGATTGACCGCAGTGGCAATCGGGCAGCGAAATATGATGAAAGAATAAAAAAATTCGGAACAGCAGACGTAATTCCCCTTTGGGTTGCCGACATGGATTTTAAGACTGCACAGCCTATTATCGACGGATTAAAGGCTAGAGCGGAAGAAGGGATATGGGGATACACCTCTCGTCCGGATAGCTATTTTGAGGCAATCTGCAACTGGCAGGAGCGCCGTAATGGCTGGAAGATTGATAAGAGTCTGGTAAGCTGGTCATTAGGCGTAGTTCCGGCATTGTCTGCTATTGTAAAGCTGTTCAGCCGGCCTGGCGATAAAGTTATGATTCAAACTCCGGTATATTCCGAATTTTACGATGTAACCGAAGCCTGGGGACGCCAGGTAGTGGAGAATCAGTTAGTAGAAAGAGATGGTGTTTGGACCGTAGACTTTGAGGATTTTGAGAAAAAGGCAAAGGAAGCAAAGATTTTCCTTCTATGCAGCCCTCACAATCCCCTGGGAATTGTTTGGACCAAAGAACAGCTTCAGAAAATGGCGGAAATTTGTATTGCAAATAACGTACTGATGGTTTCTGATGAAATCCACTCAGACCTGATTTTCCATGGAAAAAAGCACATTCCCACCGCTACGGTAACGGAAGAGATAGGAAAGCATATTATCAGCTGCATTTCCGGCACTAAGACCTTTAATCTGGCAGGGCTGCAGGCATCCACTACCGTATTCCCTAACATGGAGATTAAGAAAAAATTTGACACCTTTTGGATGAATATGGATATCCACCGAAATAATGCTTTTAGCTCAGTTGCAATGGAAATCGCGTTTAATCAGGGCGAGGAGTGGCTGGAACAGCTTTTGGAATATTTAAACGGCAACTTTGAATTTATCCGCAGCTATTGTACAGAAAATATCCCGCAGATTAAACCGAATATTCCGGATGCTACCTACCTGGTATGGCTGGACTGCCGGGATCTGGGGATGGATAATGAGACCCTTCGCAAGTTTATGATTGAAAAGGCCGGACTGGGATTAAATGAAGGCTATACTTTCGGAAGGAGCTTAAACGGCTATATGCGGTTAAATGCTGCCTGCCCCAGAAGTGTACTAAAGAAAGCCCTGGGACAGTTAAAGGAGGCAGTTGAGGCCCTGGACAAGTAAAAATGGAAGGTAAAGTTTAAAAAAGATAGATGATTGCGAAACAGGTCAATAATTTCATGCATATGGGAAAGCAGAAACAAAATTCTATCGGAATTGATGGAAATGATTGCTTGAACCACTATGGAGAGGGATGTAAGGG
>JAETNT010000051.1 GCA_021772025.1 Enterocloster bolteae | reverse complement strand
TAGATTCCTGTCAATATCTTCATGAGGGTGGATTTTCCGGCGCCATTCTCACCCATCAGTGCATGGACCTCGCCCTTTTTAAGTTCCAGACAGGCATTTTTTAACGCATGTACCCCGACAAAGGACTTATCAATGTCTTTCATGGTCAGAATTACTTCTCCCACATCATCACCTTCCATTTCTTTACTAATTGCACTGTTTTGGCGGAACCCATTTACAGGCCCTGGTCGGTAACTACCCCTTTTTGCAGCATGATATTGGCATAAAGCGCTTTCTCGCTGGTGGCGATAATTGCATAAGCTTTCTTTGCCTCCTCGTAGAACGCGAACCGCTCTATATGGCCAATGGCACTTCTGCCCCTGCTGTCACACGCTTCCACCAATGTCATGTATTGATCCCAGATGGGTGTTTCAACCGTATCCCCGTCCGTTACCGACATCAGGCAGACAGGGTGTTCTACGTAGGTGTCCAGTGGAAAAAGCGAGAGGATTGCTTCCAGTATCTCCGGCACGCCGTGGCCTTCCATATGTATGACATGGGCATCCCTGCCCATGGACTCTGCCGGGAAATTCCCATCGGCAATCACAATCCGGTCGCTGTGACCCATTTCACATAATATCTTTAACAGTTCAGGAGATAATATATGGGGTATTCCTCTTAGCATCTGTTTTCCTCCTGTTTACTGTATTTTTTATAACCGGGGTGCCTGCCAGTTACCCCATATCCTTTCCTCATTGAGATAAGGCGGTCAATATTTTCCCTGGATATTTCCTGTGCACCTCCCAGCATTCTGGCGTTAAGGCTGATTTTTGCAAAGAGTTCCAGTGTTTCCATGCGGTAATAAGCGGTAATCACATCAGCCCCCACGGTCAAAGCCCCATGATTCTGAAGGAGCATTGCGTCATGTTCCCCCAGATAAGGCGCTATGTTATCCGGTACTTCGTAAGTGGAGGGGGTTCCGTAAGGCGTTACCGGAATCGAACCCAGAGCAATTACCGTCTCAATCATAGAGTACTCGTCCAACGGCACATTGGCTACCGCGTATCCGGTGGCTACAGGCGGGTGGGCGTGAAGCACGGAATTTACATCCTCACGCTCTTTATAGCAGCGGAGATGCATCTTAATCTCTGAAGAGGGCCTGTATCCGGGAAGGCCTTCCAACACCTCGCCTTTCCCATTGATACGAACCAGCTTTTCCGGTGTGATGAAGCTTTTGCTCATTCCGGTGGGAGTGGCAAGAAATGTTCCGTCATCCAGCCTGGCGGACACGTTGCCGTCATTGGCTGCCACCCAGCCAAGCTTCCACATTTTATGGCACACATCGCAAATCTGTTCCCTTAGTTCCATATAGCTTAATTCCATAATACCTCCTATTTTCCAGGTTGCCCCGGTCTTTGGTCATTCCAGCATTTTTTTATATTGTCCGTATACCTGCTCCCATTGATCTGTATCTTTCGGCTCATAGATACTTACCTTGGCTGAAGCCCCTACGACACTTCTCACCTGATCCAGATCCCTAAGTTCTCCTGTCGCAAGCAGCTGCATAGCCGCGTTACCCAGTACGGTAGCCTCCACCGGTCCGGCAATTACCGGACAATGACACGCATTGGCCGTCATCTGGCAGAGAAGTCCGCTCTGTGTTCCACCACCCACCATATGGATAGCCGGGTACTCTCTTCCGGTACACATCTTAATTTCTTCCAATGTCATGCGGTACTTAAGTGCCAAGCTCTCATCAATGCATCTCACAAGCTCCGCCTCATTCTCTGGTACCTTCTGCCCGCTTTTACGGCAGTAACTCCGGATTCTTTCAGGAATATTTCCAGCCGGAACAAACTCTGGTGCATCCGGGTCAATCAGGGCTTTAAACGGCTTTGCATCTGCCGCCATTTGCTCCAGATGTCCGAAACTGTATTCCTTTCCCTCACGAATCCACTGTCTCCTGCTTTCCTGGATCAGCCACAACCCGATAATATTCTTGAGGAAGGAAATCTTTCCCTGGCACCCGCCTTCATTTGTGATATTCAGCCGTTCTGACACCCCGTTGATAACAGGTTCGTCCAGTTCTGTGCCAAACAGCGACCATGTTCCGCAGCTGATGAAGATGAAATCCTTATCCCTGGCAGGAACAGCCGCAAGGGCACTCTGCGTATCGTGTCCTGCCACAGCAATCACTTCCATAGGCTCAATTCCTAGCTCCTGGCAAATCCCGTTTTTTATGAAACCAAGTATCGTTCCACATGGAACGATACCGCCCAGAATCCGTTCTGGGATACCTAGGCTCTCCAACACTTCCTTTGACCACATTTTAGTACGGGCATCCAGCATCTGCGTGGTGGACGCGATGGAGTACTCACTGACCTGCGCCCCACATAGATAATAATTAAATAAGTCCGGCATCAACAGAAGTCTGGAAGTTCCCTCCAGAAGTCCGGGTCGCTTTTCCAGCAGAGCCAAAAGCTGGAATACCGTGTTAATCTCCATAAATTGACTGCCCGTAATCTGATAAAAGCGGTCCTTATCCATCTTTCCAAAACTCTTTTCAAGCATCCCTGCGGTCCGCGCATCCCGGTAGTGTACCGGGTTTTCTAAAAGATTTCCCTCCTTGTCAATCAGGCCGAAATCCACGCCCCAGGTATCCAAGCCGATGCTGTCAATCTTTCCATACTTCTTTGCTTTCATCAGTCCCTGCTTCACTTCATAAAACAGCCGCAGGAAATCCCAGTACATGGTTCCGTTTAATATAACAGGATCATTGGGGAAACGATGGATTTCCTGTATAGATAACCGGTTCCCATCAAAGTTTCCCAGCATTACCCTTCCACCGGAAGCGCCGAAATCCACTGCCAGTACATTTTTATGACTCATAGACACACCGCCTTACTTATATAAAGGCCCATAAGCCGCACAGGCACGGAAATCCTGTCCCTCTTTGTCCATTCCAAATGCGTTCCAGGCTGCAGGACGGAATATTTTTTCCTCAGGCACATTGTGCATGCTGACAGGAATCCTTAAAATTGAGCAGAGTGTAATGAGGTCCGCCCCAATATGTCCATAGCTGATTGCACCGTGGTTAGCTCCCCAGTTATTCATCACGTCATACGCGGAGGCAAATGCTCCCCGGCCTGTCACCCTGGGCGCAAACCAGGTGCACGGCCATGTGTAGTCCGTTCTCTTCCATAAGATGTCAGTTACATCGTCCGGCAGTTTCACGGTCCAGCCTTCTGCAATCTGCAGCATAGGCCCCAGTCCCTTTACCAGGTTTAAGCGGATCATCGTACATGGCATCTGGGCTTCTGTAACATATCTGGAAGAATAGCCGCCGCCTCTGAAATACCCAAAATCAGCCTCATTCCATGTGGTTGCCTCCAACATTGCCTTCTGATCGTCCGCCGTCACCTCATACCATGGCTTCATGACCGGCTGACCGGCTTCATCCAGGGCTTTACCCGTGGCATCCAAACAGGCCGCTCCGGAATTGATCAGATGGAGGAAACCGCCTGCTTCCTTTGCGACTCCTTCCAAATCATATCCGGCTGCCTTCTTAACAGCCTCAGGACTCCAGTACGTACGCACATCCGCGAAAATCTGTGCCCTGTTGGTGAGCAGCTTCATGAACAACATTCCCAGCCCATTTAATGTGTCATTCTCAGTAGCCAGTATGTACGGCTCCCTTGCGCCGTTCCAGTCAAAGGAGGAATTCAGCATGGACTCAGCGAAGTCACCATTGGGATAAAAATCTGTCCACTGTCTCTGTCCCTGGAAGCCTGCGGCGATGGCATTGTGCCCGATCCGCTCTTCCTCCCGTCCCTTCGGCAGATTGGGATTCCCATTCATCAAATCCTTGATGATGCACATCATCTTAACTACAAATTCCCAATCTCTATCCTTCTGTTCCCGGGTCTTCTGAACTTCGGGAGGGTTCTTGTCAAAGCCTTCCTTACAGTTTGCTTTTGTCCATGCAAGGGCCTTTTCAAACTCTTTTTTATCGTATATTTCCTCACTCATACGGCGGATCAGTTCCACTTCGTCTACGGATTCCACCCGCATCCCGAGATATTCCTCAATAAATGCCGGGTCTATGATGGAACCTCCAATTCCCATGCAGATAGAACCTATCTGGAGATATGACTTTCCCCTCATGGTAGCGGCAGCCACTGCGGCGCGTCCAAAACGGAGAAGTTTTTCTTTTACATCCTCAGGTATACTTGTATCATCAGCATCCTGGACATCATGTCCATAGATACCAAAAGCCGGAAGCCCCTTCTGCGCATGGGTAGCCAGTACAGAGGCGAGATATACGGCACCGGGTCTCTCCGTTCCGTTAAATCCCCACACGCCCTTGATTGTATGCGGAGCCATGTCCATGGTCTCTGCACCGTAACACCAGCATGGGGTCACAGTCAGGGTAATATCCACTCCGGCTCTGCGGAATTTATCCGCGCAGGCCGCGCTTTCCCCTGCCCGTCCAATGGTGGAATCCGCAATCACTACGTTTACCGGTTCTCCATTGCTGTAAAAAAGATTTTCCCTAAACAGGGCCGCCGCTCTTTTGGCCATATTCATGGTTTGTACTTCCAGAGATTCCCTTACTTTCATATATCCCTGTCTTCCGTCTATTGTGGGTCTAATGCCAATAACCGGATAAGACCCAACCAATCTGCTTGCTGCCATAGTGTTTTCCTCCTTTTTAATTTTAGATTGTTATTATTTTAATTTCTTTGCGCTCTTTTTGTATAATTGCATTATACTATTGATATTCCTCTATTTGCTGTGATATAATGGCAAAAAATATAATAATATTCATTTTTTTAGGCATTTTATCCATCTATTTACTTTACCGTTCTGTATTTATAGTTATTTTTACATTTTCAGGAGGGCGCAGTATGCACTATTTGGACTATAATGAAAAAAAGCAACACGGGACTCTGGATTTTCCTATCGAATATTACCATGTAAATGAGCACCATCCCCGTTATAACATGCCATTCCACTGTCATAAAGAGTTGGAAATCATCCGGATTTTGGAGGGAATCCTCTATTTAAAGTTAGATGATGAAGAATTTGAAGCTAAAGCTGGGGATATTATTTTTATTAATGAGGGGGTTATTCATGGCGGTTTGCCTCATAATTGTATTTATGAATGTATTGTGTTCGATATCCAGCGTCTCCTCATGCACACAGATACCTGTCGGTTTTATATCCGCCTTATTACAAAACATCAGATTATCGTACAGAATCATTTTACAAAAAACAGCCATTCCTTGCATCGAATCATCAACCATCTTTTCATATCCATGCAGCATAGCGAGCCTGGAAGCGAACTGATAACCATGGGCACTTTATTTGAACTCTTCGGAATCATCTACCAGAAAAAGCTTTATCAGGATAAGGTTGATGATGCAAAATCTTCCAGAAAAATGATGCAGCTCAAACCTGTGTTGGAATACATAGACAGTAATTACGGGCAGACCATTACACTGAATGAATTGTCCAGAATTGCCGGGATGTCTCCCAAGTATTTCTGCAGCTATTTTCATTCTATCATTCACAGAACCCCCATTGATTACTTGAACTACTATCGTATTGAGCGCGCCTGCAGCGAATTAAGTACCTCTGATTTAACCTTGACAGAAGTAGCCTATAGATGTGGTTTTAGCGATGTATGCTATTTTATCAAAACATTTAAACGGTATAAAGGAATTACACCACACCGATATTGCATGAATATTGGATAGCCCCCAAATTGTCCGAAAACTTCTTTTTAAACATAAGTTAAGCCTCTTTTTCTCCTTGTGTCATTGCACGCATAATAAACACATATTTTAAAAGAAAAGAGGCTTCTGTTCCCAACATTAACTCCATCATTTTTCCAAATCCCAAAAAAAGGGGATGGATTCTTTCTATATTGTATTCCAGACAAAAGAACGCAACCTCCCCTGTTACCTTCCTCAGTCCTCTTAAGAGGAAGTATGTGGCTCCCATTAATCTTTTTATCGTTCCAAACAGATACTCCGACAAAACACATCTTTTGATACATCTATTCTATACTGGGCTTCAAGAATAACTTTACTACCTTTACCTTTCTATAACCGACTTTTGGTTCCTGGCTAGCCTTCTTACATTCCTGCTCCTCTGCCTTCTACACTCACTACACGGCTTTTCCAGCTTACCCTTTGGAAAAACAATTTCTTTCCATTCGTCATTTCCCTTATAACTTTTGTTCCTGTTCTTACAGTGTTTGCACACACTTTTGTTAGCATATCGGATATTCCCATTTTTCTTAATACATTTCTGCCTTAACATCTCTCCCGATGGGCAGTAGACCAGGTTCCTTTCCATATCCATACCCCCACTCCCTACACGATTACCATATCTTCTACAGTTCCATATATGGAGCTTGGTTTTTCAATATTTTCCAGATTTTCCTCTACTTTCCGGTGCATTTGAAACGACTTCTTTATAATTTTCCAGAACCTGTCCTGTATGAAGTCTTTTTTATTTCTTCCCCCCTTAGGCTGGCTGTATCTGCTTTCAGTTCATAATAAAGAATCCGCAGAACATACCCATCTTTCCATTATATGGGGGTAATCACATTTTCCAGGCAACAGATTAGGCCTTCCTTCCTCCTGTTCATAGCCCTTGTCCGCTGTTATTTCAAGGATTCTTTCCGGCTTTTCTTTCAGGATCTCTTCCATGGTTGGACCCAGAAGCCCATGAGTGGTTACCTAGTTCGCCATTTTAAAATACCGGATCAGATGGTTTTCTAAGTCTACTGCTTTTGGGAGATTATATGACACCGCAAAGCCATTTTTCATGAATCTTTCATCTGCATTCGTCACGGATATCTGAGATTCACCCGTTTCCTCCATAATTTTCTGGTAGATTTCTTCTAATTCCTCCTTCTCATCCATTTCTTTCAGAATCCACAGATACTAACCCGTATGTCTGTTCAGCCATTTAATTCGGTCATCCAGCTTATTTTTTATATCAAACAAACACGAGACGCGGTTATAAAACCTCCCAGGAAAGCGAACCGCCATAGGGGCTGTAAATTAAGTCCAAAATGAGGTAGCCGCTATGACTGAGAAGGCAAAAAATGAAAGCACTAGTTGGAGGTAACAACAAAGGGAGCAATTGCTGCAGCATTTATCTGTTCTTCAAAATGCCTATTTTATCCGTACTTTCACCTGTACATGCTGTATACAGGCAGTAATATAACAACCGTAAACAATAGTAACACTTATTACATTACAAGAATACTATGCGTAGATACTACAAAAATGCGAGCTGCAGAGATCATCTTCCGGCTACCTCGTCCCGCATTTTTGTATTAACCAATAAATCTATTAGCCTTCCCCACTTCATCGAATCATACTCTGTTGCAGAGCGTTTTTGTCCATTTAACTCCTCTTTTAGTCTCTCTATTACTCTGATATTTTATCCATTCCGTTTTGAGCGGATATTCCTACAACCAAAAGTGTAAACATAACTGGAAATACAATCGGCACTCCTATATTTACAACTGCCTGGGCCGCATAGCAGCTAACTGCATATACAATTGACATAACTGAGGCCTCCCTTTTTGAAGTCTTTATCATTTCGATTATAGAAGACACTAATAAAAAAAGATAGGAAAACAGCCCGACTATCCCAATAGTGATTAGATATTGCAAATACTCATTATGTGCACTATCAAATATTTCATAATAACGCTCAATCATTTCTCTATAATAGCTTTGTGTAACAATTCCAAATGTATCGGGACCGGAGCCAAACAGCTTTCGGAGAGGTGAGTATTTCATGTAACATTCAATACCAATCCTCCAGATGTATCCCCTATGTGTTCCCCATTCATCATTAATCAATAAATAATCCTTTAATATCCCATACTGTTGTCCATTCCCCATTCGTGTCGCATCGAACGTCATATATACAAGTACAGCTATCGCCAGGATTAACACCGTTCCCCAAATTCGTCTGCATATACATATTTCGCACACGTCTTTGTACTTCTTCCGCACAAATCTCTCTAATATATATATGAAAGCGGTGCATCCCCACAGTGTTGCCATTACGAAAATAAGCCAATCACCCCCGACTATCAAGCGGAATAAACCACCTATCGGCAACACATGCGATGCATACCTTTTATCAATCACGCCAATTGCCATAAATTCTGTACTGATCATAGATATTAAAAGCATATATTGTCTTAATCCATACATATCACGAAACGCGTATAATGGAAGAAAAAGCACTATGACTCCTATTGTCAAATATGCATTATCACTATTCCCCGTAACCAGTGCAAATAATGATAGAATAACTGTAAATATATACCATGATTTTCTGGCCGTATTTCTCTCTCTTACAAATAATGTAGTACTCATTCCAAATATAAGCGCTACATAAGAAGCGTATGTATTGATATTACCAACTGTGGAGATAAAAGAAGTGTACTGGCTTGTATGAATATCTTTTTTTAACCCAAATGGATCGAGGAGGAAATATTGCATAATTCCAATTGAACAAACAACCATTCCTGTGACAAGAAAAGCCTCCAGATACCATCTCTTAAATTTCAAACAGTGGCCAAGCGTAAAGAAACTGATGCCTAATATCAAATACAAAAAAGTCCCCATAAAGCGGCCTTCTGTACCCCAAAATGCCTCGAAACGGTAGTCAGACAAAACACAAGATAACACCACCGAAAACAAGAAACTAATCATCGCCCAATCAGATTTTCTGAGCTTTGGTGTTATTACAATCGTTCCTTTATTTAGCCAAAGAACGATAAGAGTCAATAACAGCATGACTGCCGCCATGCAAATAACCGTGCTACAATAAAAATAATATTTTGTATCTAATATATCAAAATAGTAATCATGAAATACCAGAGGCAGTATCGAAATAATGATTACTGTAGTTATACAGGCAATCACCTCATTTGCCAGTTTCCATCGTTTCATTAAATTCTTCATCTACACACCCTCCTAGTATTCGGGCTCTAACTCGCACTTTCTACACGTTTCATAGTCCCAATTCTTTCACCTAAACCAGGGATACAGCTGCATTACAGAGTAGCCCCGCGATATACCATGAACTTCTTTTATATTTCCTCTGTCTACCACACCTGTCATTATGTATGCCAATATATCATGCCACCTTCACCTTATAATTCTACAGTAGCCCTCTCTCTTCTCTTATCCCGTATAATGTTCAGTGATGTAGTCTTCCGCAAAATCTACATGTAAATACAATCTTACTTGTGAAAGTATCTCTTCCCACCCCCTCTATCGTTGCCAGATTCTTTCCACAATATTGGCACTTAATATCCATTCCATCTCCTTTTAATTACGTTACAAATTCTACGGTCTTACGAAGGCTTCCGACATATCTTACTATACCATGCCATAGATGCAATATTTAAAGTCACTGCTGTGACTCTAAATATTGCTCTATTATTTGACCAATGAATCTACTGAAAAATTAAAATTCGTTTCGTTTTTACCAGCTCACGCAAAGTAACTTGTTACCGATATGCACTGCGTTCCGCTTCTCCACTTACAATAATCTATGACATGGTATGCTACCAACACCTATCCTTGATTTCCCTGAATTACCTCCCTCTTCAATATGGAACCCGCGCGGAATACGGGAACCCTACGCGGTTTAATCTCGACTACTTCTCCGGTTCTTGGATTTCTTCTCTGACGTCCTTTCCGTTCTGCAACCGCAAAAGTTCCACCCCACATCAAGCACACATCCCCTGTTTTTAATTTCTCAGAGATAGAATCAATGATTCCATTTAGTGCATTCTCACTTTGACAGATGGCCAAGCCTGATTTCTCAGAAATTTTTTCAACCAGTTCTCCCTATTCATTTCGCTGCTCCTTTTTCACTATTTTTTGTTATCATATCATCCATTTTTTCTTTCGCTAAGCTTTTTAGCTGTTCCCTGCCAGGCACAAATAATGCATGTGGGTATAGTTTATCTGAAAATTCCATGCCCCTATCCATTTGAAACAGGATTTTCACTTCTGCATTAAACGCAAATGCCATTTCTGCCATTTCCAAATAAACGAAACCAGGCAGATGGTCTGTCACAATTATGATGTCAAATCCTCCAGGAACGAATGACATCACTCGCAGAAGAGTTTCACGATTTTTTGCCAACATCATGCTAATCTTGTAATCTGATTCAGCGTCAAGACAAATCAAAAAATCTCTGAATTCCCACAAAACATCATTCCTGCTTCCAAGCACCCCTATATTAATTTCTGCCTCTCCTGTAGATTTCCACCGCATAAACCATACCTCTTATGTAAAGATTTTCAATCACTGCATGCACTCCTTCCTGACCGGTTAGTCTTCCAACCTACACACCTCTGTTTTTGCAACATATTCTTTTGGCTTGGAGCCGTCACTTCTGATTACCACTCCATAAGAAGCCGGATCATAACATTTGATTATTTTAGTCTTTATGATCGTTTGAGGTGTCTGGCTCTTGCACAGATGCATCTGAAGCAGGCTTATATTGTATCGTACAAGTCAGACCGAATGCCTTATTTGCCAATTTAGATGCTATGGGAATTCTTGCATCTGAGTCTTTTGATACTTTCCCTATTGCGATAAGTCCAATGATTAACAAAAGAAAAGAGAGAATGCCGCTGATAAGACCAACGATTCCAGAGAAAGCAATTCCTAAGATAGGTATAGCATATAGCCCTGAAAAAATATTCGTTACGCATGATATGATACTTTCCACAAGAGCAAGAAAAAATGCCTGCATGACCTGCTTTGTAAGCCATTCATCCTTTTGAATCACAATAACAAAACCAAGCAACATACAGCATAATAAAGTTTGTCCTAAAATTGCTAATACAAATGCCAACACTGCATAAAAAGAAATACAAATATTAAATCTGTCTTTTCTCATTAAAAATCCCCTTCCTTGCTCAAAGCGATGTATTTTGACGAATCAGCCATAGTTCTTGTATCCTATTTATGAAAACCAAACAATACAGTCCCATCCTATTTTTACATATGACTATAAATAGCCATTATTCATCATGGTGTCTCTACTGTTTCCTGTTCTTTTCTGGTATTCCCATTAGAACCTCCGTTCTTATTCTTTTCATTTCGCATATACTCATATTCACGCAACATTCTCATCAGCTCTAATGCGCTGCGGAATGAAACGCCGTTTCCACCGCTGCATTTTCCTTTTATACGGCCCTGCATACTGGAAAACTGACGCTGATGAATTTCAATAATCAATGTTTCACACGCGCTTATACCTAAAGCCATAAAGCTAGCCATATTTTGAATCTTTGTCCAGTATTTCATTGGAATATGCTCTTTGTCCAGTTCTCGCTTCTCATATGCTCTTTTCATATAAGCGGTCAAAAACCTTGGTTCTGTTGTCGCCATAGGCCGTTGAAATTTCGCGCATAATGTATCTATTTTCAGTCCCAAATCCAGTATGCCGGTAAATGCCACGGGTTCCTTTAAATAAAAATTTACAATGTCCCCACTTAATTCTCCCTGTTTATTTTTAATACAAATGAGAAATATACCTACACGGTCCGTGTTTTCCAGTGTATAAAAATCACTTTCTTCCATATCGATTACCTCATCATATTCCTTTCATCGGTCATAGCTTCATATGCCTCATCGCATAACAGCATAGGATAATTCTGCCCCGTAATGCCATCACAGCACTACAGGGCAGAATTGAATATCACTTAAGGTGTTTCCCGAGTCCAGGCTCCGTTTTCGTCAACCTGGTATCCATCTGGTGTCATCTCATTTATGTACAGAGACCCCAATGGACGGCCATTCTGATTCGTATATTCCCATCGTTTCGATCCCTCATTAAACGTCCAGGTCTTCTGCTGGCTATCAGCGGTTAGATAATACCATATTCCGTCAATCTTCTGCCAACCCATCAGCATAACTCCGGTAAACGGACTCAAATAATACCATCTGCCATCGTCATCATCATAGTGCCATCCCTTTGTCATTCGGCCAAACCAGCCATCGTGTACATTGGACAGGAAATACCAGTTATCTGTATCCTGGTCCAAAAACCAGCCACTGTCCATAATACCCTCACGGTCAAAATGATAGGTGGCAATCTGGCTGCTTCCATTATAATTGTATCGTATATTGGCCCAGCTGTCTTTGATACGTGTTCCACTGTTTAATACAAAGGCCCACTTATGGTTAGTCTGATCAACATTATTCCATATGCCCTCGGTGCCATCTAAATACGTACGGTAACTGTTTTCTGCGCCATCACTGCCCGGTCCATGTCCTCCGCCGGAAAAACCTTTTGAACCGCCTGAGCCACCGGCACCGCCGGAACCACCAGAACCGCCGGAACCACCAGAACCACCAGAACCGCCAGAACCGCCGGAACCACCAGAACCACCAGAACCGCCAGAACCACCAGAACCACCAGAACCGCCACTGCTAATACTGTCTACCAGTGCTTTCAGTGTATCAAAGGCACTTTCCAGGTCGTCAACTGAAGGTCTGGGCAGACGGTTCAGCACTTCAACAGCCTCATCCACAGCCTCAGTAAGGGCATCTCTGTCTTCTGCGCTTACAGACCCATTATTCTTCAGGGCATTGGCGATATTAATCTCCTCCTGCAGCCTTTCTTTTGCTTCCTGCCATTGGGTATCGTCTTCAGGTTCATAGACAGCATACAGTTTCAAATCTCTTGTCACAGGATCTGAAGTATCATACATCCCTCCTCCAGACTGACGTTTCGACAGGCCTGTAAACTCATACGCTATGCCTGTAACGGAATCCGTATAGCCTTCATGAATATCTAAATCCATATAGTCTTCCGTATCATCCAAAGACCTGCCATCCCTTACCTTAAATGTATGGACCTGCCCCTTTCCGGTATCTATAATGGTCACTTCATACGCTTTATAATAACTAAATACCAGAGTATCACCGATATTAGCTTCAAAGGCAAAGCTTCCAGTAAAGTCTTCATTTTCATTCGGGTCAGGTGTCATCAGGACTTCTTCACAGGTCGTATCACCATCATCCTCTCCAAAATCAATTTTCCATAACCTGTATTCCAGATTTCCCAAAAGACTGGTGTCTATTTTTCCAAACACTTTAATCGCTGGAGTCAGATTTGCGTCCTCCACCAGTGGTTTATTGGTTCCATCCACCTTTCGCGTAAGTCCGATATCCAGACTCCATGGTGTCTTAACGCTCTCCCCGTCATCCACTTCCTGCCTCACAGCTTCCGAAGCAGATGCCACCGGTGCATGTCGGTCAAACTTAACTGTATAAGCTATCCGCTGCCCGTTTGAAAGCGCTGTGCTATCCTCATCGTTATCCACCAGTTCTTCCTTTAATTCCTGAAGCTCTTCCTCTGACTTGCCCAGGGCAAATATCCCGTTTTTGGGTGAATAATCCACTGTTGCGTTGGATGCAGTCGCTACCGGAGACGGTTCATACATGGCCTGTAGGATTACATCTCCCGCTGTCATTTCCACGGTCTGATTTTTTCTGGTCAGGTATGACATATGCAGATTACCAATCTGTACTTCCCATTGTTTAAATGCCTGTCCAGCAGGATTCATATCCTCCGCAGATATCCTGATCTGGTCCCCTGCCTTTACCAGGACTTCATCTGCATGTTCTTCCACATCCAACGCTTCCCCGTTTCTTGTCACCGATTCCACATAACCTCCGTTCAGCAAACGGAAGGTATAAACACGGTCCTGCTGCGAAGTGCCTGTTACCATTATCTGGCTTCCGTTTATCATACGGTCTGAAGGCGCATCGCCGTTATCTGCCTGTTTGGCCACGATGGTATAGGATACATTGGGTTCAAGTCCTGCAAGTTCCGCTGTCCGCGGACTGCCGGACGGGCTTACCCATCCGTCTTCGTTCCCATCCTGACTGACCACATTTCCATCCATATCAAGAACCGCATACACAGTATTTTCTCCTGCCGGGCGGATAACAATCTTCTTTCGTCCCTCTGTCGTATCATCCGCTATAGAATAATTCCCTCCAATAGCAGGTACCATGACACGGGCTGGCTGACTTATTAAGGATGGATCCACTGAATCTGTCAGTATGTCTCCAACAACAGGAGCTGCGCTTTCCGCCATCTCATACACGTAGTAGCTGTCACAGGGCGGCAGTTGTTCAAAGCAGCCGCTGCCAAGCTGTTCCCCTGTCATTACTGCCAAAAGCCGTCCGTCACTGTCCGTCAGGGCATATTTACGCGCCTCATTTGCTCCGCTTATCTCAATCTTACCCATACCGTCATTTCCTATCGTTCCAGTTCCATCTGGAATGCACAGGATTCCATCATCTCCTCCCACAGGTGTAAAGCGTGCCCTGTAAGTCTGATCCGCCAGAATCGTCATATTCGGGTCTGTAACCTGATTCCCGTTTTCATCAAACCAGCCAGCAAACATATAGTTACTGTCCGGTGTGGTCTGGGGCAGGGAAATCTGAGACCACAGAGTCCCTTTCGGCACATGCATGGAATTGGTTCCTGAAATAGAGCCGCGGCTTCCGCTTTCAAATCTTATATCACACCATTGTCCCGGGTCTTCCACAAAATCCGCGTAAAGTTTGAGGTCTCCGGTCAGTTCAATATCTCCGGTCAACACGGTTCCTACTTTACCTGTACCGGAAGCATTGGCTTTATACCAACCGTTAAACATATAGTGCTGTTCAGGAGATGGCGTGATCCCTTCTGTGATTGTATCAATGGAGTGGGTGCCAAGCCGTAAGGAACGCGGGCTGCTGTCTCCTGACAAACTTCCATGTTCGCTGTTGTAATAGTTTATCCTGGCCCAATGTGCTGTATCATTCAGATCTTCATTATAGGTAACCGTAACAGTGCCGCCTGTAAAGTCTGTTTTAAAACTCAGCGTGGCTGCTGTCTGGTCCATACTGATATCGGTAAATGTTCCATTCCATCCAATGTTAGGCGGATACGTATACCCGGCTTTTCGCTCTACATTTACCGTCACTGTTTCATTAGGAGACACCTCCCTTGTTTCCGGCTCAGCCAGCACATTGTTATGGTTGTCTATCCGGTTAATGGTTACATGGGTTACATAAGAAGGGTCAATCTCGTAAGTATATACCACGGTTACCGGCTGATTGGGCATCTTTCCGGTAAAGTTCTTTTGGGCATCAAATGTGCATCCTGCTGTCTGCGCCGAATATATCCCTCTTCCCGACAAATCATCTATATCCCCGCTGCCTGTTTTTATCTGAGCGCCGGTAAGGGTATAAGCCGTAATCTGTGCCGGTGCAGCAGAAACCTGCGACTCCGCGGAATAGAGATAGCTTTCCGGAGTACGGATCGCACGGCCACTCCCATCTGCATATTCTACACGAAGGGCAAATTTCTTTGAACTGTCAGGCTCATATCTGTATGCCACAGTCAAGTCATCATTGGGCATATTTCCGCGAACAGACCGGGTAGACTCATTAATGGTCGCGGCCTCCCCCAGCGTCCCATGGCCTGAGGCGTCATCAAAACGGCGGGTTTTGTTGTTCTTAATAAGTACAGAAGATACCTTGTATCCCGGTATATCCCGTTTGTAGGTGGCAGATACTGCTGTATTGGCCGTCACCCGGGTTGTCCAGCTTCCGTCATCAAAAAACTTATATATCTGGCTGTCATCCGCTTCGGGCCATGCATTCGGGTCTTCTCCATTCATGTTTCCATTTCTGTCCTCATTCAGGTCCCGGTAATGCATGACTGTAAAATCAAACTGACTGGACGCATCACCATTCCAGCGTGCCTCATATGCCGTGGTTGAATTGTAAGGAAACGCAAAGGGCAGATACAGTATCTTATTACCATCTGCATTATACCAGCCGTCAAAGGTATATCCCGGCCAACTCAAATCCGCGTCAAATGCAGGCAGCACCGGCCTGTCACCAGAACCCAGATTTTCCACGGCAATTCCATTGAAATCACTTGCTTCAGCCAGTGGATGACCAGCTCGTCCGGTAGCATACGTAATCCGGTTTCCATCTCTGGGAACATTCATATAGTTTGAATGTGATAAATCCGGGCCCTCCTTGGGATCAAACCGAATGACTGCCGGATCCCCGTAATTCAATGCATACGCCGGCGCCGGAGGCGCGGCCATGGTGATCACCATGGCCGCGGCCAAGACACGGGCCAGATATGCCTTAATCTTATTTGTCCTTTTCATAAAACCTCCTGCTATTGTAAAGCTCCATCAGCGCCTACCTGATAACCGTCCGGTGTCTTCTCGTTGCTGTACATGGAGCCAAGCGGCCTTTCCTGATTCTGCATAAACACCCATTTCCCGGTGCTGCGGTCATATGAGTATGTCTGTGCCGTATTCTGAGGTGTAAAGAAATACCATTTTCCTTCAATTTCCTTCCATCCCCTTACCATCTGGCCTGTAATCAAATCCAGGTAATACCAATGCTTATCTACCTCATCATAATGCCATCCTGTCTTCATCTTTCCCAGCCAGCCGTCTTTTTTCGCATTACAGTAATACCAGTTCATATGCTCGTCCCTGAACCAGCCATAATCCATGAGTCCGCTGGCATTAAAGTGATACCAGCCATTTCGATTCACATCACCGTTGGCATAATCAAGTTTGGCCCATATGCTGGTGAGACGGATTCCTCCGTTGAGTACAAAAGCCCATTTATCACTCTCTGGGTCAACCAGCTCCCAGTTTCCATTGGTGCCTACCACATAACTCTTACTGGTTTCCGCAACATAAGGCGCCGGAGTTGTGACTGGCCCACCTGTGCCGGCAGACCTGGAGCTGCCACCGCCTCCTTTCGATCCACCTTTGCTTCCTCCTGAACCGCCATGGCTTCCGCTGCCCCAGCCATCTCCGCCGGATGTACCTCCGCTGTTTCCTCCATTCTGAAGTTTATCGTAATGGTCATACCGGTCTTCCAGAATCTTATCGAAGGGTTTACATGTTTCCTCCAAACGGTTCAAGGCCTCCAAAAGTTCATCAAGAGTTGCCCGGGGGCCCGTTCTATCGAATACATCCATAGCTTCTTCTATGGCTTCCCTTATCTTTTCTGTCTCCTTCAGCGTCAGGAAGTAATCGTCTGATTTTTCGATTGCAGCTTTGATTGCATCCTCCAGCTGTTTCCTGGCATCATTCACTTCACCGCTGTTATCATCGTAAAACGCATATACATACGTCTTCCTCTTGATTTCCTTGTCCGGGTCAAATTCCTTTAGCCGGTCTTCCCGGTAACTCCAGCCAATATAATTAAATTCAACCCCCTCATTATCAATAAATGAATCGATTGGTGTCTCCACTTGGCTGTATTCAAAGGAATAGTCTCCACTATTCGGTGTCTCACCCCGGCGCACTTTAAAATAATAGCGGTATTTTGGTTCTTCTTTATTATTGATAAAATAAATCCTGTATGCCCTGGAATAGATGAGCACATATCTCATACCGGCCTGAGCCGTAAATGTAAACAAACCGCCGGTCTCTTCCGGATCATCAGACATAGTAACCGAATCAATTATCAGCTCCCCATCATCATCCTCGGAAATAGCAAACAGCTGATAGTCCATCATGTCTACATCTTCTTTATCCAGTTGCACATATGTATTAAATGTTGCTTCTGATGGCGAAGCTACCCCTACTCTCCGCCCGTTCACATACCGTTCAATATCTACATTCAATCCCCAGGCTCCATGGTACGCTTCTTCATGGTCACTGTCATAATAAGACGAACGTTTAATTGCATTGGATTCAGTCGCCTTTACCACATTCTTTTTATATACTACTTTATAGGTCACATCTGCATGGTTCACATCCATAAGGGTCCGGTCTGCGTCTGTGGTAAGCTCCTCCTCCAGGTTTTCAATTTCATTGGGGTCCAGAGCCATCTCATGCTTATTACCTCCCCGTACTTCATCCGTCACCGTTGCATTGCTGGGTGTCGCTGACGCACGCTCATAATAAGCTGTCATAACTACGTTGGAATCCGGCATCGTAAATGTCACATCCTGACGGCGTATGGTTTCTGTCATTCCCGGAACTGCCCCGATTGTCACCTTCCAGTACAGGAAATTCTGTCCATTTCCATCGGTTTCTTCCGCGTGAAGCACCACTTCATCGCCTTTATGGACCTCATCATATCTGGGGATATCTAATTCTACTCCATCAACAGAGTGGACCTGGCCATTAATCGCCTCCACTATATAGTTGGGAATATCCAGTTCGCCGCCCGAATCTGTGCTGATGTGAGTCCCGTCTTCCAATTTGCTTTCCGCAGTGATGCCGGATGACCCATGAGGCCTTGCCACTACCACATACTCCTCATTGTAATCCAGTCCGGAGAAGGTCAGGCTTGCCGGTTGGCTGCCGCCGGCCGACTGCCAGCCCCCATCTCCCGTCTCAGGAGTTATGACCACATGTCCGTCCTTATCTAAAATAGCATAATCGGAATCCGTATCCGCCGGCTTAATCACGAAAACAGTCTTCCCTTCATGTTCCTCATCGTAAAGGACCTGGTAATTGGTCCCCACTACCGGGACCAGAACCTCAGTCGCACTGCTTATGATTCCAGTCACACCGTCTATGGGCCTTCCAGTCTGTGCCTGTGTCGTACCTGTTGCTTCATATATTAAATACCGCGTACCAGGATACAGGTCTTCAAAATATACCCGTCCTGATATATTCCCGCGTACCACATCTATTATATTGCCTTCCATGTCCGTGATGATATACTGATATCCCTGGGTTGTCCCATAGACTGTAATCCTGCCTTTTCCCTGCGTATCAATACCTGCTGATGCATCCCGCGCCGCCACATCTGTACCAAAGACTGCCGGGTCCGGATAGAACCGTATGGTATAGGTATTTCCATTCACAAGTCTGCTGTCATCTTCCACAGGCACTCCGCCATCATACCAACCATCAACCAGATAATTGATTTCCGGTGTATAGGCCGGCCGATTTCCCGCGGTATCGGCCCAGGTACGGTCATATTGGATATGGAGATTTACGTTTTCCCCCGCATCTATGGTTCCATGCTCTCCCGCCGCAAAGTGAATATCAACCCATTGGTCAGGATCTTCCGCAAAGTATGCAGTCACGGCAGCCGAACCTGTAAACCTGCTATCGGCTGAAAGCAGCTCCTCACCACTATCCTTGATTCCGTTTCCATTCTGGTCGATAAACCAGCCTTCAAAGCGGTAATAGGTGTCTGCAACCGCTTCAGGAACCAGTCTCTTTTCCAGTATGTCATTCCATGTATAGCTTCCCGCGGTGCCTTCTACGGTTCCGTCATTTATCAGTACGGAAACCCTATAAGCTCCTCCGGATAAAGTAACAACATCCGATGACATACCATTCCCTGGTCTTAAGACGCCATGTTCTCCTGCCTTGTATATCAGATTCGCCCACTTTGATGGGTCTCTGTCATAACGATAGGTGACAGCCAAACGGTCATTTGGCATAGTTCCAGTAAAATTATGGCTGCTGTCAAAGGTTCCTGCTGATGCAGGTTCCGAGCGTTCATCCTGAAACACATAACCATACATATTTTTAAATTCAGCGGTCACAGGCGTATCCGCTGTTACATTTTGGATGTCCGGTCCTGTAATGTTTCTCAGCCTTTCATCCTGCGTGCCATTATCCAAATAATGAATCTTATACTCATAGCCCTCTTCCGTGGCTTCATATAGGTACGTTATCTCAACCGGCTGGTTCGGCATGGTTCCCGTAAACCTTCCATTGCTGTCAAAACCGCCCTGGACAGCACTTACTAGATGCCCGTCCGTATCATCTGCAGTATTTCCCGCTGTGATGCTGCCTGACAGGTACCGGAAGCCATAAACATCCACCGGAGCCGCTGCAATCGTATCTTCCGGGAAAACATCCTGTATGTCAGCTGTATGGACAACCGTACCATTAGCAGTCACGTATTTAACTGTAAATGCGGATTTCGCATTTGGATTGCTGCGGTCTACCTGATAACCATATTTCACGGCCGCATCCTGCCCCGGCATCTTCCCCGAGAAGTCACCGGTACCTCCATTAAAGTTTCCGAATGGAACGGGGCCGTGCCCATCACCGTAATTGTAGATGGCCGGGTTCGTGGAGGAATCCGCCAAACTCCAGGTATAGCCATGGATGTTCTTCTTCCCCGAATGAACCTCTGCCTCCACGCTGTAGGCATCCTCGGTCGTGGTCGACTGGAACACGATGGAACCGTCCGCATTGACATAGTCAACCGTATAATCAAACTTCACATTACTGTCCGGTGAGAAAATTGCATAATAAGTAACCGGATCCTCCGGGAATTCTGATGGCAATCCGCTTATGAGATTTGGATTCACCCTGTCATTCACCGTGCTCCACCCCACAAACTGGTAGCCGTAACGGCTGATATTAGGCAGCAGCGCATTGACGCTTCCTCCAACAGAACCGGTCAGAGCCTGAGGCTCCGGCGTCCCTCCATTGGCTTCAAATACAATGGAACCGCTGTTTCTGGTATATTCATATGTAATAACAACATCCTGGCCCGGCATGGTTCCCGTTACCTTGCCAAAATCTGCAACACCGGCATCTGCCTGGGCGCTCAGAGTGCCGCCTGTCCCCTGGTCAATGGTTACGCCTGTAAGGCCGTATCCAGTAATGGCGGCGGGCGCATTCACCTCAACCGCATCTCCTCCCGCATATGACAGGGGGATGCTTGCCGGCGCACCATTCACAGTTCCGCCTGTGGCAGAATCCCGATATATAAAGGACACCGTATATCCATTCCGCTTTAATACTGCATTCCGCCCATTGCCAAGGATTTCCGTTCCCGCGCTTACATACACACCGGAATTCCCCGCCTCCTGGTCTGCTTTAAAATTATCCGCAAAGGGGCAGGAGCCTACAGCCCCCGGATAACTACTTGACGGCACAGCTATCTTTACTTCCTGACTAGGCTGGGATGATATCCCTCCCGGTGATGCCAGAGGAAGCTGCTCTGCTGTAACGCCTATCTGGGACGTGTCTAAATCGCTCATAACTGTTATATATTTATCCTGAGCCAGATATACGTTTGCCCTCTTCCCGGACGGAGTTGTGTTGTCCGATATCTGATTCCGGTTTCTGATTTCAAATGCACCTGACCCATTGTAATAAACAGCTCCCTTTCCAGCGGACACATTTCCGGAAACCGTTCCAAAATTCATGGACAGTCCCGCGCTTCCCGTTACATTTACCGCACTTCCCTGGCTGGACTCACTGCCGCTGCAGTTAGTGATTACAGCGCCGCTGTTAATCTCCAGCTTTCCGGATGAAGCGGATATCAAGGAATCCTGACTTTCCGCATGGTTTCCGTCCAGGACAATGTCAGTAAACTTTAAAGTGGGGCCTGATACGTTAAACAGCGGACCCGTATACCCGGATGCGCGCGTCAGGGTTTTAATATAATCACCATCCTCATTCATAGGATGCCCCTCATGGTCATAATCCGTACTGGCAATGGTAATATCCTTTTGGCTGTTTCCCGTCACATCAATGGCGGACGAAATCTCCGGATAATCCATTACATAAATATATCCCTTATTATTTCCGATTTTATTAAGCGCATATTCAATGGTTTTAAAAGGACTGCTGTAGGTTCCTTCTGCGCTGGTAGAGTCCTGGCCGTACTGGTCTGATACATAATAGGAGGTGTCTCTGATGGCAAATGCAACCCTCCTGTGAACCGTCTCATACGGATGAAGCTGAAACTCCCATGAATAGGCCATTCCCGAATCAGTGCCGCTTACCACATCATTGGAGCTCTCATTAAAGACATTGCTTCCCCAGGAATTGTAATGACCAATCCATCTGGTATCAGGAGGTGTCACCCCAAGGCTGCTGTCGTTTGTGATGCAGTCAAAGGTGGTTTTGACATGCTGGTTGACCATATGAAAACCTCGGTCATTTTTATATACCGTTGCATAGTCATCTTCCTGGGTGCCTCCAATCATGACATCGGTTCCCGTTCCCATTTTGATAGTCCTGCCAGTTGAGCCGCCCTGACCATTTTTATCATAGACATAGTAATCAACAAACACATACTTATTATCCGGACTCGGGGATACTGCAATCTTCACCTCTATGCCATAGGTATCCAAAGACTGTACCCCGCCGTTTGTATTGCCTCCTATCAGCTGTTTGGAATTAGTCCCGACCTGAAACCAGGTTGCATACCCTCCGTTACTGTAAGTTGTTTTAATACCAGCCTGAGCATAATTATGCTGCCCTGCCTGCAGGCCCCTAAGGTCGAAACGCCAGGAATTTCCTCCCCCTCCCTGGCCGGTCACAGAACCATTCTTCCAGGTATATGCAGTTGCCTCGCTGGCCCCATCTCCCAGATCTTCATTCTGAAGCTCCGTGGATGCATAGGACAGAATGTTGGGCTGTCCCATAACAAGCCCCGCTATCATGCATATGGCCAGCAACATGGCCGTCAGGCGTTTATAGAATCTATATATGCCGCTGTTCATTTGTTTCATCTCCTTTGTACATTTTTCATCTCCTTTTAAAAATTCAGCCGCTCTTCCTCCGGCAGACCGTCAATGTCGGGCTCCATGCCCGCAGCCGCAATGAGTCCTCCGGCAAAGTGATCCTCCTTGTTCCCCCTATCATAATGGTAAAATCCGGTTCCTTCCTCTCCTTTTCTCCACCTTGGCTTATCTTCATCCCCGCACCAAGCCACCAAACGATTTCGAATAATAAGCAGGTAACCGCCCTCCTTATCCTTTACAATCTTCTTTTTGCCTTCAATCACTTTCCCCCTGGTGTCCACAACCTGATAATAGGTATCCGCACCATCTTCTACTTTTACAACCCCGTATCCGTATTCCTCATCCGCTTCCAGACGAAGACCATTGATATAATACATGCCCTCTTTTTTCTGAAGCCGATTTCGGTTACCGAACGCCTTTCCGTTGGAGGCAAACCCAAAATGAAACACCCCATCTTCCAGTTCCACCGCGATATCCTTCCCAATCTGCATGGAACCATCGTTAAGTTCATCTGGAGAAAACAGGTACAAATCTGATTTTTCAATACCATATATAGTTCCTTCAATAAAATCCTCTGAGCTCCAGTCATCCACTTCATAACGGGCTACAAACTCAGACTTTCCATCGAAGAGGACAAAACCTGTCTGCATCCTGCCAATCCCGTCAAAAGCATAGGAACGTCCATTGATTTTACGAATACGGTTCCGATATACCTCACCTCTTTCATCTGTATGCCACCAACTGCATTCCTGGTCATAGTAATCTTCCGTATCCAGATTCTCCGATGGATACATCCAAAACCAACTGTCTTTCAGAAGCGCCCCACCGTCATAGCCGGAATAATACCGGGCTGAAACATCGCTGCTGGGATTACTCTTATCTGCATTGCTGATACTGGCCACCTTACTCCACCAGGGAATCATGATGCCATTTTCATCAAAACCATACTTGGCTCCATTGATGGTCTTTTGTCTAAGACGGTCTCCATTGCTCTTAACCTTCTTTGAATGGCTGTCAAAAAAAATCCACATCTTGTCATAATCCGTGTAGTTTCTTCCTGCAACCTCACTGTCCAGGTCGGAACCCCCGATTCCTTCATCGATTTCCCCATAATCCAGCCATTCCCCGGTCAGGAGTCTTCCATCCTCTTTTGCATAATAAACCCCTTCTACAAAAGGGGTGTCTGAATCCTCAATGGGATTCCCTTCCTCGTCAAACCATCCAGATAACATCTTCCCATTTTCGTCAAATATGTAGATACTACCTCCAATGTTCCTTTTAAAGCTGCTGTTCTTACGCCGGTAACCTTTCCCATCTGCACCGAAATAGTACCAGCCCTCTTCAAATCCATCTATGGTAACACTTCCTGCATCTGCATATATCCATGTGTCCTGTACCATTTTCCCTTCTTCATCCACATAGTAAATAGAATCCTTATCCCTGAACACACAATGCTTCAATATGGTTCCGTCCTCCGACAGATAATACCAATAATCCTTTGATTTTTTCCATGTCAGGGTTACCAGCTGGTCGTTCTGGTCATAATATCGCCACTCCTCATTTATCTTGGTCCAGCCTTCTGCCGCCTGTACACTTCCCATCCCCAAAGCAGCTGAAAATCCCACAGACAACGTTAAAGCCATGATTGCTGTCATGCTTTTTCTCATTTCATTCTTTCCTTTCTGCTATTGTATCTATATATAAACTGCTGAGGCCCCCACCACCAGCAGGTAATCTTTCAATTCACAAAACTTCAGATACATTGGCCAGCCCCATCCTTCCATTGCAATCCAATTATGGAACTAAATAAACGTTTATTTTCTGCCTGCCGAACCTCACCGCTTCCTCGTGGGTATTGAAATAAATATCTATCACTGTTCCCTTCACTAGCTTTCCAGTATCTTCCACCACATAGATAATATCATTAATTTCCACTTTACTCCCCATAGGAAGCACCTCGGGATCTGCCGCAATTGTATGCCCGGCCTTCGGGATTTTCTCTGCCTTAGTCAATCCACCTTTCAATCCACAGCATTTTTCACAGCCACAGTAACCAGTCACTTCAAAAATCCCTAAGGGCTCTCCCAAATGTTCCTCTTTAGATTTTATTTTAAAAACCGGCAGTATCTGTCTGCCAAACGAAATGGCGTCTGCATGATTGGAGAAATACAGGCATAATGCTTCCCTGGCTCCAGGCGACACCTTGTCTTCCACCCGATATATGTCCGGTCCGATTCTGAGCATGTCACCAATCTCAAACTCATTAAGGTCAGCCGCCACGGTTGTTCCTTGTATCGGAAGTCGTCCAGACCAAGTGACATAGGTGTCTGATCTTCCGATACAGTACTGACAGCCACAGTAGGCCGCCACAGCCAATTCCCCTATGTATGCTTCCTGGACTTCATTTTCACCTATTACTGCAAACAATGCATCTCCGTTCCAGTTTCCTGTCTGCAAACTATCTGCCAACTGCAGTGCATCTGCGGCTTCTGCATCGTCCTTAGGTACATATACAGGTGCTGCGTTCTCTGTTACTTTCTCGGAACCTCCCAGCGCCTCTGTGCTCTCCAAAACCACAGTCAACGGCGGTACCTGAATATAATCCTGACCGGATGCCCCTTCCGAAACAAAAAAATAAGTTCTTATTCCCACAACAACCGTCAGACCTGCCACTGTTAGATACCGTATCATTTTTCTTCGAATCCGCCGCCGTTTTTCCACCCTGCGAAACTCATTCATCTGCTGACGCTTTGGCGAAGCTCTCCTATGGCTGAGTCCTCCATTTTCTACAGGAAAGTCCTGTGCATGGGGTCCTCCTCCATTTTCGCCTCCGGCACCAGTTTCCATCGGCGTAGCCCCGCACTCTTGTCCCATGTAATATCGCAATGCTTCCATCCCCCATCAATCCAAACTCGGTTCCAAGCGTGACCCCCGCCGTAGACCGGTTCACAGTCCATACCTGCCATTCTGCATAACATCAGATATGCAGAGACGTACCCCCAACACACGGAACGCCCTTCCATTACAGCCTCGTAAACCGTTTTCCTCTTTAGTTCCGTGTCATATTCCACCTTGCTATAGACCCACTCGTAAAAAAATGAGGCTTTCTCTCTTTCAGCCATGCCGGCTCCTTCCGCTACAATATCGTAAAGCCTGTCCTCTGTCTGCCTATGCTGTATCGCAGCCTGGTGAGGATCGTCACACTGCACATAAACAACAGCCCTGTCCCCCTTCTCTCCCACTGCCAGCCGGATTTCCTGTTTTCCGAGATATATGTAACGGTAAAAATAACGGCCAAATGACAAAGCATCCTCCACTGTACCAAAAACAACTCCTGAATCCTTCCATTCTGACAGTTCCTCGCTGTTTTCAATCAGTTCTAACATTTTATCTCCGCAGACCTCATAATCGGGAATTCTGCCGGTCATTTCCTCAGCATATCTGCCTCTTTTTTCAAACTCTATGTCCTTCATCTGAGTCTGAGCCTGAGCATTCATTCCGCAGGCCGGCAGACTCCATATAACGGCTAAACAAAGAAAAAGAATCAGTAAACATGGCCCATAAACTCTTTTCATAAATAATTCTCCCTTTACAACAAATTTTCTCTTTTGTTGTAAATCTGCTTCAAAATTCAGTGGAAAGAAGGCGAAAACCTAGTAGAAAAAGTTTTTTAGAATCTAAAACTCATAGATGCAAACAATACAAATAGGCCAACCCCAAAAAAATCAGTTGGCCATTTTATTATGTCTAAAAACATAATATTACAATATTTATTAAGAATTTCTGTAGACTTCTTTCGAAATATGTAGTAAAATAATTGTGGTTGTATGAATGTTTTTACAACAAAAGAGAAAATTTGTTGTAAAAGTCAAACAATACTTCGAGTTTTTCTAATTGTCTCATATGGTTGCGTCCGCTTTCCATTGTATAAATCCTTGTTGTATTAATATTGCTATGCCCTAATATATCCGCAAGTCTAACCAGGTTTTTTTCCTGTTCATAATAGAGCCTGGCAAACAAATGACGAAAATTATGCGGAAATACCTTATCCCATAATACATCGGCTCCTTCACACAGTTTTTTCATGTTTCGCCATATATTGCTTCTGTCAAGTGCCTTCCCGCTTCTTGTCACAAAGATCATCCCACTGTCAATATGACTTTTCTTTGCGTAGTCCAGCAACATATAACACAAACGGGAAGTCAAGAAAACAGTCCTTATTCTCCCTTTGCATTCAACTTCTGCCCTTCCCTGTTTTACGGCCTCTATAGTAATATAGGGAACTTCAGAAACTCGTATTCCTGTAGCGCATATAGTCTGAAGAAGCATTGCCATTCTTTCATCACCCTTCTTGTAAGCGCATTTCACCAAACGCTTATATTCATCTCTATCTATTTCCCTGCTTTCCGGACAAAATACTCTGCGGCTTACCTTCAAAAATTTTGTCCGGCAATCCTGCCATGCATTATGCGTCAAAAATCCATTGACTGCTGCCAGTGCACTGTTGACCGTCACCGGAGCCATTCTCTCTCTCAGTATTCCTTTCCACATAATTACATCTCTTTTCTCTACACTCTTCCCATTCATGTATTGCATAAATAGCAATAAATAATGCTTGTATTGTTTAATAGTTCCACTGCTTTTCTCACATCCATAAAGCCATTCGCAATATCTGTTAACAGATTCCTGCGTAACAATTCGTTTTACCAGCCTTCCATTTCTTTTCATCAAATTCTGCTCCTTACATTATATGGTTTTTATAATTATTTATAGTGCCCTGATTATAGACGATTATCCTTATTGCTAAACAAAAAATGACTGTTCCTTTTAAGCACCCTGTAAGAAGTAAACATTTTTAAAAATAATAAAAGTTTGTTTTCTTCATAGCTATAGTATTAATCTTTAATCAATATAAAAGTTGCCACAAAATCACCAAAATAGTTCATTGAGTTATACCTAGCTCTATACACAAAAAAATCAGAAAGAACTCTCACTTTTACAGAGCTCCCCTGATTTTTGGAAACATTATTAATCATCTTCCTTTCACAATCTCATAATATACGTATGACTTTTATGATGCTTGTGCCTCGTACTGTGCAATTTTTTAATACTTCATGATGATCTGAATTAAAAGATGTTCCATGTCAATAACAATTTATATTAGATTTTCTCATTATAAAAATAGACATCTTGCAATTGATATGTAATTCTATCACACAGGAAGTCTATTTTTAATTTTTTACAAATATCTGAATTTTATCTGTTAAATTAACAATGTGTCCGCTTTCATTTTTCAATCTTTATTTTTCCTTTCAATTCTCCCTCATCCTATTTTCCGATTGAAAGCACGGATAAACGTATCCTTCCTCAGGCTTCCTGGATACTTCAATGCTCTGAGCCTTTAAAATCAGGGACTCTCCATCCTCGCTGATTTCAAATGCGCCTGTTACCGTCACCATTTAGTCTTCTTTGAATGTCACTTCACTGTCCATCAGAAAACTCATTGGGCTTAAATCCGCGGCACAGCAGCACCACATGGACAGACGGACCAGGGCAAGATCGCATTTTAGGGATATCCGTAGTACGGAAGACAAATCCTTTTATTACAACGGTATAACCTTCTTACTTTTCATAACAATCACTCAATTCATAGATCCGTGTGTAGTAATCTCCATCTGCAATCGTAATGTTTTTTCTACCTCATCCAGACCTTTTAAGTCATACCATGGATTTTCTTCTCTGGAAGACTGTCTGCTATCATCTTCTGGATATGCATCGTTTTCGCTGTATCCCTCCATTTCTGTATTTTCCCCGTCCGGCAGCCCTGAACCTGATTCTCCATCGGATAGCGGCCTCTGGGATTCGCCTCCTTCCGCCGGCAATATCTGTCTTACTTCTGCCCCTCCCCATCCTCAAAAAATTCCAAGGAATAGGTGACACTGCCAGAAGATGCCAACAGCTCCATCCAGGCACAGAGGTTCAGCATATGTGTCGTTGCGTATCGCAAGGAGAAGAACCTTGTAGCAATACCTGCGCTGGCCGATTGAGCAATGGTTTGAGGAATGCTAAAACTATCTTGATATAAGCCATTATAATGGTTGCAGTTATACAGGATAGGCACATCATACAGCGCATTTGTTTACCACATAAATGCAGCGGTTGATAAAAGGGCAACTGATAGAGCCCATAGCAGTCTGGCTATTGCACAGTATGATAGAGTACACAGTTGTTCGCTGTAATATTATATAAAAATTTACATTTTAATGAAACTTTTTTAACTCTCGCTCCATCTAATATAAATGAGTTACCCATACTGTACTTACTGGAGGAATGAAAAATGGTTTTCAGCAGCCTTGTTTTCCTATTTCACTTTCTGCCCCTGTTTTTACTGTTGTACTATATATGTCCCGCAAAATGGAAAAACGCCGTTCTGTTTGCCGGCAGCCTTATATTCTATATTTACGGCGTAAAAAATGAGCCCTGGTACTTTTTCTTATTTCTGCTATCCGTCCTGGTAAATTACCATATTGGCCTTGTATGATGTTTATAGAAGCAAAAACAACATATTCCTTTCATTTTTCTTGATCCGTGGTTTAATACATTCAGATACTGTGGACTATTGATTTTATCCTGTAGCTTGACTACTCAACAGGAGTGTATTGCCGCTACTTTTATCTGAATTGTTTATAGCTGGATGTTGCCGGAGTGTTTCACTCTGAGTACTTATTTCAATCAAGTCTACGATGATAATCGTTGGTGGATATCACAGTATCAGACTTTATGAAAGGGAGGTACAACCTCATGATTTACGTAGGCATTGATATTGCCAAACTCAACCATTTCGCCGCTGCCATTTCTTCGGAGGGCGAGATACTCATTGAGCCGTTCAAATTCTCAAATGACTATGATGGCTTCTATCTGCTGCTTTCTAATCTGGCACCACTTGACCAGAACAGCATCATCATTGGTCTTGAATCAACGGCACACTACGGTGACAACCTCGTTCGGTTTTTGATAAGCAAGGATTTTAAAGTGTGTGTTCTTAATCCCTTATCGACTTCGGCTATGCGTAAAAATAATGTACGCAAGACGAAGACCGACAAAGTCGACACATTTGTTATTGCTAAAACCCTTATGATCCAGGATTCTCCAAGGTTCATCACCTTAAAGGATCTGGATTACATCGAACTCAAAGAACTCGGCAGATTCCGACAGAAAACCGTGAAGCAGCGCACCCGTTTAAAAATACAGCTGACTTCCTACTTGGATCAGGTCTTCCCGGAACTACAGTACTTCTTTAAATCCGGTGTGCATCAAAACTCTGTCTACGCTCTCCTTAAGGAGGCTCCGACACCGAATGCGATTGCTTCCATGCATATGACTCATCTCACTCATCTTCTCCAAACGGCTTCCCACGGTCATTTTGATAAAGATACAGCCAGAGAATTAAGAGTTCTTGCACAGAAGTCTGTCGGTATCCTTGACAGTTCCTTATCTATTCAAATAACTCAGACCATTGAACAGATTGAGTTATTGGATAGGCAGCTATTCCATACAGAGCTTGAAATGGCAAACCTTGTCACCTGTCTCCACTCTGTAATTATGACAATTCCGGGCATTGGTTCTACCAATGGCGGAATGATACTTGGGGAGATCGGCGACATCCACCGCTTCTCTACACCGGGTAAATTGCTTGCGTTTGCTGGACTGGATCCATCTGTTTATCAGTCTGGAAACTTTCAGGTTCAAAGAACCCGTATGTCCAAACGCGGCTCACGTATACTGCGTTATGCCCTTATGAATGCAGTGCATAATGTTGTAAAGAACAATGCGACTTTCAAGGCTTATTATGATGCCAAGAAAGCCGAAGGATGGACTCATTACAATGCCCTTGGGCACTGTGCCGGTAAGCTTGTCAGAGTCATCTGGAAGATGCTCACTGACGAAGTAGCATTTAACCTCGAATAAAAGGTCTGCATACCAATATCGATAGATTTTGAAAAAGCACCGTTAGGGAGCTTTATTAAAGTTACCCTATTTTACCATCGATTAGAAAAATGATTTTTCGCCTAATTTATACTTGACTTTTCATAGCTGGTCTCCCCCTTGAAAACTATTTAACAATATAACCTTATATTATTAGGTTCTATACTGAATGTTGGGGTGTGCTGAAAAACACACTTCCAACATTCTTTTCGTTGTAATAAAATACATCTATAAGAAGTCTCCTAAACGCATTATCCCGACCAAAGTTTAATGTTACGGAGGTGACCCCTTATAGATGTACCCTAATTATACCAAGGCTTTCCTTAACTTGGAAGGTGTTTTTATTAAAAAAGTG
>JAETNT010000050.1 GCA_021772025.1 Enterocloster bolteae | reverse complement strand
GTGCAGTAATGTATGGAGCTGACTGATACTAATCGGTCGAGGGCTTAACCAAGGCGGAGGAAGGAAGAGGGAGAAAGAAGGATGGAAAGTTTCAATGTGTGGTTTTGAGGGTATATTTTAAATATATCTAAGATGGCCCGGTGGCTCAGTTGGTTAGAGCGCCGCCCTGTCACGGCGGAGGTCGTGGGTTCGAGTCCCATCCGGGTCGTTTGATTTACTGCTATGAATGTGGTTAGGGATCTTAGCTCAGCTGGGAGAGCATCTGCCTTACAAGCAGAGGGTCACAGGTTCGAGCCCTGTAGGTCCCATTCATTAGTTCTAAGAAGATGAGATTTGTGCCGATATGGCTCAATTGGCAGAGCAGCTGATTTGTAATCAGCAGGTTATCGGTTCGAGTCCGATTATCGGCTTAGCATTAAATTAAGGATGGATTCCCGAGTGGCCAAAGGGGGCAGACTGTAAATCTGTTGCGACACGCTTCGGTGGTTCGAATCCACCTCCATCCATTTGAAAACTTTATATTGATAATATCGCGGGGTGGAGCAGTCTGGAAGCTCGTCGGGCTCATAACCCGAAGGTCATAGGTTCAAATCCTATCCCCGCAACTCATGCCCAGATAGCTCAGTTGGTAGAGCAGAGGACTGAAAATCCTCGTGTCGCTGGTTCGATTCCGGCTTTGGGCATCTTCTTTTATGGGGTATTAGCTCAGGTGGTAGAGCACTTGACTTTTAATCAAGTTGTCCGGGGTTCGAGTCCCCGATGCCTCAGTATTTTATGAACTAGTAAATTATTGCTAGTTCTTTTTTTGTATATAACTATGTAAGAATTTGAAAAATATTGTAAGGTTTCTTTTCTTGTAATGGTTGGTAAAGTTTGATAGGATAGATTTAGTTGATTGGAGGCACATAATGACAAATAGAAAAAGAAAAAAAGAATCTTATTTATGGACTGCAGTAATGGTAACGTGTGCAATCGGTACTTTGATAGTAGCAGTTTTAGTAATTAGTACCGTATTTTCTATGATAAAAAAAGATTCTACTGAGAGAGAAGAAAAGGCGGAAGAAACTACAATTGCCACAATTATAATTGAGACAGAGGCTGTTTATGGTTGGATGGAAACAGAACAAGGAACAAAATTTAGAGAAAATGATGGAACATTTGCAAAAGATACTTGGAAGTTTTGGGAAAACGGCTTATATTATTTAAATGAAAATGGAATTATGGAAGCCGGTAAATCTGTCTTTATGGACGGCTGGATTTATGAATTTTCGGAAAATGGAATATTAAAAGATATTCAGTTAGACTTTAGTTATAAGGGCAAGTCCCCTGGGGAAGAGGAAACTGGTAAAAAAAGCTTAGTAAGAAGTAATGAATTTTATTGTTACCTGGATACTTCTGAAAACTATCAGGGAAATTTTAGACCTATTCTTTATAAAAAATCTGCGGCAGAAAAAGAAGAATATCTTGGAGGTGAGAGTGTTCCGGAAGTTACTGCTCCCAATTCTATGACGATTTTGGATGGTTGGATTTACTATTTGCCTCAAGTTAGAGACAGCATTGTTTTAAATACCGAAGAACAGGGAATAAACGGAAAATTGTTTCGAATGAGGCCGGGAGACAAAACAAAAGAACTGATAGCCAGTCAAGTTAGTGGATTTTTGGTGGTGGATGAACAATTTTTTTATGCATCAAATGGTACTATTTTTAAGGCAGAATCCGGAATTTCTTATCCAGTTGGGGAAAGTTGGTATCAGGTTAAGATAGAAGAAAATATTGCTTACCTTATAAATGGTTTGGGGAGTATTGCGGCAGGAGATTCTTCCGGAATGAAAAGCATAGGAGACAGACAGTATAAGTTAGATGAAGGAAAAATATCTTATGTAAAACCCTCTTCTCAAATTGTAAGCGGTATTATTTACGAATTGAAGGATGATGGGGGAAAAGACGCCCTTTACTGGAAGGATATTTCTGGGCAATCCGGAATTTTGGCCGGAAGTGAGTTTGGGATTGATAGCTTTTGCATTGCAGAGGATTGGATTTATTACAGTGCTTACGTGTTTAAAGGTGATAATGGCGAGAGATATAGTCAGGTTTATCGAATTTCTATGGATGGAACAGATAAAAGAGCTGTTAGTGAAGTATTTCCGGGAAATATACTAAATCTGTATTATTATAAAGACCAAAAAACAATTTATGGGGAATATTATCCGGTAAGTTGGAAATCAGGTTATGGTGAGATTGCAACAATCGGATTAGACGGAACCATAAAAAAGATACAAGATCAGGGAATACGACAGGGAAATATAAATGAAAATAAAGCATTAGAACTTTTGTTAGTAAATGATAATACCATCACCTGTTATGAGCATGATTCCAGAT
The DNA here is from genome assembly GCA_021772025.1 of Enterocloster bolteae. Lineage (GTDB taxonomy): Bacteria > Bacillota > Clostridia > Lachnospirales > Lachnospiraceae > UMGS1370. Next base: position 29,117 of record JAETNT010000050.1, on the reverse strand, counting down.
GGGATGCTTTCAGTGGAAATTGGGAGATCTTAGAAACAAATGCTATTCAATTTTCTGCTATATCTAAAGAACTGATTGCAGGAAGCATACTAGTTACTGGTACTGACACCGGAGAAGCGGTAGGAGAACAAGGGACGGAAGGCTCTTTAGAAAGGCCTTTAGAGGAAAGTGAAAGTACAAAAGAGCCAATAGTCCCAGAGAGGCCATCAGAAACTATTCCGCCGGCAGTGTCTACAGAGGCTATACCTATGCCGGGAGAAACTATTGGAAATCAGAGTCCTGGAACTGAAGCATATAGCCGGCCAAGTGAAACAATAGGAGGACAGCCAGAAACAAATTCTATTATTATTCCTGCATTTTAAAAAATTTTTGTAGTAAATTTAATGGGGCAGCTTTGCCCCATTTTTTACTCATCAAACTCAACAATAACATAGAAACCTCTGGAATTTTCCCGAATATCTTTTACAATTCCATATTCGGAGAGAATCCGATCCCGGTTAGAATAACAGCCGGACATGGCAACAGCCGGATCAATGATATAGCTATATCCGCTGGTACCATCCCGCTCTATGATTTTTACTTTGTCACCGGGATTTACCAGGCCTGGACGTTCCATTTTAAATTCTTCTGTTCTCATAGGATCTTCCTCCCTTGTTGAAATAATTCTCATTCTGTTTTATTATAGAATAGATTAATGAGAAATAAAAGAGGTAGCATTGTGAATTTAAAAAGTAATAAAGGACTTTTAGAAAGTTTGACGGAATACGGAAAATCTGATATGTATCCCTTTCATATGCCTGGACATAAAAGAGAAAAAATGGATTTTCCTAATCCTTTTCAAATCGATATAACAGAAATAGAGGGGTTTGATAATCTTCACCATCCTCAAGGAATTTTAAAGGACGCAATGGAAAGAGCTTCTAAAATATATGGGAGTGATAAATCTTGGTTTTTGGTAAATGGCAGCAGCGGAGGTATTTTAAGTGTTGTTTGTGGTTTAACTAGGCCAGGGGGAACTATTATGATAAGTAGAAACTGTCATAAGTCAGTTTATCATGGAGTTTTCCTCAATGAACTTTATACGGAATATGTTTATCCACAATATATTTCGGAATTTGGGATACAAGGGGGAATATTGCCGGAAGATGTGGATAAATCTTTAAAAAAACAACCGGACATTCAGGCAGTTATTATTGTTTCTCCTACTTATGAGGGAATTGTTTCTGATATTAAAAGAATTTCTCAAGTGGTGCACAGTTATGGAATACCGTTAATTGTGGATGAGGCTCATGGTGCTCATTTTTCTTTTGCATGTCAGGAAGAATTTCCAAAATCTGCTCTTGATTTAGGTGCAGATGTGGTAATTCAAAGCCTTCATAAAACATTACCTTCTTTTACTCAAACTGCAATTATGCATTGGAAAAAGGGATATGCAGATGAAAAAAGAATAGAGCGATATCTCCAAATATATCAAAGCAGCAGTCCTTCTTATATATTTATGGGAGGAATAGATTGGTGCATCAGAAAAATGGCAGAGGATAAAGGAAAAAAGATTCATTTACTTGCAGAGCAGCTTTGTAATATCCGCCTTCAGGCAGAGAAATTAAAACATATACGAATTCCCGGGAGGGAGCTTTCCGGAAAATCAGGGGTGTATGATGTTGATTTATCGAAACTGATATTATCTGTAAAAGGGACAAATATGAATGGAAAAGAATTATCAGACTTTTTACGAAATCAATATCACTTGGAAATGGAAATGAGCAATATGGATTATGTTCTTGCCATAACTTCTGTCTTTGACAGAAAAGAAGGGTTTGAGAGACTTTTTAAGGCTTTAAAATATTTAGACGAAAAGATCAGTTGGGAAAGTAAATTACTTTCAAAAATGGAGAATGATTTCCCATGGTCTCAGAAAACATGTATGAGAATTAATCAGGCATGGAATAGCCAGACAGATCGAATACTAATAGAAAATGCAGAGGGAAGGATAAGTGGAGAATTTATATATATATATCCTCCGGGAATTCCTGTCATTGTGCCTGGAGAACAGCTGGATAAAAAAATAATAGAAATCATACAGGATTATAAAAAAAGAAATCTACCGGTTCAGGGCCTTAAGGATAAGAAAGCAGAATATATTGAGACAGTGATGGGAGAATGAGATGGGAAAGATTTTTTATTTAATGGGAAAAAGTGCATCGGGGAAGGATACTTTGTTTAAAAGAATTTTGGAACGGATACCGGAATTAAAAACAGTGGTGCCTTATACTACCCGTCCGATTCGAATTGGAGAAGAAAATGGGAGAGAGTACTTTTTTACTACTGAAGAAAATCTTCAGAGATTATTAGATGCCGGAAAAGTTATCGAATGTCGTACCTATCAGACAATGATGGGAGTGTGGAATTATTTCACTGTAGATGATGGTCAGATCGATATAAAAAAAGAAAATTATCTTATAATAGGAACTTTGGAATCTTATGAAAAAACCAGACAATATTTTGGAAAGGAGTGTCTGGTTCCTTTCTATATTACAGTTGAAAATGGACTTCGGCTTCAAAGAGCCCTTGACAGAGAAAAAATACAGTTAGATCCTCATTATGATGAAGTATGCAGGAGATATCTGGCAGATGAAAAGGATTTTTGTGATGAAAAGATAAAAGCATGTGGGATCGAAAAATTTTATGAGAATGAAAACTTTCAAATCTGTTTAAATATTATAGTTGAGGAAATCCGTGGGATAATCATAAATAACCTTTCTAAGAGGGAAGATTTGTGATATACTGTCCATGCAGGCTTTAGTGTAGTTAGGGGCAAAATCCCTTTTTATAAAGGAGTTTATAAATGCAGACTTTTGAAAATATATTGGGCCAAAAAGCTATTAAAAAACATTTTACTACGGCAGTCGCTACTGGTAAAGTTTCTCATGCATATATTTTAAACGGAGAAGAAGGAATGGGAAAGATGGCGTTGGCAGAGGCTTTTTCCCTTATGCTTTTATGTGAAAGACGGGAAGGAAATTCATTTTCTCCATGCCTTAAGTGTCATGGATGTAAACAAGTACTTTCTCATAATCATCCGGATTTAATTTATGTATCTCATGAAAAATCTGGAAGTATTGGAGTAGATGATATTCGATATCAGATTAATGATACAGTATCTATTCGGCCCTATAGCAGCCCTTATAAAATTTATATTGTGGACGAGGCAGAAAAGATGACAGGGCAGGCCCAAAATGCCTTATTGAAGACTATTGAGGAGCCGCCCTCTTATGCAGTTATTATTCTTTTAACAGATAATAAAGAGGCCTTTCTTCCTACTATTTTATCCCGTTGCGTGCAGTTAAACTTGAAACCTCTTCAAGATGGAGATATTAAAAGATATTTGATTCAAGAGAAAGGGATTTCTGAAGATACAGCAGAGGTATATGCTGCCTTTGCCAGAGGAAATTTAGGAAAAGCAATACATTTGGCCGAGTCTAAGGAATTTCAGGCAGTTTATCAAACTATGCTTGCTCTGTTAAAGCATCTTCGATCTATGGATATTGCAGAGCTTATGGAAACGGTACGCAAACTTAAGGAGGAAGGATTAAATCTAGATGAATGTCTGGATTTTATGCAGCTTTGGTACAGAGACGTATTAATGTTTAAGGTCACCAAAGATATGAATTTGTTAATTTTTAAAGAAGAATATTTTTCTATTAATGATATGAGTAAAAACAGCAGTTATCAGGGTTTGGAGACCATTTTAGAGTCTATCGAAAAAGCCAGAATCAGACTTCGTGCCAATGTAAATATGGAGCTGGCTATGGAGCTGTTATTGATTGCAATGAAGGAGAATTGATAAATGACGAAAGTAATTGGAGTCCGATTCCGGGCGGCCGGAAAAGTATATTTTTTCGATCCCGGCGACAAGGATATTAAAAACGGGGATCATGTAATTGTAGAGACTGCCAGAGGAATTGAGTATGGAAATGTGGTTTTAGGAACCAGGGAGGTAGAAGAGGGAAAGGTAATTCAACCTTTAAAACCAGTGATTAGAATGGCTACCCATGAAGATAAGGAGATTGAGAGACGCAACAAGGAAAAGGAACGGGAGGCATTTAAAATCTGCCTGGAAAAGATTAAAAAGAGAGAGCTTGAAATGAAACTTATTGATGCAGAATATACCTTTGATAATAATAAGGTTTTATTTTATTTTACCGCTGATGGCAGAGTAGATTTTAGAGAACTGGTAAAGGATCTAGCATCTGTATTTAAGACCAGGATTGAACTGCGTCAGGTAGGAGTCCGGGATGAGACTAAAATTATGGGAGGTATTGGCATCTGTGGGAGGTCTTTGTGTTGCCATTCTTATCTCTCAGAATTTGTTCCGGTGTCTATTAAAATGGCAAAAGAACAGAATTTATCTTTAAATCCTACTAAGATATCCGGCGTCTGCGGCAGATTAATGTGCTGTTTGAAGAATGAAGAGGAGACTTACCAGGTTTTAAACAGTAAACTTCCGGGCATTGGAGATTTTGTTACTACTAATGACGGTTTTAAAGGTGAAGTTCACAGCGTTAATGTACTTCGCCAGATTGTTAAGGTTATTGTTAATGTAAATGATGAAAAAGAAATTCGAGAATATAGGGTAGAGGATATTCGGTTTAAGCCTCGAAAAAAGAAGGGAAAGCAGGATAAGCTGGAGGATGCGGAACTAAAGCAGTTGGAAGAGTTAGAAAAAAAGGAAGGAAAATCGAAACAGAATGGAAATAAGTCTGAAGGAAAACGAGCGCATTGATGATTTACAGAGAAATGGGTACGGAATCATTCAGAATAAAGGGGCATTTTGTTTCGGAATGGATGCAGTGCTTTTATCTGGTTTTACAGTAGTAAAGCCGGGGGAGACGGTTTTAGATTTGGGAACCGGAACCGGGATTATCCCTATTCTTTTAGAAGCAAAATCTAAAGGAAGCCATTTTACTGGTTTAGAAATTCAAAAAGAAATGGCGGACATGGCCCGCAGAAGCATATTTTATAATCACCTGGAAAAAAAGGTGGATATTGTAATTGGAGATATAAAAGAAGCCGGACAGCTTTTTGATCTGGCTTCTTTTGATGTCATTACTACTAATCCGCCTTATATGAATGATGCACATGGTTTAAAAAATCCGGATATGCCAAAGGCCATTGCCAGACATGAGGTGCTTTGTACATTAGAAGATGTAGTAGCTGCAGGGGCAAAGCTGTTAAAGCCAGGGGGAAGGTTTTATATGGTACACAGACCTCACAGACTTATAGAAATTATTACGGTACTAAAAAAATATAAGCTGGAACCCAAACGAATGAAATTTGTCCATCCGTTTATTGACAGAGATGCCAATATGGTTCTTATAGAGGCCGTAAGAGGCGGGCGATCTATGATTAAGGTGGAAGCTCCCATTGTGGTTTATAAGGAGCCTGGGGTTTATACAGATGAAATTTACGATATCTATGGATATTGAGAAGGAGTTAAAATGGCAGGAATACTTTACTTGTGTGCTACCCCCATTGGAAATCTGGAAGATATTACGTTTCGAGTGTTAAAGACTTTGAAGGAAGTAGATTTAATTGCGGCTGAGGATACCCGCCACAGTATTAAGCTGCTCAATCATTTTGATATTAAGACTCCTATGACCAGTTATCATGAATATAATAAGATAGACAAGGCCAGATATTTGGTAGATCAGATGAGGAAAGGGGTAAATATTGCCCTGATTACGGATGCTGGGACTCCCGGGATTTCAGATCCCGGAGAAGAGCTGGTAAAGCAGTGCTATGAATCGGGAATTACAGTAACTTCCCTTCCAGGGCCTGCTGCCTGTATTACGGCTCTTACTATGTCGGGGCTTCCTACCAGAAGATTTTGCTTTGAGGCTTTTTTACCGTCAGAAAAAACAGATAAAAAAGAACGTCAATGGATTCTGGATGAATTAAAGAGAGAAACCAGGACTATCGTTATCTATGAAGCGCCTCATCATTTAGTAAAAACGTTAGAAGATTTATATCAGACACTGGGAGAACGAAAAATTACTATTTGCAGAGAATTAACCAAAAAGTATGAAACTGCTTTTTCTTCCTCTTTATCCCAGGTTTTAGAATATTACAGAACGGAGGAGCCAAAAGGAGAATACGTTATTGTAATTCAGGGAAAATCTGTGGAAGAAATCCAAAAGGAAGAGAAGGAATCCTGGGAAGGAATGTCTTTAAAGGAGCATATGTCATATTATGAGTCCCTTGGGAAGGATCGAAAAGAGGCTATGAAATTGGTAGCAAAAGACAGAGGAGTCAGCAAAAGAGATGTATATCAGGCATTACTATAAAATGCCGGTTGATTAAAAAGTGTCCTGTAGGTCAAAATGACTCTTGGGACACTTTTTTTATATAGTTTATAAAATAAGGAAGGGAAATATGGGCTTCAACAATTTCAGGATGCCAATATTTTTCCCATTCAAAGCAGAGGTATCCATCATAGCCGAAATTTTTTAAAAGTGAAAGAGCAAGTATAATCGGAATACTTCCTTGGCCCGGAAGGACGATATCAAAGCCTTTTTTGGAATAAGTAAGAGAATCTTTAATGTGTACATGATTTACATACGGCATAAGATTTTTATAGGTGACTTCCATAGGTTCACCGAAACGATAGGGATGCAAGATGTCCCATATGATCCCCACTTCTTTATCAATACCTTTCAACAGAGGAAGAATTGTATCAGAGGTACTGAAATCATCATGGGTTTCAAAAAGCAGCTTGATGCCATATGTATTAGAAATATTGACAGCTGTTTTATAGTTATTAATATCACGTGCCAAAACTTCTTCATAAGTTTGCCCTTCTGGAATAGGCCCTCCAAAGACACGTAAGTAAGGACAACAAAGCGCTTTAGCAATCTCACAGAATTTTCTTAAAATTTGAAACTGATTGTTTCTATGTGTTGACTCTGGTTTCGCGAAAGATATGCTGGTTCCAATTACTGCTACAGAAAGTCCGGCTTCTTTAAATTTAGAACTGGTTGCGGAAAGATTACAAGGATAAAAATCCTCTAATTCCCAAATGTTTGTGGTATTTTCTAAAGTTCGTAATTCAATTCCGTCAAAACCGTAATCTTTGGCTGTATGAATCAGCTTATCTATATTATAGGATGGGCATGCCAGAGAACTAAAAGCTAATTTCATATTTATACCTCAAATAGTGAAACAAAGGGAGGGTGTCCTTCGGTATGAAATGATTCTTTTTGATTCACAGCGAAAGACACCCTCTTTATTATTCTACAACTTTTAATCCAGCTAATTCAACAAGCTCCAGAATCGTGGATTTAGATATGTATTTACCTTCATATTCGATTAAATCTTTGGTTCTTCCGTTAAATACGTCTCCTGCTTCTGCCTTACGAAGGATAATACAGTCATCCTGAACTGTGATTTCAAGACCATCTTTCACATCCAGATCCAGGCTTCTCCGCAGCTCAATGGGTAAGGTGATTCTTCCAAGTTCGTCTAATTTACGGATAACGCCGGTAGTTTTCATAAGTTTATCCCTCCTGTAAAAATTTGAGTACATCAAAATGCCGACCATAACGAACAAGTATTTATATTAATACATTAGCATAGCAAGCGCTTTCTGTCAATACGATTGGTTATCCCAAAACTTAGAAAAATAACTCTTGACAAAACGGAAACTATTATATATTATTACTTTGGTATTCAAAATATTTGAGATTAAAATAATAGTATATATGCAAAGATCAGGAAGACAAATATGAGGATAACAAAAATTGTGGGGACCGGATCCTATGTTCCGGAAAAAATAATTACCAATAAGAATTTGGCGAAAATTGTGGATACCAGCGATGAATGGATTCGCAGTCGAACAGGAATTGGGGAGAGACGAATCACAGAAGAGCTGACCACGGCCGAATTGGCGTCGGAAGCAGCGAAAAAGGCCTTGTCAGATGCGAATATGAAAGCGGAGGATTTAGAGTTGATTTTGGTGGCCACTTCTTCTCCGGATCATTTTTTTCCCAGTGCAGCTTGTGAGGTACAGAGAATGATAGGAGGAAAACATGCTGCCGCCTATGACGTAAGCGCTGCATGTTCCGGATTCTTGTTTGCCTTAAATACTGCATATGCATTTTTAAAATCTGAAATTTATAAAAATGCATTGGTAATTGGTGCAGATGTAATGAGCAAGATGGTAGATTGGAAGGATAGAAGCACTTGCGTCCTTTTTGGAGACGGAGCAGGAGCCGTGATTATCCGGGCAGAGCAAAAGGATGATGAAAAGCCGGCAGGAATTCGTCACTTTATCATGGGTTCTGATGGCAGCAGGGCAGAAGTTTTGACTTGTATGGCTCGTTCCAATGGAAATTTTTTGTTGGGAAAGGAATCTCAAATGGGCTATCTGTCTATGAATGGTCAGGAAGTTTTTAAATTTGCAGTCAAAAAGGTACCGGAATGCATTAGCCAGCTTCTTCATGAGACGGATGAAAAAAAGGAAAAGATTTCTTATTTTATTCTTCATCAGGCAAATTACCGGATTATTGAGTCTGTGGCAAAGCGGCTAAAACTTCCCTTGGATAGATTTCCTATGAATATTGAATGTTATGGAAATACTTCCGGCGCATCTATTCCTATTCTTTTGGATGAATTGAATCGGAGCGGAGAGTTAAAATCAGGGGATAATTTGGTGCTGTCAGGCTTTGGAGCAGGTCTTACCTGGGGAGCAGTTCTTTTAACGTGGTAAAAATTTTTATTTAATATTATTTATCAAGAAGGAGAATACGTTTATGTTAGAAAAGATGAAAGAGATTATTGCAGATCAGTTAGGAGTAGAAGGAGAAATTATTACAGAAGAAGCTTCCTTTAAAGAGGATTTAGGAGCAGATTCTTTAGATTTATTTGAGCTTGCAATGGCGCTGGAAGATACTTATTCTATTGAGATTCCCTCTGAAGAGTTAGAAGGGTTGACTACTGTAGGAAAGGTAATGGATTATTTAAAATCAAAAGGTGCTGAAGCATAATGAAGACGAGAATTACAGAATTATTGGAAATTGAAAATCCGATTATCCAGGGTGGTATGGCTTGGGTAGCGGAGCACAATTTGGCGGCGGCTGTATCTGAGGCAGGAGGCCTGGGACTAATTGGCGGGGCAAATGCACCGGGAGAAGTCGTTAGGGAGGAAATCTGCAGGGTTAGAGAGATTACTAAAAATCCCTTTGGCGTTAATGTTATGCTGATGAGTCCTCATGCAGAGGATGTATCCAGAGTGGTGGTAGAGGAAGGTATAAAGGTAGTTACTACCGGTGCCGGAAATCCGGAAAAGTATATGAATCTGTGGAAGAAGGCCGGTATTAAAGTAATTCCGGTTGTAGCTTCCGTTGCTATGGCAAAGCGAATGGAGAGAATGGGGGCAGACGCAGTAGTTGCGGAGGGAATGGAATCTGGAGGCCATATCGGTGAACTGACCACTATGACTCTTGTTCCGCAAATTGCAGATGCAGTGTCAATTCCTGTAATTGCTGCAGGAGGGATTGCAGATGGAAGAGGAATCGCAGCAGCATTTATGCTGGGGGCTGAAGCAGTTCAGATAGGCACACGGTTTGTAGTAGCAAAAGAATCCACTGTGCATGAAAATTACAAACAAAGATTAATTAAGGCAAGCGATATTGATTCTATTGTTACCGGACGATCTCACGGCCATCCAATCCGCTGTCTGCGAAATCAAATGACTCGGGAATATTTAAAATTGGAGAAAGAAGGAAAAACTTTTGAAGAATTGGAATATTTGACTTTAGGGGCTCTGCGAAAAGCGGTCCAGGAAGGCGATGTTAAAAACGGTACTGTTATGGCAGGCCAAATTGCAGGTATGATTAACAGGAAAATGACTTGTAAAGAAATGATTGAGGAAATGATGGAGCAGGCATCCATATTGCTGGGATGTTAATAGGTGCTAGAAGGAGTTTTAAAATGAGCAGAATCGCATTTATTTTTCCTGGACAGGGAGCTCAGATATGCGGTATGGGAAAAGATTTTTATAAAACAGAAATTGGCCGTCATATTTTTGATAGAGCTACCGATTTGTTAGGTTTTTCTGTTCCCAAACTTTGCTTTGAGGAAAATGAACGGTTAAATATTACAGAATATACTCAGGCAGCAATGGTAACTACCAGTATTGCTATAATGAGGGTATTGGAGGAAAGAGGAATTTATCCGGATGTCACAGCAGGTTTAAGTCTGGGAGAATATTGCGCTTTAACAGCGGCAGGAGTGATAAATGCTGATGATGCCATCCGGGCAGTCCGCCAGAGAGGAATCCTGATGCAGGAGGCCGTACCGGTAGGGATCGGAGCTATGGCGGCAATTTTGGCTCTGGATGCGGAAAAGATTGAGGAAACACTTTCTTCTATGAAAGATGTGTGGATTGCCAATTATAACTGCCCAGGGCAGATTGTTATTTCCGGAAAAAAGGAAGCCGTGGAAGCGGCATGTGAAAAATTAAAAGAAGCAGGTGCAAAGCGTGCATTAATGCTTAATGTCAGCGGTCCTTTCCATTCTAAGATGCTTATAGAAGCAGGGAAAAAGCTTGGAACGGTATTGGACAGTATAGAAATTTCTAATCCGAAGATCCCTTACGTATCCAATGTAACTGCTTCCTACATAACTGATAAAAAGGATGTAAAGCCCTTGTTAATAAAACAGGTTTCTTCTTCTGTCCGTTGGCAGCAAAGTGTGGAAGCGATGATAAAAGACAATGTAGATACCTTTATTGAAATTGGGCCGGGAAAGACTTTGACCGGATTTGTAAAAAAGATCAGCCGGGATGTAAAAACTCTGAATGTGGAAAAACTGGAAGATATTGAAAAGGTAGTGGAGGCGCTTTCATAATGAAAAACAGTCTGGAAAATAAAGTAGCAGTAATCACCGGAGCAAGCCGGGGAATCGGAAGGCAAATTGCACTTTCCATGGCAGAGGAAGGCGCCGTAATTATTGTCAATTATAATGGTTCTGCCGAAAAGGCAAAAGAGGTGGTACAAAAGATTATGGAGTCAGGAGGCAAAGCCGAGGCTTATCAGTGTGATGTATCTGATTTTGAAAAGGCGGCAGCTCTGATGGAACATGTAATAAAAACATACGGACATGTGGATATTTTAGTAAATAACGCAGGAATTACCCGTGACAACCTTTTAATGAAAATGTCAGAAGAAGATTTTGATTTGGTATTAAATACAAATTTAAAAGGTGCATTTAATTGTATTAGACATATTTCCCGCCAGATGATCAAACAGAAGAGCGGAAGAATTATTAATATTTCTTCGGTTTCCGGAGTTATGGGAAATATGGGCCAGGCTAATTACAGCGCTTCCAAAGCAGGAGTAATCGGTCTTACCAAGGCGGCTGCCAGAGAGATGGCCAGCCGGGGAATTACTGTTAATGCCATTGCGCCGGGATTTATTAAGACTGAGATGACAGAAGTACTTTCGGAAACAGTAAAAGCTGCGGCAGAGGATCAGATTCCTATGAGACATTTTGGAGAAACCGGAGACATTGCGAATATGGCAGTATTTTTGGCATCTGATAAGGCAAAATATATTACCGGTCAGGTTATCAGCATAGACGGCGGAATGGCAATGTAATTCAGGTGGAAATGAAGGAGATCAGATAATGAGCAGAAGAGTAGTTGTAACCGGTATGGGGGCAATTACCCCTATCGGAAATAATGTAGAATCCTTTTGGCAGGGTTTAAAAGAGAAAAGACTGGGTTTCGGTCCAATCACATATTTTGATACTGCTGAGTATAAGGCAAAACTGGCGGCAGAAATTAAGGATTTTGATCCTAAGAAATATATGGATCCCAAGGCGGCCAGAAGGATGGAAGCTTTTTCACAATATGCTGTAGCGGCTGCCAAAGAAGCGTTAAATCATTCAGGTATTCAGATAGAAAAGGAAGATGCTTACCGAATAGGGGTGAGTGTTGGATCTGGCATTGGAAGCCTTCAGTCTATCGAGAAAGATTATAAAAAGCTTTTGGAAAAAGGTCCTTCCAGAGTGAATCCATTATTGGTCCCTTTGATGATCAGCAATATGGCAGCCGGAAACGTGGCTATTCAATTTGGGTTAAAAGGAAAGTGTATCAATGTAGTAACTGCTTGTGCTACCGGTACCCATTCTATTGGAGAAGCTTTCCGTTCCATCCAGTACGGAGAGGCGGATGTAATGGTAGCAGGCGGTACAGAAGCCAGTATTACTCCTCTGGGAGTAGCTGGATTTACGGCTCTTACTGCCCTTTCTGTTTCCTTGGATCCGAAACATGCTTCCAGACCTTTTGATGTAAACAGAGATGGTTTTGTTATGGGTGAAGGTTCGGGAGTGGTAATCCTGGAATCTTTAGAGCATGCACAGGCAAGAGGCGCAAAAATTCTGGCAGAGGTAGCAGGCTATGGTGCAACTTGTGATGCCTACCATATTACTTCTCCTGCAGAGGACGGAAGCGGAGCGGCAAGAGCCATGGTAAATGCCATAGAAGATGCAGGAATCAAAGCGGAAGATATTGATTATGTGAATGCCCATGGAACCAGTACTCATCATAATGATTTATTTGAGACAAAGGCTATTAAGATGGCGCTGGGAGATCATGCATACAGGGTAAAAATAAATTCTACCAAGTCTATGATCGGACATCTGCTTGGAGCAGCAGGAGGAGTAGAATTTATTACCTGTGTAAAATCCATTGAAGATGGCTTTGTTCATGCTACCGCTGGACTGGAAATTCCGGGAGAAGGGTGTGACTTGGATTACACCATGAAAGAAGGCATTTCCATGGATGTTCACTATGCTATCAGTAATTCCTTGGGTTTTGGAGGACATAATGCCAGCCTGATTGTGAAGAAATTTCAGTAGATTTGGGAGGGAATTATGGAAATTAATGAAATTATGAAATTGATTCAGGCAGTTTCCGATTACGGTCTGAGCAGCTTTGAATTAGAGGAGGGCAATATTAAAATTGCTTTAAAAAGAGAAAAAGAAACTGTAATTGTAGGAGGAACTGTTGGCCCGGAACCGATAACTCAGGCAGCTTCCGCGACAGGCATATTACAGTCAGGAATAGAAGAACTTTCTGTAAAAAGTAATATTGGTTCTGATAATATAGTCAATTCTCCTTTGGTAGGAACCTTTTACAGTGCTCCGTCACCAGACTCAGAGGATTTTGTCAAGGTAGGGGATCAAATAAAGAAGGGGCAGGTATTGGGAATTATTGAGGCAATGAAGCTGATGAATGAAATCGAAAGTGATTTTGATGGTGTGGTAGAGGCAATTCTGGTAAACAACGAGGATGTGGTAGAATACGGCCAGCCTTTATTCCGCATCCGGTAATCTGTACGATTGCAAAGGAGGTAATTTTATGCTGGGAATCAAAGAAATTCAAGAAATTATTCCCCACCGCCATCCGTTTCTTTTGATTGATTGTATTGAAGAATTAGAGCCGGGGATAAGAGCTGTGGGATATAAATCCGTTACATATAATGAACCGTTTTTTGCCGGGCATTTTCCGGAAGAACCGGTAATGCCCGGAGTACTTATTGTGGAAGCTCTTGCCCAGACCGGAGCAGTCGCTATCCTGGGATTGGAGGAAAATAAAGGGAAAATTGCTTACTTCGGTGCGATTAATCATGCTAAATTTAAACGTAAAGTAATACCGGGAGACCGGCTTCGACTGGAATGTGAAATTATTAAACAAAAGGGTCCGGTAGGTGTGGGAAAAGCTACTGCTACAGTGGACAACAAAGTTGCGGTAGCTGCAGAATTGACATTTATGATTGGTTAGGAGAGAGCCATGTTTCAAAAAATTTTGGTTGCCAATCGGGGCGAAATAGCGGTTCGGATTATCCGGGCCTGCAGAGAAATGGGAATTAAAACAGTTGCGGTATATTCCGAGGTGGACAAGGATGCCCTTCATACCCTTTTAGCCGATGAAGCAATCTGTATTGGCCCGGCGCCTTCTTCACAGAGTTATTTGAATATGGAACGGATTCTGACTGCCACGGTGGCTATGAAAGCGGATGCCATCCATCCAGGATTTGGTTTTCTTTCTGAAAATGCCAAATTTGCAGAACTTTGCGGAAAATGTAATATTACATTTATTGGGCCATCTGCAGAAATTATCAACAAGATGGGAAATAAATCTGAAGCAAGAAAGACCATGATGGAGGCTGGAATACCAGTAGTTCCGGGAACGAAAGAGCCGGTATTCACAGTAGAAAAGGGGCTGGAATTTGCCAAGAAAATTGGCTTTCCTGTAATGATTAAAGCTTCCTCCGGAGGAGGAGGAAAAGGTATGAGGGTTTCCTGGAAAGAGGACGATTTTGTTATGAATTTTCAAAATGCTCAGCAGGAATCTATAAAAGGTTTTTCTGATGATACCATGTATATTGAAAAATATATCGAACAGCCAAAGCACGTGGAAATTCAGATTATGGCAGATAAATTCGGCAATGTGATTCACTTGGGAGAGAGAGACTGCTCCATACAGCGAAGGCATCAGAAGGTTTTGGAAGAATCTCCCTGCACCGCCATTTCTCAAGAGCTAAGAGAAAAAATGGGTGCCGTTGCAGTCCGTGCGGCCAAGGCGGTAGGCTATGAAAATGCAGGAACAATAGAATTCCTTTTAGATAAACATAAGAATTTTTATTTTATGGAAATGAATACCAGAATCCAGGTAGAACATCCGGTTACAGAGATGGTTTCCGAATTTGATTTAATTAAAGAGCAGATTTTAGTAGCGGAAGGAAATCCCTTAAGCGTTGCTCAAGATCAGGTAAAATTAAGAGGGCATGCAATTGAATGTCGAATAAATGCGGAAAATCCAAAAAAAAATTTTATACCATGTCCCGGAAGAATCACTAATATTCATGTGCCGGGAGGAAATGGAGTTCGGGTAGATACTCATATTTACAGTGATTATAAAGTACCGGCCAATTATGACTCCATGCTGTTGAAGCTAATTGTACACGGTAAGGACAGAGAAGAGGCTATCGCTAAGATGCGTAGCGCTTTGGGTGAGCTGATTATTGAAGGAATCGATACGAACCTGGATTTTCAATATGAAATTTTAAATAACCCGGCATTTGAAGAAGGAAAAACAGATACTGGTTTCATTCCAACCTATTTTCCAGAATATTGTAAATAAAGGAAACATGTTATGTTAAAGGATATGTTTAAAAAAACGTATACACGGATTGACGCTAAATACAAGTCGTTTAAATCTGAGGAAGAACCAAATATCCCGGAAGGACTGTGGCGCAAATGCAACAAGTGCCGCCAGCCTATTTATATCGAGGATGTAAAGAATAATTACTATGTATGTCCTAAATGCGGCGGTTATTTCCGTGTTCATGCCCGAAGAAGAATTGAGATGATTGTGGATGAGGGAAAATTCGAAGAATGGAACAAGGAAATGGAGTTTTCTAATCCTTTAGATTTTCCGGGATATGAAAAAAAAGTTTTGGCTGCAAGACAAAAAACAGGGCTTAATGAGGCAATTGTCACTGGAAAGGGTGTTGTTGACGGACATCCGGCAGTAATTGGCGTGTGTGATGCCAGATTTTTGATGAGCAGTATGGGATATATTGTAGGAGAAAAAATCACCTGTGCAGTGGAACGGGCTACCAAAGAAAAGCTACCGGTAATTTTTTTTGTTTGTTCCGGTGGTGCCAGAATGCAGGAAGGTATGGTTTCTTTGATGCAGATGGCAAAAACGTCCGCGGCTTTAAAGCGTCACCAGGAAGCAGGCCAGCTTTACATTACGATTTTGACAGACCCGACTACCGGTGGTGTTACAGCCAGTTTCGCTATGTTGGGAGATATTATCTTGGCAGAACCCAAGGCGCTTATTGGTTTTGCAGGTCCCAGAGTCATTGAACAGACTATAGGGCAAAAGCTTCCCGAAGGATTTCAAAGATCAGAATTTTTATTAGAGCATGGGTTTGTGGATAAAATAGTAGAGCGCCGTGAACTGAAAAATACTTTGGCGAGGATTTTGGAGATTCATGAAAACCGTTACTACACAGGTATAAATAGTGTCAGCAGTAATAAGAATTCCAAAGCTCTAAAAGAATTTTCCAGCAATTTGTCTATCGCATCTGAGAAGAAAGACTATTCTGGCAAAACTCCTTGGGACACAGTGATCCTTTCCAGAAAGTCAAATCGCCCTACTGCTTTAGATTATATTGAAAAAATTTTTGATGATTTTATGGAGCTTCATGGCGACAGGTATTTTAGAGATGACGGCGCAATCGTAGGCGGTATTGCCATGTTCCATGGAATTCCGGTTACTGTAATCGGACAGCAGAAAGGACGTAATACTAAAGATAATATAAAAAGAAACTTTGGCATGCCGTCTCCGGAAGGATACCGAAAAGCACTTCGCCTGATGAAAGAGGCAGAGCAGTTCCAACGCCCAATAATATGCTTTGTGGATACGCCTGGAGCATTTTGCGGTCTTGAAGCGGAAGAGCGGGGACAGAGTGAGGCCATTGCTCGAAACCTGTTTGAAATGTCTGCTATCAAGGCTCCGATTCTTTCTATAGTAATCGGAGAAGGAGGCAGCGGAGGAGCTTTGGCAATGGCAGTGGCAAATCAAGTATGGATGCTGGAAAATAGTATATATTCTGTGCTTTCTCCAGAGGGATTTGCTTCTATTTTGTGGAAAGACAGTAAAAAAGCCCCGGAGGCTGCCAGAAGCATGAAAATGACGGCCAGAGATTTAAAGGAATTAAATCTAATAGAATATATAGTACCAGAAAGGAATCCGGCCAGCCTAGAGAACCTTTCTGAGATAGCGGAAAAGATAGATACAGCTATGAGGGTATTTTTCGACGAATATCAAGGAATAAGCGGAGATCAGGCAGCGGCTCTTCGCTACGAAAGATTTAGGAGAATGTAAGCTTATGGGGAAGTATAATCCATTACAAATAGGAGATTTAGTCGTAAAAAATCCGGTTATTCAAGGCGGCATGGGGGTTGGAATCAGTCTTTCAGGTCTTGCCGGAGCAGTGGCAAAGGCTGGAGGAATGGGAATTATTTCTACGGCACAGATCGGATTTCAGGATCCGGAGTTTGAGGCAGATCCGGAAAAAGCCAATTTACGTGCCATTGCCGCAGAATTAAAAAAAGCCCGTGAAATCGCAGAATCCGACAGGACGGCGATAAAACCCGTTTTAGGATTTAACATTATGGCTGCTACAAAAAATTATGGTAATTATGTCCGGACAGCAGTCCTTGCGGGAGCAGACATTATCATTTCCGGTGCAGGGCTTCCAATTAATTTGCCAGAGTATGTAAAAGGCAGTAAAACTAAAATTTCCCCTATCGTTTCCTCTGCTAAATCGGCATCGGTTATTTGCCGCATGTGGGACAGAAAATATCAGTGTATCCCCGATATGGTAGTGATTGAAGGCCCTCTGGCAGGAGGCCATCTGGGATTTTCCAGAGAGGATTTGAGCAGATATGGCGCGGACACAGAAGATGTATCATCAACTTACCGTCAAGATTTTTATGATGAAGAAATCCTCAAAATTAAAGAAGTGCTCTTCCAATATGAAAAAAAATATAACAGCAAAATCCCTGTGGTCAGCGCTGGAGGAGTGTTTAGCAGAGATGATATGGAACACCATATGGAGCTTGGAGTAGACGGTGTTCAGGTAGGCACCAGATTCGTTACAACCAGAGAATGTGATGCTCCATTATCTTACAAAAAGTCTTATATAAACGCTAAAAAAGAAGATATTATTATTATAAAGAGTCCGGTTGGCATGCCCGGCCGTGCTATTAAAAATCCTTTTGTAGAAAAGATATTAAGGGAAAAAGAAAAAATTTCTCATTGCTTTTCTTGTCTGGAACATTGCAATCCGGCGGAAATTCCTTATTGTATCACCAGGGCACTAATCCGTGCCGCCAAAGGCCAGATAGAAGATGCCTTACTATTTTGCGGAGCCAATGCTTACCGCTGCCATCGAATTGAGACAGTGGAAGAGATAATAGCAGATTTGTGTGAAGAATAGAGAATATATGGATAAATATAACGCAATAATCATTAGTCAGCATGTGATAGATTTACCTTCACATGCTGACTGTTTTTTGCAGGGTATGAGTATGTAAATGGCCTTTGGGGAGAGGATTATTTTGCGGAACAAATTCTGCACCAGGGTTACCAGGGATTTTTGGGACTGGGACATACAGGAGGGAGGCTTTTGTGACAGAGGATCTTTCATGGAAGCAGGTGGCTGCTATGAATCAGCATTATCGGAGCTGGTCTTTTCCATATTTTTTGCAGCAGCAGCAAAAGCAGGGAATTGAGAGCCTGGAGCTGTGGCTGGGGCCGCCTCATTTTTATTTGGATCGGTTGCGGTATGAAGATTGCAAACACATCCGAAGAATGGTAGAAGGATATGGAATTACACTTGTTTCTGTAACTAGTTCCAGCTTTTCGTGGCAGTTTCAATATGCCAGTCCGGATAAGGAAACCTATGAAAAAGGAAAAAATTATTTTAAAAATGGAATAAAAGCTGCTGCCGAACTGGGAGCAAAAATTATGACAGTCAACTCTGGATGGGGATATGACCAGGAGGAAGAAAGCGATCAGATGGACCGTACCGTTGAGACTCTTGGAGAGTTAGCAGAGACTGCCAAAGAACAAGGAATTATCCTGGCCCTTGAGTCCTTAACATCTCTGGAATCTCATATAGGAGATACTCTGGAAAAGGTGAAAAAAATCTGGGAAACGATTGCTCACAAGAATCTGGAAATCATGGTGGATACAGTAGCTATGGGATATCAGAATGAAACTCTGGAGGATTGGTTTCATGCCTTTGGGGAGCACCTGATCCATCTTCACTTTATCGACATGGAGCGGAATGTCCGGACAGATGATCATCTTGTCTGGGGAGACGGGGGATTTGCATTGGACAGGATGATAGAAACATTAAAAAAATATGACTATCAGGGCTATTTGGTACAGGAAATTGCCGCGGATCGATATAAAATGGATCCTGCGGAGGCAGACAGGCGAGGAATCGACAGACTTCGAAAGTATTTTAAATCATATACGTAGATAAAAGAAGGAGAGCAAAAACTATGAAAAAAACAGTCAGAATAAGTACAATATTGACAGCAGCTATGATAGCAGTTTCATTAACCGCATGTTCCGGAGGAAATACGACATCAACTACTGCTGCTCCCCAGACAACCGCCGGATCTGAAACAGATACTGCTGCGGCAGAGACAGAGAAGCAGGAGGAATCTTCCGGGGATGACTCTCTGCAGAAAGTAATGGAAGCAGGAAAGATTAAGGCCGGAGCAGAGGGAAACTGGAATCCTTTTGTTTATAATGATATGAACGATAATGGCAAATTAAAAGGATATGATGTAGAAATTGTTGAGGAAATTGCAAGAAGGATGGGAGTAGAGGTCGAGTGGAGCATTGCCAGCAAATGGGACGGCGTTATTGCAGGACTCCAGGCAGATCGTTATGATGTAGTATTCTGCGGCGTTACCAAGGCAAATTTAGCCAGCGGCGCAGATTTAATCGGTACGATTGCTTATCGTGAAGATCCCATTGTTTTGGTAGTATCAGATGATAATACAGAAATTAAGGGCTGGGAGGATCTTCAGGGAAAACTCAGCGGAAACGCACTGACCGGAGACTACGGAGCTATTGCAAGATCCTACGGAGCTGAGCTGACAGATGCTTCCCTGGATCAGTCTATGGAACTGCTTCAGCAGAAAAGAATTGATTGCCATGTAAACTCCCAGATTGCATTTAATACCTATATGAGAGAAAAACCCGACGCAAAGGTTCATATAGTCGATACCTATGTGCCGGAGGATCCGACAGACTCTGAGATTTACGGAATGTTAACCAGTAATAAGACTGCTTTAAGAGATAAAATCAATGAAATTCTTCAAGAAATGCTGGATGATGGTTATTGCAAGGAATTGGCAGTAAAATACTTTGGCCAGGAAGTAGCAGATAATATTAATGTATATAAATAGTTGACCTTAAGGAAGGGGGAGTTGACAGATGGGCAGGATATTGGGAATATTGGCCGATTCATTTTGGCCGTTGATGAAAGCAGGTTTGCTTACAACCGTGCCATTGACATTGATTTCATTTGTGTTGGGCATGGTAGTGGCATTTATTGTAGCAATGATGAGACTGTCAAAAATAAAAATGCTGTCCTTAATCGCTCAGTTTTACGTATGGGTGATCCGGGGGACTCCGCTGCTGGTGCAGTTGTTTGTAATTTTTTATGGCCTTCCCAGAATTGGCATCGTATTTTCTCCTTTTATATCAGCAGTAATTGGTCTGGTAATCAGCGAAGGGGCTTACAACTCTGAGATTATCCGGGCTGCCCTTCAGTCTATTCCAAAAGGACAGTGGGAAGCCAGCCATGCATTGGGGCTTAAAAAGATCCAGACATTGACACATGTAATTGTTCCCCAAGCAGCACTGATTGCAGTTCCTTCCCTGGGAAATATGTTTATCAGTTTGTTAAAAGATACCTCTTTGACTGCAATTTTAACTGTAAGGGAAATTTTCCAGATTGGTCAGCAGATTGTGGCAATGACTTTTGAGCCTTTATGGCTGTATCTGGAAGTCGCAGTAGTTTATCTGATTTTCAGCTCTATTTTAAGTAAACTTCAGGGAATTTTGGAAAAGAAGCTGGGAAAGCATATGATTAACACGAATAACAAAAAGAAAACAGCCTAATTTGGAAGGGAGCAAGTATGGGAATTATTAAGTATCAGAAAAAGGATCAGATGGTAATGACGGACTTGGGGAACGGTATCCGGCGTGCAGAGATGCTGCCGGGAATGGTAGATGGAGTATATACATATAAGTGCCAGGTAGATGCCGGAACCGTCGTAAATTTGGAGACATTTGGAGAAAGGACTCAAATCTACTATTTTACCAAAGGCGAGGGATTTGTAGTTACGCCCAATAAAGCATTTAATATTGAAGAACCGTCCGTATTTATCCCTAACATGGATTTGGAGACAAATGAACTTCACGCAGTAACGGATATGGAATTTCTACAGCTGGTATGCGTGATGCTGCCGGAGGACAAGGAGAAATTCCAGAAATGGCATATTTCCCTGCCCAGATTTAATCCTATCAGCAACTGTATTCAGTATATTGAAGGCTTTCGCCCGGAGGCAATCAAGGCATATTCTATTTTGGATACAGATTTTCTTACCAGGATGACCATGGGAGCAATTATCGGAAAAGGTCCCAACGCGGCAAAACCCCACAGTCATCACAACCTGTATCAATGGTATTACGGAATGGAAGGAACCAGGTTTATCTACCGGGCCGCAGGCGAGGAAATTGAGTTGACCGAAGGGGACTGGGCATTTATCCCCACCAACATTGAACACGCCATTGAAATAAAGGAAAACGAGCATGTAAACTACGTTTGGTTTGAGATTGAATTAACAAAAGCAGAATTAGAAGGGAGAGAATAAAATGGCCATCGATATTGCAAAAAAGAATCAGATTCCGTTGGAATTTTGTGACGGATATGCACAGACCGAGGTATTAAAGGGTGTTTATCCTCTGGTAAAGACTTATAAATGCGTGATTAAAGCCGGACATAGAATTGTTCCTGAGACATTTTCCGACAAGATTCAGGTATTCAGCTTTGTAAATGGTACCGGTTATGTATGCGGAGAGAAGGAAGCCTACAATATTAAAGAATTAAGCTTTTATATTCCAAACTTTGACAAAGAAAAATTCTCTATTTATGCGGCAGAGGATCTGGAAATCGCCCTGTGGATAGTGGATATGCTGGAATCCGATGTGATTGCTTATGAGGATACCCATATGGTACTCCCCAGCTTTAAAACCTTTTCTCAGCTGGAACCCTACGATCAGAGCTGCAAGGGGCCTCACACTCAGAGCTGGACCGTTATCAGCGACGGCAATTTGGCAAGAGTCCTAATGGGAATTGTAAAGGCAGAGGGGGAAGGCACTAAAGAAAGAGGGCATGGAGAAGTAGCGCAGTGGAATTACACCCTGCCGGGATCGGATTTTACCTTTACGGTTGAGGATGAATCCGTACATCACGAAGAACACGAATTCAGCTATGTGGAAGCCGGACTGGATCATTCTTTAGTAGCAGAACCGGGAAAGTCTGTAGGATATATATGGTTTGAACACTATGTGGCAGAAAAAAAGATTGTTCCGCAGCATTATGAGAGCAACTGAATGGGGATGAAAGAAAATAAGGGCCAGGGACCGGTAAAGAGATTTTTAAAGTTTATTGTGCCCTCAATCCTGTCAATGTGGATTTTTGCTTTTTACACCATTGTGGATGGCTTCTTTGTTGCAAAAGGGGTTGGGCCAGAGGCCCTGGCAGCGGTTAATCTGTCCATGCCCTTTAACAATTTCGTATTTGCAGTAGGGCTTCTGTTTGCAACAGGAGCCTCTACTATGATTTCTTTTGCATTAGGAAGAGGAAATCTTCGGGAAGCCAGGGAAATCTTCAGCCGGAATCTGGCGGTGGTAACGATCCTGGGACTGCTGATTACAGTGGCTGTGCTGTTTCATCTGGAGGAGGCAGCCGCCTTTTTAGGAGCAACGGACATGACCCTGGAGTATGTAAAAAGCTATGTGGGCTGGATTGCTGTTTTTGCCGTGTTCTTTATTGTTTCCTATAATCTGGAGGTTCAGGTTAAGGCAAACGGAGCGCCTCATTTGACAGCCATCGGCGTTGCCTCCTGCGGAATCACCAATGTGGTACTGGACTATCTGTTTGTGATGAAAATGGGGATGGGGATTGACGGGGCAGCGCTGGCTACCGGATTATCTCAGGTCATTTCTACCTCTATTTTTCTGCTTTATTTTGCAACCCATAGGGAAAAACTCCGAATTCAAAGGTTTTCATGGAAGTTTGGAATCTATAAACAAATTATCGAAATCGGTATTCCCAACTGTTTTATGGAACTTGGCGGCGGTCTTACAATTTTTCTATTTAATGCCTTTATTTTAAGAGTAATAGGAGAAGAAGGAATTATCTGCTACACGGTGTTAGCTTATATTTTTACTTTTGCCGGAAATACCATGTCCGGTATTACCCAAGGGTGCCAGCCTCTTATCAGTTTTTTCTGTGGAGCCGGACAACAGGAGAATTTTCAAAAAGTTCTGCGGTATGGAATTATTACGGTATTTCTGCTTTCTTCTCTCATGGTATTTGGTATCCAACTGGCCCCTCAGGCTTTGGTAACGGTTTTTTTAGAAAGGGAAAATGCCGGATTATTTGACTATACCGTGGCAGCCCTGCGACTTTATTGCCTGTCATTTTTTATTATGGGGTACAATATTCTAATCAGCGGCTTTTTTACTGCAATTGACAGATCCGGGTATTCTTTTTTCATATCACTATGCAGAAGCTTTGTACTGCTGCTTGTCTCCCTGGCAGTAATGTCCAGGCTGTTTGGAGAAAATGGTATCTGGCTGGCATCTCTGGCATCTGAGGGAATGTGTCTGGCAGTGACGATTCTGTTTTATAAGGATTGGAAAAAGCATAAGGCAGTGATTCCGGTAGATGGCGGTTATTTATCGCGCTGACAGCTATTACTTGTGGAAATTCTTGTATGCTGGGAATAAATGTATATTTCGGTTTGGCGGCGCAACCATCATGCAGGAAATGCGTGGCGTTTCGCTCCAATCTGCATGAAACGCCACAGTTCTATTAGCGCAAGCCGCTTTTTATGTGTTCGGACTCTTCATGTTTCTGCCGCTAAGTTCCGGTCGGTACGCTGCTGAGAAAAAGATGAAAATCTTAAAAGAGATCATCTTTGAAGTGCCGGCACCGGCCGACAGCGCATGTGAGAGCAGATCAATGCGATCATCGACAATAATAGAAGCCTTTTATCAGCAGGTAACGGTTACGCCGCAGGGATACTTGGTTTCATCAATAATGACGAACAGATCGTAAGTGCCGTTTAAACCGGCCTTGTTAATGCTGGTCTTGGTGATGCGCTCGTCGGACTCCAGGAAGGTGCCGCAGCACATGGCCTTCCGGGACATGGAGGAGGTGGAGATGTAGTAGCGGTGTACTTCATCGCCCTGCTCTAGAAGCAGCATGACCAGTTGGCCTTTCTCAAATTTGGCGTGGAAGGTGAAACGATCCTCCTCGTCCTCTATACGGGCCTCGCACTTGTTGGGAAGCAACTGGCTGGAGAGCTCAGCCGGAACTTCTGTATCGAATTCGGCAGTTATGCCCATGCGGCCCAGAAGAGAGCCTTCGCCCAGTTCTAGATTGCCGTTTTCTGCATACAGTTTCATCTTTTCAGCGCGGTAGTAGTTGCCCTTGGTACGCAGCTCCATCATAATCTTATTGTCGCAGATTTCCAACGTAGTGGCCTTTAAGGTGCCGTCCATGAACTGCTCGAAAGCGCCCAGAGACTCAGAAATCAATCCTTCCTTATTGTAGGCGATGCCGCCGGAGTGAACCATATAATGGCCTTCGTTGTAATACTCTACATTACAGATGTAGGGAGAGAAGAACTCAGCACCCCGGTCTTTTCCGTATTCCCATACCTGTTCAATGGTCATGTCTTTGGTGTTGATGCGATATCGGACAGCACGGGAGTAGTTGTTTTTGGCCATCAGGTAGTTGTCCTTATTTTTAGAACCCCAGTGATGGTTGTCAAAGCACATGACATCGCCGTCCGGTGTAATCAGGCATGCATGTTGCTCGTACTGCCAGCCAAAGTTGTTGCCGATAGGTTTGAAGAAATAGCGGTCTACCCATTCCTGAGGCCAGCCCTCCGGGTCCCCGATAATCCAGTTCAGCTTTCCGGTTTCAAAGTCGATATTGACAATAGAGTCCATATGTCTGCCGGAGAAGGTAAGGGAGTGGGTGTTTTCATCGTACCAGACAGCATTGTTGTGGAACCAGTCTTTTTCTGACCAGCTGCCGCTCTTTCCAAGTCCTGGCTGCAGGAAGGACTTGTAATCCCAGGTTTTGATGATGTCTCCGGTTTCTCTGTCCAAAAGCACGCACATATCCTCTACTGTGGAGGAGGTAAGGTCTTCTGTCAGGCAGAGCAGATTGCCGTCCGGCATCTCAAAGGCGTCGTGGTGAGAGCCGCCGGGAAGCCGGTATTCGTGGTAGATTTTGCCGCAGAGGCTGGTTTCATACATGCCGGACATGTAGTAGGGCATGCTTACCAGGCGATCTGTTCCCATGAGGACATGGCCGTTTTTCAGCCGTTTCATATCAAATACGCATTTGATATTTAAGCACCAGCGTACATCTCCGGCGTAGTCAAAGGCAGCGGCCAGCTCAGAGCCAGACGGAGACAGGAAAATGCAGTTATCCTGCAGATATTCCGGAGTAGTATCCATGTATTCCAAGGGATTATGGCCTTCAAACACATCCGGAACGGGAATCTCCACGATGTAGGAACCCTGCCGGTAGGCTCGAATCTCTACCTTGTTGTTGTAGTCGGAATAAAGGCCTACGATGGGCAGCACATGTTCCTTTGCCTTGGGGAAGGTGTGGGTGATGGCGCCCTGTTTTCTCTTTCCGTGAATGGTTACGGTCACAGCGGTTTCTTCTTCTGTGTAAAAAGCAATCACTGCAGAGAGGGGATTGATCAGGTAAAGATTGTAGGACACCAGCGGATTGTCGATGGTGTAACTGCCAGAGCGAAGAGTCTGCAGCATGGCTTTTTCTGCTTTGGCCTGACGTCTGATTAAGTGTTCCTGAAAGGAATAAGATGTTCCTGCCATAATAGTTATTCTCCTTTTCCGGAAAGTACCGGGATAGATTTTTGACAACCGTTTCAGCGTCCGAAAGCGGCTCTCTTTGATAAAAGAATAACACAGGTCTCGGAACAGGAAATTAGTTGCGGCTATGTTTTGAACCAGGAATTGGGCTGGAATCACATCAGTTCCCATAGCCGTTTTTCATCCATAATCAGGATACGGCCCTGTTCCTTGCGGATGATGCCGCTCTTTTTTAGTTCACTGGCCAGTTTAGAAACGGTTACCGGATGAATGCCCAGATATTTGGCTATATCCGTATAGGTAAGGCCACGAGGAACGGCGCGGTGACTTCCTTCTGGCTGACTGAAGTCCAGAAGCCATTTGTAAAGTCTGGAAGAAATTTTTCTCTCCTGGGAATTTTGAAACTTCAGTACTAAAGAAGCATAATTGTAAGCCATGGCTTCCATAATGTAGGAAAGAAAAATAGGGTCTCTAACCAACAGGGATTCAAAGACCGGTTCGCTGATACGGTAGAACACACAGTCGGTCTTGGTGTCAATGCCAAATTGAGAGATGCTTAATGAATTGTCTGCCGGAGCTTCATTCCGGAGTTTTCGGTAATGCCGCATAAGGGATGGAAGAAAGCATAAAAGATGTCCGGCCGGAAAATAAAGAAAGTCTTTTTCAGACCCTTCCGAGGTAAGGGAGGTCAGGCTGGCGATACCCTCAGCCAGATAGTAGATATAGTTGTCAGCCAGTTTGGGATTGCAGAGGGAGACTTCTTTGCTGACAGAGATTTTGGTACCGTACTGCATAAAATAATTGATAACGTCGGAAGAAGTAGTCATTGGGAAGTCCTCCTGATTTTTTTGAAAACTTAGCCGCAGCTATATTTTTTTAGTTGTTAATATATTATCATAATTTCCAGGGTTAGCAACTACTAAATATGGGGGTTATTATTATGCAAACAAAAAACAGAGATTTAAAGTATGTGCATCTGGCTATTGGCGTGGCTATCATGCTGCTGTTCCGCTTCCTTCCGATTACCCTTCCTTGCGTAACACCGTTGGGAATGAAGATTCTGGGAATCTTCATCGGAACCCTTTATCTGTGGACGACATCCGATGCGATTACATCCAGCATTCTGGCTATTTTCATGGTGGGAATATCCGGCGCCAGTGATATGAACTCTGTCCTTACCTCTACCTTCGGTAATCCGATTCTGGTGCAGGTAATGTTCATGCTGTTGATTATCAATTCCCTGGTGGAAAACCGGCTGACAGAGTACTGCGGCCGCTTCTTCCTGACAAGGAAAAGCTGCCTGGGACATCCGTGGATGCTGGTATTTTACATCATGATCGGCTGTGTGCTGATGGGCGCATTTATGGGAGGTTTTACACCCATCTTCCTGTTTGGCCCAATTCTGTATGATATTTTTGAGACCGTAGGCATGAAAAAGCATGAGAAGTTTCCTACCATCATGCTGATTCTGGTAACGATTGCTACCCTGCTTGGCTTCCCGGTTCCGCCGTTTATGGGAAACGGACTTGCTCTGATCAGCAACTATGCCACCGTTACCAGCAACATTATGGGCACGCCCATAGAGATTAATAGTGCAGGCTATCTGGCAACCGGTCTGATCCATGCTTTTGCCTGTGTCATCGCTCTGGTTCTGTTTGCGAAATTTGTTCTGCGTCCGGATGTGAGCCGGCTGAAAAATCTGACCATGGATGACCTTAATAAGAATCCGCTTCCGCCTATGAGCCTGAAACAGAAGCTGATTGCCGCTTCCTTTACCGGATTTGTAATCATTCTTCTGATTCCCAGCGTTGCACCGGGCTGGAGCTTTGCCAAGATTGTAAAAGCAAATACATATGGTATTGCTGCATTTGTAGTATTTTTAATGTGTACCATTCAGATTGCCGGAAAGCCGCTGTTGGTATTTAGTGAAAGTATGAAACGGTTTAACTGGAGCACCTATTTCCTGATCGGCTCTGCCATTCTGTTAGGAAATACGCTGACCAGTGAGAGCACCGGTGTTTCTGCCTTTTTAAACAGTGTGCTGATGCCCATCTTTAAGAATGTGCCGGTTTCTGCATTTGCCATTATCATTATGCTTCTGACGGTAGTGTTGACGAACTTGTGTAACAGCTTTGTAATCGGTTTGCTGTTGCAGCCAGTCATTGCTACCTTCTGTATGGCATCCGGTATGAACTCTGCGCCGGTAACAGCACTGATGATTCTGTTCGTTCTTTCCTCTGCAGCCATCACTCCGGCAGCATCACCGTTTGCGGCTATGTTGTTTGGAAACAAAGAGTGGCTGGAGCCGAAGGAAATCTACAAATATACGCTGATGTTTATTGGACTGGAGCTGATTGTGGTACTGGCAATCAGTCTGCCGGCGGCAAACTGGCTGCTGTAGTCCGCTGTTGCAAAAACAAAAAGTATTTGACAAATTGGATATATAATAAAACTAAGAACTAAAGTTTTTACCCCTGGAATAGACATATAAAAATGATGTCTGTTCAGGGGTTATTTTATGATGAACTGGTTATGGGCTGGAATGATACTGGCGGGTATTATCTGGGGGATGTTTCACGGAACGCTGGCGGAGGTCACAGACGGCGCTATTGCATCTGCCGGGGAAGCGGTAACTCTATGTATTACTATGCTGGGGATTATGTCCTTTTGGACAGGAATATTGGAAATCGGCAGCCGGTCCGGAGTAATTGAGGCTATGGTAAAGAAAATGAGGCCAGTATTGAAATTCTTATTTCCCAGGCTTCCTATGGATCACCCGGCGGCAGAATCCATTGCAACCAATATGATCGCTAACATGCTGGGGATGGGATGGGCGGCAACACCGGCGGGGCTTAGAGCTATGGAAGAACTTTCTAGGTTGGAGGAGGACAGAAGATGCGGGCAGCTTCCGGGGCCGGGGAGAAAGCAGGGGATTGCAAGTAATGAGATGTGTACCTTTTTGATTATTAATATCTCTTCGCTACAGTTGATTCCGGTGAATATGATTGCATATAGGAGCCAGTACGGAAGCGTGAACCCGGTGGCAGTGGTGGGGCCGGCGATTGCGGCGACGGCGGTGAGTACATTGGCGGCGGTGGTATATTGTAAGATGATGGATGGGAAGCGGAAAGTGTGAGGCTCTTCGTTTTTGTTAAACACTTGATGTAACATATATGTTACATTGTATTGAATTAGATGATTGCGAAACAGGTCAATAATTTCATGCATATGGGAAAGCAGAAACAAAATTCTATCGGAATTGATGGAAATGATTGCTTGAACCACTATGGAGAGGGATGTAAGG
>JAETNT010000138.1 GCA_021772025.1 Enterocloster bolteae | reverse complement strand
AAAGGATTTTTCTTTGCCGTTGTTTGGGTCTGGCAATCGAATGGTATCTCCAATTTTAGCATTTATCTTCTGCCGGATTAAGTATTCCTGTTCAATCAGTATTTCATTCTCTTTCTCTGGCATTTTCCCCTGGTCAACAGACAGCCCATTTAATATAAGTGTATCATTGTTGGAATACGAAATATTAAGGCGGTCATTTCCAGATTTAACGCTGCCAATGGAAGCTGTCAATCCGCATAGATCCACCCGCACATCATCAGCCAATTTCTGATATTGTTCTTTTTCTATGCCGGAAATAAGCGCATGATAAGACCCCGTTATGTTATTGCCTCCATTTTGGTTCACTGTAATAATTCCAGAAACCAGGAGCAATACGGACGCCATCAAAAATGTTGCCAATGAAATTGCAGTAACCGTAAAAATTTTCTTCAAACGCTCTTTCTTTAATTGAGCAGACGCTAATTTTTTAATAATGACGCTGGTGTCATTTTCAAAAGGCCATGTCATATTCGTTTCCCTCCTTTGGCTCAATATCGCTACTTCGAGCGAAGTTAGTCTGTCGCCTTAATCCGCTCTACAAGGGAGAGCCTTCTGGTATAACGGACCGCTAAGACCGAGAACACCGCCTGCACCAGAAGCAACACAGCTGCAAACACCAGGACTTGGAGTACCGGAAAATGATATGTGAGTTTCCCAAACATGCCTACCTGGTCAAAAACATGACACACAGCCAGGCTGCATACCGTTCCCACTGTCAGGGTAACAAGCAGCGTGATCCCAATATAATACAAGCATTCATAGGACAGCATTTTAGACATCTGCCGTTCGCTCATCCCAACTGACTGGAGCACGCCGAACTCCTGCTGACGGGCGAGAAGGTTTGTGATCAGCGTATTGACAAGGTTTATCAGCGAAAATACAAAGATAAAGATCAGGAGGCTATAATCCCTTTTCAGCTCCCCCTTCATCCCGCTCTCCAGAACAGTGATGGTGTCCTCCAGACCAGAAATCGCCACCCGTTCATCGGATACGGCGCCAAACACCGCTTTCCGCAGTTCCTTACTGTCCTCCCTGGTGTGGATGTTTACATAGCTGGTAAAATCCGAAATTTCCGGGTAAAGGACGGACAGTTCTCCCTCCGGCAGGATAAAATAATGGGCAGAACTGCAGATTGGAATATCTTTGACAATACCCATCACCGTATACGTCTTCGTCTGCCCATTGTAACAGGAAAGGGTAACGGTATCCCCGACCTGATAAGTGGTTTTGTAAACCTCTTTCAGGGAGCTGCCTGACGGGCAGACCAGAATACCGTCCCCGTCCACCAGCTGCCGATAATCCGCTTTTCCCTCCAGAACCGTATCACCTGTGTACATCTTATCCATATTCTCCTGGTCAATTCCTCTGACAATAAAAGCCTCATGCTCCCGGTTGCCCGGAATCTTGCTGATAGCAGGGATTTCCACACAGGCCGTTGAGTAGGCCGTGATAAAATCTACGTTCGGAATCGCTGCAAGCTCTTCCCGCAAAGCTTCTCCCAGAGGATTTTCCTTCTGCATCTCATAAAATTCCCGGCCTACGTAGTCCTCATATTGCAGCAGATACTGGCTCCTGTCTCCAAACTGGGACTGAGCCATTTTTTTTACGTCCACCGAATTTGCGTAGGCGGAGATATAAAGCAACAAAATCCCAGTCAGGCTTAAGGAAAGGGCCGTTACAAATGCCTTTTTTCGGTTCCTGGAAAAATTCATCCGGGCCAGGCAGGGCATAGTGAGACGGCGGTGGAGCTGCCTGGAAGCACCGCGGTACTGCTGTTCAGAATAGGCAGTAGTCCGGATGGCTTCAATGGCAGACACTTTTCCCACCATGGACAAAGGCTTCCTGGTAGCGACCAGAACCATCCCATAGGTTAGGAGGGAAACCAGCAACCCAGACCAGATATTGTCACGCCAGGACCAATAACCCGGTACAGCAGTAATCGCAATTCCTGCCGCCAGGAGCAGGCCAAGGGGAATGGCTACGGCAGTCATCAGACACCGTTCCCTCTTTACTACCCGCTTTAATTGCTTCGGCGTTGTCCCAAGCACCTTCAGGCGACCGTATTCCCTCATTTTTCCCATCACGGAGATATAGAAAATGTTGTAGATTACGATGGCACAGATGCCAGCAATTAAAATTGACAAGGCATAAATCTCCATCCCATTTCCCAGATAAAGATCCAGCATTCCAAAATAGCTGGAGCTGTAAAATGTCCTGTCTTCCGGGATGCCCATCTCCCGGAAAAAAGCTTCGATCTCCATGTGCAACTGCTCAGGCTCCATCCCCTGGCTCCCGGCAAAGCGGAACCGCAGGTCATAGGGAGCTTTATGACTGGCTATATCCGCGCTATCCTCCGAAATCCAGACCGTGAAGATACGGCTGCTGTTCTCCGATTCCAAAATGCCTTTGACTGTATAGGCTTTTTCTCCGCTACCAAGGTTCAGGCTGAGTGTCTGCCCCACTTCTGCCGGAAGGTCATAATAATCGAAAAAAGCCTGATCCACACAGAGTTCATTTTCTGCCTGGGGATAAGTTCCAATGATCTCTCCGTATCCCATCAGATCAATCATCTCCGAACTGACAAAACTGACGTTCAAAACGCTGTCCTTATGGCGGATAGAACCGGTGTCCGCAGTATATCCCCATTTTTCAAACCTGCCCGCATTCGCAAGCCGGGTGACCTCTTCTCTGGTCAGCCCGCTGCAACCGGCCTGATACTGTCCAAGGATTTGATCCAGAGTCTGCATCTGCTGCGCAGAGTAGATAAAACAAAGAGTACCCATCAGACAGACGGCAAGGGCAATCGTAAAGATAATGAAAACGCTCCGGCGCCTGTCGGCTTTTATGCTCCGCCCTGCCAGTTTCTTTTCTACTCTACTGGTGTCATTTTCAAAAGGCCATGTCATATCTTGCCACCTCCTTACTCCACGATCCTGCCGTCCTCAATCCTTACAATCCGGTCAGCAAGCTGGGCAATCTCGTTGTTGTGGGTAATCATGACAATGGTCTGGTTAAACTCCATGCTGGTACGCTTTAAAAGCCCCAGTACATCGGCGCTGGTCTTGGAATC
>JAETNT010000137.1 GCA_021772025.1 Enterocloster bolteae | reverse complement strand
ATCGTTGAGACGTTTACTGTGACAGAGGATACTGCTTTTGATGAGATTGAGCTGCCGGACGGAAGCTATGCCATGTTTTATGAAATGCGTGATGTGATGGACAATTATGCTTATTCCTGTCAGGTTACGTTTGACTGTGCAGATGGCGGAATTACTACTACGGTATACTGATCTGAGTCAAAAGAAAATGACAGTTCCGCTAAAACCGTCATATAGTAAAATAAAATGATAGATGGAATTTGTAAATGACGGATCGGGAAAAGATAGTTTCAAATGATTTTTATGACGTAATTTCAGACTTTCAGGTGACAGGAGCCATTCAAAATCAATTTCCGGAGGCAGTTTATCAGCCGGTTAGCGGTGAGATTGGAGTTGGATATATTGACCGGACGAAAACAATTCCTATCAGTGTCAGTAATTTTACCTATCCGGCGATTCCCAAGCTGTATGGTTTGATGCAGATACCGGAGGGAGAGCCTTTTGATCCTACGCCTTTGGTGGAAAGCGGAATTCTGCAGGTGCAGCAAAGCTCCCTTGGCTTAACGGGACGCGGGGTGGTGATAGGTTTTCTGGATACGGGAATCCGTTATGAGGAAGAAGTATTCCGGAATGAAGACGGAAGTACGCGTATTCTTGGAATATGGGATCAGACCATACAGGATGGAGAACCGCCGGAGGGAATTTTATATGGCACAGAGTACAAAAAAGAAGCCATAGACCGGGCGCTTAAAAGCGAAAACCCAAGGCAGATCGTCCCAAGCTATGACGAAAACGGGCATGGAACAGCAATCGCCAGTGTTGCGGCAGGAAGCCGCCTGGGAGATGGGCTTAAGTTTACAGGGGCTGCGCCCCAGGCGGATATTGTTGTAGTTAAACTGCGGGAAGCAAAACCCCACTTAAAGGATTTTTATCTGGTTCCACAGGAAACAGCGGCTTATGCGGAGAGCGATATCTTAGTGGCGCTTAAGTATCTGGAAAGCTATGCCATATCTGTGGTAAGACCGCTGGTGATCTGCTTTTCACTGGGAACGAATCTGGGAGATCATGAGGGGCATTCCATTATGGCGGATTACTTAAATCAGATTGCAACCAGACGAAGCAGAGTAGTGGTGGTATGCGGCGGAAATGAAGGAAACAGCGGCCATCATTATTATGGCACATCCGTGGAAGGATTGACGGAAACCGTAGACAATGTGGAAATCAGGGTAGATGGAAACACAAATGGTTTTGTGGCGGAGCTATGGGGGAATGTTCCTGCCCAACATGCGATTTCTATCCGAAGTCCCGGCGGAGAAGTTACGCCAAGGGTGGATTTTCGGGAGCAGAGCAGCCGGGAATTTGTTTTTATTTACGAAAGGGCAAGAATCCAGGTAGATCATGTACTGGTAGAACCGGGCTCCGGGGAAGAGCTTATTTTTTTCAGATTTATAGCACCGACTCCCGGCGTGTGGACGATTCAGGTAAACATCACCGGAAGCAGCGGGAGGAGTGACTTTCACATATGGCTTCCACTGACGGAATTTTTACAAAGTGATACTTATTTTTTAAGGCCTTCTCCTTACACCACGTTAACGGAACCGTCTAATGTGAGGGAAGTCATCACTACAACCACTTATAATGATGAAAACAACAGTTTTTGGCTGGAATCGGGGAGAGGATATACCCGGATGGGAAGAATCAAACCGGATATCTGCTCTCCGGGGGTAAATATCAGTACAGCACTGGGAAAGCGAACCGGTTCAAGCATGGCGGCAGCCCTTTTAGCGGGAGCGGCAGCCCTGTTTATGGAGTGGGCAGTTGTGGAGCAGAATCAATTGCGTGCGGAAAGCCGGGAGCTTAAAAATTACCTGATCCGCGGGGCGGACAGATCACCGGGGGAGAGCTATCCTAACAGGGAATGGGGCAACGGCCGTCTGGATATTGCCGGTGTTTTTGATGTTCTTGCGGGAGTGTAGCGAATATGAGGAGCTGAAAGCTCCCAGGTCAAACGGATTTGTATATTGAAATTTAGAAGGACTAATTCCGCCGGAAATTTGGCGGTTTAGTCCTCTTAAAGTATCATAAAAAGTGAATTGGCCATTCTTTAACAGCTTTGTTTTCATTCTCCCCCAATCCGTGTATAATAAGTAATACTAAAATTTAATATGAAACTGGAGAGGAGTCATGAAATATTTTGCAGTGATATTGGGAATTTTCGGCCTGGAATGGAAAATAAAAAATCATATTGAAGAAACAAAAACCTTTGATACGGAAGAAGAAAAATGCGGCGGAATGCTGTTGATACGAAAACACCACAACAAAGGAGCTTTTTTAAATGCAGGGCAAAGCAGACAAAGGGTGGTGGCGGCTTTGTCTGTTCTGCTTACCGTTTTTCTTACGACAGTCTTTGTATTGACGCTGGGACAGGCCGGTAAGGGGATGTTAAAATGGGGGCTGACATTGCTCCTTGGAGGAGCCTACAGCAATACCTACGACAGGCTTGCCAGAAAGTATGTAGTGGACTATGTAAGCTTTAATGTGCCTTTCAGGCTTAGAAATGTAATTTTTAATATAGGTGATTTCTGCATTATGATTGGCGCACTTTTGAGTGCTGTGGCGGCAATGGATAAATCATAGAGGAAAATTAAGCTTAGCATATGCTTCCATAACAATATTTTTGAAAAGAGCTTGACAAAAGCTTCCAGATGAACTATTGTATTAATTAAGTAGTACAATAATACAAAGAAAGGGAGATGCAAATGGCATGGAATTTAAATTCTGACCGTCCAATTTATGCGCAGATTCTTGAAGTGATACAGCTTCGCATTATTGCAGGGCAGTATAAGCCGGGGGATAAGATTCCCAGTGTCAGGGAACTGGCAGCCGAGGCAGGGGTAAATCCCAATACAATGCAGAAAGCTTTGTCTGAGCTGGAAAGGAGCGGACTTGTAATGGCGCAGAGAACAAGCGGCAGGATTGTCACGGAGGATATGGAAATGATTAAACAGACTCGGAATATTCTGGCGAGAGAACAGGTGGAATTGTTTATAAGTAAAATGAAGGAGCTTGGATTTAATAAAGAAGATATTGTGACGCTGCTTGAACAGGCAGGAGGGGAGCAGGCTGAATAAATTCTCTGATGAGC
>JAETNT010000049.1 GCA_021772025.1 Enterocloster bolteae | reverse complement strand
AAGAAAATGTGTTTTTATTCCGCACCATTCAGGTTTATCAATGGCTCTCGACCATGCCCCAGGAAAGTCTGGAGGAAATGTACAGAGATACCATAGAGCCCTTAAGCAAGGCTGGTAATTCCGATGTCAATTATGTACATATATTGAGAACATATATCGGGAATCATTATAACATCAGCAAAACTGCGTCTTATCTGCATATCCATCGCAATACCTTGATGAATTATCTGACCAGAATTCAGGAATTGCTGCCTTACAATATCGGGCTGCCAGAAAATATGCTGAAGCTGCAAATAGGCATACATGCAATGTATTTATTGGACAGAAATATATAGCTATATACTATCCTTTAGATTATCCGCCTGCTCTTGGCATGCGGCTGTATTTACTGTTATAAATATAAAAGGGGGAGTGAAAAGGGGCTGTCCTGAAAACGTAAATCAGAGATAACCTATAAAGAAACACCCAAAAGGGAATCCATCTCCCAGAGCCACGGCATCTATGCAAGCCGGGTTTAGCATATGAATGTTAGGAAATCAAGTTGAAGAGACACGAAAGAGCTGATATAATGAAGTTGATTTAAGAAAAGCAGCTATTAATAAAAAATCTCTGCATTTTTTCTCTGCTTCTTAATAAGGAGAACGTTTCCATGAAAGGAGGCCAAACCCATGAGCCATGATCAACAGCTATATCAGTATCTGTATCAGACCATTACCACACAGATATGTAACGGTACTTTTATTTATGGACAGGAGTTTCCTTCACAGCGGGAAATCTGCCAGCGATACAACGCGGGGATAACTACGGTTCGCAAAGTGATGAAGCTCCTTGCTGAAGAAGGATATATCCGCACAGCGCAGGGACAGCCGTCTGTAGTAACTTATCGTACCTCAAAGGAAGCCCATGCCGAATTTCTGGTTCAGAACCGTGAGGAAATTGCCGACGCATATAAGGGATTGGGGTTGCTGATGCCAATCCTCTATCGTGAGGGCGCCAAACGGTGTAACGAGTCAGATTTGTATTGGTTGGATAAGATTTTGAATCATATATCAGAACAGATGGAACTGCCAGATCACTATCAGCTGGCCAATGCCTTTTTTACAGCATTGCTCCGTCCATTAAAAAATCAGTTAATCATCGATCTGGAGTTTGACAGTGAAAACTATCTTCACGTCCCATTCATACCAATTCCCGGCATAGATAATCCTTTTGCTACGACCTTTGAAAGAACAAAAACTTGGTTCAGCAAAGCTATCATTCAAATTAAACAGAAACAGTTTGATGACTTTTATGCCGATGCGTCAAAATTATACCGCGATTCAGGAGAAAGGGTTGACAATTACTTATATGCTTTGGGCAAATATACCGAAAGCAATTCAAATAAGAATGAGGACATCCGCTGGTTCAGAATAAAAGGACATTCCGAGCTATATTCCCGGCTGGCGATGACCATTGTACGCAGGATTATTGCCGGGGAGTTTGACAACGAACCGTATTTACCCTCTATACCAAAGCTGATGGAAGAATACAACATAACAAAAAATACTGCAAGACGGGCGGTTAGCCTGCTCAATTCACTGGGGATCGCACAGACAATTGATAAAAAGGGGAGTATAATTACGCCGGAAGGATATACTTCGTTTAAAAGTGGGCTGGATCTGGCGGAGCCGGTGATACAGGAGCGGCTATCCTTTTTCCTGGAAGCCCTTCAAATTGTAGCTCTCACTGCACGCAGCTGTGCATCATCCATTTCCTTTATTCCGGATTACCTGGGCCAGTCCGTGGAAAGCAGGCTTCGCACAGCATCGGATAACAGAATCACCCCCTTGTCTTTTCAGTTGCTTATGAATGCCTTCATCCAGCTCCTGCCCTACCAATCCCTTAAAAATATTTTTCGGCAGCTAGACGACCTGCTGATATGGGGACACTATATGCAGGCAATTGACAAGTCGTATTATCCTGATTACAGTGAAATCGCGCTCGCAATGGAAGCTGTTATCACTGCCTTAAAAGCCCAAAGGAGCGACGCATTACCAGATGCGTTTAGTAATGCGTTTGCGTTGATCTATCAAGATGTTTGTATGGTCTTATCAAAACTCCCCTCCGGTTCCACCTTTAATACGTTGAAGGATCCGGAATGAATTATAATACTGCAAAAAGTAAAGCAGGTGCTTCATAAGTAAAAAATGCCAATATAAAAATGAATATCTTCACTGTTTTCTGTATGTACCTCAGAGCGGGCCAGGAATCTGCATCTGTGCTATACGTGCAGATATTGTCCTATTTCACGCACAAGCTGTTTAAAATCCAAAGGCTTTGCCAAATGGCCGTTCATACCCGCGGCCTTTGTGTTCTCTATGTCCTCAACAAAGGCGTCAGCGGTCATTGCTAGGATAGGAACCGTCTTGGCGTCCTCTCTTGAAAGCGAACGGATAGCGCGGGCTGCCTCATATCCGTTCATCACAGGCATCTGAATATCCATGAGAATCAAAGAATAATACCCTGGCCGGCTCTCCTCAAAACGTTTAAGGGCCTCCCTCCCGTTGACTGCAGCTTCCAGTTCCATCCCGAATCCGCCCAGCAGTTCCAGGGCAATCTCGCGGTTAAGCTCATTATCCTCAACGAGGAGGACCTGTCTTCCGGCGAAATCCAGTGGTTCCGTATCCGGCTGTCCCGGCTTCTTTTCCAGCCTCACCAGTTTCGTATCCGGCCGCATCAATTCCTCCCCTATCCGGCACCGGTTCATGCAGTCAATCACCCCGGACCGGCATAACGGTTTACTCATAAATCCACAGACCCCCCATGCCATGGCTCTTTCTTTCATTCCGCTTACATCATAGGCAGACAC
This sequence comes from Enterocloster bolteae, assembly GCA_021772025.1. Classification (GTDB taxonomy): domain Bacteria; phylum Bacillota; class Clostridia; order Lachnospirales; family Lachnospiraceae; genus UMGS1370. The sequence goes on along the minus strand of JAETNT010000049.1, from coordinate 29,445 downwards.
CACCAAAGGCACCCTGCCATGAATCCCCCTGCAGATCATTTCTGTCTTCTCCATACGTTCAACTTCCGCCAGACTTAAACCCAGAATGATAAAACCGAAGTTTTCTGTCCCCCAATGTGTCAGGAAGCGTTTCCCCGCTTCCTCAAAATCCGTGCACTCCACCTCCATCCCCATAGAACGGAGCAAACTGCCTGCACACGCCTGCTGTGCAGGGTCATCGTCTATCAGCAGGACATGTAATCCCCTGAAATCTTTCTGTTCCTCTTCTGAATCAGACAGGACATCCATGGGCATCAGAACATCGAACACAGTTCCCACACCCAACTGGCTTTTAACTGTTATAGTGCCCCCCAGCAGGTCAATCAGACGCTTCGTAATTGCCATTCCCAGCCCGCTTCCCTCGATTTGGTCGATACGGCTGTCCCTTTCACGGGTAAACGGTTCAAAAATCTGCTCCAGATATTCCGGACTCATACCAATCCCATTGTCAGACACGGTAAAGCAGATCATGGCTTTTTTTGCAGACTCTGTTTCCTGTATCTCTATTTTTAAGATAATCCTCCCGTCTTTGGGAGTAAATTTTGAAGCATTGGAGAGAAGATTGAGAAGAATCTGGCGGAAGCGGAGCGCGTCACTCATGAAGTTCTCCCAGCCCGGACCTTCCAGGTACACATCAAATCTCTGATTCATTTTGCGGATGCCTGGCAGCACAATTGTGATAATCTCCTGCAGCTCATCCGGCAGACACATTGGAGCCATGCTGATAGAAAAATTACCGTTTTCAATTTTGGACATATCCAGCACGTCGTTAATCAGCCCCAGAAGATGATGGCTGGATAAACGGATTTTCTGAAGACAATCCTTCACACGGTCCTGATCCCCAATATGGGCGGCTGCAATTTCAGCCATACCGGTGATCACATTCATGGGTGTACGGATATCATGGCTCATGCGTGAAAGAAAGTCAGACTTTGCCGCATTCGCATATTTTGCCGCCTCCAGGGCGCTGTTAAGCATGTCGGTCCGCTCTTCCAGTTTGCGCTGAAGTTCCCTCAATTCTGTAATATCCGTAATATCTATAAACATAGACAGGTACACGGGGTCATCCGATATTGTATCAATGCAGGTGCTGTTGAAGTGGAACCACCGGTCACGGTCATATTTATCTTTAATACGTATAGTCGCCTCAAGGGGCTCCCCTCTTCTCAGACCCGGAAAATGGCTGATTATTAGCTCCCGGCTTTCCCCGGACATCACCTCAAGCGGGTCGATGGCGGCGATATCCTCCATGCTGACATCAAAAATATCCTTAATCCGTTCGCTGGCGTCAAGCATTACAATCCCCTGCGGCAGGATGCGGTGCCTGACTATGAATCCCGGAATATTCTCATAAGCAATACTCCTCTCCTTCTGGGTCTGCACCAAATCTGTGACATCAATCATTGTGGTGTAGGCAATCTGTATTCCATCCATGTATTCATCTGTCAGAAAACCCACTATTTTGACCCAGCGCATGGAACCGTCCGGCATTTTAAGCGGCAGATATGCCTCGTAACTTTTCTCATCCGCATTGGTCATACTCTGGATATTCTCATTAATAATCCTCAAACCGGTTTCATTGTCCCAGAAATACGCATCGCAGCAGTTATGGAATCTGGTCTCATAGTCCTCTTTCGTGTACCCAATCATCCGGTAGTAACATTCATTAGCCCAGATAACAGTAAAATGTTCATCCATCAAGTGCCTGCTGACACTGACCTCCATTGCACTCATAAGCATTTCCTGCTCGTTTTTTGTTCTCATTAATTCTGTTACATCTGTCATTACCGTGTAAGAAATGCGGAATCCGTCTATGTATTCATCTGTAAAAAAGCTCACCAGCTTGACCCAGTAGCTTGAACCGTCCTCATATTTCATGGGCACAATCGCCTCATATCCATCCCCATTATTTTTCAGAACAGCTTCAACTTTGCTTGTCAGGAGTTCCCAGCCCTCCGGGTTATTGGCAAAGAACTCATCCGGATGATTGTGGAACAACGCCTCGTATCTTGCCCTTGAATAGCCAATCAGCTTATAGTAATACTCATTGGCCAGGACACAGGTATAATGTTCATCAATCAGGTGTTTGCTGACGCTTATATTAAGCGCACTCATAATCATCGCCTGCTCCTGCATCATTTTATCAAAATCCTGCCTGGTTTCCTTTTGTTCCAGCCGGGCCTGCATCATATCAGTCACATCAACCATCGTTGTATAGGACACACGGTATCCATTGATAAACTCATCGGTAAACACCGCCTGCATCCTGACCCAGAAAGTCCCTCCATCCGGATATATCATGGGAAGATATAAGGAATAGCCGCTTTTCCCCTGCTCCAGTGCAGAATGGACCTGTTCCGTCAGCCTGGCCCATCCTTTGGGATTATTATAAAAATATTCATCGCAGTGATTGCGAAACAGATGTTCATACAAGGGCTTCGGATAGCGGATTAGCTCATAGTAGTAATCATTTGCCCAGATACAGGTAAAATGATCATCTACCAGATGCTTGCTGACGCTTGCGCCTAAAACACTCATCAGCATACTGTATTCAGCATTGAGCTGTTCATAACTCAGGTTAATCTCCATTCAGGTGTCCTCCGGGATTTTACTTTCTCATCGCCTTTATGGCTATTTAGTGATTCACGCCGGATTTGCCGGCTGTTTCTGGGGAAAAATCACTGTTTAAGTATTTTCCTATTTCCCTCCACAGGATTGCTTTGTCCAGGGGTTTTGCCATATGTCCGTTCATTCCGGCGTCTTTCGCAGCCTGGATATCCTCCGAAAACGCATCCGCTGTCATGGCAAGGATGGGAACTGCCTTGGCCCCGTCACGGTCCATGGTGCGGATGGCTCTAGTGGCCTCATATCCGTTCATCACCGGCATCTGGACATCCATTAAAATTACGTCATAGAAACCGTCCGGGGAGCGTCTGAACGTCTCCACCCCCTCGGCTCCGTCACTTGCAGTATCCACTTCAGCGCCCATGTCGGCCAGGAGTTCCCTGGCAACCTCCTGATTGATTGCATTGTCTTCTATGAGCAGGAAGCGCCTGCCCGTAAACCTGGCTCCGGTATCTGTCCCCTGCGTTTTCCTGGCCGGCTGTCCCTCAAGCACATACCGCTGCAGCCCATGAATCAGGGTCGAGACGAATATCGGTTTCTGCAGAAAACCTGTGACACCCGCCTTTTTTGCATCTTTTTCAACATCGCTCCAATCGTAAGCTGAGATAATCAGTACCGGCAGCTGGCCGCCGCACAATTCCCGAATCCGGCGGGTGGTTTCAAATCCGTCCAGATCCGGCATTTTCCAGTCAAGAAGCACCGCGTCATACATTTCCCCGTTCTGCTTTGCTGTCTTTATCATTTCCACAGTCTGGATGCCGCTGTCGACCCAATCCGCATGGATACCCAATTGTCCGAGCATCTCAGCCATATACTCGCACATGACTGCGTCATCATCTGTGACAATGATTCTCAACCCTGGAAATTCCCCTTTTATAAACTGGTTCTCTTCTATTTTCAGTGGTAGTTCCACCCTGAAGCAGGTCCCTTTTCCCAATTCGCTGGTAACCTCAATAGTTCCTCCCATCATATCCACGAACCTTTTTGTGATTGCCATTCCAAGACCGGTTCCTTCCGTCTTATCCACACGGCTGTCCCGTTCTCTGCTGAATGCCGTAAAGATTTGGGCCAGGTATTCCGGTTTCATGCCGATTCCCGTGTCAGTTATTGAAAAGCGAAAGAGGGCTGTTCCGTCCACCGCCTGCTTCTCGCAGACATCCATGGAAACAGTTCCATTGACAGGGGTAAACTTATATGCGTTAGACAAGATATTGATAAAAATCTGCCTCATACGCAGGGCATCACTTAAAAACTGTTCGTGCACCACTGACCGCAGGCGAATGGAAAAATGCTGCTCCTTCTCGCCGAACTGTGGCTGCATAATGGCCACTACATTCTCCAGCACCTCCGGCAAGGACATGGAATCTTCCCTGAGAACCATTTCTCCGCTTTCAATTTTAGACATATCCAGCACATCGTTAATAAGACTCAGCAGATGCTGCCCTGACAAACCAATCTTCCTTAAGCAGTCCTTCACCTTTGCAGGGTCGTCCAAATGGGCTTCTGCAATATCCTTCATGCCGAGCACCGCATTTAAGGGAGTCCTGATATCATGGCTCATTCTGGAAAGAAAATCTGATTTTGCACGGTTCGCCTCCTCCGCTGTCTCCAGGGCAGAACGAAGCTCCTTCGCCTGCGCCTCCAATTTCTGCTGCATCTGCCGAAGTTCTGTTTCGTTGGTAATATCAATATAAATGGCCAGGTACACCGGATCGCCCTCCTGATACCCGATGCAGGAGGCGTTAATCTGCAGCCAGGCGTCATTGCCAGACCGGTTCTTCATCTGTACCGTAAAATGAACCGAATTGCCATTGGTAACAGCATTTTTATGTTCCAGAAATACCGGCATGTTGCGTATTATATTTTCACGAAAAAGAGCATTATCCATGCCGTCCATGCTGTCTTTCCCAAAAAAGTCAAAAAAACGGTCATTTGCCTCCAGCAGCTTAAAGTCCAGGTTCCGGTTAACTCTGAACTTGGAGACAAACCCCGGCAGGCTGTCGTAGGTCACTGACTGCTCCAGCTTCATATCCATCACATCGGTAATATCCGTCATGACCGAATAGCTGACCTGGTAGCCATCCACATATTCATCCGTAAGATATGCATTCAGCCGCACCCACATATAATCATGATGGTTTCCGTTATGTTTCCGCCGCATCCGCGTAACCAGATTATAGGACTTTTCCCCTGATTCCAGTGTCTCCATTACCTTGGCGCTCAGCTGCATCCACAGCTTTTCATCGTGGATATTCAAATCGTCATTCATATAGTAATGAGCCGGCTTATTGTGGTACAATGCCTCATACTCCTCCCTGGAATATCCAATCAGTTCATAATAGTAGTCATTGCACCATACCAGGGTATAATACTCATCCAATATATGCTTGCTGACGCTGACATGCAGCAGATTCATCAGCGTATCATATTCGTAGCCTGTCCGTTTGAGCGTTTCATTTAATATTTCCATACTTCCTCCTCCTCAGTGACCCAACAGGGAGAGCATCATCTTTTTAATCTTCTTCCATGCGTTAATAACACTCCAGAGTGGTCATGGCTTTGCATCTCTTTTGTAATTATACATCTTTCATACTTTGACTACAAGTGGTTTTGACAGGCATTGGAAGGAATTGCATTTTTGGGACTTCAGGTTATTGAACAGCCTTACCTGCTTCATCGCCTCAGCAAGATTAGCGCCATATCCGGCATACGCAAAAAACCCCGGAAAAGTCGTCTTCCGGAGCCTGGCATCTATTTCTTATGTCCTGAAAAGGAGCTGTTTTTTTATTGAGACAATGCTTATTCTAATCAATATTATAAAATCTTATTGCTCCAACAGGAGATAACCAAGTTAGTCCTTATCTTTATCCATATAGTCTGAAATGAAGTTTTCATCCATGCCATGCAGAAGATAAAAATCAAAATAATCTGTCTGAAGACGCTTGAGCTGTTCTTCAAACACGGCTTGTATATCCGGATTAGCTGCCCCATAGAATTTTGTGGCGAGGTAAGGCTGTGTCAATATAGTTGATACCACTGGACAATGACTGGTCAATGACTTTTCGTCCTTCTTCCCTGTCAATACGGTTTGGATTGTCCTTTTCCATGGGCAGGCGCAATGCGCCCAGCCCCAATGCTGATAAATTTAATGAACGAAACTTTTTATAGTACATGGTCACCCTTCTATCATCATCAACAGCTTTCGGCTGCATATTCCTCATAGGTCTTAACGCCCTGTTTCAAACGCTCCAAACCATCCAGAAGCCGTTCTTTCGGGCAGGCTGTATTCATTCGCAGAAATTCTCTGCCGTTTCCGCCATATACCATACCGGCCGACAGGTAAAGTCCTGTCTCCTTTCTGAGATACCGGCATAATTCTGACGCATCCACAATGATTTTACGGCAGTCCAGCCAGAGCAGATAGGTGGCGTGGGCCGGTACCAGAGACATCTCCGGGATTTCATCGTTCAGAAATTTACGGACTGTTTTCCTGTTTTCTGCCAAATACTCCCTAAGCGCATCCAGCCAGCCCTCGCCTTTTGTAAATGCTGCAATGGCAGCTTCAATCGCAAAGGCGTTGGGTTCCGCTACTTCATCCGTATTCAAAGCGCGCTCCATCTTGTGACGTAGTTCTTCGTTTGGCACCATGACAGCTGCTGTCTGCAAACCAGCCAGATTAAAGGCTTTCGTTGGAGCGATGCAGGTGATGCTGTTCTGAGCGCATGTTTCTGATACTGATGCAAAGGGGATATAACCGTACCCCGGCTCTGTCAGATCACAATGAATCTCATCCGACATAATCTTCACATGATTGGCCGCACATAGCTCTCCGATTCTCCCCAGTTCTTCCCGCGTCCAGAGCATTCCGGTGGGATTGTGAGGATTACAGAGAATCATCAGAGTCGTCTGCGGATCTGACAGCTTCTTCTCTAAGTCCTCCCAGTCAATCCGGTAGCCCGCTCCATCATAGAGCAGCCTGTTCTCGATGATGTTCCGGCCATTGTTTCGGATAGAATTAAAAAAGATGTTGTAGACCGGTGTCTGAACCAGCACATTTTCTCCAACCGTCGTCAGCTTTCTGACGCCGCTTGAAATAGCCGGAACCACTCCGGTGGTAAATACCAGCCAGTCTTTTTCCATCACAAAGCCGTGCCGCCGTTCCCACCAGCCGGTGACCGCTTCTCTCCATGCGTCCGGAACTACCGTATAGCCAAAAATCCCATGGGCTGCCCGTTTCATCAGCGCTTCCCTGATTTCCGGGGCTGTCTCAAAATCCATATCCGCCACCCACATGGGAAGCTCACCCTCCGGTACATCCCACTTCATGGAACCTGTTCCCCGGCGCTCGGTTAACTCATCAAAATTGTAAGGCATCCTACACAGCCTCCTTTAATTCTTCCGTCTGAATGAACGTTTTTGTCACATCAATCTTTGATGCATCCATAATCAGTTCTTCGATTTTTCCTGCCCGGATTATGCCGCTGTTGGGATTTAAAACGCTGTCAATGGTATTGTTCACCTCCACATCCACCGTGGAATATTCAAATGCAAGCGTTGTATTTAAAAGGCGGCAGTTTTTCATCACCAGATTGTCAATGTAACACATACCCTGGCTGCTTTCAATGGTACAGTTGATGAGCGTTAAGTTCTTCGCATTCCAGCCTAAATATTCGCCGGAAATAAAGGAATCATAAACCGTTACATTTTCACTGTTCCAGAACGCGTCCTTGGACAGCAGCCTTGCGTGATGAATTTCCGCATTTTTAACCCCATCAAAGGAATAATTTCCAACCAGTTCAAAGCCGTCGATATAAAGATTGCTGCTGTTCATTGCAAAATAATCGCCTTTCGCGGATACCTGGTCCATCCGGATCTGATCGCAGTTCCACAGGGTCTCACCTGCATTCGGCATGGTAACGCGCTCCAGTTCGATTCCGGTGGTACGGCGGAAATTTTTTGGAGCCTCCACAATACAGTTTTTCATGGAGATATTCTCCGTATACCAGATTCCGGCACGCCCCATCTCAAACAGCACGCAGTCCTCCATTTTAATATTGTGACTGTACCACAGCGGATATTTCCACTTGAACATGCTGCGGTAAAGCTCAATGTTTCTGCTTTCCTTTAAAGGGGATTCCCCATCAGCAAAAGTGGTATCATAGATTTTCAAATCCTTACCCTGGAATAACGCGCGCTCTCCTGTTAAAAACTTCTGATTAATCTGTTTCATTTTGTCTGCTCCTCCTTAAAATAATGTGAGTCGGTTTCTTAATATGAACTATCCTAACTGACGAAAATAACGGCTGGCTAACATAAGTATAAACTTTAAATAAACTTTGCCGTTTTACTCTTTTTCTTTATCTGACGATATTCTAATACCAATAGCATGAAATATCAAATTCTTATATCAAATTTATTTCTATGCTTTTTGAGTATATCATATGGCTGGGTTTTCTGGATTTCAGAACTACTCAGCCATTTTGGGTACGGGCGGTTTTAACTGTCTGCATCTCACTATTTAGAGGCGATTGCAGCGACCGGTATGGTTGTCACCAGGGAAATTGCCCCGGCCTCCTTCTAAACATTTCTACCCATTTCATATGCGGCAGACAGCGCTTCCCCACATTCCTCTATTGCTCCTTTTTTGTCAGCACCGGTTCCGCGCACGACGCCGGCCAGACGGGACTTTTCAAAACAGCTGATCCAGCCCTCCAGGCCTTTCACTGCAGCCTCCATAGAGCTTTCCTCCTCGTCCGCCGAAGTGGCCAGCAGATAAATGTCACGGAATTCATACTCTGCCGGGAACAGCGGATTGGTGCGGTCCAACAATGTTTTCATCTGCCCCGACATCTCATAGAAATAAATCGGGGTCGCAAATACCAATACATCCATTGCTTTCATCTGCGCTATAATTCTCTCTGCGTCGTCGCGCAGGATACATTTCCCTGTGGTCTGGCAGCCCAGGCAGCCCTTGCAGAATTCAATTTTCTTATCATAAAGGCAGATTTTCTTTGTCTCATGACCTGCCTCCTCTGCGCCTTTTATAAATACATCCGCCAGTGTCTCCGAATTTCCGCCGATACGGGGGCTGGTCGATAAAACCAGAATTCTTTTACTCATACATTTCCTTCCTTTCACAAATTCTCTCTGAAAAAGCGCTCCAGCTTATCAAAGGGAATCCGATCTGTCCTGTCATATAAATCAATGTGCTCCGCATCCTCCACCACATAAAGTTCCTTCGGCTCCTGTGCTTTCTCGTATACCATTTCAGAAAAGAACTTTGAGTGGGCACGGTCACCTGCAATAAAGAGAACGGGCCTTGGTGATATCTCCCCAACAAACGCGGTTAAGTCGGCATTCAAAAATGCCAGATCACTGGTTGTAGTAAATCCGCCTCTGGCGTTCGGATGGTGGCCTCTCTTTACTGCGTAGAAGCGGAACCATTCAGCTCCCGGCTCCGGCATTCCTTCCGGCACTGCATCTATGGGTTCTACCGGAAAACTGGGAATATATTCCGGATATCCCTGTTCAAAATCTTCCCACCGTTTCAGAGACAGCCGTTCTTTCATTTCTGCCAGCGCAGCTTGATCCTGCGTGCCGCGGACGGCGGTTGTCATGACATACATGCTTGCGGTTGCCACCGCTTTGATTCTTGTATCCGCCTGTGCTGCGGATAAAGCGAAGCCTCCGGAACCACAGATACCGATTACCCCGATTTTATCACAGTCCACATATGGGACTTTGACTCCAAGGTAATCCACCGCTGCGCTGAAATTCTCCGTAAAGATTTCCGGCGACGAAAGATTCCTCGGCTCCCCGGCGGACTCCCCCATAAAGGACTGGTCAAAGGTCAGGACCACAAATCCTCTTTTGGCCAGTTCATTGGCATAAACGCAAGGCCCCTGCTCTTTTACGCCGCCATAGGGCGCACCCACGATAATCGCCGGATGCGTTCCGCTGCCATCGATCGCCTTTGCCTGATAGAGATCTGCTGCAATGGCAAGTCCGTAACGGTTATTATATCTCACGTGTTTTCTTTCTACATCTTTACTTAATTCTGCAATGTAATTTGCCATGATAATGTTCCTTTCTTTTCTTCCATATCTTACCGCGCAAAGCGCGCCCTGCCCGCAAGGCTTGAATTGCGGGGTACCTTTTGGGTATACTTTTTATGCCATGTTTTCCTTCAAAATCTGTACAATCTCATCATGGGTCAGTACCTTATAGCCGCCGTCCATCACAAATGTACCGTTCGCTATGCCCCCGATCATTTCCTCTGTGACTCCCAGTTCGCAGATACTCATTACAAGGCCCAGTTCCTTCATGTAGCTATCCATCTGTTTCAGGCCCTCCGCCGCAAGTTCCTCATCGGTTTTTCCGGCTGGGTCCACATCCCATACATTGACAGCATACCGTTTTAATTTAGCAAGGCCGTAAGGCATCAGGAATCTGTAATAGGCCATGGAAACGGCAGACAGTGTCATTCCATGAGTGGCATCCGTGTAAGCTCCTACCGACTGCCCAATCATATGCACCATCCAGTCTGTTGTCTTTCCTTTGGACACCAGTGTATTTAATGCCCATGTAGCGGTCCACATGATATTGCTTCTGGCCTCATAGTCCAAAGGATTCTTAACTGCAATCCTGGAGCTGTGAATCATGGATTTTAACATCCCCTCCATGATATAATCGGAAGTATTGTCATCCTCACCGGAAAAGTACTGTTCCAGAATATGAGACATAATATCATAAAAGTTTGCCACCATCTGATACCTGGGCAGCGTAAAGGTATAGGCAGGGTTCAGCACTCCTTCCTTATATAATCCTGTTATTCTTCTTTATTCATCTGAAACACCAGATAGTCCAGGCAGTCAATCCGCTTTTCATTCGTATGTACTTTTTCCAACAGGCGTTTTCTATGCTGTTCCAACAGCTTTAACTGGTTCTGCCGGTTTCCAGCGATGCCTAATTTCATAAACTCTGCCACCATCTCCATATCACATCCAGCATCCTCCAGATTTTGAATCACGGAATCAGGGTTTTCCACATAGTTTGCCATTCTAATCTATCACCTCCCTTGTCTCCATTTCCCTCTATACCCACAAAGCATCGTGTGTTCTACATATAATTGACACTTATTGCTTTATTGTTTCTATGCAGTTTCGACCCTGTTTTCCCCATAAGTTTCTGCCATAGGCGCAATCATATTTTGTGTTACTTTTCCATATAACCACATTCCAAAAGGAATGGACAGCGCCTCCGCCACCGCAAACCCCGACCAGATAACCGTTATATTTCCTATAGCTGCTCCAATCAGAAGAATCGGTATGAGCAGAATTACCTGGCGCATGAATGCAAGATACATACTGTAGTTTCCATTTCCAAACCCCTGAAAAATTGCTGCAAATATAATCCCCACCGACGATACAAAAAAGCTGACCGACATAATTCTGACCGCTGGAATACCGAGCCGTATCATCTGCTCAGAGGCGTCAAACAACATCAGGATTTTATCCGGTATCAATTCAAGAGAAATCAGGACCACTGTCATGATTATCACTGCATAAAGAAATGCGCACCGGATTGTCTCATGGATTCTCTTTTCTTTTCCGGCCCCATAATTGTAAGCAATAATCGGGATCAGGCCGTTGTTCATTCCCTGGACGCCAATCTGTGCCAGGTTCTGAACTTTCATCAGGATTCCATAGATTGCCACTGCTGTTGATGAAAACTGGTACAGGATGGTATTGATAAATATTCCCATGACGGACATGATTCCCTGTACAATCGCTGTGGGGATTCCAACTTTCAGGATATTAGCCACATACTTTTTCTGGATATGCAGGGTAAAATGAACCGGGATTTCTTTGTTCCTTTTTATATTCAGATAAATTCCAAGAAGTCCTCCTGCCAGCTGCCCCGTAACGGTCGCTGCGGCCGCCCCTGCCGTCCCCATGGCCGGAAAACCAAAATATCCAAATATCAGGATTGGGTCTAAAATCACATTCACGAGGGAAGCTGTCCCCAGCGTGGCAAGGAACAGATTGGATTTTCCTGTTGCAATCAACAGCCGGTCAAACACCCACTGGAGCATCTGGCCAAAGGAAAAGAGCATGCAGATCCGTATATAGGAAATTCCGTACCGCGCAATCACTTCATTCCCGCCGGCCTGCCATGCAAAGTATGGTTTTACAAGTAACAGGCAGACAATTACATTAATCAGATACGCTCCGAATGCCATGACGATTGCCGCCGATGTTGTCTTTTTTACTTCCTCCGGTTGCTTTTCTCCCATGGCTTTGGATACCATTGCGTTCAGCCCCACGGCCAGCCCGCATCCCAGCGCAATCATGAGCATCTGCAGCGGCGCCGCAATTGAGATTCCCGTCAGCGCATCCTCGCTGACACGGGAGACAAAGATACTGTCCACAAGGTTATAAAGATTGTTTACCAGCAATGATATAATCAGTGGTATGGACATTTTTATGATTAATCGGGGGATCGGTGTTGTCCCCATGATGCTTTCCTTCTGCATATTTTCCTCCTCGCAAATTATTTGCTTCTTTTATGTCTTTATTGTAATCCAAAATCATATTCATATCAAATACTTATATTAAATACAATCCCATACTTGACAGGCATATCACATTCTATATATAATAGACATAGAAGAATTTTCGTGTGTCTGGCATAAATAACAGGAATGGAGGAATCAGATTGGATATTCGTGTTTTAAGATACTTTATGGCTGTCACCAGGGAAGAAAGCATATCAGGGGCCGCGGAGTCCCTCCATATGACACAGCCAACGCTGTCAAGGCAGCTCATGGACTTAGAGAATGAGATCGGAAAAAAACTGTTGATCCGCGGAAACCGCAGAATCACATTGACAGAGGAAGGGATGCTCCTCCGCAAACGGGCGGCGGAAATACTCGATCTGGTAGATAAGACAGAAGCGGAACTTACGGCGCCGGATGAGGCCATTGGCGGAGACATTTACATTGGAGGCGGGGAGACAGATGCCATGCGTCTGATTGCCAGGATCGCCACGGATTTACAAAAGAGCTGTCCTGATATCCGCTACCACTTATACAGCGGAAACGCGGATGATGTGATGGAACGGCTGGACAAGGGGCTTCTGGACTTTGGAATCCTCATCGAACCGGCAGATATGAAAAAGTATGATTATATCCGCCTTCCTGCCACCGATACCTGGGGGCTATTAATGCCCAAGGACTGCCTTCTGGCCGCCCACGATTTCATCCGGCCGGAGGATATCTGGGAGCTGCCTCTTATATCCTCCCGACAGACTACGGTCAGCAATAAATTTTCAGGCTGGCTGAAAAAAGATTATGATAAGCTGAATATCGTAGCCACCTATAATCTGGTATACAATGCCTCCCTTATGGTGGAGGAGGGACTGGGATATGCCCTGTGCCTGGACAAGCTGGTGAACACCTCAGAAGGCAGCCGCCTGTGTTTCCGGCCGTTGAAACCAAAGATGGACGCCCATCTTGACATTGTCTGGAAAAAATACCAGGTATTTTCCGGAGCAGCCGACCGTTTTCTTAAAAATGTGCAGGACGCTTTTCATAGCAGTATCTAATCTTCCATGCAGACCTGCCATATGGCGTAGAAAAACACGTGCTCTGCAAAATATAGTTACTGTCAATTCGGACAAGGACAGGCAGCCTCTGCAACACGCCATGCAGAGGCCGCCTGTTTCTTTTCCCATTCCAGCTATTCCAAAGAAAATGTTACTGTCACATCACCGCTTCCAAGCGCTTCCGTCCATCCGGATAAATCATCTATTTTGCCCAGCCTCGTATAGCTCCAGGAATTAGAACCATAAAATATTACGATCTGATTTCCGTTATATAAAACAATATCCCCTGACTGCGTCGTGGTTTGACTGTTACTGGCCGGCAGACTGGTTCCAATCGATCCTACCTTTTCAAATCCGGAATAATCATTCATCTGGATTACTACAGGAGCAGTCTGCATCATCCTGACAAAAGAATCCACTGCCGTATTATCCTCCAGCGTTGCTGTAAATGTACTGCTGCCTATCTGTACATTCATCGTTATTGCTCTGCTCTCCTCCGTCGTCGCTATTTCTGACGTCTCCATTGTTGTTTCAGCTGTATGTTCACTCCTGGCTGCTTCTTCCGGCTGTAGATTCCCGGCACTATAGGCTGACGATACAAACGTGGCAGCCAACACCAATCCCGCAAACAGCTTCTTCTTATATAGTCTCATGAATCCTATTTCCTTTCGTAATATTTTTAATCGCTCTTTTTGCAAACATCCCCTGCGGCTTTCTTCCCCTTACATTTCTTCTTCGGAACTTAGATGGATTTTTCTCCTCACTCCACCTTAAACCGGTATCCGGCTCCCCAGACCGTCTCAATAAACGGTGAGGAATCGGCATTCTTCTCCAGTTTCTCTCTCAAACGGTTTATATGTACTGTCACAGTCGCCGTATTTCCTACCGAGTCCATGCCCCAAATCCGGTCAAACAATGTATCTTTTGAGAAAACAATATTGGGATTCTCAGCCAGGAAAAGAAGCACTTCAAATTCCTTATTGGCCAGGTTCATTTCCTCGCCATTCAAGTATACCCTTCTTTCCTTAGGACGGATGGCGAGATTCTTCACGATAATTGCGTCCTCCTTTTGCTGCTCCCGGTGCTCCAGCAGTCTCTCGTGAATCTGGATATGGGATTTTACCCTGGCTACCAATTCCGCAGGACTGAAAGGCTTTACCAGATAATCGTCCGCCCCCAGTCCAAGTCCCCGTATTTTGTCTACATCCTCTTTTTTGGCTGTGACCATGATAACCGGCAGATGCAAGGATTTCCTTACCTCCCTGCACACCTCAAACCCACTTTTACCCGGCAGCATCACATCCAGAATCAGGGCATCCCAGCCGCCGGCCATTGCCCGGTTAAGCCCCTCATTTCCATCAAAAATAAGCTCTACTTCAAAACCGCCGGCCTCCAGATAATCCCGTTCCAGTTCTGCAATCAACTCGTCATCTTCTACTATCAATACTTTATTCATGCTATTTCTCCTCTGTCATTGGCAGATGTATAATAATCGCAAGGCCTCCATGATTTTCCGCATGGACGATTCCTCTGTGGCCTGATATGATCTCCTTTACAACAGCCAGTCCGATTCCACTGCCTTCCCCAGAATTACTCCTGGCCCCATCCACCCGGTAAAAGCTCTCAAACAGGCGGTCCAGGCTTTCTTCCGGCACCCCCGGCCCATCGTCGGAAAAGATGAACTCCACCACTGTACTGCGTTCCACACGCCTTAGGGATATCACCACATTTGAATGGGGATGCCTGCGGTAGTGTATGGTATTGGTAAACAGGTTGTCCAGCACGCGTTTCATCTCCTCTTTATCAAGAAGGACCGGGAATTCTCCCCCTTCACTTGTGAGTTTAAATTCCACCTTATTTTGTCTGGCCTCCTCCTCATAAGAAATCAGGTATTGCCCTATAAACCTTTTTAAATCTGCCGGTTCCAAATGGTAATGGAAGCTGCTGCTGTCCAGCCGGTTATATTCGGAAAGACTGTCTACCAGGCGAGATAAATCCTTTGCCCTTGTTTTGATGGCGGACAGATACCGCTGCCTTTTTTCCGGGGTATTGGCAATCCCATCCATCAGCCCGTCCAGATACCCGCTGATGGACGTGAGCGGGGTCCTAAGGTCATGGGAAATCCCAATAATCAGGTCCTTTTTCCGCTGTTCATCCTTCAGCCGCTGCTCCACTGACTCCTTTAAATAGGCTCTCATCTCATCAAAGTCCCGGCATACCTCGCCGAATTCATCCTTTTTCGTATAATCAATGCTGGTATCTAAATTCCCCTCCTTGATTTCCTTTGTGCCGCGGCTCAGTTTCTGCAAAGGAACCAGAACGCTCTTAGATATCCAGCAGGAAAGAATTCCATTGACACAAACAGTCAGGACCAGAAATGCGCTGATAAAGCCCACGATATAGTTTAGGATATAGTTCTGCAGATAGGAGATAACTTCCTGGTCGGTTTCCCCAGTATGGACCGCCAGGATGCACACAGCCTTCTCCCCATGGTAAAACGTATGCTTCACCACAGACACATCATGGTAGCTTGCTGTCAGGGTCTTAGCCGATTCCATGGCTGTACCTGCTACAGATTCCGCCGCCCTCATCTCCTCCTCCGAAATATTGGAATAAATCTCATTTCCATTTTTGGTAATCAGAAAATGATACCCCATTCTGGAAAGTTTATTTTCCAGATGGTTCATTTTGTCACTTTTCCTGATTTCCGTCCCGGCCTCTCTATGAACCCCCTGTCCCCAGTTATTCTCCCACAGTTCCTGTTGATAGGTGTAAATAAGGCTCTGGGCCGACTGAATCCCATTCTCATCCTGATACATGGTCTCCAGCGTATACCAGTAACTGCCCAGCGAAGTCTGTAAACATACTGCAACAATAATGGCCGTCAGCATAATCGGAATAAGCGCCATCATTACATTAGATAATTTAATTTTCTGTCTGATTGTCATTGCCTGTTTTCTCCCCATATTCCCATTTTTTCTCCGGAATAAAAATTGCGGAGCTTTTCCAATCCTGTACATGTCTGCAGCTTCCAGATGTTTTTGTACGGTATCTGCTTTATATAACGGGAGGAGTCATGATGTGTTTAAACAATTTCCAAACTATCGAGCCAATCTTAACCGTTCAGACATCCTCTGACACCTATCACGATGCCAAATAAAATCATCAGAGCCCCGAAAATCCGATTCAATATGAAATAAACATCGTCCGTAACCTTTTTCCGATACAGGCTAACAATCACCGCGATTGCAAGCCACCAGATACAGGTACCTGCAAAGATACCACATATCAGTTGGACATTCTCTCCCACAGATTCATTACCGCCAATCCTGAACATGGAAAATACTACCATAAAAGATAAAATCGTTGCGGGATTGGTAATCGCAATCACAAAGGAGGACAGGAAGCAGGAGAAAATATGTCCGGGATGTTCCTCCTTATTGTTCCCTGCCGCACTGGCGAAGGAATGACTCTCCTTTTTCTTGATTGTGCGGACTCCAATGGCAACCACCATCAGACAGCCAACCATGCAGATAGTGCTCTGATGTTTCAGCAAAATATCCGAGATGAAGGTAAGCCCAAACACCCCCACACATGCGTAAAAGATGTCTGCTGCAGAGGAACCAATCCCGGTCAAAAAACCTGCAAATGCACCTTGGGTCAGCACCCGCTGTATGGATAATATACCCACGACCCCGGCGGGTACCCCGAATACAACCCCGATTACCAAACCTTTTAATAAATAATTCTCCAGCATATTCCTTACCTTTTACTCCACTGAAAACGAATAATAGTTATCATAGTCTTCCCTGTGATAATACCGGATTTCTCCGCTGTCCTGGCTATATACTATGGTCCATTCAGTTGACGCAAATTCTCCGAAATTATTTTTACTGACACTGCTCATCGCGTCTTTCATGTTCTCCATATCCATGGCCGGCTGTTCTGACAAACGTTCTAGTAACATTTCATATCGTGTATGAGACTGTTCTGTCCCAATCCCATATTTATCTCCCTGGGTCAGGTAAAAATTTGTCACCACAGGAGTTTCAACCACCGACATCTCGTTGTTCACATATTCCACAGCCACCGAACGACCGCTTTTATCTGACAGAGCCAAATGAAGCATCATGCCTGCGGAGGAATGCATATCATACTGTCCCAATAACTGAACCGCCTCGTCCACACTGGCGGCTTTGTCCAGAAGCAGCCTGACAGCGGTTGTGGTTGTAAGGTCCGGCTTTCCGGTATCCTGCTCCGTAACCGCTGAGTCATCAATCATCAGCACGGCTACACAGAGACCTTCTTCGTTAATCCCATCCATTGGGGCATACAGGGCTGCGGCCGATATGATTTTAGATACGGTTTTTTCCGGATCGTATTCCGTACCCAGATTCAGAAAATCCAGATTTACAGTAGAAACCGAAGCATATCCTCTCTCCGGTTTTGACTTGACAACCATGGAGGTGCATTCCATCCAATCAAAGTTCCTGCCATACATCACACCGCCCTTCGGATTTCTGGCCGACAGAGTACTACATCCGAAGCTGCCTCCTAAAAAACGGGGATATAGAAATCCTTTGAACAGAGCCTTACCGACAAACTTTGCCACATCCAGATCGGAAGCTGCTCCACCCTGTTCCAGAAAGCGGTCGAACCCATAATCGTCCCTGTATTCCATATAATAGAAACCGTCTTCCAGTTTCTGTACATTGACAGCCGAATCAACGCCAGCCCTGATTCGGAAATAAAGATAAGCGGCACCCGAAATCAGCAGCATTAACACAATCAGCAGGATTCGTACACCCTTTTTCATTGTTGTCTCCTTCTTTTCATTGCATCTATTTCTCTTGCAAACATTTCTTTTCCAAGGATTCTCCTTTGCCCCTGATTCTGACCATGATTGGAATTGGATTGAAATTATGATTCCTGCGCTCCGCGTGTGCCGGCACTCCCTGCTTTTCCTGGAAATTCATTTTCTTCTCTCCCAAACGCTGCAATTTTGTCAAAATCGTGGAAAACAATATAGAGCTGGACCAGCGCTGTCAGAACCGCTATACAAAGTGCCTGAGTGAAGGAAATTATGGTCAGCGGAACCGTCATGGTCAGGCCTGGCAGCAAGATTTTTCAAAATAAATTCACTAAGCTGCTAATCAGGACAATCTTGTTGCCCCAACCCTCCAGTACCGGATTGCTCTCCACTGCTTCCCTGAACTCCCCGGTGTCTTCAATCGTCCCAATCTTTGTGTATTCCCCGGTAACTTCCCCGTCCTGGTAAAACAGGATAATACGGTTAGGCTCCGAATAATATACCTCACCCGCTTTTTCTGCGGTAACCATTTCTGGCTCAGAGGGTATCTCATAGTGGCTGGGAATGTCGTAATACTGCATTACTTCCCAATTCTCATAATCGTCGTAATGGTAGATTGGCAGTCTCCAGTTGGCGGTTCCCACATATCCGGCGATTGCGTCTGCGGTTGCATTGTCCTCCATCTGCATGACAAAAGGGGCTCCGTCATCGCCAAAACGGACTTCCAGTGCCAATGCTCCTGTGAGTTCCTCCCCTGCTTCCTCTGCCTTTGTTCCCGCATTGCCTGTACTATTATCCCGACCAGCACTCATTGTAGTACCGGCAGATGTGGAAGGATTGCTGTTTTCTCTCCTGGTCTCATCTGGTTTTTGGCACCCCGCCAGCATGGAAGCCGCAGCCAGGGCCAGCATAAATATGATTGACTGTTTTCTTACTATATTCTTTTTCATCCTGATTCCTTTCCTGTGTCTCGTTCTCTGAATTTCTAAATGCTGTATTCTGTTTTTTTATTATATATCTGCGGTATCAACGAAACAAATACTTATATCAAATAGTTATCTATGCTTTTTTAGTATGTGTCATTCCGTTATCAGCACGGTTAAGTCCACTTTTTTTACTTTCCACGATACGGCATAGGCAAATCCGGTAAACAAAAGGATCACCACCGCGGACGGAACCAACGTATTGCCGGCTGTCATACCGGAAGAGAAATTGCTGATGCCTGCCATTCGCATGACAATGGACACAAGAGAATCGGTCAGGGCTGCAGCCAGAATGGTTCCGATGATGGAAGCAAGAACAGCAACAATCATAAACCGCAGGGCAAATGTGCCTCGCAGTTGTCCACTGGTAAAGCCAACTGCTTTGTAAATCCCGATATCCCTCTGTTCTGCCGAAAGTATTTTACTGCCAGTCATAATTGTGACAATCAGAATAAAAGCCGCCACCATCCCATACAGGAATACCAAAAGCGCCTGCATGGCAGAGATGATTCCATATAGACCGGGCCATGTATTCTCATGGACATGGACATCCCCGCCATAAGACTCATCAAGAGCCACTATGATGGCCTCTTTCTGTGAAGCATCCTCCAGAAAATAATGGTGGCACCAGATAGCCGGGTCATCCGATCCGATTTTCAGGTAACCTTCCCGGCTCATTCCGATATTATCGCCCATATCATTGGCACAGGTATAAATGCCAGATATCACATATTCCTCACTGCCCAGATCAGCCTGTACCGTGACCGTATCACCGACTGCTACTCCCAGGTCAGAGGCCACAAACTCCGTCACCACGATTTCATCATCTGCCTTGGAAGTCCGCCCTTCCACAATGTGGAACCGTTCCGGATCGGTGATTGCATTGGCCGTATAATCAATTCCGTTCACAGACACCCCCTGCATCGCCAGGAGGTAACGGTCCGTAATGCCGGTATAGGAAAGCACGGTTGCTTCCGCTTCCTCCGGGGTATGTTCCCCAAAAATCTGGACGCCGATATCGTGATCCGCCGGATTGAATGCATCCATCATCCCTTTTCCGTCCGCTCCCAGCCAGGTATCCATCCGTCCGATCATGGAGGCAAAGAACACCAGAAGGATTGCCACAATACAGGCCCCGCTATATCTTCGGGCGCCTGCGGTAAGCTGACGGAGCGCCATGGAGTATTTTAGATAGTTCCCCCGGATTGGGAAGCCTTTTTTCACTCTGGTTCCGTAGATAAAAGCCTCACCTCCAATTGCTTTCATCGGTGTGATCCGTTTGAGCTTTCCCGTTTTAAATACAATAAAACCGGTCAATACCAGGAATAGCAGACCACTGATTAAGAAACACCAGGCGGCAGGCAGGTCTGTAGGAATGCGGATTCCTGTAGTCGTAAGTGTGGCCGCACTCACAATCCGGCTGACGTAAACAGCCGCCAGGATACCCAAAACCATTCCGGTTAAGATGACGAGCATGTACTGCGCCAGTTGAATCCGGCGTAATTTCCCGCCTGTAAAACCAATAGTTTTCAAAATCCCCATATTCACATAATCTGCCTCAATGGAGCTTCCTATGCCGTGCCCCAGCACGATCAGGACCACAAAAATAAGTACCACTACAAACGCCGCCAAAAGGCCGCTGAAAGCATTCTGGAGAATCAGCATGAATCCGGCAATGGCATTCCCACTGTGGAGGAACTCCAAATACTGCGGCAGCTCTGTATTCTCATTGATGAGCTGATTCAGCTGGGAAACCGTGACGCCTTCCCCGTTTGTGTCCGCCTGAAATATATGCAGCATAGCTCCGTCCCTGGCCAGCGCATCAATACCAGTATCCCGGATTGTCTGGATGATTCCGGAATAATCGGCCTCACTGATTAGAAATCCTTTCATTCCGATCATGGAACTGCCCATAAATGGATCTTCATAAAACCCTTTCACCGTAAAGTCTGCCGCCTGTCCCCCGCGGGCAACCTGAAATCTGATTTCATCCCCAATCTGCACACCGAACATGGAAATCATGGAAGGGGAGACATAAATCTCTCCCGGCCGGATTTCCGGTATATCTCCCCGGTACCCGGACAGCTCATCTTCAAAGAATTTATACCGTCTATCCTCCGTCCCATGGGGAATCAGCTGGCCTTCACTATCAGAATCCTGGTCATTTACCGTATAGTCCGAATAAATGACTACCTGCGTATCCACATTACCAACCGCCTCCAAGTCAGCAATATTGTCCGCCAGAGCATCCATATCAGGCACATTGGAGACCCATGCAGTCAGGGTCCCAAACCCCGCCCGCTCCATTTCTTCCCTGAGATAGCGTTCTGAGTTCATCCATATAGAAAGAACCGTTCCCAACGCCGTACAGACAAGCAGTACCAGGATAAATACGCCGGACAGGCTGCCTTTGTGCCGTTTTAGATCAGCCATTAATAATATTGCATCTTCCATTATAGAACCCCCTCGTTACCATTGGAAAGAAGCAAGCCAGTCATTGATCGCTGCCTCCCTCGTCCTTTCATCTTCCGGATGGAACACAGGCATGGACAGTTCGTCCAGAATCTTACCGTCCTCCAGGTAAAGAAGCCGTGTCCCGCGGACAGCTGCCCGCAGATCGTGAGTAACCATCAGAATGCTCTGGCCTTCCTTATTTAATTCGGTCAAAAGATCCAGAACTTCCCCTGTATTCCTTTTATTTAAAGCTCCGGTTGGCTCATCTGCAAAAATGATACCCGGTTCATTGATCATGGCCCTGGCAATGGCCGCCCTCTGTGCCTCACCGCCCGAAACCTCTGCCGGCATCCGGTCCTTGGCGCTTCCTACATTCATCTGTTCCAGCAGGGTTTCTGCCTGCTTCCTGGTCTCTTCCGGCTTCCGTTCCTTCCCTAAATATCCTGCAACCGTCACATTCTCGAAAAGCGTTAAGTTGCTTACCAGAAGGGTCTGTTGAAACACAAAACCAAATTCCCGTGAGCGGATTTTGGCCATCTGGCGCTCTTTGAAACGGCTAATCACCTTTCCCTTATAAACCACAGTCCCGGAAGAAACACGGTCCATTCCGCTGAGGGCATACAGCAGAGTTGATTTTCCTGCCCCGGACGGCCCCATGATGATTGTAAAGTCATCCTCATAAATATCCACGGATACATGGTCCAGCACCGGAACCGCTCCCCGGTCCTTCCCAAACTCTTTACTGATATCTTTGGCAGCTAATAATGTCTTTTTCAAGTTTCTTTTCCTCCTCGTTATGAGCATTTAGCGGGTGTCTTTTGGCCGCTTACGTGCGATACATGACACTGGCACTTAGCGAGGTCCTCCATGAGCTTAGTGCAGTGGCTCATTATGAGCACTTAACACGTCATGCCACAATAAGCCGCTTTTTTCCTGTCCTTTGATCCGGCCGGATTTCTCCCACAAAGCGAATGGAAAACCTTACATATTCCAGGCTCTTTTCTTTCAGGAGCAGCGCCATCTGCTTCATCATTTCTTCCCGGATTTCTTTTATCTTTCCTGTGTCTGACACTTCTGCCAGCATCTCAAAGGAATGACTGTCCAGCTGGCGGAACTGGTAATCTAAAAGCCCGTCCAGGCAGAATCCTTCAATGACAAGGGGATGCAGAAAATCCCTGTTTCCACGTCCATCCTCAAACCACATCATGTCCTCATTCCGCCCCATAATATTGCCTGCCAGCGTAAACGGATAGGGGCTCCCATCCTCCGGTTCCCGTAAATTAAGCTGGTCGGATATACGGTATCGAATCAGAGGCTGTACATAATTATAGAGGGAGGTTAAGTACATGGCGCCGTTCTCTACCTCGATATAATTTAAGTCGTCAAACAAATACATTCCCTCCGCATGACTTGTTTCCACGCCAAGGGCCAGGGATTCGCTGGCTCCATAAATATTAACCACGTCCGCTTCAAATATTGTCTCCAGATAATTCCGTAAGCTGGCGCCAAGAGGTTCTCCGCAGGAAACGATGCGGAATATATCCACGCTGACTTCACCTTTTTCCACAAGTTCCCCGAGAATCTTGATTGCTGACGGATAACCGATCACCATATTTGGTTTAAACTCTTTAATCTGGCGAATCCATGCTGCAAGGGGTGTCTTGACATCCAGGAAAAGTTGGTCCGCATGGACGCCTTCTATCCCGTCCCCCACTGCCATGGCCCCGCCATACCGGCCGTCTGTTGCGGCAATATACACGATCCGCGGGCCTTTCCACAGCAATTTTAATATCTGGGGCATGGTCATATCCCAGAGCGCGGCCCGGATAATCCCAAGGAGCATCTGGCTCCATGCCGCCTCATCATAAACAAAATATCCTGGGGTCCCTGTACTGCCGGAAGAATGGACCACATGGTACTCATCCTTAAATTTTTTCTGTTCTGTGCTTTCCTCCCGGTCAAACCGGCGCAGGTCCTCCTGCTTTAAATCGGAAACAGTAACCAGTTCATTGAAATGCTCCATCAAAAGCTGTTTATCCAAAACAGGAAATGCCGACAGGGGCATGAGCGGAATCTGCTTTCTTGTAATCCCTGCCTCCTCAAAGACCCGGTGGTAATACGTTGAATTGTCATAGGCATACACAAGCAATTCTCTCAGTTTTTTTTCCTGGAGCGTTATTAATTGTTCCCGTCTCATTCCCGTGTTTCTTTTTAACTGGTATAAATTCCACAGTAAATTAAAGTAATTCATCATAACCTCCATATGTTCCACTGAATACCCAGACAGTTCCATTCATACTGTCTGGCATTCACTTAAGCTTCTTCATTTACAGAAAACACATAACTGTTCCCATAGTTCTCCCTGTGATAATAACAAGCCTCCCCGTTGTTTAAATTAAAAACAATGCTCCATTCTGTTGACTCAAATTCTCCAAAATTGTCCTTACTGACACTGTCCAAGGCATCCCTGACCTGATCCATGTCCATCTCCTCATCTTCTGCCAGACGTTTCATCAATCTCTCATACCGGGTATGGGACTGTGCTGTTCCAATTCCCTGCTTTCTTCCTTCGGCCAGATAGAAATTTGTCACAGCCGGCGTATCCGTCACAACCATTTCGTCATCAATATACTCCACCACCACGCTTCGGCCGCTTCTGTCTGCCAGTGCGAAATGCACCATCATTCCCATAGAAGAGTGCATATCATACTGTCCCAACAGAGCCAGTGCTTCCTCCACATTGGCCGCCCGATCCAGAAACAGCCGGATAGCCGTGGTCGTGGTAAGATTCGGTTTTCCTGTGTCCTGACAGATGGCATCATAATCCTGTATCATATTGACCGATACCGCCAGACCTTTTTCATTCATGCCGTCAAGAGGAGCATATAAGGCAATCAGGGTACGGACCTCATCCGGCAGTTGTGAAAGGCCTGCCCCATAGCCGGAACGAATAAAATCCATATTAACCGTGGAAACAGAAGCATATGCACCCTCCGGCCTGGAACGGACCACCATGGCTTCACATGGCTGCCAGTCAAAATTCCTTCCAAACAGAGCTTCTCCCGCCGGGCTTTTCACCGCCAAGGTGCTGCATCCGAAACCGCCTGTCCGGAGCGACGGTCGTGACTCACCGGCCATCATATGTCTGGTAAGGAAATCAATGACTCCTGCATCGTTCGTGGCTCCTCCCTGAGCGAGAAAGTCATCAAACCAGTAATTCCCGTCATAGCTTACTGCTGAAAAACCGTCTTCCAGCTTCATGATTTCGCTTCCCGGGGTGATGGCCGCATCTGATGCTTTCCCGGCAGCCGTAACCGTCTGAGTCAAAGCCCCATTGTTCTGTGCGTATGCGGTCTGCTGTAATACAGGCGCCCCTCCTGCACACCCTGTTAACACTCCTGTTATGGTCAGTGTTGTAAACAGCAGCATTCTTTTCATTTTATTCATTCTGTTTATGCCTCCCCTTTCTTTATGTCCATTGTAATACCAGTAGTATTTAATATCAAATACCTATACTAAATATTTACATATGCCTTTTTACTATGGCTTTATCCATAACTTCTGATAGAAACGCCAACCTGGCACGTTCCATCTTCTACTCTTTTTCTATCTTAAACCACTAAAATAACGTCCACCTAACAAAATAATAAACTTTTCATAAACCCCTTGAACTTTTTCCTGGTTTGAAGCAATCCATACAATGATGAAAAAAATACAGACCCCCGCAGAAAGGTCTGTATTTGAAAATTAACTTTCCATGTTGGCAATCACAGTGCTGTGCTTATTTTACGCTCTTAATCTGGACAATCTTATTACCCCAGCCCCGTAAGATCGGATTGTTAACAACCGCTTTTTTTAAATCATCGGCAGCCTCAATTTCTCCGATCTTTGTATAGTCTCCGGTCACCTCCCCGTCCCCATAGAACAGGATGAGCCTGTTTGGGTGGGAGTAATACACTTCTCCTGCTTTTTGGGAGGTCACTGTTTTCACATCAACCGATGGAATCTCATACCGCGATGAAATATCATAATACTGCATCACCTCCCAATTATCATAATCATCAAAGTGATAGATTGGAAGCCTCCAGTCGGCTGTCCCTACATGCTTTTTGATAGCTGCAGCCGTATCATTATTTTCAAGTGTCATTGTGAAGGCTGCTCCATTATCACCAAAACGCACCTCCAACTGGGATGCAGTTACAACCTCTCCTGTCATTTCCGCACTTGCAACTCCTGTAAGAGCTGCTGTCAATCCAATGACTACCATAAGTGCCACGGCATATTTTTTTAATCCTGCTTTCTTCATAAAGTGTCCTTTCCTGTGCTCCTTTTAAAGCGCACAACCTCCGTAATCCACCGGTTACTGGAATGCTTCCGTAAAGAAGCTCTCTAATTTGTCAAACGGAATCTTATCCATCTGATCGTACAGGTCTGTGTGGGTTGCTCCCGGAATTATCAACAGTTCCTTATTATCACCCTGGAGGAGTTCGTATGCATCATGGCTGTACATTAAAGAATGTGCTTCCTCGCCATGCACAAGAAGAACCGAACTTCTGATTTCAGGGGCATACTCAAACAAACGCATATTCATCAGAGAGCCCGGAGCGGTAGCCGCCCACCCATTATTGGAATTGACGGAACGGGGATGATAGCCACGGTCGGTCTTATAATAAGCCACATAGTCCTTAACATACTGCGGAGCTTCTTCCGGTGCTTCTTCCGGAAGGCCGCCTCCCAGCGTATAAGTTCCATTTTTATAATCATCTGTTCTCTGTTGATTGTAAGCAACACGGGACTCATACCTTCCGTCCTCATCAATGGAATCAAAATAACCAAGTGCCGTATTCCGGCTCATGTCGTACATCGTCATGGCAGCCGTGGCTTTAACTCTGGTATCCAGCGCTGCTGTCTGAAGTGCCATACCGCCCCAGCCACAGATACCGATAATACCAATCTGTTCTGGATCAACATTGTCCTGGGTGGAAAGGAAATCAATCGCAGCCTGGTAATCCTCAACGTTGATATCCGGCGAATTGAAGTACCTCGGATATCCGCCGCTTTCTCCTGTAAAGGATGGGTCAAAGGCAATAGCAAGAAAACCTCGTTCTGCCATTTCCTGTGCATAAAGACCGGAACTCTGCTCCTTTACAGCGCCAAAGGGGCCACTTACAGCAATGGCCGGAATCTTCCCTGTATATTCTTTTGGTTCGTAAAGATCAGCAGCCAATGTATTGCCAAAGTGGTTGACAAACGTCACCTTTCTATGGTTCACTTCATCACTGAGTGGAAATACCTTATCCCATTCGTCAGTAAGTTCAATCGGTTCCACCTTGATGGAGGTATCCTCCATCATACCATAATTTACAACTCCGTCTGTTGTTTCGTCTGTGTCTGCAACAGGTGCACCGGTTTCCGGTTCTGTCTCCGATGTTGTGCTCTGCTGTGTCTGCTGCTCCGTTACAGTCTGCTGGCTATTCTGTACAGAGCAGCCTGTGCTTACGAGTACCGTGAGCATTAACGCCCCTGCTATGATTCTCTGCGAATTCTTTCTCATTGTGTTCTTCCTTTCTTTTATAATTTTTTATGTAATAACAGATTTTCTACAAATCCGGATTACTTCTTCATACAAGGAAAGTGGAGCATAACCACTCAAAATGCAGAAGGGCCATACAGTATCTTTACCCCTTAACCCACTAATCACATTTACTAAATAAATTCCCCTTCCTATATGTTTTATCATCCGCTCCATTTTATAGAACTCATAAACTGCCTTGCCCTGTCTTCTTTCGGGGACTCAAAAAAATCTTTCGGCGTATTTTCCTCTACCACCACTCCTTTATCCATGAAAATTACCTTTGTTCCCACATTTTTTGCAAAGTTCATTTCGTGGGTGACAACCAGCATCGTCATTCCTTCCCCTGCCAGCTTTCTCATCACCTCTAATACCTCGCCAATCAGCTCCGGGTCAAGGGCCGAGGTCGGTTCGTCAAACAGGATTACTTCCGGTTCCGTGGCAATCGCGCGGGCAATCCCCACTCTCTGCTGCTGTCCGCCGGACAGCTGATGAGGATAATAGTCATACCGGTCCCAGAGTCCCACCTTATCTAAAGCCCTCTTACCGGCCTTCTCAGCCTGGGACCTTGGCATTTTCCGAGCAATGACTAACCCCTCCGTTACATTCTGCAGGGCCGTTTTATTCCGGAAAAGATTGTAGTTCTGAAAGACGAATGCGGTCTTTCTCCTTATTTTCACTCCAGCCTCAGTTTCTGTTCCCATACGCTCTGAAGCCTGGTCAGCGGCGGAAATGCGATTCTGAGAGCCTGGAGCAGGATAATCCGCATCATGGTCTGAGTATAGGACAAACCCACACAGTATCCGGCCTCCAACTGTCCGGCCGGAACTGCCTCTATAGCAGCCCGGGTGGTCTCGGACGCATAGGCTCCGGTATTAACAGAAAATACAACTACGGCCGATGGGAATGCATCCAGAGTTATCCCCAATCCCGGAAGCCCATAAAAAATTACATAAAGCTGAACCAGCAGGGGTGTCCCTCTGATTACCCAGACATACAGCCTGGCCAGTTGTTTCAGCCCCTTCACATCTACCACCTGTACTCTCACCGTCAGCTGCTTTTTCCCCTTTTGTTCCAGCATCTTCCCCAGTTGTCTGAGCCTCCACCGTGGTTCCTGATACCGTAGTTTCTGCAGGTATGGTTCCCGCCCCGGCATTTAAAGAACCACTGCCCGCCAAAAGTCCTGTTGTCAGTACAGCAGCCGCTGTCACAATCCATTTTCTCTTTATATTTTTTCAAACCCTCCTAATCTTAATATTTATTGAATCCTTATGGTTTAAGCCAATGGAAGCCGATTTTGCCGCCCCAAGTTGCCCTACCATAGAAGAGAAGCATCCATATATTGCATGATAATTCGCTGTTATCTGTGCCAAAATGGCATATTTTCTTCTTCATTTCCGCCTCCTTTCCTTTACATCTATTTTATTATGCCAACACAATAATATCAAATGCCTATATTAAATACATACACATACCTTTTGAGTATACATATTGATAAAATTTTTCTGATATCACTATTTCAGATATCAGCACATAAAAATACAGGCCATAGCCAGCCTGTATTTTAAAAGTTGAGGCATTATTATGAATTCATGCAATTTGAATTTCGTATCGTTTCCTATACTAAAGATATCTTAGAATGGAAAAATAACACCCTGCTAACAAAAAGATAAACTTTTCATAAATTTATTTTTATGCAACAATACAAAAATCGGTCTTTTCAGCTTAAATTCATCGTTCCAAATGAAGTGATATTGTCACCCAAGCTGCTGAAAAAATAAAATCACTTAAGAAACCACCGCCCGATAACTATCTTTTTTCAAGTCAATCTGTGGAATTTAGTCTTGCATACGGAATGTAAAATTTCATTTCATCCTTTTCTTATTTCTTTTTTTTGTTCCTATAATCAATAAGATTCCAGCGGCTCCGAATATCGACACTGCTATGGTGTTTTTTTCAATTATATCCTTTTTGTAAGATAGCCCTATTCCTGACTGATTGTAGGAATTTGATGCCCTTACAACATCATCATAATAATAAATGGAGAAACCGTTTATGTTATCATTATTACTATTCTGTGCATTTGAAGGTGTAGCTGTTTTCTCCCTATTTTTTGCTGCTGTAGGCCATTCCCCAATAAATGCATGTGTCGTAGACTTCTGCGCAGGAATCACAAATTCAGGTTTTTCATCAGCATTAAATATGATAGCTGCAGGATATCGAATTCCAGGAAGTCCTGAAACAACTTCGTATGAATACTCATCACTGTTGTACCCCGCCTCCTCAAGAGAAGTTGTTACAGTATTGTCATAATCAACCGTTTCTGCATCATATACATAGACAGCTCCCACAGTCCA
>JAETNT010000048.1 GCA_021772025.1 Enterocloster bolteae | reverse complement strand
ATTACGCCATGTCCATTTTAAAAAGCGATAACGGAAATCCCCATTCCTGTAACCGGTATACCTTTGCTTATGAAACTCCTGCCGCCGGAGAAGGCCGCTTTATTCATACTTATATGCACGATGGTAATCCCCTTCCCAGCTTCGAAGGAGAACCGAAACTGGTGGCGATTCCCAATGAAATAGAGGAATTTACAGATCTTTTATGGAACAATTTAAATCAGGACAACAAGGTATCCCTATTTGTCCGTTATATTGATATTGCGTCCGGAACCTATGAGACTAAAATTGTTAACAAAAATCGATAAGCCGCTGGCCTGCGGCTTACAAAGAGAAGGAGAAGAAAGATGAACGAATTACAGTTAAAGTACGGCTGCAACCCCAATCAGAAGCCGTCTCGTATTTTTATGAATGAAGGAAAAGCTCTTCCCATTGCCGTACTGAGCGGGAAGCCGGGATATATTAATTTTATGGATGCTTTTAATGGCTGGCAGCTGGTAAAGGAATTAAAGGAAGCTACGGGACTTCCAGCAGCGGCATCTTTTAAACACGTTTCCCCTGCAGGAGCGGCAGTGGGCCTGCCCCTTACCAAAACCCTGGCAAAAATTTACTGGGTTGACGACATGGGAGAGCTGTCTCCGTTAGCCTGCGCCTATGCCAGAGCCAGAGGCGCAGACAGAATGTCTTCTTTCGGCGATTTTATCTCCCTTTCAGATATCTGCGACACAGATACTGCGAAAATTATTAAAAGGGAAGTGTCTGACGGAGTAATTGCTCCCGGATATGAACCGGAGGCTTTGGAAATTTTAAAATCCAAAAAGAATGGCAATTATAACGTAATTCAGATTGATCCGGAGTATGTGCCGGAACCAATTGAGCGCAAGCAGGTATTCGGTATCGTATTTGAACAAGGCAGAAATGAGCTTGCAATCAATACAGAGCTTTTAACCAATGTGGTAACGGAAAATAAAGAAATTCCCTATGAAGCCAAGGTAGATCTGATGATTTCCTTAATTACCTTAAAA
Source organism: Enterocloster bolteae (assembly GCA_021772025.1). Lineage (GTDB taxonomy): Bacteria > Bacillota > Clostridia > Lachnospirales > Lachnospiraceae > UMGS1370. The sequence goes on along the minus strand of JAETNT010000048.1, from coordinate 31,500 downwards.
TACACTCAGTCTAATTCGGTATGCTATGCCAAGGGCGGCCAGGCTATCGGCATCGGTGCGGGCCAGCAGTCCCGAGTACATTGTACCAGACTGGCAGGCCAGAAGGCGGATAACTGGTTTTTACGCCAGGCACCCCAGGTATTGAATCTTTCCTTTGTGGATGGTATTCGCCGTGCGGATCGGGACAATGCCATTGACGTTTATATCGGCGATGAGTACATGGATGTTTTGGCAGACGGAAGATGGGAGAGTATTTTTAAAGTAAAGCCTCCCGTATTTACCAAGGAAGAAAAACGGGCCTGGCTGGATCAGATGCAGGATGTGGCATTGGGATCCGATGCCTTCTTCCCCTTTGGCGACAACATAGACAGAGCCTTTAAGAGCGGCGTAAAATATGTGGCCCAGCCCGGCGGCTCTGTAAGGGACGACAACGTAATCGAAACCTGCAATAAATACGGTATGGCAATGGCCTTTACCGGTATCCGGCTATTCCACCATTAATCCGGGGCTCTGCCTGAAAAAGACCGTTTCTCACCAGAAAGTTTTTGGGAGGGAAACGGTCTTTTTGACGTTATCAAAGATCCGCGCAGGCACATTTAAGATACGCCTTTCCAATGCATACCGGATTCCAAACCAGCCATACTAACAAAATAGATAATTCTAAGAAAAGTTTAGAAAGGAGAAGTATATGCAGGCAGGAAAAGCAAGCATACAATTCGAACATCCGCCGATGATTGTAAGCGAAGGATCCGTTGTGGGAAAGAAAGAAGGGGAAGGCCCCATAGGACATCTTTTTGACAGGGTAGAACAGGATGATAAATGGGGAAAGGACAATTGGGAGGAGGCAGAGAGCCAGATGCAGAAAGAGGCTGTAAAACTGGCTCTGTCAAAAGGCGGGTTGAAAAATACGGATATCCGCTACCTCTTAGGCGGAGATTTGCTGGGACAGTTAATTGCCACATCTTTTGGCGTAATGGAATTGAACATTCCTTTATTCGGTCTGTACGGGGCCTGCTCCACCATGGGGGAAGCCATGGGGCTTGGGGCCATGCTGGTAGGGGCAGGCTATGCTGACAGAGTGGTTTCTGTGGCCTCCAGCCATTTTGCCACAGCAGAAAAGCAGTTTCGGTTTCCATTGGGTTATGGAAACCAGAGACCCTATTCCGCCACCTGGACGGTAACCGGCTGCGGGGCGGTAGTGCTGGAATCTACCGCTAAAATGGAGAAGAAGAGTAAAGGCGATTTAGGAGATGCATGGATCACCGGAGTTACCACCGGAAAAATTGTAGATTTAGGCATTAAGGATTCCATGAATATGGGGGCGGCCATGGCGCCTGCCGCCTTTTCTACCATTCTTCAGAATTTTGAGGATCTGGGAGTAGAGGAAACCTGGTATGATAAGATTATTACCGGGGATTTGGGAACAATAGGAAGAACCATTCTTCTGGACTTTATGAGAGAAAAAGGGCATGATTTGACAGAAATCCATATGGACTGCGGAATAGAGATCTTTAATCCGGAGAGTCAGGATACTCATGCTGGCGGAAGCGGCTGCGGCTGTTCGGCCGTAACGCTTTGTTCCTACATTTTACCCCGGATCCGCCAGGGAATTTGGAAGAGGGTTCTCTTTGTTCCCACAGGAGCCTTGCTTTCCACGGTAAGTTTTAATGAGGGGCAGAGTGTTCCCGGAATTGCCCATGGCGTTGTTATTGAGCACAGGCCATAAAAGAAGAAAAGGAGAGTATTGCAAATGGACTATATGAAAGCATTTTTAGTAGGAGGCGCTATCTGCGCTATCGTACAGATTTTGATGGACAAGACCAAGCTGATGCCGGGCCGCATTATGGTGATACTGGTGGTTACAGGCGCTGTTCTTGGATTTTTAGGTCTGTATCAGCCGTTTTTAGATTGGGCAGGCCAGGGGGCGGGAGTGCCCCTTTTAGGCTTTGGAAATACTCTTTGGAAAGGAGTAAAAGAGGGGATTCAGACAGACGGCCTTCTGGGAATCTTTAACGGCGGATTAACTGCCAGCGCCGCCGGAATCTGCGGGGCCATGGTATTTGGATATTTAGGATCTCTGATCTTCAGCTCTAAAATGAAATAAGAAAACGGGATTTACAATGAAATTCCCTCTGCATCAGAGATAATTTTGTCTGATACAGAGGGATTAAAATTTTTAGGACTTTATACTCCGGGTCCATATTCGGTGGGCATAGTGCCGATAACTACCGGATTGGTCTGAACATACCCGGGGCCAAGGGGCGTCACTATGGATTCGGAAGATTCCGCAGGAGCGGAAGAACCGTCAGGATTTACAGGAGGCAGGATCACCGATACGCCGGTATGGACATTGCAGTAACCGGGAATTCCGAATGCGGAATCATCTGTGCTTCCTTCCTCATCCTGAGGAAGAGCCATGCATACCCGGGAACGCCTTTCCGGACAGAATTCTGTAGGTTTTCTGCCGGTAGCGGAGCATACCGTCACTACTATATGCTTATCACAAACTTCAGTGGGAACCGTTCCTTTGGCAAAATACTCTGTGTAAACAGCATTCCCCCTGGGATCATTGGTGCAGACTCCGCTTACAGCAAGCTTGCCGGATTTGCGGCAGATTTGGGCAGTTTCCACGCTTTCCGGAACCGCAAATCCAGGATCTGAAAGTCCTTCATGAACCCGATCCATAATCTTACGCCAGATATCCTTGTGGAAGCTGGTGCCTCCGTTGCTGCTTAAGGACTGGTTGCTGTCGCACCCTGCCCAGATACCGGCAGTATAGTAGGGGGTATAGCCTACAAACCAAACATCATTGTTGGAAGATGTAGTACCGCTCTTTCCGGCAACCGTCATACCGGAAAGCCTGGCCCGGGTGCTGGTGGAGGAGATGGCGGCCCCGGCTCTGGCAAAACTGCTGACAGGCCGGACAGAATCCGCCATGGCATCGGTTAATAAAAAGGCAGTAGAGTCCTTCAACGCCCGGTGAGTTTCCGGGGTGTTATCTAAGAGAACCTTTCCGGTATGGTCTAAAATCTTGGTAAAAAATATGGGCTCTGTGTAAACGCCTCCGTTGGCAATAGCCGCATAGGCGGCAGTAAGCTCTAAATTGGAAACTCCATGTGTAAGCCCGCCTAAAGCCGTTGCCGGATTGTAGTCGTTGGAAGTCAGGGAGGTAATTCCAAGATTTTGGGCATATTCAATGCCCAACTGGGGAGTAACCGTCTCAACCAGACAGCGGACCGCTACAATATTCATGGAAAATATAATGCCGCTGCGGATATTGGAATACCCCTGGTATTTGCCCTGGCTGTACCAGTTTTTGAAAGTCTTGGTGCCGATTGTATAGGGAGTATCATAGTAAACCGTACCTAAAGTGGCTCCGCAGGCATCCAGAGCCGGGGCAAAGGCCGTAAGCACTTTAAAGGTAGAGCCGGGCTGGCGCAGAGTATTGGTGGCCCGGTTTAAGGTAAGGCTGGCGGTTTTTTCTCCCCGGCCGCCACTGATGGCTTTTACCTGGCCGGTGGCCTGATCCATAAGGACAAAGGAGGTTTGGGGCTGGAGAGTAGTCTGCATCCGCTCACCAATAATCTCATCTCCCTCCTGAAGGATATGGGCTTTAAATCTTTCAATGTCATTGGCAACCGATTCCTCATTGGTATACAGGCCGGTATAGTTGTCCCGAAGTACTTCCCGATGGTATTTCTTTAGATTTTCCTCTGAATAGTGCTCGGTCTCCCCGTTTGCATGGGTGACGGAAAGCCGGTATTCTACAGAATATTTGGCTGATGTATAGTTGGCCGGATTGTTGACTTCCTCGTCAACAATGGCCTGAATGACCGGATCCTGGGTAGTATAGATGGTAAGGCCGCCGCCATAAAGCAGGTTGTAGGCCTGGCTTTCGCTGTAGCCTAGTTTTTTCATCAGGGTCTCCTGTACCTGCTCTGTCAGCTCGTCAGTAAAATAGCTGTACATGGTACTTTCCTTATTTGCAACTACCATGTTGTTGTTTTGCTGGATGCGCTCATATACATTGTCGGACAGGGCTTCATTTTGTTCATCTTCTGTGATATAACCCTGATCCCTCATATATTGAAGGATAATTTTACGCTTTTCCGCGTTATTCTCCGGATTGGTAATGGGATTGTAATAGGTTGGCTTCTGGGTAATGCCGGCGATAACCGTACATTCAGACAGAGTCAAATCTGATACATCCTTGTCAAAGTACCTTCTGGCCGCAACCTTGACCCCAAGAGTGTTGCTGCCTAAGTTTATGGTATTGAGATAGTCGGTAATAATCTTTTGCTTTGCTTTGGTCTTGTCCGGATCCAGGGCTTTTTCAAGCTGAAGCGCCAAATACTGCTCCTGGAATTTTCTCTCCAGTTTTGCGGCAAAGGTGGACTCATTACCGCCTTTAAAGACATTATTTTTAATAAGCTGCTGGGTCAGAGTAGAACCGCCGCCTCGGTTATCGTTTGTAAGCACGCCTACAGCAGCGCGCATGATGGAACGGATATCAATTCCGTCATGCTCCCAAAAACGGGAGTCTTCAATGGCAACGAAGGCATCAATTAAATCCTGGGGAAGCTCTTCGTAGGTGGCTGCCTCTCGGTTGGAACCTTCCATAACCAGAGTATCAGTCAGATTACCTGCGCTGTCATACACTTTGGTGGCAAAGCCGCTGGGACCGAAGCTGTTGGGATCAATCTCCGGGGCATTGTCAATAATGCCCTTTACCATACCAAAGCCTGCGCTGATGCCGGTAACGAGAACGACTGCACAAAAAATAAACAACAGCCGGAAAATCATCTGAGAAAACCGGGTCATATATTTCTGAGACTTGGCATGGACAGCCTTCAGATTACGCTCTGTGGCCTTTCTGCCGTAATTGTTCGAGTTCATGGAAAATCCTCCTTTACCGGTACATTATAGCAAAATATCTGGATTAATTCAACTTAAGATTCTTGAGGGTTTGCGGCACAAAATTCATGCGGTAAAACCGATTATCAGATCTCTTATATTCGTTTATCTGTAAATTTTTCACTCAACACTAGCCGCCCCTGCAGCAGACATGGTATAATGTCCACGAAAGCAATGAGCAAGGCGGAAGAGAGCTCCGCACTGCCTGCCGGACTTCGCCGCCAACACAAAAAAGGAGGAACACCTATGGGGGATGAGCATAAAGAAAAGACAAAGACAGAATCCTATTTAATCTTATACAAAGAAGGAACCGGGGAGCTGACAGAGAAAAAGTCCCGTTTCATAGCCAACACCAGGCCGGTGGAAAGCGAGGAGGAGGCCCTTTCCTTTGTAGAAGAAATGAGAAAAAAATACTGGGATGCCAGACATAACTGCTGGGCTTATATATTAGGAGAGCGTGGGGAAAAAAAGCGATGCAGCGATGATGGGGAGCCAAGCCAGACAGCGGGAAAGCCTATGCTGGACGTGCTGGAAGGGGCCGGGGTTACTAATATTTGTCTGGTGGTAACCCGGTATTTCGGCGGAGTGCTTTTAGGTACCGGAGGGCTGGTGAGAGCCTATTCCGGAGCAGCCAAGAAAGGCCTTGAAGGAAGCGTTATAGTAGAAAAGAAGCCGGCCAGGAAGCTTCTGGTGCAAACGGATTACAATGGTTTAGGAAAAATCCAGTATATTGCCGCCCAGGCAGGGATCCATGTTTTGGATACCAAGTACACGGAAAATGTGGAACTGACCTTTCTGGTGCCGGAAGGGGAAGCGGAAAGCTTTAAAGGGGCCTTGGAAGAAGGGACAAAGGGCAAAGCGGTTGTTACCGCCATATGCCGTCTTTACTATGGCGTTTTAGAAAAGGAAGTCATTCTTTTTGAGGAAATTCCTTAAAACATGCATAAAATACCTTGCAATCCGGAAAAGCGGGTGATATACTAGGTAACCGTGAAAAACAGTCTATAATTGAGGAAGTAATTTATGAAGATCAAGAGAGAAGACGTAAGAAATATTGCGATTATCGCTCATGTAGACCACGGTAAAACTACCCTGGTAGATAATTTGCTGAAGCAGAGCGGAATTTTCAGAGAAAACCAGGAAGTGGCGGAGCGCGTTATGGACTCCAACGATATTGAGCGGGAGAGAGGTATTACCATCCTTTCCAAAAACACTGCGGTTACCTATAAGGGGACCAAGATCAATATTATTGACACTCCCGGCCATGCGGATTTCGGCGGCGAGGTGGAACGTGTCCTTAAAATGGTAAACGGCGTTATCCTGGTGGTAGACGCTTATGAGGGGGCCATGCCTCAGACCAAATTTGTATTAAAAAAAGCCCTGGAGCTGGACTTATACGTGATTGTATGTATTAACAAGATTGACCGCCCCGAGGCGCGTCCCAATGAAGTAATTGACGAGATTCTGGAGCTGTTTATGGATCTGGACGCTTCTGATGAGCAGCTGGAATGCCCCTTTATCTTTGCATCCGCGAGAGACGGATACGCAAAGAAAGAGCTGGACGACGAGAATGTGGATATGACCCCGCTTTTCGAGACGATTATCAATTATATTCCGGCTCCGGAAGGGGATCCGGAGGCGCCGGTTCAGACCTTAATCAGTACTATCGACTACAACGAATATGTAGGCCGTATCGGAGTGGGAAAGGTAGATAACGGCTGCCTTAAGATTAATCAGGAGTGTGTTCTGGTAAATCACCATGACCCGGGTAAATTTAAAAAGATCAAGATTGGAAAGCTTTATGAGTTTGACGGCTTAAACCGGGTAGAAGTAAAGGAAGCCGGTATCGGTTCCGTCGTGGCTATTTCCGGTATTCCGGAGATCCATATCGGGGATACCATTTGCGATGTGGATAATCCGGACCCCATTCCTTTCCAAAAGATTTCCGAGCCTACTATTTCCATGTATTTTATGGTAAATGACAGCCCCTTGGCAGGACAGGAAGGCAAATACATTACCTCCCGCCATATCAGGGATCGTCTGTTCCGGGAGTTAAATACCGATGTCAGTCTTCGAGTGGAGGAAACCGATTCTGCAGACTGCTTTAAGGTATCCGGCAGAGGAGAACTTCATTTGTCTGTTCTTATTGAGAATATGCGCCGGGAAAACTTTGAATTTGCAGTGAGCAAGGCGGAGGTTATTTACAAATATAATGAGAGAGGCCAGAAGCAGGAGCCTTTGGAGATTGCCTATGTAGACGTTCCCGAAGAATTTACAGGGGCAGTTATCCAGAAGCTGACGTCCCGAAAAGGAGAACTTCAGGGGATGAGCCCTGTATCCGGCGGCTATACCAGATTAGAGTTTTCCATTCCCTCCAGAGGCCTTATCGGCTACAGAGGGGAGTTTATGACTGACACCAAGGGAAACGGTATCTTAAACACTATTTTTGACGGTTACGGCCCTTACAAAGGAGATTTAACCTACCGTCCCACAGGTTCCCTGATTGCCTTTGAGGCAGGGGAAGCTATCACCTACGGACTTTACAATGCCCAGGAACGGGGCACTCTTTTTATCGGACCGGGAGAAAAAGTGTATTCCGGTATGGTTGTAGGGCAGAATCCCAAGGCGGAGGATATTGAGATCAACGTATGCAAGACCAAGAAGCTGACGAATACCCGTTCCTCCAGCGCTGACGAAGCGTTACGCTTAACACCTCCCAAGATTATGAGCTTAGAGCAGTGCCTGGAGTTTATTGATACCGATGAACTTTTAGAGATTACGCCAAAAAGCCTTCGGATCCGCAAAAAGATTTTGGATCCTACTTTAAGAAAGAGAGCTTCCTTTAAAAAATAACCGTTTCAAACAGAACAGCGGAGGTCCAAATGGGCGTTTTGTGACGGTTCTTGTCGAAATAGGAAAAAAAGCGCAAAAATGTTACCAGAGAAAAAGAATTCTGTCGAGAACTTCTTCAGAATTCTTTTTTTATTCCTTCATAAATCCATTCTTTTCCACATAAATTTACTATGAGCTACAAGCCAATATTATGGGATAGAAGAGGAGAAATACTATGTCAGAAAAAGTAATTGAAAACAACAAGGTCAGTGTTATCGGGACGATTATATCCGGGTTTACCTTTAGCCATGAGGTCTTTGGAGAGGGCTTTTATATGGTAGACTTGTCTGTTAACCGGCTTAGCGAACAAGCGGATGTAATCCCTCTCATGATTTCCGAGCGCCTGCTGGATGTAGAGAAGGATTATCGGGGCTGTACAGTAGAAGCCATAGGACAGTTCCGTTCTTATAACCGGCATGAAGGAATAAAAAACCGTTTGGTTCTGTCCATCTTTGTGCGGGAAATTCACTTTATGGAAGAATTTACCGATTATACAAAAACCAATCAGATTTTTTTAGATGGCTACATCTGCAAACTCCCGGTTTATCGAAAAACCCCTTTAGGAAGAGAAATTGCGGATCTCCTACTGGCAGTAAACCGCCCATACGGGAAATCCGATTACATACCCTGTATTGCCTGGGGCCGAAATGCCAGATACGCCTCCGGTTTTGAGGTAGGGGTCAGGGTTCAGGTCTGGGGACGGGTTCAAAGCAGGGAATATACCAAGAAAATCAATGATACCCAATGTGAAAAACGGGTGGCTTATGAAGTATCGATCAGCAAGTTAGAGTGTGGAGAATAGGAAAATATTGCAATTATGGGTGATTTATGCTATTATTAGGCAAGACTTCCATAATTCGCGTTGTCCGTTTAGGGAAACCATGAGAGATACGAGGTGACAGAAGATGCAAAAGGGATACATGCAAATCATCTACGGACCCGGCAAAGGAAAGACGGCTCTGGCACTGGGGAAAGGCCTGAGCGCGGTAACCCAGGGGAAAACCGCCGTATTGATTCAATTCCTTCAGGGGGATCTGGATGAGAATCAGATGGCAGTGTACCACCGTTTGGAACCAGAGTTCCAGGTTTTTCGCTTTGAGAAGTCGTCGGAGTCCTTTTCCAAGCTGAGCGAAGAGGCAAAAAACAGAGAACTTATGAATATCCAGAATGGTCTGAATTTTGCAAAAAAGGTTATGGCAACAGGGGAGTGCGACATCTTGATTCTGGATGGAGTTTTGGGCCTGATAGACCAAAAAATAGTGCCTCTTGAGGAAATTAAAAGGCTCCTTGCTGTAAGGGAAGAGACGATGAGACTGGTGCTTACCGGAACTGTGCTTCCGGAAGAATTAAAAGAAGAGGCGGATTTTGTGATTCGGCTGGAAAATGTAAAATAAGCAATGTCAGAGGGGCAGTTCGTTTGGAGCGGCCCCTTTGGTGTGCCTCGGTATGAAAGGATAACCGGACAAGAAGACGCCCTGTTTGTTACAAGAATATGGCAAGTCCCCTGCGCTTTCCATTGACAAGAATTCCCAATGATGTTAGTATATTTTCAAGGAAATGAAAAGAGGAGGGGCTGACCGCTGGTTTGGCCCCTTTTTTAAAGGAGGATAATAAAATGGCAATTTTTGAAGGCGCAGGCGTAGCGCTGGCAACCCCTATGAAGGCGGACGGAACCATTAATTTTGATAAGCTGAGAGATTTGGTAGAATTCCAGATTGAAGGCGGCACAGATGCAATTATCGTCTGCGGCACCACTGGCGAAGCTTCCGCCATGACTCATGAAGAGCATATTGAAACCATCCGATTTGTCTGTCAGGCAGTAAACAAGAGGATCCCTGTTATCGCGGGAAGCGGCTCCAACTGGACGGAGACCGCCATTTACCTGTCCCAGGAGGCGGAGAAAGCGGGAGCAGACGGCCTGCTGGTGGTTTCCCCCTATTATAACAAGGCTACCCAGAAGGGCCTGATTGCTCACTTTACCGCTGTAGCAGATTCGGTTAAGCTCCCTATAATTTTATACAATATTCCCGGAAGAACCGGTGTAAACATCCAGCCGGAAACCATTGTGACTCTGTGTAAAAATGTAGAAAATATTGTAGGCGTTAAAGAGGCCAGCGGCAATTTTTCCGCCATTTCTACATTAATGAGCCTGGCGAAGGGCTGTGTGGATCTTTATTCCGGAAATGACGATCAGATTGTCCCGCTCATGTCTTTGGGCGGAAAAGGGGTTATTTCTGTCCTTTCCAATATTGCACCCCGCCAGACTCATGAGATTTGTGCTTCCTATTTAGCAGGAGATGTGAAAAAGAGTGCAAAGATGCAGCTGAAAGCGATCCCGCTGATTACCGAGCTGTTCCGCGAGGTAAATCCCATTCCGGTAAAAGCAGCGCTGAATATGATGGGGATGGAAGCAGGACCTTTACGTCTTCCCCTGACGGAAATGGAAGAGGCCAATCAGGCAAAGCTTAAGAAAGCCATGGAGGATTACGGTCTGCTATGATCAAAATAATAATGCACGGCTGCTGCGGAGCTATGGGCCAGGTCATCACCTCTATTGCGGCAGAGGATCCGGACATCGCCATTGTGGCAGGAATTGATAAAAACACCAGTATTCCATGCCCTTATCCGGTGTTTGCGTCCCTGAACCAGTGTACGGAGAAGGGGGACGTAATTGTGGACTTTTCTGCGCCCGCTGCTGTAGATTCTCTTCTGGATTATTGCGAGGCCAATAAAGTCCCGGTTGTTTTATGTACTACCGGACTTACGGAGGAGCAGGCAGAGAGAGCGCGGGAAGTTTCCAAAATCACAGCAGTTCTGCGCTCTGCCAATATGTCTTTAGGAATCAACCTGCTGTTAAAGCTGGTAGCCGAGGCGGCCAAAGTTCTGGCTGCTTCCGGCTTTGACATGGAGATTGTGGAAAAGCATCACAATCAGAAAAAGGATGCTCCCAGCGGTACGGCCCTGGCTTTAGCAGAGGCTCTAAATAATGCTATGGGGCAGGCCTATCACAATGTATTTGACCGAAGCCGGACCAGCGAGAAGCGGGATGCCAGAGAGATCGGTATCTCGGCAGTTCGGGGAGGTTCCATTGTAGGGGAGCACGATGTGATTTTTGCCGGAAAGGACGAAGTGGTAACCTTCTCCCATACCGCCTATTCCAAAGCCATTTTTGCTAAAGGAGCTGTATCCGCAGCCAAATTCCTGGCAGGGAAAGGCCCGGGGATGTACGATATGAGCCACGTTATCGGCTGAAAATATAAAAATTTCCAGAGATTTCCAACATGATTGAATCTCCCGCAGCGCATACTAAGGGCAGAAAGCGAAAGGAGAACAAGCAATTATGAAGAAAATCAGGTATGGATCTGCGGCAGTTCTTGCTGCCATTGTCATTCTTGGATTAACCGCCTGCGGCGGCAGAGATAACGGCACCACGGGAACTACATCAAAGGGAAGCGAACCGGCCAGTCAGTCTGCAAGTTACCAAGAAACAGAAAGGGATACCAACAGCACTAATATGGATGAAAGCGCGACAGGCACTTCCGGCGCTATGGATACTACCAAAAGTTCCGGCACTTCTGCCGGTTCTGATACCTCTGTAGAATCTACAGGTGTCATAGACGGACTGCTGGACGATGTGGGAGATGACATTGAGAAAGGGATCAATAATGTGGAAAAGGCTATGGACGGTACTTCCGCCTCTTCCACAAGATCCGGAAACAGATAGATTGGACAGAAAAAGTGAAGCAAGGTGTCCTGTCAACCGCGCCGGCGACGCAGCTGACAGGATTTCTACAGAGGAGAAAACAGATGAGGGCAATATCAATAGATGGTACCTGGCAGGTCAAAGAATATTTTCGAAAAACAGCCAGAACCAGATGGCGCCGTCGGTACCTGAAAAAGGCTTTGAAGCCTGGCAGGGGGACGATAATAGTCCGGCTTATTTTGACGGCGGCTTTGACGGCGGAAGTTATCTATGGGGCCGGAATAGTAATCCGCAATCCCCGGCCGTTTTTTGAAACGCTGGGAATCCAGGTGATTTCCGAGACCGGAAAAGTTTGGGAGTGGGCTGTAACAGGAGAAGAAACCAGCTGGGGCCTCCGGATAGGGCCGGACGGAATCCAGCTGTACCGGGAAGAAATTGGCCTGTATCCTAAAAAGGCTACGCCCGTTTCCTGAAATTCCCTGTTACAGACACATCGTGATTGAAGATAATAAAAATATTAGGGTCCTTTTGCTTTAAGATTTCTTTTAGCATAAGGGCTTCTTTTTTGGAGACCACGGTCATCAGGATATAGAAGGTTTCATTGTTGCAGCTATCCTTTCCGGTCCATTTGGTAACGCCTCTGGCAAGCTATTTTTTCATTATTCTGGTAATCAAAATAAACCCGTATATGCTTGCCGGAACTACCACGGTCAAAAAGATGGATGCCATTAAAAAATTGGGTGTCAGGGGATGATCCATCAGGGCAAAGACCAGGGTGGACAGATATAAAAGCACTAACAATACGGCGCCTCCCAGCGCCAGACAGCGTTGCAGCTTAGTATATTTCATCGTTACATATCCTCCCCGGCCAGCGTTTCCCAAAGCTCATAAAGCTCCATCAGCGTTTCCTCTAAAGCTTCCTTTTCCTTGTTGAGTTCTATGAGCTTAGGAACGTCCCGGCAGATATCTTCCCGGGTTAACAGTTCATCTATCTCCCCGCTTCGGGTCTCCAATTTGTGGATCTCATCTTCCGTGCGTTTTAAATCATTCTGCCGTTTGCGGATCCGGGCCTGGGCTTCCTTCTGAGCCTTCCAGTCAGAGGCTTTGGCGCTTCCCCCGGGACTCCCGTTGGCAGTAAATCCGGCGGAGACTCCCTTTGGAGCCTTTCCGGCATTTTCCGCCGTCAAAAGTCCCTGAATTACATCTTTTTTCTCCAGATAATAGTCATAATTCCCAATATAATTTAAAAAGCTCTGCCCTGTCAGTTCCAGAATCCGGGTGGCGGTCCGGTTGATAAAATAACGGTCATGGGATACGTAGAGTACTGTGCCGGTATAACGGTTTAAGGCATCCTCCAAGATCTCTTTGGAGGTAATGTCCAAATGATTCGTAGGCTCATCCAGAATCAGGAAATTGGACTCGGAAAGCATTAGCTTCGCTAGGGAAACCCGGCCCCGCTCACCGCCGCTTAAATCGCCGATCCGCTTAAATACGTCGTCTCCGGTAAAGAGGAAGGAAGCCAGGCAGTTTCGTACCTGAGTATTGGTCATGCTTGGATAGGCATCCTGGATTTCCTCAAATACGGTCTTTTCCATGTGAAGCACCTGGTGCTCCTGATCGTAATAACCGATGTGAACCTTGGAACCCAGACGGATTTCTCCGGTATCCGCTGTCTCCATCTGATTAATAATCTTAAGCAGGGTGGTTTTACCGGTACCGTTGCTGCCGATAACCGCCACCCGTTCCCCGCGCTTAATTTCAAAATCTACGTGGGAAAAGAGGTGCAAAGCTCCAAAGGACTTGGAAAGGCCCTTTACTGTCATTACATCATTGCCGCTGACTACCTGGGGCTCCAGCCGGATGTCCATGGCATCGTCGATTTCTGTAGGCTTTTCCAAAACCTCAATCTTTGCCAGCATTTTTTCACGGCTTTCTGCCCGCCTGATGGATTTTTCCCGGTTAAAAGACTTTAATTTGGCGATAACCTCCTCCTGATGGCGGATTTCCTGCTGCTGGTTTAAATAAGCCTTGATCCGGGCCTGACGCAGCAAGGCTTTTTTCTCGCTGTAGGCAGTGTAATTGCCGGTAAAAACCGTAGCCTTCCCCCCGTCCAGCTCTATAATTTTTTTCACCGTGCGGTCTAAGAAATACCGATCATGGGCAACGATGATTACACTGCCGGTGTAATTAGAAAGGTAGGATTCCAGCCAGGCAATACTCTCCATATCCAGATGATTGGTAGGCTCGTCCAGAAGCAGAATATCGGGATTTACTAATAAAAGACGTCCAAGGGCCACCCGGGTTTTCTGGCCGCCGGACAAGGTAGAAACGGTTTTGGTGAAATCTTCCTGAGAAAATCCCAGGCCCTTTAGAACTCCCGTCACCTCGCTCTGGTAAGCATAGCCGTTTAACCGTTCAAATTCGTGGCTTAACCGGTTGTATTCCCGGAACATATTATCAAGCTCTTCTCCGGATTTGTCTTTCATCTCCACTTCCAGGCAGCGGATCCGTTCCTCCATCTGGATGAGAGGGCGCTTTATTTCCAAAACTTCGTCATAGATAGTGCGGCTGCTGTCCAGATCCTGATGCTGGGCCAGATACCCTAAAGTCTTGCCCCGAGAGAGGGCCACCACACCGTCATCTGCCGCCAGTTCTCCTACGATTATTTTTAACAGGGTAGACTTGCCGGCTCCGTTAATTCCCACAATCGCAGCCTTTTCGTGATCTTCTATATGAAAAGATACCTGATCTAAAATAGTTTCACTGCCGAAAGCTTTGCAGATATTGCTGCAGGATAATATCATCATAACCTCCTAAAAATATAAAAACTACAGATAAGTATAATATACCGGTATCTTTTTTGCAACAATGGAATAACTTTGCGAAAAAGGTTTGACAGGAATTTGACAAAATCCTATAATAGGATCAGATGAAGGAATGATAGAAAGGTCAGGTGGAATACGTGGAAGAGAAAGTAATATCCAAGGCAGTGATTTCCAGGCTGCCAAGATACTACCGCTATCTGGGAGAACTTCTGGAGGACGGAGTAGAGCGCATTTCCTCCAATGAGCTGAGCAACCGGATGAAAGTTACCGCTTCTCAGATTCGTCAGGATTTGAATAATTTCGGTGGATTCGGACAGCAGGGATACGGCTATAATGTAAAATATCTTTATGCGGAAATTGGAAAAATTTTAGGAATTGACAGGCAGCATAACATCATCATTATTGGTGCAGGCAATCTGGGACAGGCCATTGCCAACTATACTAATTTTGAAAAACGGGGCTTCATTATTAAAGGAATGTTTGATATTAATCCGCGGCTTATTGGGTTGGTGGTCCGAGGCATTGAGATCCGGGGAGTGGAGGATTTGGAGCAGTTTATTGTGGACAATGAGGTGCAGATTGCCGCGCTGACTATCCCTAAAACCAAAGCGCCGGAGATAGCAGACCGTCTGGTCAAGGCCGGAGTCAAGGCAATTTGGAATTTCGCCCACACGGATTTGGTGGTGCCGGATGATGTGGTAGTAGAAAACGTACACCTTTCCGAGAGTTTAATGCGCCTTTCTTACCGGGTATGCAGTATGCAGGATAAGGAAGAGCAGGAAGCCTTGGAAAAAGCGGAGAAAGCAAAGAAAAAATAGGACAAGGTATGAGAAATCTGGTAACGGGACGGCAAATGAAGGCTATTGACCAATATACAATAGAAGAAATCGGGATTCCCTCTCTGGTTCTTCAGGAGAGGGCTGCTTGGTGCGTGGCCTGTGAAGTGAAAAAACACATAAAAAAAGAAACGCCTGTGTGGGCGGTGTGCGGAACGGGAAATAACGGCGCAGACGCAGTAGCCGCCGCCAGAATTCTCTGCCAGGAAGGGTATCAGGCGGCGGTTATCCTGGCAGGGGATCGAACAAAAGAAACGCCGGAATGTGCCCTTCAAAGAAGAATCGCAGAAAACTTAAGGGTTTTGACGCTGCCCTGGCAGGAGGCGGAAGAAGGGTTTTCAGGAGCGATTATTGACGGCCTGTTTGGAGTGGGGCTTACGAGAAATATAGAAGGAGAATACCAAAACTGCATGGAGAAGATAAAGCGGCAGCCGGTAAGCTTTACAGTGGCGGTGGACATTCCCTCCGGTATTGATTCTGATACCGGAAGCATTATGGGAATCGCTTTAAAAGCAGATATAACCGTAACCTTTGGCTGGGAAAAATGCGGCACAGTTCTCTTTCCGGGACGGGATTTTGCGGGACAGGTAGTCATAGGAAACATTGGATTTTCAGATCTCAGCTATGAAAAAGTAATGGAGAGGAAAGCATGGGAGGAAAACCAGAGCTTTACCTATGACTTTTCGGATCTGCACCGTCTGCCGGAAAGGCCGGCCTATTCCAACAAAGGGACTTTTGGCCGGGTTTTAGTAGCCGCCGGGTCAAAAAATATGAGCGGGGCCGCTTACTTTGCCGCTAAAGCGGCATACCGGTGCGGAGCAGGGCTGGTAAAAATACTGACCGTTGAGGATAACCGGGAGATTTTGCAGCAGCAGCTTCCGGAAGCGATTATCGCCTGCTACTCTCCGGAGATAGCTCAGGAGGACATGGAAAGGTTCGGAAGGCTTTTGGAGAGGGAATGTGTTTGGGCAGATGCGGTGATTTTAGGTCCGGGCATTGGTACGGAACCTTATGCCAGGGAGCTGGTGGAAGGGGTGTTGTCTTTCGCGTGCTCTACCATCATTGTAGATGCAGATGCTTTAAACATCATTTCCCGAAATCCGGAGATAACCCGATATTATACAGAAAATGTAATTATTACTCCCCATTTGGGAGAGATGGCAAGGCTTACGGGAAAAAGTATCAGGGAGATTCAGCAGGATATTCCCGGGACGGCGGCAGAATATTCCGCAAGATGGGGGATTACCTGTGTGCTGAAGGACGGCGCGACGGCTGTGACGGATAAGGACGGAGTGCGGTATCTGAACACCAGCGGAAATAGTGTGTTGGCAAAAGCAGGCTCCGGGGATGTGCTGACAGGTATTATAGGGGCCTTCTGCGCTCGGGGGATGGAGCCCTTTGACGGAGCCGCCTTGGGAGTTTACCTTCACGGCATAGCCGGAGATCTATATAGAAAGAAAAAAGGAAGCGCCAGCCTTTTAGCCGGAGAATTGGCAGATATGGCCGGAGAAGCGGCGGATAAAGGATATCTAAGACAGGAGAAATATGATGAATCAGGAGAAATGGAATATTCCCTATGACAGAACCTGCGGAGTAGTGGATTTAGACGCTATCTGCCAAAATATGGAAGCCATGAGAAGAAGCCTTCCTAGGAAAACGGAAATCATAGGGGTGATTAAGGCAGATGCTTATGGACACGGCGCCGAGGCGGTTGCAGATGCCATCTCTCCATATGTCTGGGGATTTGCAGTGGCAGCCGCAGACGAAGCAGTGCTGCTGCGCCGGCATGGAGTAAAAAAACCGGTGCTGGTGTTGGGGCCGGTTCATGAAAGCCGGTATGAGGAGCTGCTTTTAGGGGACATCCGGCCCACTGTTTTTACAGAAGAAACCGCCCGGGCTTTTGGGGAGGCGGCCTGCCGCTTAAAGGTTCCCGGCCGGATTCATCTGGCAGTAGATACCGGTATGAGCCGCATTGGAATGGAGCCTTCCGGGGAAGGGGCGGATCTGGCAAAACGGATAGCGGACTGTCCCGGAATTACAATAGAAGGAATATTTACTCATTTTGCAAGGGCAGATGAGACAGATAAAGGGCCGGCCAGAAAACAGCTTGAAATTTATCTGAAGTTTTTAAAGAATCTGGAGGAGAGAAAGGTGGAGATTCCTATCCGTCACTGCTCCAACAGTGCGGGCATTTTAGAATCTTTGGGAACGGATCTTACGGCAGTACGGGCAGGAATTTCCATCTATGGCTTGTACCCTTCCGGACAGGTGGATCAGGAAAAAGTAAAACTGATGCCTGCACTCTCCTGGAGAGGACGGATTACCTGCGTAAAAACCATTCCGGCAGGAACCAGTGTAAGCTATGGCGGAACTTTTACGGCAAAAGAGCCTACCAGGGTAGCTACTATTGCGGCAGGTTATGGGGACGGCTATCCCAGAGCATTGTCAGGGAAGGGATATGTGCTGGTTAGAGGCGGGAAAGCTCCTGTGCTAGGACGGGTCTGCATGGATCAGTTTATGGCAGACGTTACCCGCATTCCTGGAGTAAAGGAAGGGGACGAGGCAGTTCTCCTGGGGAAGGATGGAGAAAATGTTATTACAGCGGAAGAAATAGCATTTTTGTCAGGTGGGTTTCATTATGAGGTTTTGTGCAATATTGGAAAACGTGTTCCCAGAATTTATATCAAAAATGGCAGTGTAGTGGGAAGAAAGGACCTGCTTAGCCAGTAAGGCTGCACGACTGCCTGTTTTTTCTCATAGAATGTCATGTGAACACTTGGTGATGTATACGCCGGGCCGTTTATGTCAATACTATCCGAAGGATAGGAGAGTGAAAACGTGATTATCAGACGAGGAGATATTTATTATGCAGACTTAAGGCCAGTGGTAGGCTCTGAGCAGGGAGGCATCCGCCCGGTCCTGATTATTCAAAATGATGTGGGCAATAAGCATAGCCCTACCGTTATATGCGCGGCGATTACTTCCAGAATGAATAAGGCAAAGCTTCCCACACATGTGGAACTTCCCACAAACCGGTGCAATATGGTAAAGGACTCGGTCATTCTTTTGGAACAGCTCCGCACTATAGATAAACAAAGGCTCAAGGAAAAGATCTGCCATATAGACGAGGAATTGCAGCAAAGGGTGAACACCGCCTTAAGGGTCAGCCTGGAACTGGATACATAACCCGGTTCCAGGCTGTTTTGCTTACAAAGTATCCGGTGAAACGCGCCGCCGGTACGTTTTGCGGATTGCCCGGGGTGCCATTGACGAACAGAAACAAACATGGTATGATGAGCAAAGTACCAAAATTTTCAAGATAAAGGAGTGTTAAAAGTCCAATGGACGATGGCTATTCGCCTATCAGTATTGTGATTATTCTGGCATCTTTGATACTGAGCGCGATTTTGTACGGATTTGGGGCGGCTATTCAAAACGTGAATGAAGCCAAATTAGAAGAGAAAGCGGAAAGCGGTGATACCCAGGCAAAGCGGCTTCTGCAGGCGGCAAATCATCCCAGACGGTTTATTCTCACATTGCTGGTGATTACAGACGCACTGCAGATGGCAGTGGGATTTGGGATCTGGAGGCATCTGACAGTTTGGATGGAGTCAGGCATTTTTGGGCAATTTACCAACGGAGATCTATGGATTCGTCCGGTTTCCCTTGTGGCATCAGCTGTGATGATTCTTTTGCTGTTTGTACCTTTTGGAATCCTTATTCCTAAAGAACTGGGATTAAGAGATCCCATGGGGTGGTCAGAAAGGCTTTTGGGAGTTATAGAGGGGCTGATGTTTATTATGACCCCTGTAACAGTTCTGATTAGCGGAGTTACCAGGCTGATACTAAAGGTCTGGGGCGTGGATATAGACAAGGATGTTGACAATGTAACAGAAGAGGATATTAAATCCATGGTTAATGAGGGGCATGAACAGGGAATTCTGGAAGCAGGTGAGGCGGAGATGATTACCAACATTTTTGAGTTGGATGAAAAGACCGCAGAGGATGTTATGACTCACAGGAAAAACCTGGTAGCCTTAGACTGTACCCTTACCCTGAGAGAAGCCCTGGATTTTATTCTGAAAGAAGGAAGCAATTCCCGATACCCGGTATACCGGGAAGAAATTGACGATATTATCGGCGTCCTACATATGAGAGATGCAGTGGTATTTTTTGAGCAGGAGGAATATAAGGATCTTTCTTTGGATCAGATTCCAGGACTGCTTCGGGAGCCTCACTTTATTCCGGAGACCCGTAATCTGGACAACCTGTTTCGGGAAATGCAGTCCCAGAAAACCCACATGGAAATCGTGGTGGATGAGTATGGGCAGACTGTAGGTATTGTGACCATGGAGGACATATTGGAGGAGATTGTAGGAAATATTATGGATGAATATGATGTGGAGGAAGACCTGATTGCGGCACAAGAAGACGGCAGCTTTCTGATGAGCGGTATGGCTTCCTTGGATCAGGCCGAAAAGGTACTGGGAATTTCTTTTGAAGAAGAAGGAGAAGAAGTTTATGATACCGTCAACGGTTTTTTAATTTCCAGACTTGGAAGGATTCCGGGAGACGGGGAAGAACCGGTAGTGATTTGTCTGGGATATGAATTCCGGATATTAAAGGTAGAAAATAAGATGATCCAATCGGTCCGGGCTTTTCCGCATAAAGTGGAAGAGCAGTCAGAAGAAAAGACAGAACTATAAAGAAAAACATAGACGCAGCAAGTATGGCCAGGCCGGATTTGCTGTGTCTTTTTTACCTTATAGGAAAAAGTAGTTGAAAAATCCGGCAATTGAGTTATGATAGTAAACGCACCAAAATGAGAGAGCGGATTTTTTGATTTAGAAAGGACATAATTGCAATGGCACAGGAAAAAGTAAAAGACATGACAGAGGGATCCCCTTTAAAGCTGATTATAGGGTTTGCGATTCCTATGTTTTTGGGATTTTTATTTCAGCAGTTTTACAGCATGGTAGATACGATTATCGTAGGCAAATATCTGGGGGTCACTGCTTTGGCGGCAGTGGGTTCTACGGGTTCTATTAATTTTATGATTAACGGCTTTTGCATCGGAGTCTGCAGCGGCTTTGCCATTCCGGTGGCTCAAAAGTTCGGGGCAAGAGACTATTCGGGCCTTCGGCGGTTTGTAGCCAATGGGGCCTGGCTGTCAATAGGGACAGCGGTGGTGATGACAACGGTAGTTTCCGCACTCTGTATGAATATTCTGGTTTGGATGAAAACACCGCAGGATATTTTATACCAAGCATACAGCTACATTTTTATTATCTTTCTGGGGATTCCTACTACTTTTCTCTATAATATGACATCAGGGATTATCCGCTCCTTAGGAGACAGCAAGACTCCGGTTTACTTTTTGCTTATGGCTTCCATACTGAACATCGGTCTGGATCTATTTATGATTGTTATTCTGAAGATGGGGCCCGCCGGGGCGGCCTGCGCCACGGTAATTTCCCAAGGGATATCCGGAGCCCTGTGTCTGCTGTTTATGCGATCCAAATACCCGGTTTTAAAAATGACCAGGGAAGAAATGAGAGCAAACCGCCGTCTTATGGCTACTCTGTGCGGTATGGGAATACCTATGGGGTTTCAGTATTCCATAACCGCCATAGGAAACGTAATTCTTCAGACTGCCGTCAATTCCCTTGGTTCTATGGCTGTGGCGGCTGTTACCGCAGGAGGACGGATTGGATTCTTTTTTTGCTCCCCCTATGATGCCTTGGGAGGAACCATGGCTACCTGGGCCGGACAGAATGTGGGGGCAGGAAAGATTGATCGAGTGAGAGAAGGTGTCAGATATGCCGCCATTATCGGGGTTGTCTATTCAATCCTGGCTTTTGCAGTGCTGTTTTTCTTTGGAGAGAAGATTTCCTTGTTGTTTGTAGATGCAGGGGAGACAGAGATTCTCCATCAGGCATGGATGTTCCTGGTGGGAAACAGCGTGTTCTACATTGCCTTGGTGTTTGTCAATGTGATGCGCTTTGCCATCCAGGGAATGGGATACAGTACTTTTGCTATTATTGCAGGAGTCTGCGAGATGATCGGGCGTTCCGCAGTAGGTTTTGTACTGGTCCCGGTTTTTGGTTACCCTGCCGCCTGCATCGGCAGCCCGGCGGCTTGGATTCTTGCGGATTTGTTTTTAATACCAGCCTTCTATTATTGTCTAAAAAGGCTGCGGGGAAAATCGAATGAACAGAACGGAGTGTAATGGAATGAAATTAAAGAATTGGTTAACAAAGACAAAAGCAGGAGCGGCGGTGACAGTCTTGACATTGATAGTCGGGATAAGCGGTTGTAAAAACCAAGAGATAAAGCAGCCCGAAGCTGTAAAGACCACTGGGGAAACTGGGCTGACGGAGGTTACCACTGCTGCGGAAACTACCCTGGCTCCCTCTGAGGACGATCCTCAGGGGCTTTCGGCGCTTAGAGACGCCAAGGTGATGGTAGAGGGAAAAATTTATGTATGGGCTTACGATGTGGATTTTACATCAGCTCCTGAGGATTACCGGCTGGCCGGACAGGTGACCGGGACGCCTGAGGACAGAGAGCTTCAAAGGGATTTTGAGGCGGCCGGCCTGACAAAAGGAGATTCCGTCTATATCCGTGAGGACGGCGGGGCGGGAACCATATTTGTGGAGACTGCCGGGGGATGGTCTGCTTTTATCCCCTATGAGGATGTGGCAAATGCCTATGAATATTCGAAAGAACCCTGGAGTTATAATACTTCTTATCGGGAGGACGGGTTTGAGATTACCTTTCCCGACGGGAGCTGGCAGCAGGAGGCTCAGGGAGATGGAAACATTGACAGCTTTGCAGGAAAAGGGGGCAGAGTGGACATTATCCATATGCCTGCAGATGAAGCCCGTGAAATCTTTCCCTACATTGACACGGAAGAAGCCTGCAGGGATCTGATTTTAAATACAGGAATCAGTGGGGAGTTTGACTTAATAAGCTTTGACGCAGGCCTGGCAGATTCGTCTCAGGATCCGGAGGCCAGCTATTATCTGGCGGAGATTCTGTATACAGAAAAGGAAGCAGACTACCATTATGAGGTTCGGTATGCCCTGTACTGCAACGGTTATTACTGGCAGCTCCAGATCCTGATGAAGGAGAATGGGAAGGAAGCGGCTAAAAAGGCGGCGTCTATAGCGGATTCTTTTGGAGTTCCCACTTGCAAAAGCCAGTCAATAGTGTTAAGATATGAAGGGATTTGACACGGAAGAGAGAAAAAGGAGTTGTTTATTTTATGTCAGGACATTCTAAATTTGCCAATATTAAACATAAGAAAGAGAAAAACGATGCGGCAAAAGGCAAGATTTTTACTGTAATCGGGCGTGAAATTGCTGTCGCAGTAAAAGAAGGCGGACCAGATCCGGCTAACAACAGCAAGCTGCGGGATGTTATCGCCAAAGCAAAGGCAAATAACATGCCTAATGATACCATTGACAGAGGGATTAAAAAAGCAGCAGGCGATGCCAATTCTGTAAACTATGAAGTAATTACCTATGAGGGATACGGTCCCAGCGGCGTGGCAATTATTGTAGATGCCCTGACCGACAATAAGAACCGGACGGCCGCCAACGTAAGAAGCGCGTTTACCAAGGGAGACGGAAATGTAGGAACTCCTGGCTGCGTATCTTATATGTTCGATAAGAAGGGCCAGATCATCATTGATAAAGAAGAGTGCGATATGGATGCCGATGAGTTGATGATGGCGGCGTTAGACGCAGGGGCAGAGGATTTTGCAGAGGAGGAGGACAGCTACGAGGTTCTCACTGCTCCGGATGATTTCAGCAGAGTCCGGGAGGCTCTGGAGTCTGCCGGGATTCCCATGGCGCAGGCGGATATTACCATGATTCCTCAGACCTGGGTAGAGCTGACAAGCGATGAAGATATTAAAAAGATCAACCGTACCTTGGATCTGCTAGACGAGGATGACGATGTACAGGCAGTTTACCATAACTGGGATACGGACGAGAGATAAATAAGCCGGGCTGCTTCTGAAAAGCGGCTTAAAATAAATGAAAACCTTCTTCTATTTATCATAGTTGGTAAATAGAAGAAGGTTTTTTCGCTTTTTTCCCTAACACGAAGTGATATCTGTAAAGAGCAAAAAAACTAAATATTATGGTAAAATATTAAGATAAATTTGAAAAATAGTAAAAAATGATAATATAATTTTAATTTATTTATTGTAATTTCATTGGGGCTTTTTTAAGATAAAAACAAGAATACGGCCGTTTTCTAACACTCTTAAAAAACAGTTTATATTCAAAAAAGGAGAAGGGAACGTGAAGAAAAATTTAAGGAACAGAATATTATGCGGCAGTCTGGCGGCGACCATGGCAGGAACTCTTTTGACCGGATGCGGATCGGGAAATACGGGAAGCACATCGGCGGCCGGACGGCAGACGGAAGAAACAAATTGCCAGGAATCATGCCGATACAGTCAGACGGACATTGGTGAGGGAGGACGGTTCTTGCGGCCATATTGCCTGTTTAAACCCGGATACAGGAGAACTTGAGAATATCCTTGCCGGGCAGGGATATTCTGAAAACTCCAGCTGGTCCAGAGGCCAGGCTTGGATTTTATACGGTTTTGCCTTAAGCTATCGCTATACAGAGAATCCGGCTTATCTGGAAACCGCAAAGAAAGCGGCCCACTATGTTATCTCCAATTTAGCGCTGACTGGTTATATTCCGCTGTGTGATTTCAGGCAGCCTCAGGAGCCGAAGTATCTGGACGCATCTGCCGGACTTTGCGCCGCCTGCGGTCTTTTGGAAATTGCGGAGCACGTTAATGACAGAGAAAGATGGATTTACCAAGAGCATGCAAAACGGATAGTGAGAGCAGCTGCGGAAAAATGCTGCAACTGGGATTTGGA
The DNA here is from genome assembly GCA_021772025.1 of Enterocloster bolteae. Lineage (GTDB taxonomy): Bacteria > Bacillota > Clostridia > Lachnospirales > Lachnospiraceae > UMGS1370. Next base: position 7,424 of record JAETNT010000048.1, on the reverse strand, counting down.
CAGAGAGTCCATTGTACAGAATTGTAAAGTGGATTACCACAGCAGTAAAGACAGGCAGACAGACTTAATTTATGCGGATTATTTTTTTGCGGAGGCAGTTTTGCGGCTGATGGGGAAGGGATTTTTGATTTGGTAAGATAGGACAAAACTCCCAAGCCGGCAATATTGAAACCGATGCAGGTGTGATTAAATACAGAGGCGGAATGCATGTTCATCTCAGAATGTGCACCCGCCTCTTTTCCTTTGCCGCGTCCTTTCGATACTACCAAATTTTGGGCCTGTCCTTCGGTTCTACATACATACCGTCTCCTTCTTTGATGTCAAACACTTCATAAAACTTATCAATAGCAGAGAGCGCCCGGTTTACCCGAAGCTGATCGGGAGCATGAGTGTCTGTATTAATCAGATATGCCGCATATTCATCCCGGATTTTGGATACCCAAAGCTTTCCGTAGGCAATATAAACTTTTCTTAAATCATATCCTTTCTCCTTGGCAATTTCCGTTATACAGGACAGAGCCCCCAGATCGGCAATATTTTCAACAAGGGTTTGTTCTCCGTTTACCGGAATCCCGTTTATCTCTATGCCGTCATAGTAGTCGATCACCTGCTGGCTTAATGCCTGAAAATTTTTCCAATCTTCTTCTTCCCACCAGTTCCGCAAATTGCCGCTGGCATCGTATTGGGAGCCGTTGGTATCAAAAGCATGGGTGATTTCATGTGCAATCACAAAACCGATCCGTCCCAGATTTTCTTCCGGAGAAGCGCCTGGGCTGTAAAAAGGCTCCTGAAGGATTCCCGCCATCAGGGTAATACCGTTGTTCAGGGGATAGTAGTAGGCGTTGACTGTCTGGGGAGGCTCAAGCCACTCTGCTTTATCTGCCGGCTTATCTTTGGAAGAAAAAATATGTTCTTGCCGGATGCTGTAGATTTCCAGAACATTATCGATAAAAAGCCCTCCTTCCTCCGGACGCTTTAAAGAAAGCTCATATTGATCCTGAGGCCAGACATCCGGATAACCGATGTAGGCATCAATGGCTGCCAGCTTTTCTAAGGCCTCTTTTTGGGTCTCTTCTTTCATCCAGGAAAGCTTTGGGATCCGTTTTTCGTAGACAGAGACTACGTCTGCAACCATAGCTTCCAGATCCTTTCTGGATTCTTCAGAAAAATAATTTTCCGAGTAAAGCCTGCCACATTCAAAACCCAGAAGTTCCTGAACCATATTGGGCAGATCCTCATCAAAAGGCTTGAGCTCTTCCAGGCCCAGTTTCTTTGCAGAATATTCCTTGGACAGGCGGTAAGCATCCATAGAAGAGTAGTCTGCCAAATCACAGAAAAAGCAGGTTTTTACATAGTTTTTTAAAAGAGGCAGATTTTCCTGCGTCAGGTAGGACACCATTTTATCTAAAAGCCCCATGTCGGAAATTACCAGCTTTTCCTCAGGGTTTCCTTCATAGATCTCATAAAGACGCTCCATGGGGAGAACCCCTCCGAACAGAACTTCCAAATCAGACATCTGACAGGCATGGTAGGTTTTGTCTGCATCATATTGCTCTGCCAGGCTTAAGGATGCCTGGGCAATATCCTTCATTGCAGAGGAAACAGAGCCTGCAACTTCTACGGCTTCTTCCTGAGATAATCCGTTTAGCATCCACAGATCCGTTAAATAGTCCAGAAAATACTGCACCTGTTCCTTAGCGGCACCTGTATCGGAAAACCATTCTTCCTTAGAAAGACCGGTATCTGTGGGGAGAAGATAATAGACCATAGCATTGCTGTCTATACTGTCCGCTTTTAAGGTAATACCAAAGAGAGAATAGAAACCGTAAGCCTGGGAAAATGACATAATCGTATCTAAAAGCTCCGAAATGGTGGAAGCGTTGTCTACAGAACTAAGAAATTTTTCGGCTTGCCCATAGCCGCCGGCATTTCTGGCCTTCTGATCCATTCCGGTTAAATAGGCGGCGCCAATGTTATAGAAATCGGATCCAGGCATTGAAGAAGAGTCCTCAGAGACAGCCAAAATCAGTTCTCTCAGCCGTTTGGTATTCTTATCATGTAAAAGAAAGAAATTATCCGTATACGCCTCTGAGACGGGAATCTCCATCAGGGCGAGCTGCTCCTGGTTGACTGCCTGGTAAAAGTCATCCTTTAAGCCGGGTATAATTTCGTCCGAAGCTTTTGAAGAAGCCTGGGAAGCCTCTGGCAAAAGAGGAGCTTCAGTAGTCTCAGAAGGCGGAATATACCTTTCCGGCGGCTTAAAGGTATTGGGGGCGCAGCCTGGGATGGAAAAGAGAAGAACCAGGGCACATATAAGGGATAAAGGTTTTTTGAAGGTTTTTTTCATGGAATCCTCCTTGAAATTTCATAAGGGTGTTCACATTATACCATATCCGCTAAGCTCGTGGAAGACCTCGCTAAGCGGCTAGGTATGTGTTCTCACTAGACTCGGGAAATACCTCGTCAAGTGTTCACATTATACCATATAGCCCGGATAATCTTACAAAAAAATTAACAATCATTACGATTTTTATTCTTTACTTGAACACAAAAGGGGCTTGGGGTATGATAGGACAAAATAAAGGGTATCCCTATATGCCTGGAAAGCAGGGCAAAAAGGAGGAAGGGAAATGCGGAGCATTTTTCAGGATCCCTTCCGACGACATGGCAGGGGACGCGCAGCGTCGCGTGCCGGTTCATTATTATACTAGGAGGAAATTTGATGGAGAAACGGATACAGAAGAAGATAAAAAGAGGTTTGGCGTCCCTGACTCTGGCGGCAGGGATTTTCTGGAGTGCAGTGCCGGGGACTGCTTATGCGGATACTGTAGAATTCGGGCCGGGAGTAGGGCTTGAGACAGCTGACGGGCTGAACCGGAACGGTACAGCTTCCCAGGACAGCGCTTTTACAAAGGTAAACGGACAGTATATTGATACACAGGGCTCTGCCATTGAAGGCGTTTTATCAAGAGGCATCAGCGTGTCAAAATATCAGCAGGATATTGACTGGGCTGCAGTCGCCGCAGATGATATCAGCTTTGCCATTATCCGTATGGGCTATGTGGAGGACTTGGATCCCTATTTTGACGTGAATATGAGAGAGGCGGCGGCGGCCGGCCTGCAGGTGGGAACTTATCTGTATTCTCAGGCGCTGACAGTGGAGGACGCTGTAAGAGAGGCACAGTTTGCGGTGAGAACTGCCAAAGAGTATAAGATCTCTTACCCCATTGCCATGGATGTGGAGTCCAAAGTGGTAGAAGAGGCAGGGCTTACCAAACAGGAGCTGACGGATATTATTGACGCATTCTGCAGTACAGTGCAGGCGGCAGGCTTCCATCCCATTGTATTCAGCTACAATGACTGGCTGGTAAACCGGATGGACACCAGCCAGATTCCTTATGATATCTGGTACGCCCGCTACGGCGCCGTCAACAGCTATCCGGGCCGCACCATCTGGCAGTGCACCCAGGACGGCAGGGTAAAAGGCATTGAAGGGCCGGTATGCATTGAGATGGCTTTTACCGATTACAGCCAGGTAATTCCTTCTGCAGGCTGGAAATTAATTGACGGGGCATGGTACTATTTTGAGAACTATCAGAAAATTACCGGTTGGAAAGAATTAAACGGAACCTGGTACTATTTAGATCCGGCAAACGGCGGTATTATGGCGGCGGAGACGGCTCTGACAATTGACGGAACCGCCTACCAGTTTGACGCAAACGGCGCTATGCTGTAAGATGGGATGAAACGCATTACCAGCGTGTAATTTTGTAAAGCTATATACAGGATCCTTTACGATTACAGGCTAAACTGGATCATACAAAATACTGCATAGGTAAGCAGAAGTATAATGCCCTGTGCCCGGAAAAGCTTTCCCCGGATAAGAGCCGGAACCGTCATTATCAGCATAGCAGCAAACATTACCGGAATATCCAGAACCAGGGAAGAATTGCAGCCAAACAGCGTAGAACTTTGAGGTATACGAAAAGGGGCTAGGGTGGCGGATACACCGCTGACCAATACCAGGTTAAAGAGATTGGCGCCGATAATATTTCCAAGGGAAAGGGCCCCATGGCCTTTTAAAAGCGAGGTAATGGCAGTTACCAGCTCCGGAAGGGAAGTACCCAGGGCGACAAGGGTCAGTGCAATAACCGACTCCGGGACACCTAGAGCCTGGGCAATCAGGGTTCCGTTTTCAACCAGAAGATCTGCGCCTACCGCAATTAGTGCTGCGCCGATAACCAGCAGGAAGATATTCTTGCCCAGAGACTTTTCCGCTTCGTCCTTCTCATCCTCCCCACTTTCTGGCGGAGTGTTTTTCATCTGCATTACGGCAACTGCCATGTGGATAATGAAAATCGTCAGAAGCGCAAGACCCACCAACCGGCTGAAATAACCGTTAGAATAGGCGACTCCAGCATAAAGTGCGGCAGAGATAAAGAAAAAGAATACGGGTATGCCCAGAGAAGATCGATTGACCGGCGCCGGCTTTACAGTAATGGTAATAGCGGCAATCAGGGCAGTGTTGCAGATAATAGAACCAATGGCATTTCCATAAGCGATTTCACCATGGCCTGTTAATGCCGAGGTAGTGGAAACCATAACCTCCGGCAGGGTGGTGCCGATGGAAACAATCGTTGCTCCGATAAGAAGCTCCGGCAAATGGAATTTACGGGCAACTCCTGTGGAACCATCCACAAACCAGTCGCCGCCTTTAATCAGACAAACCAGTCCCAAAGCGAACAATAAAATAGAAATTAGCATGTTCTTTTCTCCTTCTGTATTAGTTTACCTCTGACAGAATAAAGAATACTATTTTTTTCGACATTTTTCAATGAAAAGTAAAAATTATTATCGGCTCTTTTTTGAAATCGTATTATGCTGCAAATGGAGTGGTTCGGATTGTCTGGGTTTGTTTACGGGTAACGGCTACAAGGTTTTTTCTGGTCAAACAAAAATGGGGAGCCAATCCATGTGCATGTATCAAAGGGAACTAAATGAGTTGATTGAATAAAATTTCTGTAAATAAAATGTTTACGGTTAGAGGGAAGTAAGTTGATATAGGTAAGTTCTTTTCATATCAATCAGGATATAATTCAAAAGTTGAAAATTCTATAACATTTGAAGACCTTACTCCTGATGAAGTTAGCCGTCTTTTCTCATGTATTTCTGTGCAAAGAAGCCAGGCAAGCTATAATGATTCATATTGGTGTTTCAATCAATAACAAAAAGAATAGAGCATGGACAAAGTTTAGCCATTTGGTAGAACATACGGATACTCGATTAGAAGAAAAATTTGATTTTATGTTGAATCATTTTTCTGATGAAATAAGTGTATTGAAAAGCTAATTTTTAAAGAAACTTAATGTATCTAATGAAATTAACTTATCCGATGAATATGCAAATTTTAGAAATCATCTTGCTCATGGTGATATAATTGATATGAGTGATTCAATGTAGTGAAATCTATTCATAATCTTATAATCTGACTATATAAAACGCTTATTCACAGATACAATAAAAAGGCATTTAAGACTTCAAAGAGGGGGATATTGCATGAATGGTTTAGAAGCAAGTTATCTTAACGATTTTGAAAAGATCCGGCAGTTCATTGAGCAGGCCAAAAATGAAGCAGCCAGCCAGGTAAACGGAACTGTCATCAGCTTATATTGGAATATCGGGAAATTTGTTTCAGAAAAGACGCAAAAAGAAGGCTGGGGCGCTCCACGGTAAAACAGCTTTCACAATATATCTTATCGAAAGAACCTGGTATTCGAGGATATTCAGCGCAAAATATCTGGCGAATGAAGCAGTTCTTTGAAACCTATCAGGACAAGCCAGAATTCAGCGCATTATTGCGGGCGAATACATGGTCGAACAATCTTCATATCATATCAAAAACAAAGACAGACGAAGAAAAAGAGTTTTACCTGAAACTGGCAGCCAAAGAAAAATATAAGGCACGAGAACTGGAAAAACAGATTGACAGCGGATATTACGAGCGTCTGCTCTTCTCCGATGGGAAAGCGCCGTCAGGGATTCGTCATACGGAAAATACTGGCATGATACGTGACTTATATATGCTGGAATTTTTAAATTTACAAGAGCCTTATAAGGAATTTGACCTGAAACAAGCTATTTAAAAAAACATGAAACAGTTTCTATTAGAATTTGGACGTGACTTCATTTTTATGGGGGAAGAATACCATTTGCAGGTCGGAAAACATGACTATTTTGTCGATCTCTTATTTTTCCACCGTGAATTACAATGTCTGGTTGCCATTGACCTGAAAATTGATGATTTCAAACCGGAGTATCTGGGTAAAATGGAATTTTATCTGGAAGCCTTAGACCGTGATATAAAAAAGCCCCATGAAAATCCAAGCGTTGGCATTATTCTGTGCAAAAGCAAAGATGAAGACGTGGTAGAATACGCTTTAAGCCGTAACATGACTTCCACCATAATCTCTGAGTATCGCACAAAGCTGATCAGCAAAGAAATTTTACGAAAAAAACTAGATGAATTATATGAAGCGGCAGATGAAAGCCAAAACTCTCAACAGTGTTGAGAGAATTTCGAAAATAAAATCTGAAATAGCAGCCACGAAATGTAATCGTTCTGTGGCTGCTGTGCTGGCGGAGCGTATTGATTACGGCAAAAACCGGAGAAAACAGACGGCGGCCTGCTGGCCACTGGTTACCAGTGTTCCCCGGAAACGGCCTGGCAGGAATTTACTGTTTCCAAACAGATCTACACCGCCACCACCGGGCGCAGGCGTGCCCCAGATAAAGACGTGATCTCCTACCTGATTATCCAGTCTTTTGAGCCTGGAACCATTACGCCGGAGGACGCCAACAAGCTGGGCTATAGGTTAGCTTTAGAATTTACCGGCGGCGAACATCAATTTATTGTAGCCATCCACATTGACAAGAAACATATCCATAATCACATCGAATTTAACAGCACTGCCCTGGACCGCTCCCACAAGTTTAATAATATCAAAAACAGCATTATTATGAACGAACTTTGAAAGATATCAATAAATATATGGGGAAATTGCATGGGCTGGAGAAAAAAGTTATTTCTGAAATTGTCGTGGCAGGACATTCATTAGAGGGAATTGACATGCCATATTTTAGATACATTGATTTTCTTACCCAGGAAAAATTAAAGTGGATAGTGGTTTGGTATGATTATAAAAACCCGGATGCTAAAATAAAAAGAGATACCCTGAAACAGAAGTTGATTGATGGTGGGGTTGATGAGGGTAGAATACGGATGATTCCTTCATGGGACTTTTACGAGTTGGAAGGTAATGATGAGGATGCTAGGCGTAAATTATCTGAAAGAAAGAACGGCTTTGGAATTTGTCAAGACCAATGTGCATGGGAGTGATAGATTCGTAACAGTTCAGCCTGGCATG
>JAETNT010000136.1 GCA_021772025.1 Enterocloster bolteae | reverse complement strand
GCTAGTCATTGTATTCGGCCGTATATTCTTTATTGCGCTGCCAAGAGGAGTGGGGATTTTTAAAGACCTTAGTTATTTTCTGTACTGAAAGGGGGAAAAGAAATGGTTTTGCAGGGATTTCTCAACGTATTACAGCCAATGACATTACTTTTGGTAATATTGGGAACAGCCTGGGGACTGACAGCCGGCGCCCTTCCAGGTTTAAGCGCATCTATGGCCGTTATTCTGATGCTGCCGTTTACATATGGCATGGAGGCGATTCAAAGTGTTGTAGTACTTGTTTCTGTTTATGTCGGAGCTATGTGCGGAGGCTCTATATCCGCAATTCTTTTAAAGACACCGGGAACGCCAAGTTCTGTGGCAACAACTTTTGACGGTTATCCCATGGCAATGAGGGGAGAGGCACCAAAGGCATTGGGTCTGTCTATTACAGCATCTTCCTTTGGTGGTATTTTTTCAGGGCTTATTATGGTAGTCTGTGCTCCAATTCTAGCCACTTGGGCCATGAAATTTCAAAGTGCGGAATTTTTCGCCCTGTCCCTTCTGGGCTTAAGCTGTATTGCAAGCATCGGTAATGAGCAGCCTATCAAAGCCCTTTTATCCGCATGCCTGGGTCTTCTGATTTCAACAGTTGGATTGGATGCCATTTCAGGAGCAGAACGATTCACCTTTGGCCAACAGTTTCTGATGAATGGAATTGATTATATTCCTGTTATGATTGGCGCATATGCAGTTGCGGAGGTCTACAGAAATGTTATGAAGAACAAAATGACGGCCAGTGAACAGGAAGGCGGCAAAGGGGGAAAGGTAAAGGCGGAGATTATTGGGATTTCCAATATTATAAAGCATTGGAAAACCTATTTGAAGTCTTCTGTTATTGGTACAATTGTGGGTATCATACCGGCAGCAGGAGGTTCTATTGCTGCATTAATCAGCTATAGTGAGGCCGTCCGCAGCAGTAAACACCCTGAGAAATTCGGAAAAGGTGCAGAGGAAGGAATTATTGCATCGGAAGCAGCAAATAATGGCGCAGTAGGCGGCTCTCTGGTACCCACACTTGTTCTGGGTATTCCTGGCGGTAATGTAGCCGCAATTCTTCTGGCGGCATTTACTATGCACGGATTGATTCCAGGACCCATGCTTCTGCGGAATCAGCCAGATATGCTGTATAGTATATTAATTGGTATGGTGCTTGCTTCTTTACTGTTATTTGTACTCGGAATTTTTGTGGCGAAACAGTTTTCTCGTCTTGTAACACTTCCGTATCCTTTTCTTGCGACGATTATTGTTACATTGGGGGTGGTTGGTTCTTATTCCCTGAAGAATAGTATGACAGACGTATTTGTCATGTTTGCATTCAGCTTTGTAGGATATTTTTTTGATAAGTATCATTATTCTACTTCTGCAATGATTCTTGGTATCATTTTGGGTAAGATTGCAGAAAACGGTTTAAGAAAGCAGCTGATTGTCAGCGGGGGAGATTTTACAACCTTTTTGACAAGACCCCTATGTCTGGTAATTTTCATCGTTAGTATCATTTCTTTTATTACGCCCTATTACCGCGCGCATAAAGAAAAGAAAAGGCAGGAGATGAACGCACAGCAAAAGTAAATACTCAAAGGCAAAATGTTTAAATACGAATCTTATAATATAATAAAGAAAACTAAGGAGAATGTGAGTTATGGAAAATTATTATGAGTTACCGGAACTGATTCCCGAGAATATCATTGAGCGCGTGTCAAAGCTGAGTTCAGCAAATATTTGCGATGGTTTAAATAAGCTGGGGCTGCTTGCGAACCGGTGTATGTGCCAACAGATTAAACCTGTATCTGATAACATGAAGGTGGTTGGAACCGCTTGTACTGTAGATACAAAAGACGGTGATAATCTTCCCATACATATAGCGATATACAGCTGTAAGCCTGGATATGTGATTGTTGTAAGCGGAAAGGCTTACGAGGAGAGTGCATACATGGGAGATTTGATGGGGGGAGCAGCAGAGGCTATTGGTGTTTCGGGGATTGTTGTTGACGGATATGTGCGGGACAAGGTAGGACTTGACGAAATCGGAATGCCGGTTTTCAGCAGAGGATTTAAACCTGCAAGTCCGGCAAAGAAAGGTCCCGGAGGTTTGAATATTCCGGTTGAATGCGGTTCTGTAGCGGTAAACCCAGGAGACTTAATTGTAGGGGATTATGATGGTGTTGTAGTTGTACCCAGAGACAAAATTGAAGAAGTGCTGGATGCGGCAGAAGTAAAGATTGCCTATGAAGAAAAGCGGGTATTTACAATTGAGCAATATAGGAAGTGTAAAAAAGAAGGGACAGAACTACCTGAGTTGACTCCTTCATGGGTAAAAGACATGATGGGATAGAAAAGGCAGGCCTTAAAGCCTGCCTGCCGGTATAAAAGGTTCCGGCTGTTCCGGGTGAGGGCCCAGCATTTTTTCCATCCAGACCATATCCCACCACTGGCCCAGTTTGTAGCCGCATTTGGTGAAATGTCCCACGGTATGGTAGCCGTATTTTTCATGAAAGGTTATGCTGCCCGGATTGGGGTAGGCAATGCAGGCATTGACATTGATGACGTTCTGGCGTCGCAGGTAGTTTTCCAATGCCTCGTAGAGAAGGGAGCCTGCGCCGGTGCGCCTCGCGTCCCCGGATACATAGACGGAGGTTTCCACAGCCCAGTCATAGGCTGACCTCTCTTTAAATTGGGATGCATAGGCGTATCCTATGATGCGTCCATCCCGGATTGCTGCCAGATATGGATACCGTTTCAGGGTGGATGTGATGCGGTTTTTGAATTCCTGGACAGTGGGAACCTCATATTCAAAAGTAATGGCGGTCTTTTCTACATAAGGCGCGTATATGGACAGGAGGGCGGCCGCGTCTGCTTCTTCTGCCATTCGGATGGTGACGGCTGTGTCTGACATATGGGGGACTCCTTTCTAAATATATAAATGTTTCAGATATATAAATGTTTTTGAAGGTTTGTATTGCAACCTACATTCTATCACTGATGTCACATAATTTCCACTGTCTGTTAAGGAATATTTACAACGGCATCCGTCATAAGCGGCGTCTCCACAAAGGTCATCAGGGAAAGCCTTTTCATGCAATTACGAGTTTGAGCTGTAAACTGTGAGATTATTTGCACGCATAAATAAAATTAAGTAATTCTTACACAATTTTTCCCCTTTCTCATCCTGTTATTTCCTTTCACTTTCTGATAAAATGGTACTATAAGGAGGTGGAGGATATGACCAGACGAAGGA
>JAETNT010000047.1 GCA_021772025.1 Enterocloster bolteae | reverse complement strand
ATTCATCAGCACCGAAAGAGGGTAATAAATCATGGGCTTGTCATAAATGGGCAGAAGCTGCTTGGATGTTACTTTGGTCAAGGGATAGAGCCTGGTTCCGCTTCCTCCTGCTAAAATAATTCCTTTCATTCCTATCCTCCTGGTTTGCACCGCCTAACGGCAGAGAGTTATGGTAAGCCCTGCTGCCGGGCGCATAAAGTTTTATTATCACAATACTATGGGTTATAATAGCATAGATCTTTGGATTTTGCAAACTTGACGGGCCAGTGCCTTCGCAAACACTGAGCCGTTACATTCTGTCAAATATTTTCATTGAGCCTGGCCAGCTTTGCGCTTTGGTCCGGTGTGATGCACAAGTGCCTCTTACTTTCGGGTCATGCACATATACATCCCTTTTGGCAATGCGATACACATATACATCCGAAAATTGAGGCTATGCACATATGCATCCATACTCCAGACACAACCGCAAACCAGCGAATACCCTATTCCTTACATATTTTTCACAGCAGCCTCAAACTCCTGTTCTGTAGCTACGAAGTTGTACGGTTCATACTCGCCATATGCCGATGGCCGACTGATTACTGCAAGCTGAATCGTATCATACCCTACAGACCTCATAAGCCTTGTCTCAAAATCCACCAGATGCGGCCCATGCTCTGTCTGCAGAGCTACACAGCCCAGATCACCGAATCTCTTTGCAATCAGATAACACACGCTCCAGCACCTCCTTAAACTCCCTTTCGTTCTTTATCTTACCACGTTCATACTCCTGGCGCAAGCAGTACCCGATCTCGCTCTTATATTTCCTTTTATACACATATTTGTGCAACCAGTTGTTAAGCTGGCGGTCATAATAGATATTGTACTGGATTTCAATCGGATAGTGGTAACTGCTCAACTGGAAATATACATGGACACCTCGATACCCATCATCCTTTGATTTTCCGCCAGACATATCCGCTACTCGGATATTATCATACCCGGCTATCTGTAATACATCCTCATAATTATCACAAAGGGTACGAAACCCCAGCATATCATTAAAAACCTTTGCGGCCTGATGATCTGGGTAATATCTTTCATATTTTAGCATTGCTGACTGGATACTTTTAATACGATAATCGACTGTAAGTCCGTGAAGCATCTCGTTACCCGCATACCAGATATGAACGTTCAATAACTCGTCAAACAAAAGAGTCTTGTCAAAATAATGGAGATTCTTTTTCAGCCTGATACCCAAACCAGATTGATAGGACAACTCCTCAAGTAATCTTATGGATAACCCATCTCTTTTTAAAATAGTGTCTAACACACTTCCTCCTGCTGCATAAATATTCTTAAATTTTCCATTTGTCCCCAACAAATCGCATCCTCGCTTAAATTGATTACCCAAAGAAACTCGTCATTGTCACGGCAAATAATACGCTCTACACACGGGAGTTTATCAGATTGCGTGTATTTAGTATTCCACTTTTTGATAACCTGGCATAAATATAGCATCAGGAATATCGCTCATTTTATACTTTTTAAGTACAGTTCTATTTACATAAATATCTTTAGGCTTGCATTTAATCATTTTTTTGATATAATTTGCACAATTCGTTTTTCCTCCTAAATACTTATAATCATCAGAAATATCACAAATATTAATAGATTTAAATTGACTGTCTAAAGTAATCATCCCTTGCTCTTCAACAAGAATATCACTTAATAACTTATCTGGATTACTCAATACATGAAGATTACTTTTAAAAATAGAATCTATCCCCGCATTCAACACACCTTTATATTCCATGCCAGTTTTTCCTAAAATCGTTGCCTCTCTAGGTTTTTGTTGCATTATTCCATTTTGTATTCTAGGGCAATCATATGCTATTATTCTAAATTCATTTTCTAGATCTGTAAACTTTTCATTTTGTTCTCTACATAAAAGAGGAAATGATAATGTATTGTAAATTTGAAGTGACGGCATCATATCGCTTTTATTTGCAAATAAATTTTCTAACGAGCACATACATGCCGCATAGAAACCACTAGTGCCGTCTTGAGTGAGCTGGCTGATACTATCCACATAGGACATTTTAGCACCAAAAAATTCATTACCTATTACAGTCTGCGTAATTCTATCAATTTTAACATTCAATGCAATAAACTGGTAATCATCATCAAATTTATTTAGCCATTCTAAAGAACGATCATTTAAAATATGAAAATATGTTATATAAATATATGGAATATAGTAATCAATCAATATAGAATGTAAAAATTTAGGGTTATGGAGATTTTCCCTATCTTCATTTGTAAAAAATGTTAATGCTTTAACCAGATTCATTTCATAATAATTTGAATATTCGTAACCCGTTACTGGTGGATGTAATAATGCTGACAAAATATCCCTACAATCAACAACTCCTTTTTCTATTTTTCGAGCATATGACTCGCCTTTTATTCCGCGAATAAGAATCATTTAAACATCATCCTTCTTACAATTGATTGTCTCTACAAATTTCTATTACCTCTCTGATTATATCACCGTTTATTTTCGGATTCAAATATATTAAAGAAATTGCTGATTCTATAATCCATTAATATAAAAATGGGAAATATCAATACCCCTGATATTTCCAACATATGTTTTCCAATTTTCACATTATAACCAAAACCCATCAAACACTGGCTATACATACATCTATAGGGGTAAATCCGTGCTGTGAGATGAGCTATAACCGGGCAAAAAGAAAAAACGGCTCATTTTCCTAAAAAAACAAGCCGATTTTTCATCCATTTATTCATTTCTGTCAGGCCCCTAAATCTCAGAAATCCACATAAAATCAAGGATTCTAGGCCGTCTCATTCAACCGGCTCAGCTTTGCCGCCTGGTCGGCTGTAATCAGCGCATCCAATAGCTCCTGGAGATCGCCGTTCATCACATTGTCAATTTTGTACAGCGTCAGTTTAATCCTATGATCTGTAACTCTTCCCTGGGGGAAGTTGTAGGTACGGATCTTCTCGGAGCGATCTCCCGTGCCGATCTGGCTGCGGCGGGCATCGGCCTCCTCATTTTGGCGGCGTTCCATCTCTAAATCATACAACTTGGAGCGCAGCAGCCGGAAGGCCTTCTCTTTGTTCTGAAGCTGAGATTTTTCGGTTTGGCTGTAAATCACAATGCCTGTCGGTATATGGGTTAAGCGTACGGCGGAATCGGTAGTATTGACGCACTGGCCGCCGTTTCCGGATGCCCTCATAACATCAATGCGAATGTCCTTATCCTCAATCACTATGTCAAAATCCTCTGCCTCCGGCATTACTGCAACGGTTGCGGTGGAGGTATGAATTCGGCCGCCGGATTCAGTCTCCGGCACACGCTGTACCCGATGAACGCCGGACTCATATTTAAATTTGGAATATGCGCCCCTGCCATTGATCATAGCCTGGACCTCTTTAAACCCGCCGATGCCGTTTTCATTAACGCTGACCAGTTCGATCTTCCAGTGCTGGCTCTCAGCGTAGTTAACGTACATACGGTACAGCTCGGCTGCAAACAAAGCAGCCTCATCGCCGCCGGCGCCGGCCCGGATCTCCAAAACAATATTTTTTTCATCATTAGGGTCTTTGGGAAGCAGCAGGATCTTGATGGTCTGCTCCAGCTCTTCCACTTTTTTCTTGGAGTCGGAAAGCTCCATCTTGGCAAGTTCCCTCATTTCCTCGTCAGACTCTTCTTCCAGCATGGCAAGGCTGTCCTCAATAGCTTTTTTGGCCTGTTTGTACTCTTTATAAGCCTCTACGATAGGAGTTAAATCTGCCTGCTCCTTCATCAGTTTCTGCAGCTTTTTGGCATCCGCTGTCACATCCGGACTGCTTAATTCCAGCATCAGTTCCTCATAATGAATGAGAATATCATCTAATTTATCAAACATGAGTGCCCTCCTGCGGCCGTCTTGCCGCTACTACCCGGTCGTGACCGGGAATATCTTTAATAATTTCTACGTTGATAAAGCCGGCCGCCTTCAAAAGATCTCTGACCGCCGAGCCCTGGTCATATCCAATTTCCAGATAGATACGTCCGCCCGGTTTTAAATATGCCCCGCTTTCCGCTGCCAGCCTCCGGTAAAAGTTCAAACCATCTGCGGATCCGTCCAAAGCCAGCCAAGGCTCGTGATCCCGTACCTCCGGCTCCAGCCCTTGGATAACCCGGCTTGGGATATACGGCGGATTGGAAACAATCATGTCAAACTTCATGGCCGCAGGAATTTTCTCATACAGGTCGCTTTGAATCAGACAAAACCGGCCATTCCAATCCTGGCGGAGCAGCCGCTTGGCATTTTTCTCTGCTATTATCAGGGCTTTAGAAGAGATGTCTGTAGCGACCACTTGCTTGAAATCTCCCAAAACTGCCAGGCTTAAGGCAATGCAGCCAGAACCCGTGCACATGTCCAAAAGCGACGGACTGTTTTGTATCCTCTTCCGATCATAAAGTACCCGCTCCACCAGAGTTTCCGTATCCTGCCTGGGGATCAGCACATCCGGGCTGACTGCAAATTCCATCCCCATAAACTCCTGAGTTCCCAGAATATGCTGCAATGGAATCCGGCTGGCCCGGCGTTTAATCAGCTCTTCAAATCTTTCTTTCGTTTCATCGTCTGCCTCATCACTTTTCTTGATGAGAAACATGGCCGGGCTAATGCCAGTGACGTGAAGCAGCAGGTATCTGGCATCCAGCTCTGCTTCTAAAATACCGCTTTGGGCAAGCATATCCTCTCCGGATTGCAACAGTCTTCCTAATGTCATAACCGAGTCTCCGGAAAATTCTCTCTTAAATAAGTTTTCCAGTCAAATACCTTTTCCACAGCGGCAATTGCCACCTCGATCATAGAGTCATCCGGCTCCGTAGTGGTAAGGGCCTGCATCCACATGCCGGGACGGCTAAGGGCATTGACTACACAGGAATTGCTCCGGCCTGCCAGCCGCAAAAATTCATAAGAAACTCCTGCAATCACCGGGATCAGCACAATACGGCTCGCTGCCCGCATCCATACATTCTCTACCCGGATTACCATAAAGAACAGAATGCTGATAACCATGACAATGAGGAGAAAGCTGGTGCCGCAGCGCTTATGCTCTTTAGAGCTTTTTCGCACATTCTCTACCGTCAGGGGCAGTCCGTGCTCCACGCAGTTGATACATTTATGCTCTGCCCCATGGTACATAAAGGTTCGTTTTATGTCCTCCATGTTGGAAATCAGCTTAATATATGCAATAAAAATCAGGATCCGGATTATACCTTCCGCCACTGCCATCACGGTGTCGGACGAAACAACTTTTCGAAAGATATTCGATAAAAACATAGGCAGAACCATAAAAATCCCCACAGCCATTACCATAGAAAATACCATAACAAAGGCCATCAGTACCTTTTCTAATTTTTCTCCAAAAATTCGATCCAAAAGCAGCTCAAACCTGCCTGGCTCACTGCCTTCATCATCCTCAAAAAAACTGGCCGACCAGGTAAGGGTCCTCATTCCCAAAATCATGGAATCCGCAAAGTTAAACACACCGCGGATAAAGGGAAGGGACAAAATCCTGTATTTTTCTGTCAGGCTTACATAGGTATCTTTCTTTACCTCAATAGTCCCGTCCGGTTTGCGGACTGCGGTCGCATATTCATTCCGGTTTTTCATCATAATTCCCTCAATGACCGCCTGGCCGCCAATACCAGAATATTTCAAGTAAAACTCCTCCTTGCTCAACAAGTAAAAATAAGGGCTGAGCAAGTGTCTCCACTAAGCTCAACCCTATGTGCTCAAACTTATTTGCCAGCGTTAACGCCGTACTTACGATTGAACTTATCAATACGTCCACGAGCAGCGGCAGCTTTCTGCTGACCTGTATAGAATGAATGGCATTTAGAACAAACCTCAACGTGAATGTCCTTTTTGGTAGAACCAGTTACAAATTCATTGCCACAGTTGCAAACTACCTTTGCCTGATAATAGGCTGGATGGATTCCCTCTTTCATGATTTTCACCTCTCTATTCTTATTGTGCGGTTTCCGACCGCAAAAACGCGTTGCCGCATTTTATTACACTTTATGCTATATGCACAGCCCAGTAAGTATATCATAGAAAATCTAGGATTGCAAGTATTTTTTCAGCGGAAACCCGAAGCTGCGCCAGGAAAGGAATGCTGTTAAAATCTGATTTTTTTAGACATTTCCACAAACTCCCGATTAGTACGGGTTTTTGCAAACAGATCCAAAATCTTTTCTACAGACTCTTCCGGTTTTAAGGTGTTGGTCGCCTTACGTACAATGTCTACGGACTCTGCTTCTTCCCGGGTCAGCAGCAAATCGTCTCTTCTGGTTCCGGACTTTAGAATATCAATGGCCGGAAAAATTCTCTTTTCGGAAAGCTTTCTGTCCAGAACCAGTTCCATGTTGCCGGTGCCTTTAAATTCTTCATAAATAACGTCATCCATACGGCTTCCGGTATCGATTAACGCCGTTGCCAAGATGGTCAGACTGCCGCCTTCTCTCATATTTCTCGCCGCGCCGAAAAAACGTTTAGGCATATGAAGGGCCGCCGGATCTAAACCGCCGGATAAAGTTCGCCCGGAGGGTGGTACTACCAGGTTATAAGCTCTTGCTAGGCGGGTGATGCTGTCTAATAAAATCGTCACGTCACGTCCGTGTTCCACCAGACGCTTGGCCCGCTCTACTACCATCTCAGAAACTCTCTTATGGCGATCAGGAAGCTCGTCAAACGTAGAATAAATCACTTCAACATTCGGTCCAACAATAGCCTCTTTAATGTCCGTTACCTCCTCAGGACGCTCATCAATTAAAAGGATAATCAAATGCATGTCCGAATGGTTGGTGGTAATGGCCTTTGCCACCTGTTTTAAAAGTGTGGTTTTTCCGGCTTTTGGCGGAGATACAATCATACCGCGCTGGCCTTTTCCGATGGGAGCCAGCAAATCCAGCACTCTCATAGCTACTGTATTTTTCTCTCCGGGCGTTTCCATGTGAAGGCGTTCATTGGGAAAAATCGGGGTAAGATTTTCAAAATTAGGACGGCGTTCTGCCACGCTGGCAGGATAGCCGTTAATAGTGGTAATATATAACAAGGCGGCAAATTTCTCGGTAGGGGCTTTTACCCTGCGGTTGCCCCGGACAATATCGCCGGTTTTCATATTAAAGCGGCGGATTTGAGAAGGAGCTACATATACGTCATTTTCTCCGGGAAGAAAGTTCTCGCAGCGAATAAATCCGAAGCCATCCGGCATCACCTCCAGGATGCCGTTAGCTTCAATACCGCTGTCCAGTTCCGCCAATTCTTCCGGGGACATAGCGTCAAATTTAGTACTTCCGGAGCTAAGAGTAGCGCCTGCACGGCTGATTCGGGGCTGGTAGCTGCGCTCATTTTGCTGGCTCCGTTCCGGCTGGACGCTGCGCTCACTCTGCTGGCTCCGTTCCGGCTGGACGCTGCGCTCACTCTGCTGGCTCCGTTCCGGCTGAAGGCTATGCTCGCCTTGCTGACTGTGTTCCGGCTGGTTTCCCCGCTCTGCAGGGCCTGCCTTCTCGGCTTTCTTTTCTGACATCTGGCACAGTAATTCTACTAAATCGGCCTTTCGCATACCGCTGGAACCTTTAATTCCCTGCGTCTTTGCCAGTTCCTTTAGTTCTGCCAACGGCAGCGTATTTAATTTTTCACGCATAAACAGTTTCCTTGCCTTTCTTTGTTATGTGGGTATTCGTTTACCTTGCATTGTATTGGGGATTCTTTCAGAATTAGGGATGTGCTGCCGGAGGCGCAAGCCTCCGGCATCCTTTAGCTATTTTTTATTATATATGAAACTAAAAAAAATTGCAAAGACTTTTTCCTTCTCTCAATCTGCCAGCAATTCAAGGACTGCCCGGCCTTCTGAGCCCGTAAGCTTCACACCTAAAATTTTGGCCAGTGTGGGGCCTTCATCAATAAGCTTCATAGCATCTTTTCTAGCTCCCGATATAAAATCCGGGCCGGCTCCGGCAAAGAAAGTCTGATAGCCGGATTTCTTTGGATGGAAACCATGGTTACCCATATGGTGGGTCAGATTTTCTTCCCGGTTTACTGCCTCAGAGGCACATTCCAGCCCATTCTGGAAATACCATCCGTCCTTAGCTTCCAAAACAAAAGCAGCTTTCGGGTCCGCTCCTATAGCTGCGGCTTCTTCCTGATCAAAAATTTCTTCTATAGGGGAATCAGGCCGCGCCTTCCAGCCTTCCAGAAAACGTTTCACCGCCGGAATAAGTTTTTCGTCCTTTACATAAATATTGCAGGAACCACCGCTCTCCCAGCTAAGGGCCTGCCACCGGCGTATCCCTCTTTTTCCGGTCTCCAGCCAGCCAAGCTTTTTCAAATAGTAATTGGGATAAGCAATTCTATTGGTATCCTTCTGGTAATGGTCGCCCAAAAGTACCAGATCCGTATCTTTTTCCCATCCCATTTCTTGAAGCAGAGCAAGCAGCTCTCCAAGACGGAGGTCATGGCGGCCAAGAGCTTCCATAGCCTCCGGGCTGTTCACACCATAATCGTGACGATTACTGTCCACATCTGTCAAATGGACCAGGGTCAAATCCGGCCGGTATTTTTTCACAGAATATAAAAAGCATGCTTGGACAAAGTTATCCAGATTAGGCTGACGGACACCGTTTAATATCTTTCCGAACCGTCGGTATAAATCCAGTTGAAAGGAAGGAGTCCCATTAGCAAAGGACACGGTAACCTGGTTTTCCCAAAAATGGTTTGCCCATATTTCAGGAAGATTCCAGGCGATCCTCGCCCTTCCTGTAACCGGCCACAAAAAGGCAGCTGTTTTCATACCTTTTTTTGCGGCTTCGTCATAAATAGTGGTTCTCTTAATAAATCTTCTCTGCCAGAACCAGTCCGGCTTTTTCCTCCAGGGCTGAAAGCGAAGGTTGTTGACAATATTGGTTGTTTTGGGTACACACCCGGTAACGATAGCAGCGTGAGCCGGATAAGTCAAACTTGGATAGACGCTTTCCACGTGAGGGCACAGAGCGGCTCTCTCAAAAAAGCGGCGGAAGTTTGGCATCTCTTTCATATAAGCCAGATCCTGCTCTCCTACTGCGTCCAGGGAAATAATAATCATCCGGCCTGCTTTCATTGTACTATTTTTCATCTGCGGACTCCTTCAAAAACTCCAGGTGTTTTTTAATATTTTTTTCGTAGCCATTTTCGGTAGGATTATAAAAACGGCAATTCTCTAAACCGTCCGGCAGGTACTGCTGCTTTACATAGTGGTTGGGATAATCATGAGCATAAAGGTATCCCGCGCCGCGGCCCAGTTTAGCCGCACCTTTGTAATGTTTATCCTGCAAGTGTACAGGAACCGGCATGGTACGGGTCTCCTTTACTGTATCCATAGCGTGAAAGACTGCCAGGCAGGCAGCATTGCTCTTAGGGGCCGATGCCACATAGGCAACTGCCTGAGCCAAAATAATCTGAGCCTCCGGCATTCCGATGCGCTCTACTGCCTGGGCGGCGCTGACTGCTACCGTAAGTGCTTGAGGATCAGCATTTCCCACATCCTCGGCAGCACAGATCATAATCCGGCGGGAGATAAATTTAATGTCTTCCCCGGCATATAGCATCCGAGCCAGATAATAAATTGCAGCATCCGGATCTGATCCTCTCATGCTTTTAATAAAAGCCGATATGGTATCATAGTGATTGTCTCCATTTTTGTCATAACGGACTGCCCTCTTCTGAATACACTCCTGGGCTACTGCCAAATCCACATGAATGATACCATCGGCTCCCCTCTCTGTAGTCATAATCCCCAGTTCGATAGCATTTAAAGCCGCCCTGGCGTCACCGTTGGCCACATCCGCCAGAAATTCCAAAGCTTCCTCATCAATTCGGGCTCTGTAAGTTCCCATACCCCTTTCTTCGTCAGTGACGGCACGGTATAAGAGCTTTTTGATGTCATCCTTTTCCAGAGGCTTTAACTCAAAAATCCGTGAACGGGACAGGAGGGCCCCGTTCACTTCAAAGTAGGGGTTCTCTGTGGTAGCCCCGATTAAAATCAAAGTTCCGTCCTCTACAAAAGGCAGGAGGTAGTCTTGCTGCCCTTTATTAAACCGATGAATCTCGTCTACAAACAGAATCGTTTTCTTTCCATACATTCCCAACAAATCTTTTGCCTCTCTTACCACATCTTCCATGTCCTTTTTTCCGGCTACAGTGGCATTGATCTGTTTAAATTCTGCGCTGGTAGTGTTGGCAATGACTTTTGCCAGAGTAGTTTTCCCTGTGCCCGGCGGGCCATAGAAAATAATAGAACTGAGCTTATCCGCCTTGATTGCCCGATAAAGGAGCTTGTCCTTTCCTACAATATGCTGCTGTCCCACTACCTCATCCAAGGTTCTGGGACGCAGCCGGGAGGCCAGAGGCGACTCGGCCTCCTGGACAGTCTCCCGCATATAATCAAATAAATCCATAGTTTTTTCCTTTGTCAATCAATAATCAGCTCATCGGCTGTAACAAAAGTATATCCCTGAGCCAGCAATGTGTCAACGATTTCCAGCGCCGCTTCCACAGAAGTGGGAAAAATATCGTGCATCAAAATAATATCTCCGTTTCCCACCTTCTTCAGTACCCGGTTTGTAATTTGGAGCGTGTTCTGATATTTCCAGTCCAGACTGTCCACTGACCAAAAAACCGGCGTCAGCTCCATAGTCTCCGCCAGCTCTTCGTTCCAGTCTCCATAGGGAGGACGCAGGTATTCCGGCTCTATACCGGTAATTTCTTTAATTATTCTTCCTGTTTTCTCCACAGATTCCTGAACCGCCGGGATTCCCGCAGTGGTCATCTGGATATGACGGTAGCCGTGATTGCCGATGAGGTGTCCATCCTCTTCCATCTGGCGGATCAGATCCTCGTTTCCTTCCACGCTGGATCCCATAAGGAAAAATGTTGCCTCGACTCCCCGGGCCTTTAGGCCCTCCAAAAGCTCTTTGGTATATACGGCGTGGGGACCATCATCAAAGGTTAGCGCCACCACCTTTTCCTCGCAGCCTTTTCCTTCTCCAAAAGTAATGTCTGTTTTATCAGAGGCCATCTCCGGTCTCTCTGCCGCTGCCATTCCGGTCTCTACTGCCGCTTCAAAGCTTCCGTTCAGTACTATGTACAGCAGCATCAGAAGCAATAAAAAATCCGCCGCTGCCGCCAGCAGCAAATATCTGACTTTCCTTCTCATTCCCCTCGCCCCCTGCTCTTAAAAATATATGCAGCCGGGAGGTAAAATAGAAATATGGGAATGTTTAACCTAACGCCACATCCAATATCATCATAATTGCAAACCCTATTGCAAATCCAATGGTACCGATGTTGCTGTGGCTGCCTTCCGATGCTTCGGGGATCAATTCTTCTACCACTACGTAAATCATGGCGCCTGCAGCAAAAGACAAAAGGTACGGCAAAATGGGATTTACCGCCGCTGCCAGAAGAATGGCGGCGGCCGCGCTGATTGGCTCTACAATTCCGGAGGCCGTGCCGGATAAAAATGCCTTTTTCCTGCTGATTCCCTCACTCTTTAACGGGAGGGAAATGATGGCTCCCTCCGGAAAATTTTGAATAGCGATTCCAAGAGCCAGAGTTAAAGCTCCGGCCAGAGTAATCTGACCATTTCCCGACATTACTCCGGCCAAAGCAGCACCTGCCGCCGCACCTTCCGGGAAATTGTGAATAGTTACAGCCAATATCAACATAGTAGTCCTCTTTAGCTGACAGCAAGGCCCTTCCGGAGCATTGCTGCCCAGGTGCAGGTGAGGAATCACGCGATCCAACAAAAGCAGGAAGCCTACTCCTGCCAGGAAACCTGCCGCTGCCGGAATAAAGGCCATTTTACCCATGTGCACTGACATATCCATTGCCGGGATCAGCAGCGACCATACAGAAGCTGCCACCATTACACCGGCGGCAAAGCCTAAAAGGGCCTTTTGGACTCCCGGCTTTATCTCATTTTTCATAAAAAACACACAAGCGGAGCCTGCTGTAGTTCCGATAAAAGGAAGCATTAATCCTAATAGAATGTCCATGTAGAAATCTCCTTCATATTTGGGGGTACCCGCATTGAGCAATCAGTACACAGTCTCTTTTTCATGCACAAAAAGTACAGCCAGGCTTTGAAAAGTCCGGCTGCTGGTTAAAATACAGGTATACAACCCTTGTACGTTACAAAAGAATTATACTTTAAATGAGGAAGGATATCAACTAAAACTTCCTGGAAATCGGAAAATATCCGCAGGCTTTTTCTCCTTATCTCTCCTTCAGCTTGTCATTTAATTTCTTTGCGGACAGCTTCCAACTCCAGTAAAATACCAGCCAAATCCCGGCATATACGATCAGAAAGGTTGGCATCACCTGTTTTAAAAGAGCCGGAAGGCTTTCGGCGTAGCCCAGCCCCCAGGCTGTTGCCAGAGTGAGTCCTGCACACAACCCTCCATGGATAAAAATCCGCACCGCATAAGGCAGCTTCTCTATATCCATAATAATAGAAAGAGCCCCATAAGCTGCTGATACCGCCAGCCATACCGTAGTCTCTGTTAATGTATCCCGGCTATTTCCCAAAATCCATAAACAAGCTGTAGAAACTATCGCTCCGATTCCTATTCCGAGAAATATATAAGATCCTATTTTTTTAATCATAATCTTTTCCCTCCATCACATATTTACGAAACGTTTTCATGTAAGATCTGGAAATTTCCAACTTTGTCTTCCCGTCTTTTAAAAAAGCAACGTAATTTCCGCTAAAGCCAGCTTCCACTGCCGCGACAAATCGGATATTCACCAGGGTTCCTTTGTTAATTTGAATAAATCCCTGTTTTCCCAGCATCTCCGCCAGCTCATAAAGTTTAAATTTAGTCTCCAGCCTGCCGTTTTCTTTTCCCATCGCAAAAATCCGTCCGTTTTCAGTCGCAAAATATTGGATATCTGCAGTTTCCCAGAGAAATTCTCTTCCGTCTTTGTGAAGGAAAATTCTCTTTCCTACATTTCTTTCTGCCTCTAAAAGCCCCTGAAGCGTTTGAATTAAATCTGTGGTTTTTTTATCTTCCAACCGTCCTCTTATTACTACCTCCGGCTGTTCCAAATCTGCCTGTTCCCATATCAGCTTCATGTTTTCCCTCCTCCTTTTGATGATTGTCATATTATATTCTCTAAGCTCATAAGGGCTTTGCTAAGTGTTCACATTATACCCTATTTTTCCGTAAATGTCTCAGGAGCTTTACTATGTGGTAGAAAATCAGGGGTAAGCTGAAAAAAGGAAACAGCGCCAGGTCCCGGCCTGACGCTGCTCCTCTTTTAGGATGGTTGTTTATCAATATAGAAGGAATCTTTCTGTGATATTTTATTGCTTTTTTAATACTTCTTTATAGGCCTCTGCCATGCCCTTATCCTGAATCATATCATAATATCCCTTTACCATGGGGATCATATCAGTCAGATCAGCATGCCAGTAATCTTCTTTCTTCATAATATCTTCTACAGACGCAGTCTTCATAAACTCCATAATCTCGGCACCGTCGTTTGCCTTGTCGGTTCTGTAGAAGGAAATCAGCGCGGCCATAGAGAAGGTAAGCGCCTCCGGGTACTTACCAAACTTCTCTTTGTATTCCAAAATGGTGGGCAATACGCGAACCTGGAATTTACTTACAGAGTTTAACGCAATACTTAAAAGCTGATGTTTGATAAAGGGGTTGCTGAAGCGTTCTAATACGTCTTTTGCAAATTGGATGTCCGTCTCAGTGTTGCCCAATGTAGGAACAATCTCATCAAAAAGACATTTCTTTAAAAATGCACTGACAGTCTCGTCCTTTAAACATTGGCCTACAGTCTCTAAACCGTACAGATAAGCGCCTAATACCATGGAGGTGTGACCGCCGTTTAAAATACGTACTTTTCTCTTTTTATAGGGCTTTACATCATCGGTCCAAACAATATTGTAGCCGGCTTGGTTAAAGGGAAGCTCATCTTCATGATGCCCTCCAATTACCCATAGGTGGAAAATCTCGGCAGTATCAATCAGGTTATCTGTATATCCCAGCTGCTTGGTCAGCTCTTCTACCTCGTCTCTGGGATAACCGGTTACAATACGGTCAACCAAGGTATTGCAAAAATCGTTCTCTGTGCGAATCCAGTTCTTAAAGTCCTGTCCCAGTTCCCATAGATCTGCATATTTTAATACACATGCCTTTAAATTATCACCATTGTTATCAATAAGCTCGCAGGGGAGAAGGATCATTCCGGGAAGACCTGCCTCAAATCTTTTATATAAAAACTGAGTCAGTTTTGCCGGATAAGATTTAGGAGGCATATCTGTAATCTTCTCAGTGCCTAAATACTCAATGCCAGCCTCCGTAGTATTGGAAACTAATATCCGCATATCCGGACTGGTTGCCAAGGCTATATAATCTTCGTACTGGGTATATGGATTTAATGCCCTGGAAATAGAAGTAATATGGGTGTGTTCATTTACAATTTCCCCATTATTGATACCGCGGAGAAATAAATTGTATTCACAGTTCTGATCCGCCAGCATCTGGCACATACCTTTCTCAATTGGTTGTACCACTACAATCTTACCGTCATAAAGGCCCTTTTCCTGTAATTTGTGAAAGAAATAATCTACAAAACCTCTCAAAAATCCGCCTTCGCCAAACTGAATCACTGTTTCTTTTACATTCTTGCTCATCTGGTAACCTCCACACTTTCCTTTGTAAGTCCTTACATTCCACTGCAAATCTTATTTGCTTTTATTTACTGGCTATAATATACACTATATTGGAGAATAATTCAAGATCTTTTTAATTTTTTTGTAAGCATTTACATTTTGATTTAACCGTGGCTGCCAGTCTTTATTTCATTTTTCCTCATCCTCTTCAGACACGGGAAGATATAGGTAATTGTGATCTTCCTTGCTGTCCCCTATCATAGCCCGCATCTCTCTCATCTGGCGGCTGTCCGGCAAAATCCGGTTCCACCACTGCCAGGGAATACTGCTTTTTACTGCTTTCTCATCAATAATTCTCCCTGCATAGTAGGCCTCATAAAGTTCCGCATATAAATCTGTCATTTCCCCTATGAGTTCCATGGATATGGGATCCATTTTGTTTTCGATTTGGCGGCTGATAATCTTTTTAATGTATTCTTTTGAGTAAGACTGAAAATTCAGAAGCGCTTGATCCGTAAGGCCCCGGCCTGCTGCCCAGGCGGATACATCTACTGCTTTGGTCTGATAAGTCATATTTCCTTTTTCATCCCAGCTCATAATCCCATACTGGCAGGGCGTAATACTTAGAGAGTCGCTGACAATCTCATAAATTCCATAGCGTTCTTTTTCTCTTTCGGCTGCCAGTTCTGCCTCAAGTCTCACTCCGGGCCCTAAGCGTTCTTCGCTAAGAGGAATTTGACTATGTTTTTTCAGCCGCTGAACATGAAGGTGGCCGCTGATATAAACCGGCAGCCTGAAATGTTCCAGCAGTTCTGTAACTTCCTGGTAATTCTCCAAAGCGCAGTCTGTTGTATACAGACTGCTCTGCGGCTGTAGGTTATGATGGCCCACCGGAATCACTGTAACCTCGGCAGATTCCGCTTTCTCAAGCCATTCCTCCATCCATAAAAGAGTCTCCTCGCCGATTCTTCCCCCTACCAAATTCACCGGTTCATACTGGCAGGTGTCCAGCATCATAATCCAGTAGTTTTCGTCCAGCTCATAAATGTAGCTTAAAGAGGCTTCATCCCGGCTTAATGACTGGTCGTAGCCAAAATCCCGGTAATATTGATAAAATTCTTCCGCTGTAACCGGTCGGCCTTGTGTTTTCTTATCCCCGAAGTAATAAGACGCGTTAGGATTGTTAATGTCGTGATTTCCGGGAATTACCAGCACCGGAATCCCCGCTTTCTGAATCCGGATCAGTTTGGCGGAAAGCTCCTGATGATTTTCCGCCTCCCCATTCATGGTAATATCGCCGCTAAGGATAAGAGCATCGACTCCCATATTCATCACCTCATCTAAAAATGCATCCAGAAGATAAGGCAAATACTCTATCAGCTTCCCGTCACTGCCTGCAATAAAGTCTCTATATGCTTTTCCCCCGTCCGTAAGGCTATGGCTCTGATAATGGAGATCTGAGGCTATTGCCAGTATAGGCGGCTGATACGGCTGTTCCTGGATAACCGGCTCCTTAGAAACATTGTCCTCTGCCTGAGTCCTGGAAATCGGTTCTGGACATCTTTCGATTTCCCGGACAGAATCTGTCTCTTTTTTTGTCTCGTTTCTGCTTTCTTCCCTGTCAAGCTTTGTCGTTTCCTCAGGGTTAAACTCAGTCTCTCCCTGATGTAAAACGCTTTTTTCTGTTTCATTCCGGCTCTCCTGTCCGCCGCCATTTTGGATTCCTTTGTTTATGGCCACAGTCAGGCCGCCTGCCGTTAAAAGCAAAAGCAGCACCGTCAGGGCTGCTTTTAAATACTTTCTTCTGTCTCTGTTCATCCAAACCTCTTATGCTGTCAAATAATCCCCAGTTCCTTCATTGCCCATGCAATTCCGTCCTCTTCCACCGTCTTGGTCACAAAAGTGGCATATGGCTCTAATCCTTTGTCATGCTTTCCCATCAAAACCGTATTTTGAGCAAATTCAAACATGGGAAGGTCGTTCATACTGTCCCCAAAGACATATGCATCTTTCAACGGAATTTGGTAATAATCCAGCACCCACTGAATAGCTGTTGCTTTAGAGTGGCCTTTAGGGACACATTCGTAAAAACCGTCCCTGTCAATAATGGTAAAGTCATCCTCTATAGCATGGAAAAAGCCCTCCGCATCGCTGGTATGGTCCGTTGTTATGCAGAATTTATCAAATTGGTAGCTGGTATCCTCCAGGGGAAGGGACGCCCCTCCCATCTCCTTGTTAACAGAAATCCTTAGTTCTTCCATCTCCGGAATCCGGTAAGGCTTTTTATTAAAATAACAGCCCTCTGATCCCTCTAAGACAGCTTCTACCCTGTAGTCCTTTATATCCTGGCGTAGCTTTATTCCCTTTTCATAAGGAATATGGCGGGAATAGGCCGCCTTCCCATTTAGCATAATAGAGGTCCCGCATCCGCACAGCGCCCCGTCTGCTTCTATCTGCTCTAGAACCGGCTTCACCAGAATATAGCATCTGCCGGAATTAATAAATACCAGATGCCCCTGCCTGCGTGCCTCTTTCAGTGCTTCCTTGGCGCTTTCCGGAATGCGGCCGTTAAACTCGCTCAGTAAAGTACCATCAATATCAAAAAACAATGCCTTCCTGCTCATGTTATTTCCTCTCCGCCCCGGCGGGAAGCCGCGGCAAATTCAGTAAGCCCTCTTTAGTCTTCCCGGAAAACAATCTCACCGGTGGCAGCATCCATGCTCTCTACAATTGCTAAAGATTCCAGGTGGATTCCTTTCGCCCGAATGGCATCCCCGCCTCTCTGAAAGCCTTTTTCCACCACTACGCCGGCCCCTACCAGAGTTGCGCCGGCATCCTGCACCAACTGGGCCAAGCCTTCTAAAGCTTTACCGTTAGCCAAGAAGTCATCGATCAGCAGAACTTTGTCTTCTGGCCCCAAAAAGTCCTTGGACACAATAATATCGTAGACCCTTCCATGAGTATAGGATTCAACCTGTGAGGTATACACATCTCCGGCAATGTTCTTTGTCTTGGTCTTTTTGGCAAAGACCACAGGCACATGAAAATATTGAGCCACGATACACGCAATTCCGATGCCGGAAGCCTCAATCGTCAAAATTTTGTTGATCTCTTCTCCGGCAAAGCGTTTCCGCAGTTCCTTTCCAATTTCTACAAACATGTCAATATCCATCTGATGATTTAAAAAGCTGTCCACCTTCAGAACGCCGCCCTCACGGACTATACCGTCTTTTCGTATTCTTTCTTTTAAGAGCTGCATGGTGCATCCTCCGTTTTCTCTTATGATTGTTTTCCGCTTATAATCCGGGCCCGTCAGCTGATCTTTATTTTGCTACCGCACTGCTGGTTAAGAAGTTCAGCACCTTCATCTGAAGAGCCGCCTGATCTACCATCTCCTGGCCGTAATTTTCAACCAAAATACTGGTATCTTCCATGCCATATTCCTTTGCCAGAGCCGTATAATCTTCTTGGGAAACAGTCAAATTTTCTTTTTCAGCGATGGCATTCATCACAAGTTCCAGCTTAATGGTATTGCTAACCTGTTCTTTAAACATCTCCTGGAATTCCTCAACGCTGGACATCCCATTCATAGCAGCATAAAATTCCATATCCATGCCGTACATAGCAGCCTGATTATTCAGTTGTTCCCACTGCTCATTGTACTCTCCCTCAATTCGGGTATCAATATTGCTGAATTCGCAATTCGCTATCACTGCCTCTAATACGTCATTCTCCATCTGCATCTTGGCAATGCTCTCGTTGTTTTCTTGAAGGCTGGCGCGGATCCCTTCCCGATATTCCTCCGTAGTGGTAGCTCCGGACTCCAGCTCCAGACTCTTTACGAAGTCATCGTTTAATACGGCTTCCTGCTTTTCCTTTACAGCATTAACTGTGACATCAAAGGTAACCTCCTGGCCAGCCAGCTCTTCACTAGGATAGTTCTCCGGGAATGTTAAATTTAAGGTCACGGCGTCTCCTTTTTTTGTCCCAACCAGGCCATCCTCAAAACCGTCAATAAAGCTGTCGGAGCCCAGCAGTAAATCGCTGTCCTCTGCGGTTCCTCCGTCAAATGCAACACCAGCCTTCTTACCTACATAATCTATATTAACCATGTCCCCGTCAGCGGCAGCCCGATCCACCTCCACATAGGAGGCCTTAGCATCTAAAACGCTCTGAATAGTAGCTTCCACATCCTCATCGGTAACCGTTGTATCCATAGGGGTATACTTCATTCCTACATATTCCCCCAGAACTACGCTTCCCTCCGGAAGCTCTTCTCCTGCTGAAGCTGTAGTCTCTGTGGTATCAGAATCTGCGGCTTTCGTCTCCTCAGAAGATACCGAAGTGGTTTCCTCTGCCGTAGTGGCAGCGGTATTCGCGCCGGAGCATCCGGCAAGCACCATCATAGCAGCCGCGCCGCACAGAATTAATTTTTTTGATTTTCTCATAATCTCCTCTTTCCTGACACAGTGTCTGCTCCCTTGGCATCTCCTGCATCATCAAAACTTCTCCTTGCTGTTTTTAGTCATTTTGCCGGCAAGGTCTTTCCTTAGCCGGTTTCTGTAGTATACCATACAGTTTCCCGAAAGGAAAGACCTTCCCAAAAATTCACAGTTCAGGCGGCGCAGCCAGGCAAGAAGACGCTGCCTGAACTGTTACTTCAGATAGACTGCCACCTATTTGTTAAATGCCCGGAACGCTTTATATGTATTATATACATCCAGCTTGGAGGTCAGTTCAAAAGGCGCATGCATAGAGAGCACCGGAACCCCTAAGTCTACGGCATCAATATCCATATGAGCCACTAGTTTTGCAATAGTTCCGCCGCCGCCTTCGTCTACAGCTCCCAGCTCCCCTGCCTGCCAGTAAACACCTTCTCTATCCATAATTCCGATAATTTCCGCCATGGTCTCTGCACTGGCATCGTTGGAGCCGGATTTTCCTCTGGCTCCCGTATATTTAGTCAGGACACAGCCTCTGTTTAAATAGCTGGCATTTAGCGGCTCATATACTTGAGGGAACGTGGGATCAAAGGCAGCGTTAACATCCGACGACAGACACAGAGAGTTTCGCAGCAAGGCACGGATATTGACTCCCCCCTGCTCTGCCAGATCCTCTAGATAATGCAAAAGAAAGTCCGAGTTTAATCCGGTGTTGCCCTCCGAGCCGATTTCTTCTTTGTCTGCAAAAAAGGTAACCGTAGTGTGTTCGGGAAGTTCCGTATCAATCTCTGCCATAAGAGCCGTATAAGCGCAGACTCTGTCATCCTGGCCGTAGGCTCCTACCATACTTTTATCCAACCCTACATCTGCCGCCTTAACCGCCGGAACCATCTCTATCTCCGCCCGGTAAAAGTCCGATTCGGTAATCCCGTATTTGTCGTTAAGAATCTTAAGGGCCGTAAGCTTTACCGGCTCCTTTACCGCCTCATCCTGATAAGGAACGGATCCCACCACAATGTTCAGCTCTTCTCCTCTGATTCCATCTCCCAGCTTTCTGTCATTTTGCTTTGATGCCAGATGAGGAAGCAGATCCGTAATGCAGAA
Organism: Enterocloster bolteae; assembly: GCA_021772025.1. Taxonomy (GTDB): domain Bacteria; phylum Bacillota; class Clostridia; order Lachnospirales; family Lachnospiraceae; genus UMGS1370. The sequence goes on along the minus strand of JAETNT010000047.1, from coordinate 12,925 downwards.
TACCGGGTCCTTTTCATTCTCGCCGATAACAATATTTACTGTCTCACCATTTTTCTTTACCACTACGCCATGCATAGCCAGAGGAACTGTGGCCCACTGATATTTGCGGATTCCTCCGTAATAATGAGTTTTTAAAAGCGCAATGTCCTCCTTCTCGTACAAGGGGTTGGGCTTTAAATCCAGCCGGGGCGCGTCAATATGGGCGCCGTTTAAGCGGACGCCTGCCTCCAATCCCTTAGTTCCAAAGGTAGTGGCAATCAAAGACTTTTTTCGATTGACAAAATACACCTTATCCCCCGGCTTATAAGAAGCATTGATATCATAGGGGATATACCCTGCCTTTACCAGGCGGGATACTATGGCGGAAACACATTCTCTTTCTGTTTTTCCTTCATTTAAAAATTTTTTATATCCCTCGCAGAACTTCTCTGCTTTGGCAATCTGCTTAGGAGCTTCCTTTCCGATGTTGGGAGCCTTCCAAACTAATTTTTCAGCCAGCTCCTGGCCTTTCGTTTTTTTGGGCATCGTTCTTCCTCCGTTTATTGATAGAGGCAAAATGTCTTTTGCCTCCAGCATCGTTTATATGTGCTATAGTTCTGTGCTGTCCAGAGCCAGAGTAAAGGGTCCGTCGTTAACCAGCTCAATCTGCATATCCGCCCCGAAAACGCCGTGCTCCACCTGATTTACATGTTCCCTGCAGCACTCCATAAAATATTCATAAATACGGTTTGCATGATCCGGCGCCCCGGCTTTTATAAAGCTGGGGCGGTTTCCCTTTTTGCAGTCTGCATATAGGGTAAACTGGCTCACTACCAAAACTCCTCCCCCAACGTCTGCCAAAGACAGATTGGTCTTTCCGTTTTCATCCTGAAAAATTCGAAGCCGACAGATTTTATCCGCCATTTTTTTTCCGGTTTCTTCTGAGTCCTCGTTAGATACTCCCAGAAGAATTAAAAATCCTTTTCCTATTTTCCCCGTGGTTTGTCCGTCCACTGCTACCGCAGCCCTGGATACTCTTTGTAATACTGCTTTCATTTTTCTGTCTCTTCTTCCTCCTTCTCGGCCTCTGCAATAGCCATAATTGCTTCGTTTAGCGAAAACATTTTAGCATCTAAAATGTCTACCATATCCGCACAGGCCTTTAGCTCCTGAAGAAGCGTTATAGGAGGATTCCCTTCAAACTTATATGCTATCTTGTGTTCTAAGCTGGCCCAAAAATCCATGGCCACTGTCCGGATCTGGATCTCCACCTTAGTTTCTACCGGCCCTTCTGTCAAATAAACCGGAATGGTCACTACCATGTGGTAGCTTTTGTAGCCATTTGGCTTTGGCTTTTTAATATAATCCTTTACATAAAGAACCGTCACATCCGCCTGCTTTGCTATCATATCGGCTATCTGATAGATATCCAGCATAAAGGAGCAGATAATACGGATACCTGCAATGTCGCTGAGTTTATCCTGCATGTTTTCAATGCTAACCTCATAGCCGTCTGCTTTCAGTTTTCTGACGATACTGTCCGGTGTCTTCAGACGCGATTTAATGTGTTCAATCGGGCTGTAATTAAACCGCTCTATAAACTCATCATTCATGATCTCTATTTTGGCATTGATCTGTCTCAAGGCGGCATTGTAGAGAAACATAATCTCTTTCCACCGGTCTGCCGGTCCTTTTTTTCCGCGGCTTTGTGTCATTATCCCCCACCTCACTTACTGCTGCATGTTGTTAAAGCTTTAACCCCTTTAGCAGATCGCCCAGTCCAGTAGATACACTGCCGGTTTCCTTGTAATCGAATACCTCTTCCGGCTCATCCTCCTGCTCAATTGCCTTCATGCTCAGGCTGATTTTCCCATCATTTAAACCGATGATCTTAACCTTAACCTCCTGGCCTTCTTTTAATACTACGCCCGGGTGCTTGATCCTCTGGCTGCTGATCTGTGAAATATGAAGAAGGCCTGTAAGGCCGTTTTCCAAGGTTATAAATGCACCGTAATCTTTTAACGTTTCTACGACGCCTTCCACGATAGCCCCTACTTGGCACTTGGCCACTTTTTTCCGAGTTTCGGCCGCCTGCTTTTCTCTCGCCACCTCTCTCCCGGAAAGGATAAGCCGCTTTTCTTCCTCATCAGCGGTAATTACAGTAACCTCTATGGTCTTTCCGTTCCACTCGTCTAAATTTTCCACATACTCGGCCGCCAGCTTGGAGGCCGGAATAAATCCTCGGATCCCCTCCAAAAATGCGACTGCTCCGCCTTTTACAATTTCTTTGATTTTAACGGAAACTACGGTGCGCTCTTCCATCATCTGTTTTAATTTATCCCAAGCCAGAACATCATTAGCCTGTTTTTTGGAAAGGAGAATATTCCCCTCGCCATCATCTGTTTTTACTACGGTAGCGCTGATTTCGTCGCCTACTTGGATAGACTCCTTTAAATTAAATTCCGGATCGCTGCTTATGTTTTCTCTGGTAATAATCCCCTCTGCGTAGTATTTTAAATCGACCACTACCTTGTCGTCATCCACACCGATTACGGTTCCGGTCAAAATATCCCCTTCCCGTACTCTACGCAGGGAAGCTTCCAGTTCAGCCGCATAATCCTCCATGGTTTCCGCAACCTGGGACTCCTGAACCTCTTCTTCTGCCATTGTCTTTCCTGTCGTCATTTCTTCTCCCATTGTCATGTACCTCTCTTTTCCATCAATCTATCGGGAAAAGTCCCCATTTTCCCATTTACTATTTAAACACAAAAAAATTAAATTTACTACCGTTTTCACAAAAATTTAAGAAAGCCCTTTTATCATATCCCTGAATATGATAAAATTTTTTACGGGATTCATGTTCTTCTCCCATAGCAGGCGGGAATACTAATGATTTTACACCCCGGAAAGGATTTTGCTCCTATGAATGATAAATTTGATCTTCACACCCATACTCTGGCCAGCGGCCATGCTTACAGCACTCTGGCGGAAATGATTCAAGCCGCTGCAGATAAAGGCCTGGAGTTATACGGTTGTACTGACCACGCTCCCACTATGCCCGGCACTCTGGGAACCTTTTATTTTCAGAATTTTAAAGTTATTCCCAGAAAACTTCATGGTATCCAAATCATTATGGGCGCTGAGCTGAATATTCTGGATCCTGCAGGAAAAGTGGATTTGCCTGAAAATACCCTGGCCCGGCTGGATTACGCAATTGCCAGTATCCATCCGCCCTGTTACAGCGGAAAAACCATGGCGGAAAACACCTCCGCTTATTTAAAGGCTTTAGAAAATCCCTTCATCCAAATTATCGGCCACCCGGATGACGGACGCTTTCCCACGGATTATGACTCCCTGGCTGCTGCGGCGGCTGAACGCCATAAGCTTTTAGAGGTAAATAATTCTTCTCTAAACCCTAAAGGCTTCCGCTCCAACGCCTGGGAAAACTACCGGATTCTGCTGGAATACTGCCGAAAATACAAGACTCACATTATTTTAAGCAGTGATGCCCATATCTGCTTTGACGTAGGTAATCACGGCTATGTACATCGACTTCTTGAAGAAATAGATTTTCCGGAAGATTTAATAGTTAATTCTTCTCTTAAAAAGCTGGCGGAGTTTCTGCCGGAAGGTATCTTTGATCTAGAGTGATTCTGCCGGATACTTGATAATACAGAAAAAGCCGCCAACGGCGGCTTTTTCGGCAAAGAGCTTTTCCCTACAGTAATATAATCTTATGTTTCTCGCAAGCCTTCCTCATATCCTCCGGCCACAAGCTGGCCTGAACCTCGCCGACATGGGCACGGTTCAAAAGCAGCATACACAGCCTGGACTGTCCGATTCCTCCGCCAATAGTACAGGGAAGCTCTCCGTTCAGCAGCATCTTATGGTAAGGCAGGTTCCTTCTGTCATCACAGCCAGCCTTTGTAAGCTGTTGATCCAGGGACTTTTCGTCCACCCGAATTCCCATACTGGAAATCTCCAGGGCACATCCCAGAGTATCAAACCAAAACAAGATATCGCCGTTTAGCTGCCAATCATCATAATCCGGCGCACGACCGTCATGAGGCTTGCCGCTGGCCAGCTTGTCGCCGATTTTCATCAGGAATACGCAGCCATGCTCCTGGGTAATCAAATTCTCTCTCTCCTTAGGCGTCTTATCCGGGTAACGTTCCTCCAGCTCCTGGGTGGTAACAAAAACGATATCTTCAGGAAGATGCTTTACTGCCTGAGGATATTTATACCAGACCTCATGCTCCATATGCTTAATTACCTTAAAAATAGTCTTCACTGTATCTTTTAAGGTATCCAGATTTCTCTGTTCCCTGGTAATCACCTTTTCCCAGTCCCACTGGTCCACATAGCAGGAGTGAAGATTATCCAAAATCTCATCTCGCCGGATAGCGTTCATGTTGGTATATAACCCTTCTCCGGGCTGAAATCCGTAACGTTTTAATGCCATTCTTTTCCATTTTGCCAAAGACTGAACTACCTCTACAATCTCATCCGCCTCTCCCAGCAAATCAAACTGAACCGGCCTCTCCACTCCGTTTAGATTATCGTTTAAGCCGGAACTTTTCCTTACAAAAAGCGGCGCGGAAATTCTCTCCAGATTCATTTCCCTGCCAAACTCCTTTTGAAATGTATCCCGAATATATTTGATTGCCTCCTGGGTCTGACGGACTGTCAGCTTCGGATCATATCCTTCTGGTAAAATCAGCGCCATACTCTCATCCTCCTTGCGATTATTTGTTACAATATATTTGCTAATGCTACCACTGAATGAGGATTTGTGCAAGAAAAAAATTATTTTTTTCTCACCGGCGCCGTCTCCAGAATCTCCAAAAGGGCTTTGCTCATCATAAGAGCCGCCGGTCCCAGAATTACGCCCCACACTCCGAAAAGTTCAAGTCCCGCATAGAGAGAAATCAAAGTTTCCAAGGCGGAAAGTCCCATTCCTTTGGCCATCATTCTGGTTTCTAAAATCTGGCGCAGGATATAGCAAAGCGCATAGAGTCCTATCAGTGCGGCCGCCTTTCCTCCCCGCCCGGCAAGGAGTTCCACTAATGCCCATGGCACTAATACCGTTCCGGTTCCAAAAAGAGGCAGAGCATCCAGAAGGCCGATCCCTGTCCCCAAAAGGATATAATATGGGTTTTTTATTGCCCACAACCCAACCATGCAAACCGTTATTGTCAGCAAAAGCACTACCCCCTGGACTCTTAGATAGGTTCTGCCAAAAATACCGAATTTTTCATGAATCACTGCAAACTCTTCCCGAAACAGAGACTTCTTTTCAAATCTGCGGATAGCCTCCAGCTTGCCCAGGGTCAATACTGTAGCCAGAAATAATACCAGAAGGATTACCATCCCTTCCACAATCCACTGAAATGCAGAAACTGAATTAACCATCAAGTAAGGCATTGCGGCTGTTTTTATCGTCAATCCCAATTCTCTCAGCATATCCTGCATCAGGCAGACTACATATCCGGATTTTAGATGAAAGATCTCCTCGGCAGATTGACAGCATCCTGTAAGCCACGTATCGAACTGTCTGACCAGCTGAGGCAAGCTATCTGCCAAAAGCTTGATCTGCTCTGTCAGTTTGCGGCTTCCAAAATAAATTCCGGCTCCTAACGCAAGCAACGCTGCAGCCAGCTCTGCTCCTCCCACAGCTTCAATGGGAATCTTCCATATTTTTCCTCCTATTTTTACGGACAGTCTTTTTTGTATCCATCTGGCAGACGGTTCCAGAAGAACTGCTGTTCCATAAGCAGCAAAAAAAGGAATTACGAGGGGCAGCAGGTATTTGCACCCTGCATACACCGCTCCCGTAACTCCTGCTATAATAAGAATCTTCTTCAGTTTCTCCTTCGGTTTTTCCATGGTCTCACCTATTTCTGATTCGTACTTCCTTTGTACAAATTCTAGTATGAACCAAAACCGCCGAATTATTCTCCTGGAAAACTTTCCCTATATGACTCGAATCTTTCAAAAGCCCGTCCCTCCGGCTTTGCCGAAAATGTCATAGCTTCTCCCGTTTCCGGATGAAAAAATGTTAATTTCGCAGCCCACAAAGCCAAAGAACTGCTTGAACGGAACCGATTCTGCTGTGATTTTCCGTATTTGGCATCTCCTAATAGCGGTGTACCGTGTCCGGCAAACTGAACGCGGATTTGATGATGCCGGCCGGTATGGAGCCGAATTTCTGCCAGAGACAACTCCTGTCCGTCCACAACCTTTGTCTCCAAAATTTTGTAAGAAAGTTCTGCCCGTTTACTTTCATCCACAGACTTATCCACAATTTGTGAATAATTATTTTTTCCATCTTTTTTCAAAAAATCCGTATATTTCCCCACACTATCCACAGGTTTTCCACAAAGTACAGCACAATAATTCTTTATCAAAACACCCTCCCGCACCTGTTTTGATAAAACCGCAGCGGCTTTTCGCGTCTTTGCATAGACCATAACTCCGCCTACAGGCTTATCCAGTCTGTGGATAACTCCCACATAAGGTTCTGCCGCTTCTGTGGACGTTCTTGTGGATAACTTGTTTATATGTTTCCGCAGTTCACTGACCATATCCGGCTCAAAACTGCGGCTGGATTGAGCTTCTATCCCCGCCGGCTTTACCGGCACAATAATGTAGGGATCCTCATATAAAATCTGAAGCATCTTCTGTATTCCCGCCTTTCTGTTTCTCCACAACGACAAAATAAAAAAGTAAATTTTTTATAAAATCCTTGCATCTTTTTTTAAATAGTGTATAGTATGTAATATAACATTATGTAGTTTTTAATACTATGTTATAAGGTTTCGGTTTTAAGGAGGTATCGTTATGTCACATAAAGTTATAAAATCCAGCCTTTCTAAAATAAAAGATCCAGGCAGCGCTATCACTCATTTTATCGCCATGGCTCTGGCAATTCTGGCTGCCGGCCCTCTGCTCATAAAGGCCGCCCGAGAGCCCGGACATTTTCATGTAGCAGCCCTTGCGGTATTTATTGTCAGCATGATCCTATTGTATGCCGCCAGCGCCACCTACCACGCTCTGGACATTTCCCCAAAAATCAACCGGCTTCTCCGCAAGCTGGATCATATGATGATTTTTATCCTGATTGCCGGAACCTATACTCCGGTATGTATGATTGTATTAGGCGACAGAACCGGTTGGCTGCTGCTAGGCCTGGTTTGGGGAATTGCCATTGCCGGCATTATCATTAAGGCTTTCTGGATCACATGCCCCAAATGGTTTTCTTCCTGCCTGTATATTGCAATGGGCTGGGTCTGCATCCTTGCTTTTACCCGGATTGTCCAGGCTCTCCCTACTGCAGCGTTCTGCTGGCTGTTAGCAGGCGGAGTTATTTACACTGTAGGCGGTGTAATCTATGCTATGAAGCTGCCTTTGTTTAACTCCCGTCATAAGTATTTCGGATCCCATGAAATTTTTCATCTTTTCGTCATGGGGGGCAGCTTATGCCATTACATTATGATGTACGCATTTGTAGCATGATTCTTTGCTCTGGCAGCAATTAAACGCTTTTTTTGGTCTCTGGTCAGCTTTTTTATGGCTGCTTCCCGGCGCATAGCTTCTGTTTTGGTATTAAATTCTTCATAATAAGCAAGGGCCACCGGGCGGCGGCTCTTGGTGTATTTTGCTCCGGCGCCTTGATTATGAGCCTTCAGACGTTTTTCCAGACAGTTTGTCCAACCGCAGTAGAAAGTTCCGTCCGCACATTGGAGAATATAAGTATAATTCATGGTTTTGCCTCTTTGTTATAAAAATTCCGGTTTGCTATGTAAACGGTAATTATGCTTTGCAACTGCATCATTACCGTCCAGGTTGCCCTGTAATCTATGATGAAGCACCAGCTGGATGCACAAGGTGTTTATATTATATTATATCACACAATGGCAAAAAGGTGTATGTCCTGCTTTTACAGGCTGGTCTTCCAAAATCCATGAAGGTTGCAGTGGGAGTATACCGCCACCGGCTTGTCATCATCTGCCACCAAAAATTCCGCCTCTGCCGGCTTATCCGGCTCCAGAATCCGTCTCTGACAGCCTTTTTCCGTCTGGAGGTAAATCCACTGAATATTGTGTTCACTGGTCATGGGATGAGGATTTTCTCCCACCTTAACTGTAACCTTATTTCCTTTTACCTTTACCTGGGGAAGGTGCTTTTCCTTGGCCCCATCCGTGGTATTGGCAAGGAGCAGTCCCATAGGCTGATCACAGCACTTAAAATTTTCCTGGTGAGGACCGTCTAAGACCTCTATAACAGCCTGACCGTGCTGACCGATTAAAAATATTGGTTCCTGATTTGATTTCATTGCAAATTCCTCCTTTGAAGGCAAACGGCAGGCAGCCGTCTATCAAACGGCAAAACCCATACCGCACAGCAGATTATTTGTGTACAGTATGGGTATCTCCAAATTTCATAAAATTATCCCTGAGCCACTTCTTTTACCAAAATCAGTCTGTCGCCAATTCGAATTTCGTCGCTGGACAGCTCATTCATCGCCATTATACTGTCCACTGTTGTATGGAATTTTTTTGAAATTTTCCACAAACTATCACCGGACTGAACGATATATCCTACAATCCCAGGCATATCCTGAAGCTTCTCTAAATCCAGCGGCTGTTCCGTTACACCGGTAATCACAGTCTCACACACAGGCTGGAGCACCAGTACATCCAGAGCCACCACAGCCTTTACCTCTACGCCATCTCCCCCTACCATTACTGCAGTAAGCTGCTCTAATCCCGGAATGACCTGGTAAACGCTGTCCTCCCGAATCCCCCTGGCTTCTGCCGTGCAATGGAAGGGCACCATATGATCCGCCGACTGGACCGGGGCAGAATCATCGCTGGTCAGGTAGAGCAGGGAAATCTCCACTACGCCGTCAATAATAAGCTGATTCTCTCCCACGGAAATTTCGTCTATTTTTACGTTTCCATTGCTATGGCAAATCTGTAATACCCTCTGATTCTGATCCAAAGAAACCTTTTCTGCCACCCGGCATTTACAACCGTTTTTTGTAAGTATCTGCTCAAAGCAGGCTTCTTTGGTCACCGGAGTCAATTCTCTGTCCACTGCATAAAGATCACTTAACAGCTGAGGTTCCTGTTCCTCATAGAGTTTCATGTCCAGCTCTAAAACCGCGTCCACGTCCAGATCCCGCATTTCTCCGTCATAGTCCGGCCGCGCCTCTACATCCTTGTGGGCCAGACGCATATTAACCACCGGGATCATATCTGCATCCGCATCCGCTATTTCCACTTCTCCGGAAAAAGGAATAGTTTCCTCCCACCATTGTACCGGAGTCTCTTCTCCTTCCCCTGAATAAATAACAAAAACTGCCAGGCTTCCGTCTATCTGCATCCGTCCGTCCACAGGACGGGCAGAAACACCGCACAGGCGCATTTCTTTCCATAATAATTGGTCGATGTTCGGTTTGTTTCCGGATAATGACATTTGCTCCTTAATGCGGAAAGTATCTTTGTGGCGGGCCGCAATAGCCGCAACATCCATGGTTCGGTGCTGGACCAGAACGTTGCCGGTTCTGATGCCGGATACAGGTTTCAAGTCTTCCACGTCTACTGCAGCTTCTGTCTGATAAAGACTTTCCACTCTCACTTCCAGGGTTACGATAGCCTTAACTCCCAGCTTTCTGGCATTAACCATGCCGGTGCTTAAATCCTCCAGCTCAGAATTTAAACTTACATCATCTCTTTCTTCCAACCCCGGCACATTAATGGTCTCCTCAAACGGAATGCTTCCCCCAAGAGCCTGGAGTCCTCCCTCTTCTCTCCGATAAAGTACCTGAAAATCCAGTTTTCCCTTTACCAGAACTTTTTCTCCTTGATTTTTTACGGACTCTATCTGAACCTCCCCGTTGTCCAAAAGCACCTGGGCCATGTCGTCCATAGTATCCGGCACAATAAAATCATCATCCAGGGTCACTTGGGTAGTCACATTTCCCTTCCACCGGTTCATATGTATCTGCTTTTTCACTAATTCCATAATACCTGCCCGCCTTTCTTTCCTTAGGAAAATGTATGCGGGAGACCGGGAGATTATGCGGGGAATGAAGCGCCTTTCCTCTATGTCCTAATACTCTTCCAGAAAGCAGCGGCGCTTTCCGTTTTTTACATACCCAATACAGGCATCCAAATTGACATTTTCCGCACTTCGGAAAATATTCATGTCCACTCCAGGGTTAATTGTTCGAAGTTCCTGAATCAGCTCTTTGATTTCCTGGCGTTTGGAAGAATGAACCTGCTCTTCCAAAGCCTTTTCTCTGGCAATCTGTTCGGTAAAGCGGCAGGCACACTGAAGAAATCTCAGATGGTTGTACTCTTTCCATTCCAGAATCGCTTTTTCCTTTACCAGATACAAAGGGCGGATCAGTTCCATCCCCGGAAAATTAGTGCTGTGAAGTTTTGGCATCATAGTGTTGAACTGACCGCCGTACAGCACGCTCATCAATGTCGTTTCAATGGCATCATCAAAATGATGGCCCAGAGCAATCTTATTGCATCCCAGCTCCTTAGCATGAGCATAGAGATAGCCCCGGCGCATACGAGCGCAAAGATAACAAGGGGATTGATTCACATCCACCACAATATCAAAAATGTCCGAGTCACAGATGTGAACAGGAATGTTCATCCGCCTGGCATTTTCTTCAATAAGACGGCGGTTGTCAGGATGATACCCCGGATCCATAACCAAAAATTTAAGGCCGAATTCCATCTTGCCGTGGCGCAAAATTTCCTGCATACATTTTGCCAGCAGCATGGAATCCTTGCCTCCGGAGATGCAGACGGCAATCCGATCCCCCTCTTCTATCATATTATAGTCATTGAGAGCCCTTACAAAAGGCCGCCAGATAGATTTTCGGAATTGTTTAATAATGCTTTGTTCGATAATACGGTATTCTTCCATGGGTTCGATCCTTAATCATTAATAAATTGTTGAGAGCTTATCAACTACCAGAGAAACGCTGGGCTGAAAGTAAATATCTTTTCCTCTGTTGCTTTCATAGATAAAGTCTTTCAGCGGTTTGCTGGTATAGTTTGAAAAATCCCCATATATCCCGAACCTGATACCATAATTGATAAATTTCTGCAATAGTTCTCCTGCCAGGCAGGTGCTTAAAACAAAGAAATCTTCTGTAATAGCCTCTTTATTTATAGCAATATTGGTACAACCGGTTTCATACTTTACGGTCATAATCAAATCCAAGGCGGACTGAACATCTGTAATCACCGGCTCATCGCTGCTTACTACCGCAATTTCTATATTATGTTTTCTCACAACTTCTGTTTTCATTTTCTGCCTCCTATTACTCATATAAGCTGTCAATTAAATGATCAACCATAAAATCAAAGGTTTCTGTATGATCATAGGGAAGAATGTCTTTATTTTTGATATTCATAATTAAAGAATAAATGACGGATGCCGCCATATCCGGGGCAACTTTAAGCTTCAAATGGGGTCGGCCAAGAAAAAGCTGCCGACTCATATCGCTAGATGCCTCAATTCTTTTCATCTGCTCTTTTGTTAGCCGGTTCATGAAAATCATAAAATCCGCGGTATTAGAATTGTATAAAAAATTATTCTTATTGTATTCCTGATAAATAAGCTTTAGGGCTTTTGCAACCCCATGCTTATCTTTTTGTCTTTCCATTGTTTGGAAAGCCATATCACGGATTTGTTCCTGAACAGAACACAAGATTTCACAAAAAAGGGCTTCTTTTGATTCAAAAAAAAGATAAAACGCCCCCTTTGAAATGCCTGCCTGTCTGCAAAGTTCATCTACACTGGTCTTTTTATAGCCATACTGTGTCCAACTCTGTTTGCAGGCTTCCTGTAAACTTCTTTTAATATTTGCTTTTTCCCATTCTGTAAAACTTCTTGACATAAGTTCTTCCTCTTTTTTATGACTAAAAATACCGTTTCAGTCATATATACGATATAATACAGATTGCAAAAAGTCAAGTAGTAATCTTAAAATTTTGTAAATATCGCCGCTACCCTCAGTAAACAGCCAATATTGAAGGCCACAACAACTTTCGGCAGCCCTTACGAGCTGCCGAAAACAAAAAATATTTTATATGTCTCTTGGATCTTTATTTCGCATTCTCCTGCTCATTAATAAGCTTTTCCACCAAAGCCTCCAGTTCCCGGATCCGCTCTTCCATTTCTGCTATTTTTCTGGTATTATCGCCCAGGCTTCGGACAGAAGCGTATCGTTCTTCTTTTGGCAAAGGAATGCCGTCTTTTTTTACTGGGCGGGCAGGGATTCCCACGGCAGTAACATTGCTCTCCAGGGGCTTTAACAGCACTGCGTTGGCGGCGATGTTACAGTTGTCTCCTACCTCAAAGGCCCCCAAAATCTTGGCTCCTGCTCCTACCGTAACATTGTTGCCCAAAGTAGGGTGACGCTTTCCTTTATTTAATCCTACGCCTCCCAAGGTAACCCCCTGATAAATGGTGCAGTTGTCACCTACCACTGCAGTTTCACCGATTACCACGCCTGTACCGTGATCGATTAAAATGCCGTGGCCCAGTTCCGCGCCCGGGTGGATCTCAATCAGTGTAAAAAATCTGGCCAGCTGAGACAACAGACGTGCAGCAAAAAACATTCGGTGCTTATAAAACCAGTGAGCAAAACGATGCCAGATCAGCGCATGAACGCCCTGATATAGCAGCAGCACCTCCAAAGCATTTCTGGCCGCCGGGTCTCTGGCCTGGACTGCTTTTACGTCCAGCCATATATCTTTTAATATCATATAAACCTTCCTTTCAAGAGTAAAGCATCCCAGGTATATGTTCTCACTAGACTCGTTCAATACCTCGTCAAGTGTTCACATTACACCATGTCCTCTAACCTCGTTTAATACCTCACTAAGAGGACAGGTATATGTTCTCACTAGAC
>JAETNT010000046.1 GCA_021772025.1 Enterocloster bolteae | reverse complement strand
AGAAACGGTTCGTAATCAGTATGAACCCAGCGGAGTTTTTGGAGCAGGTACTGAACTTTTAAAAACAAGATATTTTAAATAATGAGGAAAGAAAACAATTCATGCGTTTGTCCTGACTTTAATCGAAAGGCTCTTGACATATTTGAAAATAGATGTATAATGAAACGATTTAACAAATGTTAAATGGTCGGCATGGGAATAATTTTTAGAAGGAGAAGTAAAAATGTATCATTTTAAGTATGTGTCATCCGAACAATTATCCCCTATCAAGAAGGACCTGATCTCAATCATGAACTCTGTGCATAACTTAGTATGTCATGATTTCACGTTTCGGTTTGAATTTGTAGGAAGTGCCGGGCAGCAAATGGTAACACAGGATATAGGAAATAATATCGGATTTGATTTTGATGTCAATATACAAGTCGAGGATAACGAAAATATCTTTTCAGCAAAAGAAATCAAGAATAAGATACGAGTTGCACTGGATCAGATTGCACCTCGGTTTGGGTATGACTATGCGGAAGATTCAACACGCGTTTTGACGATTAAATTAAAAGACAGAATAAATTCAAGAATATTACATAGCTGTGATTTTGCTATCATAAATGATTACACAGATAGTAATGGCAAAGAACGCCAACAATATATTCGTTTTAATAAAAAACAGAAAACATATACCTGGGAAGATCAGCCCAAGGGATATTATTTGTTATCTGAAAAGAGTCAATGGATAAAAGAACATGGATATTGGAAGGAAATGAGAAAATTATATCTGGAAAAGAAGAATAGCAATCATGACCCGCATAAACATTCCAGAAGCATATATGCGGAAACGGTGCATGAAATTTGTCAGAGATATGGATTTACGGCTGATGGAGTCAAATGACGATGTTGAGAACGATTCCTGCCTTAAGAAGCAGTTTCACGGGGCAGGACTGGAGGAGGCATTATGCTTACAAACTTCAAAGACAAACTGTGCAGAGCAAATCAGGTAAAAAAGTGCTCAGTGATTATGAAGAGCTAAAGGAATGATATTAAAGCGTAAAATTCAATAAATCCCCCTATAATTACAATGGTTGTTTATGATATACAAAATAATAATTTGTAATGATACAATTACACGTTTGTGTTTATTATAGATATCCTAAACCGAAAGGAGATGTTCATTATGAATAGAAACTATCTTTTTATGACGATTGAACCATTAAATTTGGAGGGAGATTACATGCTATAATCCCTCCACAACAAATAGGAGGAATTATGAGTAATATTGAATTATTGAGAATTGATGAGAATAACTTTCTACAGGCATTTAACTTAAAATTAGCTAAGAAGCAAGAGCAATTTGTTTCAAATCCAATTAGGAGTTTAGCACAAGCATATGTATATTATAATCAGTGCATTCCTTTTGGAATATTCAATGATGATACAATGGTTGGTTATGTGATGGTGATATATGATTATGACCTCGCAGAGTATAATATTTGGCATATGATGATTGATATTGCATATCAGCATCAGGGATTTGGAGAACTTGCTTTAAGAAAATGTCTGGATTATATTGCATCCAGACCATTTGGTCAATCTAACAAAGTAGCTTTAATGTGCAATAAAGATAACTCCATTGCACTGCATCTATATTATAAATTTGGTTTTAGGGAAACTGGAAATGAAGATGAGGATGAAATTGAGCTTGCTTTGTTGCTATAAATAAGGCTTGATAAATTCCGGTTGTAAAGCCAATTCACAAGCTACTCCGATGATAAATACAAATAACATTCATTACTGTTGTATTCAAAGACATTGGGAACGTGAAAGCGAATTAGGAAATATTTATAACTTATAATACTAAAATGTTTAAAAACATGAAAAAGTCCACCGGTTTTTTTGTATATAGCAGGTGGGCTTTTTTGCTTTGCATAGAAATGATTGCCTTAATGACATTGGGTTGGTGTCTATACTTATGAAGACGGCCCTGGAAGAATTTGAAGGAGAACTTGATAATCGGGGATGGATTTTGATTGATGACCCTCTGCCCTACTGTCAGTATGACTGCATTTTTCCAATTCGGGTGAAGGGGCGTGAGAGAGAACATCCTCAATGGAGAAGCTATGAGATATTCTCAGAAGGACAGTGGGTAGAGTACGATCCAACCAAAGATACCCCTTAGGCCTGCCGTTTATAATGCCATGGGGGAAATATGAGGAGAACACAAAGGGGCCCTTTTCTTCAAAAGATAATTCTGCTATAAGATTTATGGAATATATCCCTGCCATATAAGTAGTTGTTGCTGTTTTGCAGGAAACTGTGGTAGAATAGCTTGATATATGGTAGAATGTATGCGAAAATAAAATTGTGTAACAGTTCAGCCTTATGAAGATTTTAAAAATTATCCCCTTTTCGGCTCAATAAAGGAATAATTTGCCGACTTGAAAGGGACTTTATTTGCAGGAGATTCTTCAAAATTAACTTATTTTTCATATCGCCAAAAGAAGCAAAAAATTATGCAATGCAAACAAAAATATAAGGAAAAATCATGAGAAAACTAGCCCTACCTGATGAAGTTTTACTAAGTATCGACCACCCCGCCCGCTACATCGGCGGCGAAGTAAACATGTGCGTCAAGGATCCCCAAAAAGTGGACATCCGCTTCTGTATGTGTTTCCCTGACGTATATGAAATCGGGATGTCCCATCTTGGGATGCAGATTCTTTACGACTATTTTAACCGCAGGGAGGATATTTACTGCGAGCGGGTTTATTCCCCCTGGACGGATCTGGATCAGATTATGAGGAAAGAACAGATCCCTCTGTTTGCTTTAGAATCCCAGGATCCTGTGAAAGAGTTTGACTTTTTAGGGATCACCCTCCAGTACGAGATGTGCTATACCAATATTTTACAGGTTCTTGACCTGTCCCGGATTCCTCTTCACAGCTGTGACAGAACAGAAGATGATCCCATTGTCATCGGCGGCGGCCCCTGCGCCTACAATCCCGAGCCCTTGGCAGAGTTTTTTGATCTCTTTTACATCGGCGAAGGTGAGACGGTTTACTATGAGCTGATGGATATTTACAAGGAATGTAAGAAAAAGGGATGCAGCCGGAAAGAGTTTTTAGAAGCAGCGGCAGAAGTGCCCGGCATCTATGTGCCTCAGTTTTATGATCCGGCTTATAAAGAAGACGGAACCCTGTTAAGCTTTACCCCAAACAATCCCCATGCCAAAGAAAAAATCGTCAAAGAAGTAGTAGTCAATCCGGACGATGCCACTTATATAGATGCCCCTCTGGTGCCCTTTATTAAGGTGACCCAGGATCGGGTGGTTCTGGAGATTATGAGAGGCTGTATCCGGGGCTGCAGGTTCTGCCAGGCAGGCAATGTATACCGTCCCTTAAGAGAACACAGCCTGGAATATTTAAAGGATTACGCCGAAAAGATGCTTAAGAACACCGGCCATGAAGAAATTTCCCTAAGTTCCTTAAGCTCCAGCGATTATACCTGTTTGGAAGGCTTGGTAAACTTTCTGATAGAAGAATTCCACGGCAAGGGAGTGAATATTTCTCTGCCTTCTTTGCGTATTGATGCTTTTTCACTGGATGTTATGAGCAAGGTTCAGGATGTGAAAAAGAGCAGCTTAACCTTTGCCCCGGAAGCCGGCTCTCAGCGCTTGAGAGACGTAATTAACAAAGGGCTTACAGAGGAAGTGATCTTAAACGGCGCCGCAGAAGCTTTCCGGGGAGGATGGAACCGGGTAAAACTTTATTTTATGCTGGGACTTCCCACCGAGACGGTAGAAGATATGGAGGGCATTGCCCTGCTTTCCGAAAAGATTGCAGAGCTTTATTATGAGGAAGTTCCCAAGGAAAAGCGCCAGGGCAAGGTTCAGGTAACCGCCAGTTCTTCCTTCTTTGTGCCCAAGCCTTTTACCCCCTTCCAGTGGGCCAGGATGTCCACCAAGGAGGAATTTCTGGAAAAAGCAGCCATTGTCAGGGGAAAATTCCGGGAGATGCTCAATTACAAGAGTCTGCGCTACAACTGGCATGAGGCGGATCTAACCGTGCTGGAAGGCGTTCTGGCGCGGGGAGACAGAAAGTGCTCCGCCTTAATTGAGGAAGCATATAAAAGAGGCGCCCTCTATGATTCCTGGTCTGAATGCTTTGACAATGAGATTTGGATGAAGGCCTTTGAGACCTGCGGATTGTCCGTTGATTTTTATACCACCAGAGAACGGGGACTTGACGAACTATTCCCATGGGATTTTATTGATGCCGGTATTTCCAAAGAGTTTTTAAAGAGGGAATGGCAAAATGCCATGGCCCAAACCGTAACTCCCAACTGCCGCCAGAAATGTTCGGCATGCGGGGCGTTAAAGTGGAAGGGAGGTGTCTGCTTTGAAAATAAGAATTAAATTTTTTAAACAGGGGGATATGAAATTTATCGGCCATCTGGACGTGATGCGGTATTTCCAGAAGGCCATCCGCCGGGCAGACGTGGATATCCGCTACAGCGAGGGCTTCAGCCCTCATCAGCTTATGTCTTTTGCGGCCCCTTTAAGCGTAGGATTGACCAGTAACGGAGAATACGTAGATATTGATGTTAATTCCACCGGTTCCTCCGCTGAGATGCTCCGCCGAATTAATCAGGTTTCCGTGGAGGGAATCCAGGTACTCAGCTACAAAAGACTGCCGGAAAAGGCGGCTAATGCCATGTCTATTGTGGCGGCTGCCGATTACACCCTTCAATTTCGCCCGGGATATGAGCCGGAGGATGAGGCCGGCTGGTTTCAGAAATTTGCCGCATTTCTTACCTCGCCCTCCATCCAGATCTCCAAAAAGACCAAAAAGGGAGAGCGGGAGATGGATCTGGCTCCCTTGATCTATGAGTCTAAAACTTGTATCTGCCCGGTTCCGGAAGAAAAACAGGAGGAACGGGGAGCCAAAAAGGTTCCCGGAATCTTTTTAAAGCTGTCCGCCGGGAGCGCCGCAAATATTAAGCCGGAGCTGGTACTGGATGCCTACTATAAATCTTTAGGCCAGAACAGGCCGGAATTTGCATTTTTAATCCAAAGGGAAGAAATATACGCCGCTCATTACGATGACAACGGACAGGCGGACTTTATTTCCCTGGATGATTTAGGAGAAAATATTGAAAGATAACTCTAAGAGCGTTAAGCCTCAATCCAAACTGATTATTACGTATTATAGGAATAAGATTGCATCAGTACTTACAGAAGACAGCCGTCCCGTCCAAATCTCTCTGGGTTCAAAAGAAGAGGAATCTATCCTGGGGAATATTTACATCGGCCGTGTTCAAAACATTGTTAAAAATATCAATGCGGCTTTTGTGGAGATCGCTCCCGGTCTTACCGGATACTACAGCCTTACGGAGAACCGCCGCCATTGGCTGGGGGACAAGCCGGAAGAGAGAGCGCTTCGAGCAGGCGATGAAATCATGGTTCAGGTGGAGAAGGACGGGATTAAAACCAAATCTCCTATGCTTACTTCCAATATCAGCTTGGCGGGAAAATACTGTGTATTAACGGCTCTAAGCCCTAACATCAATTTTTCCGGTAAAATCCGAAGTTCTCATTGGAAAGATACAGTAAAGGGACTGATAGAGGCCCGCAAGGCCCCTTCCAAAGGAGTGATTGTCCGAACCAATGCCAAGGATGTCAGCTATGAAGAGATCCTTAAGGAACTGGACAAATTGTCCGAAGAGTTTGAAAAAATTGTTGCCCAGCGGGCCTTCCGTACCTGTTACAGCCTGCTTTATCGGGCATCTCCTCCTTTTTTGAGGGAAATACGGGATGCTTATGCAGATACCCTGAAAGCCATTGTCACGGATAAGCAGGAGCTGCATGATGAGATTTTCTACTATCTTTCTTTAAACCAACCGAAGGATCTGGAAAAACTGGTCTTTTATGAAGACCCTCTTTTGTCCCTTTCGGCGCTGTACAGTCTGGAAACAGCAATAAAGGAAGCGCTCCAGCCAAGAGTGTGGCTGAAATCCGGAGGATATTTGGTCATTGAACCTACAGAGGCCATGACGGTTATTGATGTAAACACCGGTAAGTTTTCCGGACATAAAACTCTCCGGGATACTCTGATGAAGATTAATCTGGAAGCAGCTCATGCGGTAGCAAGAGAGCTGCGTCTGCGAAACCTTTCCGGAATTATCGTGGTAGATTTTATTGATATGGAGGAGGAAGAAGATCGAAATCTCCTTATGGAGGAGCTCCGCAGCGCGGTCCGAAAAGATCCGGTAAAAACCACAGTAGTGGACATGACAAAGCTGAATCTGGTGGAAATTACAAGGAAGAAAATAAGACCGTCTTTATATCAGCAGGCAGCGGAATAGCCCTCTTTTTGATTTATTTTTGAAAACTAGTTGACAGATAAGAAAAAGAATGTTAGACTAACCAAGTATGCCGCACAATGAGGTTATAAGGATGTCCGGACAAGATTCCAGGACAGACACCGAAGTTGGCGAGTAATGATAATAGGAGGTGCCTTTCATGTACGCGATTATTGCAACAGGCGGAAAGCAGTACAAGGTAGCTGAAGGCGATATCATTAAGGTAGAGAAGCTGGGTGTAGAAGCCGGCGGGACCGTAACTTTCGATCAAGTACTGGCTGTAAACAACGGTGAGTTAAACATTGGATGCCCCACTGTAGCAGGTGCAACGGTTACCGCTACCGTAGAAAAAGAAGGTAAGGGCAAGAAAGTGATCGTTTACAAGTATAAGAGAAAGACCGGCTATCATAAGAAAAACGGCCACAGACAGCTCTATACTCAGGTTAAGATTGAAAAGATCAATGCTTAATTAACACCATGATTCAGGTGACGGTATTTACAAGAAAATGTGCAGGAACTGATTCTCAGTATGATTACACGGGGATCCGGCTTCAGGGGCATGCGGGGTATGACGACAGCGGCAGAGACATTGTCTGTGCGGCGGTTTCCGCTCTGGCGGTTAACACAGCCAATTCCATTGAGGCATTTACAGAGGACAGTTTCCAAGCAGAACAGGATGAAGAGAGCGGGTTCCTTTCCTTTTCTCTTTCTTCCGAAATCAGTCCGGAATCAAAGCTCCTTTTAAACTCCCTGGTTCTGGGACTCCAGAATATTGAGGAGGAATACGGGAGACCATATATTCATATTCGCTTTAAGGAGGTGTAGACACATGTTAAAGATGAACCTTCAGTTATTTGCTCATAAGAAAGGTGTAGGCTCTACCAAGAACGGCAGAGACTCTGAAGCTAAGAGACTTGGCGCCAAGAGAGCGGACGGGCAGTTCGTTCTGGCTGGCAACATTCTGTACAGACAGCGCGGAACTAAAATCCATCCGGGTATCAATGTAGGCCGCGGCGGCGATGATACTTTATTTGCTTTGGTAGACGGCGTTGTCAGGTTCGAGAGAAAGGGCAGAGACAAGAAGCAGGTTTCTGTTTATCCGAGAGCAATCAACGAATAATTATGAGGGCTTCATACTTTTAGAGGTATGGAGCCTTTCTTTCATCACACAGGAAAATATTCCTGTGAGGTAAAACCCGGAGAAAGGAATAACCGATATATGTTTGCCGACAGTGCAAAAGTATTTATAAAATCAGGAAAGGGCGGCGACGGCCATGTCAGCTTCCGCAGAGAGCTGTATGTAGCCAACGGAGGTCCTGACGGCGGAGACGGCGGCCGCGGCGGCGATATTATTTTTCAGATAGACGACGGACTCAATACCCTGACGGATTTCCGGCATGTGAGAAAATATGTGGCCGAAAGCGGTGAAGAAGGGGGAAAGAGGCGCTGTCATGGCGCCGACGGAAAAGATCTGATAATCAAGGTGCCGGAAGGGACGGTAATCAAGGATTTTGAGTCCGGCAAGGTTATTGCCGACATGTCTGGAGAAAATCGCCGGGAAATTATTTTAAAAGGCGGAAAAGGCGGCCTTGGCAACATGCATTTTGCCACATCCACCATGCAGGTGCCCAAGTACGCCCAGCCCGGACAGCCGGCTCAAGAGCTTTGGGTGCTGCTGGAACTTAAGGTTATTGCGGATGTAGGTCTGGTAGGATTTCCCAATGTAGGAAAGTCCACCCTGCTTTCCAGGGTTAGCAATGCCCGTCCTAAGATAGCCAATTATCATTTTACCACCTTAAATCCCCACCTGGGAGTTGTGGATTTAGGAGAGGGGGCCGGTTTTGTTATGGCCGATATCCCGGGCCTTATTGAAGGGGCCTCAGAGGGAGTGGGGCTGGGACATGCCTTTTTAAAGCATATTGAGCGCACAAAGGTATTGATCCATGTAGTGGATGCGGCATCTACAGAAGGCAGGGATCCGGTAGCCGATATCCGGGCTATTAATAAAGAGCTTAAGGCCTATAACCCGGAGCTTTTGACCCGCCCCCAGATAATCGCTGCCAATAAAATTGATGCATTCTGCCAGGAGGATGAAGAAAATCCCATAGACCGTCTTTGCAGGGAATTTGAACCGGAGGGCATCCGGGTATTTCCCATCTCGGCAGTTAGCGGCCAGGGAGTAAAGGAGCTTCTCTATCAGGTAAATGAGCTGTTAAAAGCCGTGGATCGCAAGCCGGTTATCTTTCAGAAAGAATTTGATATGAGTATGAAGGCCGTAGAAAACCTTCCCTATACGGTAGAAAAGGCATCCGACGGCGTCTATGTGGTAGAAGGTCCCAAAATCGACAAGATGTTAGGCTATACCAATCTGGATTCGGAAAAGGGATTTGAATTTTTCCAGAAGTTCTTAAAAAATACCGGAATCCTGGATGACCTGGAACAAGCGGGTATAGAAGAGGGCGATACTGTCCGCATGTACGGCCTGGAATTTGATTACTATAAATAGCAGCCCATCATAGGGCTTGGAGGAAATAAATGACAAGCAAACAGAGAGCTTATTTAAAAGGTCTGGCTATGGATATAGATTCTGTTTTTCAAATTGGAAAATCCAGCCTTACGCCGGAGATAACTCAGGCGGTAAATGAAGCGTTGGAAGCCAGGGAGATGATAAAAATCACCTTGTTAAAAAATTGTCTTGACGATATCCATGTTATAGCACAGACTTTGGCAGAGAGAACCCGCTCTGAGGTTGTCCAGGTAATCGGACGCAAAATTGTATTATATAAGCCTGCAAAGGACGAGAAGAAGAGAAAAATCGTCCTTCCATAGGAGGGATATTATGTCCAGAATCGGGATTATGGGAGGAACTTTTGACCCCATCCATAACGGACATCTAAGGCTGGCTTATGAGGCATACACCCAATATGAACTGAGCTCTGTATGGTTTATGCCGTCAGGACAGCCGCCGCACAAGAAAGATCACACGATAACAGACGGAACTGTACGCTGTGAAATGGTGCGCCGTGCCATTTCAGAATACCCGTATTTTTGCTGTTCGGATTTTGAGATCCGACGTTTGGGCAATACTTACACGGCTCAAACCTTAAATCTTTTAAAGAGAGAGTATCCGAAAGATGATTTTTACTTTATCATCGGGGCGGACTCTCTCTATGAAATTGAAAATTGGTATTGTCCGGAGCAGGTAATGGCAAGGGCCGTCCTGCTGGTAGCGGCGAGAGAGTACCCAAAAGCCTGCCGGTCAATGGAAGAACAAATTTCTTACCTAAAGGAACGGTATCATGCAAGAATTGGCAGGCTGAACTGCGAACAGATGGACATTGCTTCCGCCGATATACGAAAAATGGTATCAGAGAACCAGCCGATAGAAGCATTGGTTCCCCGTGCTGTGGCAGACTACATCCGGACACAACGCCTTTACGTCTCATCGTAATGGCATAGAGAAAGGAGGCATAACCATGGCGAACTCCCCAAGCCAAATTGCTTTGTACCGAAAACAGCTGAAATCAAAATTATCCCCTATGCGCTATGAGCATTCCCTGTCTGTATCCTACACTTGTATCTGCTTGGCAATGCGTTATGGATATGATATAGACAAGGCAGAGCTGGCAGGGCTTCTTCATGACTGCGGAAAGCGCTTTTCTGACGATATTATTTTAAAAAAATGTGAAAAGAAGAAGATTCCCATGACAGATGAGCAAAAAAAAGTCCCGGCAGTTCTTCATGCAAATTACGGCGCATGGCTGGCCCGGCATAAGTATCAGATTGAGGATGAAGAAATCTTAAATGCCATTTTATACCACACAACGGGCAAGCCGGACATGACAACACTGGAGAAAATACTCTATGTGGCAGATTACATGGAACCCCGCCGGAGCAAAGCGCCGGATTTAGCCCGGATACGGCTTTTGGCTTTTCAGGATTTAGATGAGACCGTTTACCAGATATTAAAAAGTACCCTGGAATATCTGGAAGAAAAGGGGGGAAATGTTCACCCCACCACCAGGCAGGCATATGAATATTATAACAACCGGCAAAATTAAGAAAGGATTTTTATATGGAACAATCAAAGAAAATGGTACGTTTGGCAGTCCGGGCCTTACAGGATAAAAAAGGCGAGGACGTAAAAGTTATCGACATCCACGAGGTTTCCGTACTGGCGGACTATTTTATTATCGCCAGCGGAATGAATTCCAATCAGGTTCAGGCTATGGCGGATAATGTGGAAGAGACTTTGGGAAAAGCCGGATACGAGTGTAAACAGATAGAAGGCTATGACTCTGCCAATTGGATCCTTATGGACTATAAAGATATTATTGTCCACATTTTCTGCAGAGAAGATCGTTTGTTTTATGATTTGGAGCGCATCTGGAAAGACGGGAAAACCATTGTGGACATAGAGAGCCTGTAGTATTCAGAAAGGAAACGCGCCATGACCACAGAAGCGCAGATCCGGATTTCCGTGCGGAATCTGGTGGAATTTGTCCTTCGTTCAGGAGATTTAGATAATCGAAAAACGGCTGGCGTTCAAAGAGAAGCTATGCAGGCAGGAACCCGCCTCCATAAAAAAATTCAAAAGAAGATGGGAGCCGGCTATGAGGCAGAAGTGGCTTTAAAGCACCAGGTACAGGAGGACGGCTTTGTGATCCAGGTGGAAGGGCGGGCCGACGGGATTCTTACAGAGCCGGGCGGTGTGACTATAGATGAAATTAAATGCATGTATATGGATTTAAGCTGTCTTAAGGAGGCGATTCCCGTCCATATGGCCCAGGCGGCCTGCTACGGTTATATGTACAGCCTGGAGCGCAATCTGCCCTCTGTCACATTGCAGATTACTTACTGCAACATTGATACAGAGGAAATCCGCCGATTCACAAAAGAATGTTCCTGGGACGAACTAAACCAGTGGTTTGCCGGATTGATTCACGAATATGTAAAGTGGGCCGGATATTTATACCACAACAGTCTGAGAAGAAACCAGTCTATCAGGGAGCTGGAGTTTCCCTATCCTTACAGAAAAGGTCAAAAAAGACTGGCAGCCTGGGTCTATAAAAGCATCAATCAGAAGAAAAATTTGTTTATTCAGGCGCCTACAGGTACCGGAAAAACCCTATCCACCATATTTCCCGGCTTAAAAGCCATGGGGGAGGAGAAGGCGGACAAGCTGTTTTATTTGACTGCCAAAACCATTACCAGAAGCGTGGCGGAGGAAGCTTTTCAGATCCTTCGGGAAAAGGGGCTGTATTTTAAAAGCATTACCCTTACGGCAAAGGACAAGCTGTGTTTTCAGGAAAAGACCGAATGCAATCCGGAGGCCTGCCCTTATGCCAAAGGCCATTATGACAGAGTCAACGATGCGGTATTTGACATAATCCATGAGGAAAACGGCATTACCAGAGAGAAAATTCTTGATTATGCCGCCAGATATCAGGTATGCCCTTTTGAATTTTGCCTGGATATTACCAACTGGGTGGACGGGATTATCTGTGATTATAATTATGTTTTTGATCCCAATGTCAGATTAAAGCGGTACTTTGCTGAGAACAGCGGGCCTGCCAGATACTTGTTTTTGGTGGACGAAGCCCACAATCTGGTAAGCCGGGCCAGAGAAATGTACAGCGCTACGTTAAGAAAAGAAGATTTTCTTAAGATAAAGAGGATTTTAAAAGAGCGATCCCACAAGGTTTCCAAATTATTAGACAGATGCAACAAGGCGCTTCTCACCTTAAAAAGGGAGTGCAGCAGCTATAAGCTCATGCCTGAAGTAGATTTTCTCATGATTCATATCCAGCCTCTTTTTGGAGAACTGGAAAAGTTTATGGACGAGCATCTGGAATTTGAGGACAGAGATCTGGTTCTGGATTTTTATTTTTCTTTGCGGGATTTTATCTACATTCAGGAACGGCTTGACGACAGCTATGAGATTTATACGGAGCTTCTGCCGTCAGGGGAATTTATTCTCCGCCTTTTATGTGTAAATCCGGCTCGAAACTTAAAACAATGCATGGAACAGGCTGTAAGTACGATATTTTTTTCTGCCACCCTGCTGCCGGTTCAATATTATAAAGAACTTTTGTCCGGGGATCAGGAGGAATATGCAGTCTACGCCGACTCTCCTTTTCCCAGAGAAAATAAACTTCTTTTAGTGGCATCGGATGTAAGCAGCCGGTACACCAGAAGAAATAAAAGGGAGTATGAAAAGGTTGCGGATTACATTGAAAAAATTGTAAAAGGAAAGACAGGAAACTATTTGGTTTTCTGCCCCTCTTATCAGTACCTGGGGGAAGTGGAAGAGATCCTGAGGGTGCACCTTGAGGGAAACGGAGACAGGGACACAGAGCTTTTAATCCAGTCTTCCAAAATGAGCGAAGCAGAGAAGGAAGAGTTTTTAAACGCTTTCCATAAAAACGGAAAAGGGCAGAGTCTGATTGCATTATGCGTTATGGGAGGTGCATTTTCCGAGGGGATTGATTTGACAGGGGATCGGCTGATTGGCGTGATGATTGTGGGAACAGGACTTCCTATGGTCTGTACGGAGCAGGAGATTTTAAAAGGATATTTTGATAAAAAGGAGCAGAACGGATTTGATTATGCCTATCAGTACCCCGGGATGAATAAGGTGATGCAGGCGGCGGGCCGGGTGATTCGGACTATGGAAGACAGAGGAGTTATCGCTCTGCTGGACGATAGATTTTTAAAAACGGATTACCAGATTCTGTTTCCCAGAGAATGGGATGAATATTATCCGGTTAACCGCCGCCAGGTGGGAGAGGTGCTGGAACGGTTTTGGAACCCTACAGCATCCCGATAAACTGCTTGGCAGCCTGAGACACCGGGAGATTTTCATTGTGGGCCACTACAAGCTGACGGGCAGGAAGCTGTTCGCTGAGCTTTAAGATGAACAGTTCCCTGTCGTTATCCGGGATGCAGAAATCCGGAACAAAGGCAATCCCTAAACCGATACGGGCCAGATCCAAAAGAAGATCATTGCTGGTAAGCTCAATTTCCGGCACCAAATCCAACCGGCTTTTCTGGAACATCCGATGGAGGAATTCGCTGGTAGTACTTTTTCTGGTCAGCATAAGAATCGGGTAGCTTTGCAGTTCTTTCAGGGTAAAAACCTTGTCCTCAAAAGGAAAACTCTTCCGGTTGGCGATAAACACATCAAAAAACTCTTTAATAGGGCGGATGCTTTGTGCGTTAGAAAGCCCGGAATTGGGATAGTTGGTTACGATAAAGTCCGCCTGTCCGTTTTCTAAAAGACGGGCACATTCAATAGAGGTCTGATTTATCACTTTAATGTGGACATTGGGATAAAGGATATGGAATTTTTGCAGATAAGGGACCAAAAAATAACGGCAGATGGTATCGCTGGCGCCGATTCTAAGCTGTCCGCCGTTCAAAGTATTTGCTTCTAAAAGCTGATTTTCCCCTTTTTGGATCAAATTAATAGCCGGTTCAATATGTTTTAAAAGGATCTCCCCTTCCGGGGTAAGCGAAACCCGTTTTGTGCTGCGGATAAACAATGTCTGGTTCAGCTTTTTTTCTAAAACCTTTACAGACTGGCTGACAGCGGACTGGGATATAAAAAGCTGCTTAGACGCTTCAGAAAAGCTCAGCGTATTGGCAACATGATAAAAAACCTTGTATAACTCATAATTAATATCCATCATTAGTCCTCCTTATAAATACAAGCCTATTTTAGCACGGTCTAATAGGATTGTAAAGAGGGGATTGAGGACAGGAGGAGGGAACATGGAATATCAAATAGAAACCATTGAAAAAGAGGATTTTTACCAGATGTATCTGGATGATTTATCAGAAATTCCCCCATGTACTGCTGCAGAAAGGGAGCTTTTGCTGACCCGGGCAGTAAAGGGCGATAAGGGAGCCAAGAAACGGCTGGTGGAGGGCCATTTAAAAACGGTCTGTGATATGACGGCAGAATATGCAGGCGGTTCGGTTCCGCCAGGGGATTTGATCCAGGAAGCCAATATGGCTTTGATGCTGACGGTAGAAAATTATACAGGCGGTGATTTCCCAAAAAGCCTGGCGGCAGCAGTAAAAAAGGCCCTTGAGGACATCGTGGAGGATCAAAAACGGGCTGTTGAAACTGGAGAAGAGGTAGCCGCCAGGGTAAATGTTCTTCAGGAGGTTTCCAGGATTTTGGCAAAAGAGCTGGGCCGGGAGGCTACTTTAGAAGAGCTGGCAGAAAAAATGAAAATGTCTGAGGATGAGATCCGGGAAATTATGAAGATCACCCTGGATGCAATTTCTGCTGTCAGTGGGGAGATAGAGTAGTCTTATAAATTATTATAATATGAAACATAAGTTATATTAATTTTACTTATTTATACGGTCTATGTTATGATGATAATATAACACACTTACCATACAGCCAGGATTTGTCAGAAAGACAAGGAGGATACCCTATGAGCGTAAAACGGATTTTTGTAGAAAAGAAGCCGGACTTTGCAGTTAAGGCAAAGGAACTGAGAGAAGAGATTGAAAGCTATTTAGGCATCAGCACTGTGACCAATGTGCGGGTGCTGATTCGCTATGATATAGAAAACCTGACAGAATCTACCTATCAGGCGTCACTGGGAACGATTTTTTCGGAGCCGCCGGTGGACGCGCTGTATGAGGAGAACTTTCCCAGGGAGGAAGGCGACACCTGCTTTTTTGTAGAATATTTACCGGGGCAGTTTGATCAGAGGGCGGACTCTGCCGAGCAGTGCGTGAAGCTGTTAAAGGAGACAGAGGAACCGGTAATCCGTTCCGCCACTGCCTATGTGATTTCCGGCAATTTAACGGAAGAAAATGTAAAAGCCATTAAGAGCTTTTGCATCAATCCGGTGGATTCCAGAGAGGCGGATGCCGATAAGCCGGAGACTTTGATGACAGTATTTGAGACTCCGGAGGATGTGGCAATTTTTCAGGGTTTTGCCCGGATGACAGAGGAGAAATTAAAAGTATTATACAAGTCCTTAAATCTGGCCATGACCTTTAAAGATTTCCTTCATATTCAGAATTATTTTCAGAATGAGGAGCACAGAGACCCGTCTGTAACCGAGATCCGGGTGCTGGACACCTACTGGTCTGACCACTGCCGCCATACCACGTTTTCCACGGAATTAAAGAATATCACCTTTACTGACGGCGACTACAAAGAGCCCATTGTAAATACCTACAACCAGTATTTGGCGGATCGGGAAGAGATCTACAAAGGCCGGGAAGACAAGTTCGTCTGCCTGATGGATCTGGCTCTTATGGCTATGAAGAAGCTGAAAAAGGAAGGCAAGCTGGCGGATCAGGAGGAATCGGACGAGATCAATGCCTGCTCGATTGTAGTGCCTGTGGAGATTGACGGACAGACAGAAGAGTGGCTTGTAAACTTTAAAAATGAGACTCACAACCACCCGACAGAGATTGAGCCTTTTGGCGGCGCCGCCACCTGCCTTGGAGGAGCCATCCGCGATCCCCTGTCCGGCCGCACCTATGTGTACCAGGCCATGAGAGTTACGGGCGCGGCAGATCCCACCAGGCCTTTGGAGGAAACTATGAAGGGGAAGCTTCCCCAGAGAAAGATTGTTACCGAGGCAGCCCATGGTTACAGCTCCTATGGCAACCAGATTGGCCTGGCAACCGGATATGTAAAAGAGATTTACCATCCCGGGTATGCTGCCAAGAGAATGGAGATCGGCGCGGTTATGGGGGCTGCTCCCAGAAAAGACGTAATTCGGGAAACTTCCGATCCCGGCGATATTATCATCCTTCTTGGGGGACGAACCGGCCGTGACGGAATCGGCGGCGCAACCGGTTCCTCCAAGGTTCACACCGAAGCCTCTATCGAAGTCTGCGGCGCAGAAGTTCAGAAAGGAAATGCCCCCACGGAGCGTAAGATCCAGAGAATGTTCCGCCGTCCGGAAGTAAGCCGTCTCATTAAGAAGTGCAACGACTTCGGCGCTGGCGGAGTGTCAGTTGCTATCGGCGAACTGGCGGCAGGTCTTGAGATTGATTTGGACAAGGTGCCGAAAAAGTACGCCGGACTGGATGGAACGGAGCTTTCCATCTCTGAGTCCCAGGAGCGTATGGCAGTGGTGGTTGCACCGGCAGATGTAGAGAAGTTCTTAGGCTATGCAGCAGAAGAAAATTTAGAGGCGGTTACCGTTGCGGAGGTTACCGAAAGCCCCAGACTGGTAATTAACTGGAGAGGGAAGACCATAGTCAATATCAGCCGGGCTTTTTTGGATACCAACGGCGCACATCAGGAGGCGGATGTTACCCTTCGGACGCCAGATCGGGCCGGAAATCCCTTTGAGAGAAAAGAAGCAGGGGATGTAAAGACAGAGTGGCTGACCGTTTTATCCTCATTAAATGTATGTTCTCAGAAGGGCCTGGTAGAAATGTTTGACGGTTCTATCGGCGCAGGCTCCGTATTTATGCCTTATGGCGGAAAATATCAGCTTACCGAAACCCAGGCCATGGTAGCCAAGCTTCCGGTATTAAAAGGCCAGTGCGACACGGTTACTATGATGTCCTATGGCTTCGATCCGTATCTGTCAAGCTGGAGTCCCTATCACGGCGCGGTTTATGCGGTATTGTCCTCTGTGGCTAAGATTGTGGCAGCAGGCGGCGACTATAAAACGATCCGCTTTACCTTCCAGGAATACTTCCAGAGAATGACGGAAGATCCTGCCCGCTGGAGTCAGCCCTTTGCGGCTCTGCTGGGAGCATACAGCGCCCAGATAGGCTTTGGACTTCCCTCTATCGGCGGCAAAGACAGTATGTCCGGAACCTTTAACGATGAGCGCCATGGGGAGATTAACGTTCCGCCCACCCTGGTTTCCTTTGCGGTGGATGTGGCAAGCTGCAAGCACATTATTACCCCTGAGTTTAAGAAGCCGGGCAGCAAGATTGTGCTCTTTACCATTGACAAAGATCAGTACGATCTGCCGGATTACGGCCAGATTATGGACGGATACGGCAAGATATTTGAGGATATTAAGACCGGCAAGATTATTTCCGCTTACGCGGTAGAAGGAAAGGGCATTGCAGAAGCAGTCAGCAAGATGGCTTTCGGTAATAAGCTGGGTATAAAGATCGAGCATAACTTAGACCCAAGAGACTTTTTCGCTGCCGGGTGGGGCAATCTGGTACTGGAAGTGCCCGACGGGAAAGTAGGAGAACTTTCTATCCGCTATACCGTTATTGGTGAGGTAACAGATAAGCAGGCATTGGAATATGGCAATGTCTCCATTCCCATGGACGAGGCTTTAAATGCATGGACCAAAACTTTGGAGAGCGTATTCCCCACCCGGTCCGGTGTAAAACAGACGGAGGTTTGGAACCAGCCTTATAAGGCAGACTCCATCTATGTGTGCAGTCACAAGATTGGCCAGCCAAACGTGTTTATCCCGGTATTTCCGGGAACCAACTGTGAGTATGACAGCGCCAAGGCATTTGAGCGGGCCGGAGCCAGGGTCAGCACTAAGGTGTTTAAAAACTTAAGCGCTCAGGATATCCGAGAGTCTGTGGAAGAATATAAAGCTCAGATTGCCAAAGCCCAGATCGTCATGTTCCCCGGCGGCTTCTCCGCAGGCGACGAGCCGGAAGGCTCCGCCAAGTTCTTTGCCACCGTATTCCGCAATGCAGTGATCAAAGAAGAGATTGAAAAGCTGTTAAACCAGAGAGACGGCCTTATGCTAGGTATCTGCAACGGCTTCCAGGCATTGATTAAGCTGGGGTTGGTACCCAACGGCGAGATCTGTGAGCAGAGTCCGGATTCTCCCACCTTGGCTATGAACACCATTGGCCGCCATATTTCTAAGATGGTTTATTTAAAGGTTATGACCAACAAATCCCCATGGCTGGCCGGAGCCAGACTTGGCGGTGTATACTGCAATCCTGCATCCCACGGAGAAGGCCGTTTCGTGGCAAACCAGGAGTGGTTAAAGAAGCTGTTTGAAAACGGCCAGGTTGCCACTCAGTATGTAGATGACAAGGGAAATCCCACTATGGACGAATTCTGGAATCCCAACGGCTCTTACATGGCTGTGGAGGGAATTACCAGCCCTGACGGCCGTATTTTAGGAAAGATGGCCCATTCCGAGCGGCGGGGCGACGGGGTTGCCATAAATATTTACGGGGAACAGGATATGAAAATCTTTGAGAGCGGCGTGAAGTATTTTCTGTAAAGAATATAAAAAGATGATGCCAGGGGCAAAAGGTCATGTATGAAGACCGGGGATGCATGTTCTGGTATACTATCTTGAGCAAAAAGATTTTGGTGTAAAAACTTATACATTCCAGGATGTCATAAAGGTCAACATATATGATGATTTTCGGATTGATTTTCAGGACTTAAAATTATGAATCTTGGTATTAATAGCAGTTGTTTTTTAGGGAGGTAAGAAATTATCTCCCTGTTTTATTGCTATAGCATAAGGCAATGCAGAATAATATATTCAAAACTAAGAGACTGCCGTTTGCCTTTATTACAGGCATAATTCCTGTTGACAAAATGGGAAATTTTGGGATATAATATTAATATTAGTAATTATTAGAAAAAACTAATAAATAAAAATATATAAATGTATATATTATATGGAATGACTATGTTAGAAAATCTTTATATTTTAATGTTTAAAAATTTACTTTTTGTTATGTCTCTGTCAGGGACCGCTATTTTCGTTTCCTATATATTGATGTACCCTTTAGTAAAACGGTACGTTTCTTTGAAATGGAGATACAGGATATTAAAAATAGCAATCCTGTTTTACCTAGTTCCATTTCCGTTAGGCAAATACTATGTATGGGGATTTTTTTATGATCATTTTTCTGTGATACGGGAAATAGCCAGCCGGTATGAGCCTGTGGTGATGAACACAGAATACATTATTGTTGCCAGTAGAGATTCCATAAACCTGTCGCCAAAGGTTCGACATATTTATATCGTCGTCTCTATTATTGTGCTGATTTCAGTTTTAATACTGGGGAAACAAATCGTTCAATACAGGAAGATGAAACAGATATGTTTTTCGGATGGAGGAAAACCGGCGGATGAGGAATTGCAAAAATTATTTTTCCGGGTGAAAACCATGCTAAACATAAAAAGAGACATAAAATTCATCTGCTCCCAATACTGTAAGTCCCCAATGACGGGAGGAGTATGGACTCCCACAATACTATTTCCAATATGGGATAAGGACGGCACAGTGGACGAAGAACTATGTGAATATATGATAAAACATGAACTGGTACATATAAAGCACAATGATGTGCTGATAAAATTAGCAGGATTATTGGTGGTAGCAGTCCACTGGTTTAACCCCTTTACCTATTTGTTCTTTGGTGAACTTTCTGCTGTCAGCGAGATGTATAGCGACAGTGTGGTGATAGAAGGGAAAGGGGAGGCGGAACGAAGAAAATATGGACAGTTATTATTAAAACTTGTTACGGAAAATGTGTCTTTCCGTGACAAAAAGTTTGGAGTTGGGTTTGCAAGCTTCAGCAAAAAGAATGAATATAAAAGGAGAATTTTGGAAATGAAAAAGAATAAAAAATATCAGGTGTTTTTATCCATAGTTATGACACTCTTTATCTGCATGGCCGGAGGGATTACTGTTTTTGCATACCATCCGCCGGATACGATTACCGACGAAAATAATGAAGGGGATCATTCAACAGAATTCTTTATTACAACCCAGCCAACTCCTCCGGAAAAACTGTTGTCAGATTATTTTGCTGTTTCAGACGATGGGACTTTTTATGATCTCTGTCTTGCAGATGAAACGGTCAAAAAAGTTTGTGAGCATAATTATTCCATCGCTACAGAGGTAACGAAACATACAAGGGACAGTAAAGGCGGCTGTATTATGAAAACCTATGAAGGTCTTAAATGTACAAAATGTACGGATATAAAATTGGGAAAATTGCTGAGTACTGTTACTTATATGCCATGCCCGCATTAACAATCTAAAATTTATGAAAAGGAGTGCATACGGAAATGAGGATTCATAATACGGTCAATAATTTTTATTCGGATTCCAAAACGAATTCCAAAGCCAGATGCTCAGACGGAAAATTTGCTGAAAGCTTGGAGTTAAAGAAAAGAGAGATGGCCCCCAAAAATTCCAGGGACAGTTATGTAAGCAGAGCAGACAAAACGCAGACGGAAATCCCGGTCAGGTTCAGCGGAACCCGTCAGGAACGTTTTGAACAAATGGAAAAGCTTAATGCAGAAACAAACTGGGGCGTATTGAGTGATGCAGAAAAGGTAAAACTAATGACGGATCGCTACCGGGCGGCTTTTCGGGAGTTTGATCTTATTGCGTCTGGATTATATGGCGACTTGTCTATCCCTTCTTATGCAGAAATAGGAGATCACTACGGACAGGAATGTGACAAATACTTGTCTAAAGACGGAGAAGCACCATTGAAGTCCCCAATTGAAGTCGGTTATAGAGAAGCCTATTACGGAAATCTTTCAGACGATGAAGTACGGGCAAAAATTATGGACAAATATAAAGATTCTAATACTATGGAATCAAAATATCTGATGACGTATGAAATGTACCGGAGCGGTTTAACAAAAAATGGAGAGATTGATATTATGTATTCCATACAAATGCAGATATATAAACAAGTGGAAGATGCAAACAAAGTAGCGCTCTATGGCACAAATAAGTCCATCAGCCAGCATCCCCGTTTTGCACAAATGTATATGGAATATGCAAAAGGTATCGGGGAAGGGAGAAATTATACCCCTAACTGGACTGCGGTAATAAGAGAAGCGCAAAACATGTATCATCCAGATACTCCTGGCTATGAGGAACTTGTTAATGGTCTGGATGACTTTTTAGATGAGATTTTGAAGAATCAATCACAGGCAGTTTGATAAATATAAAAAAGGTGATGAGAATGAAACAAAAGATAAAAAGAATACTTGCCAAGGTATTGGCAGTAACATTAATAGGCTCAATGAGTTTTACTCCGCTTATGGTCAATGCTTCAGAAATCAATACATCTATTTTAAATGGAGGAAATGCATTTAAACAAAGTGCAACAAACGGTATTGTATCGGAAGATATAAAAGGAGAATTTTAGAAATGAAAAGGAATAAAAAAATATAAGGCATTTTTATCCATAATCATGACCGTTTTTATCTGCATGGCCGGAGGGATTACTGTTTTTGCATATCATCCGCCGGATACAATCACCGATGAAAGCGACGAAGGGGATGATTCAACAGAATTCTTTATTACAACAGAACCAACGCCTCCGGAAAAACTGCTGTTCGACTATTTTGCAGTTTCAGAGGATGGAACTTTTTATGATCTCTGTCTTACAGACGAAACGGTCAGGAAGGTTTGTGAGCATAATCATTTAATTTCCACAGAGGTAACAAAACACACAAGAGACAGCAAAGGCGGCTGTATGATGAAAACTTATGAAGGCCTTAAATGTACAAAATGTTCGGATATAAAATTAGGGAATTTGCTGAGTACTGTTACTTATATGCCATGCCCGCATTAACAATCAAACTGCAGAGATGTTTAAAAGGAGGGAGGGAAAATTGTATTCTCTGCAAGTCTGACTATTTATATTAAATTTTTATGAAGCTTATATGAGAGGAAGGACGAAATTTATGATGAAAAAAACAAAACTATTGGCTCTTACTATGTTATTAACATCTGTATTTTGCTGTACAGCTTTTGCAAATACAGGGAAACAGGAAGAATCTCTTTTGACAGAACATGTTGCCAGAGGCGTTGTCTATGACGAGCCGGAAATTGAGGAACATATCAGCCCGGCTGCTGTCACACCGTCAATCTTTCAAGTAAAGAATGTAAGGGTATATCCGGTATATGTGGAACCAGAAAATCCTCAAAAATATCAATATGATAAAAATATATATGTGGAAAATACTATCCCTGGGAATAACTGGGGACAAACAAATTTTTTGAGGGTTTCTCCGCAAACAACCCAAAGGCTCCTTCACAGTTTTGATGATATAGGATATGAGGTTTCATTCTGGAGAATGGAAATGGACTGTAGGGTAGCGAACTATCAACGTCCGGCACGGTTTGAATTTACGTCGTTAGACGGCAGTGAAAAAGAATCAGGAATAGCTTATAATGGAACAAGAACATTTTATTTGTATTTTCCTGTTCAAGATACAACGGAGCAATATGGTAACGGATACAAGGGAACCTTTAGCTACTATACTACAACGGGAAGCCTTGCATCCTTAATGGCAGGAGGATATGTTTATTTAAATTCCCCAGATGCTAATGCTAAATAAAATATAAGGAGAAGATTTGTTATTGTAAAATAACAACGGATATCATCATGAATATTAATTTAAACAATCCTTTACACATACGGTCTGATAATTTCTCAAAAGGGAAAGGAGTTTCGCTGGAAACGAGAGGAACATTTTCGGATGCCATTACTGCGACATGGGGAAAGGCGAAAACGGATCAGTACGTAAGCAGCGTTTCCTCCGCAGTATCAAAACCAAAGCTAGACTATCAGACCCTTGCCTCCAAATGGAATCCTACTAAAATGTCACAGGATGAATATGATGAATTTTTAGATTTTCTTCAAGACAAAGGGGTTTTATCAGAGGAAGATAAGAAATATTTGGGACATGGCGGAATCGTAACAGTCACAAGTTTGGAACCGGGATCATGGTATTCTCCTTTACCGCCAGTGCATGACTATGCTGACGGGAATTTACTGGCATATATGCGCTATCAGAGTTCTCTTATCTATGAACCTGAGACAGAAGAGACAAGACGTAAAGTAGCGCTGCATAAAAAAGTTACTGCAATCATGGAAGAAATGGTAAAGTGGAGATAGTTTCTATATCCAGAAAAGCAGTAATAAGCTGCTCCTTTGCCGGTTCCGGTTTTCTATTGGCAACAGTTCAGACGAAGTAGGGGTCGTTGCAAAATAGATGAGCAATCATTTATGGAGTAATGGCTCCATTCTTATGTCTGAAAATAGAAAAGAGGGTGTCCATCCAATGTGGAATTTGAGATAAAATTTTTACTTACAAGCGAACTTGACGTAAAATTTTATCTTAAATTCCCACTGCCTGAACTGTTACATAAATATAAGAAAAACTAATAAAGCCTATTGACAAAATTGAAAATTTTAAGATATGATAAAAGTATTATTTGCTAAGTATTGTTGATGATATGTCTTGTCCCTATTAACCGTTGAAAGGACAAAAAGATGAAAAAGAATTATGGTTTGACAAAAACAGAAGAACAAATCATGGAACTGTTATGGGCAGCGAAAGCCCCTATGACATTCCGAGAGATTATGGATGTGGCAGTAAGAGAATGGAAAAAAGAGTGGAAAGTGCAGACGTTGAATACATTTCTTTTGGGGCTTCAGAAAATGGAATTGGTAGGAGCTGAGAAAGGAGCGTCCTGCAACTATTATTATGCGTTATGTACCAAAGAACAACATATCCATAATTGGACAAAAAAGATGGTGGCAGAGTGCTATGAGAACTCATTTAGCCGTTTTGTAGCCGCTTTCATCGGAGATGGGAAACTTTCGAAAGAAGAGGCGGAAGAATTAAAGAAGCTATTATAAGAAGATTTAGCCAAATATGTTGTTAAACATCCTGATGATTTTATTGTTTAGTTGGAAAATGAGGCGCAGAATCATTTGAAAGGGGATGGACAGTGTGTCAGAAACACGAAAGACGGAGATACATTTGGATACGCAGAACAGCAGAATAAAAGAACGTGAAAGAAGGATAGCTGAGGCCAGGAGTCTGAATCTGTTAAGCAATACATTTATGACAGTTGCCCTTGAGGATAAGCTGGCCTGTCAGCATGTACTCCGAATTGTGACAAAAATTGAAGATTTAGTAGTGACAGAAGTCCGTACCCAGTATCGGGTTTCTAAAATTACTGCCCACGACGCGATTCTTGATGTTCTGGCGGAGGATGGAGAAAAGCGGCTTTACAATATCGAGATCCAAAGGGCAGAGGCAGTAGAGCATGCCAAGCGGACCAGATTTTATGGGGCTATGATAGATAGTGAATATCTGGCTAAGGGAAAAGACTATGACCAACTGCCAGAGGTACATATTTTATACATTAGTGAGACTGATTTATGGAAGGCCGGGAAAACTATGTATGAGGTGGAGAAGCGCTTTAAAGGAACTGAAGTAACATATGAAGACGGAATCCATGTAACCTATGTGAATGCAGAGATAGAGGATGGAACAGATGTAGCACAATTAATGAAATATTTTAAGACGACGGATCCAAAGGATATGAGCCAGGGAGAGTTGTCAAAGCGGATCCATTTTCTGAAATGCGAAGAAGGAGGTCTTAAAGTTATGTGTGAGATGAGTGAGAAGTGGATAGAAGAAGGGAGAGCAGAAGGAAGAGCAGAAGGAAGAGCAGAAGGAGAAGAGAAAAAGGCGAAAGAAGTAGTATTTAGCCTTGCAGACAGAGGAATGAGTGCGGATAATATTGCGGATATTGTTAAAATGAATATTTCGATTGTAAAACAGTGGCTTGAAGGCAGAACAGCAGCAAGATGAATCCAAAAAAGAAAGGCATCGCAAAATTAGGTAATGCTAATAAAGCGACGCCTTTCTTTTATAAAGAATCTCGTAAAATATACTGATGACACAGATTGCCGGATTTACTTCGTCCCAAAAATTCGATCCCCGGCATCCCCTAATCCAGGACAGATATATGCATTTTCATTGAGGCACCGATCCAGATGGCCTACATAAATCTGGATATCCGGATGCGCCTTGTGAAGCCGTTCCAACCCTTCGGGGGCGGCAATAATGGCCATAAATTTAATCTTTTTTCCGCCATGGTCTTTAATAAAATCCACAGCCGAAACAGCAGAGCCGCCGGTGGCCAGCATAGGATCCGTTACAATAATGGTACGCTCATCAATGGGGCTGGGCAGCTTGCAGTAGTATTCATGAGGTTCATGAGTCACCTCGTCCCGGTATAGCCCAATATGTCCCACTTTGGCAGTGGGAGTCAGGGCCAGGATCCCGTTTACCATGCCAAGACCGGCCCTGAGAATAGGAACCACAGCCAGCTTGCGCCCGGCAATCATGGGGGTCATACAGGTCTCCAGAGGCGTTTCGATCTCCACATCCTTTAGAGGAAGATCCCGCAGGGCTTCGTAGCCCATAAGCATGGCAATTTCTTCAATAAGCTTGCGGAACTCGTTGGTGCCGGTATTTTTATCCCGTAACCGGGAAATCTTGTGTTGAATTAGCGGGTGGTCAAACATTACTACATTTTCCATATGAATCTCCCTTTCTTCCTAAAAATTAAATTCCTACAATGTGTCCCTGCAAAATATTCCGTCACTTAGTAGAAGGATCAAATCGCACAGTTACATAATCGCCCAGAGCATGGGGAACAGGGAAAGTAAAGAAAATGCTTCCCTGCTTTTCATAGCTGAAAGACGGAGGCCATTCCACGCCGGTCTGAAGGGGGAAATCCGCCCGGTTAAAGATATCGGTAAATTCCTCAATGGTCAAAGTCGCACGGTAGTCAAGAGCGGCGGCAGTCTGCTCGTCGGTTAAACCGGAGAATGCCACATCAGAGCTTAACACATATCCGGCCATGGTATAGGAATCGGTAAAATCATTTAAGCCTAGATTAGAGCCGTCCCTCAGATCCATAGTGTTGGTGTAAAAAACATTGGTAGAATAGGCGGCGCCTTCCGGGGTAAAAAGGCCGGTATAAAGGGCTGTAAGGCTGCGGCGGTCAATGGAAATCACTTGACATTTTACGGAAAATGCGTCCTTAGCTTCATCAGCCCCGTATCCGGCAGCGGCAGAAAGGGCATTGGAGCGGAGGGTATCGTTAATAGAGGTTTGAAGCGCCTCATCGCTTAACCCTTCTACCTGAGGATATTCAATCGAAACTTTACCGGAGGTATAGGTCTCTATGGAAGCGGAAACCTTTACAATAGTCTCTTCCGTCCGGGAAGAAGGTTCCGGCGCTGTGGTTTCCGGCGAGGCAGTAGTCTCTGGCGGTAAGGTTTCCTCCTCGGAGGGGGCTGAGGTGGTGTGGGTGGAGGACAAATCAATCTTCTCCGGAGGCGCGGAAGTCATAAGGGCAGTGCCGGCTCCTGCGATAACGGCTACCACTGCGGCGGCGGAAATGCCAAGAATTACTTTTTTATTCATAATTGCTCCTTTTCATTAGTAGTGTTGGGTGCTAATTCTCACTAGGCTCGATAGGACCTCGCCAAGTGTTCATATTATACCATTCCCACTAAGTTCGTGAAATACCTCACTAAGTGGTCAGGTATATATTCTCACTAGGCTCGATAGGACCTCGCCAAGTGTTCATATTATATCATAAATGCTTTCGGGATGGGAGATGAAATCATTAAGATTTTATGAAAATGCCGGAAAAGGGTTGCTGTTTAGAGGGAGTATCATTTATGATATAGAGTATCACTTGCACAAAAAGCAGGAATAATGATAAGATAGAGGACGAGAGATGAAACCCAAAATCGGAAGGTACCCCATAGAAGTTTTTGGACATATATATAACGATAATTCTGAAGAGGCAAAAAATGACAGAGAAGCTCAATTTTGTCCATATTTAGGGCGGGAATGTACGAAGCCGCGAAAAAGTGAGCCTCATATTAAGGTGGGAATCTGCTCTTTGGGATATCAGGGCTCTTTTCTCGACCATTATGAGCCGGTTATTATTTGCCCTTTTCGTTTTTTGGAAAAGATCGTTTTTCAGTCTATTCATGATATGTTTTTCCCGGAATGGCAGTACTATGCATGGGTAAAAGAAGTGAATATGGGAGTTAGCGGGAATGTAGATTATGTAGCCGTGAAAACGGATGCACAGGGAAAAAATCCGTCTGACTTTTTCTGCGTAGAGTTTCAGGCCAATGGAACCACCGGCTCGCCGTATCCCTATGTGAAGGACCTTTTAAAATATGGACGATATACGAGTACCTATACATATGGATTAAACTGGGCCAATGAATTTATGAAAACCATGATGCAGCAGGTTTATAAAAAAGGGCAGGTTGTAGAGACGTGGAATAAAAAAATAGTTTTTGTGATTCAGGATGTTGCATTGGAATATTTAGAAAACGCGGTTGATACATCGGATCTGCGTCAAGATTTCAATGATGTGATTCATTTTATGACATACCGGCTTTGCTGGAATGGAGAAGAAAAGAAATTTGAACTTGCAGAAAGCCGCCATGTAAGCACCGATTTAAATGGGATTAACAAAATTTTAGCGGGGGCGAATCCGGACCAATACTTGACCCAGAACAAATTTCTTGAAAATGCAGTAAAAAAAGGCCGGGAGGATGGAGCAATTAAATGATTGAAAATGTGTTAAATGGGAAATCCCCATATTGTTTTGAAATAGGCGACAGTGCAAATGTCCTGAAGCGTATTCCGGATAATAGTATAGATTGTATTATTACATCACCGCCGTACTGGCAGCAGAGAATATATGAGGATTATAATGGAGAATTATCAAATATCATCGGGATGGAAGCTTCTCCGGATGAATATGTTGAAAATCTTATGGCAGTGATACGGGAACTGAAAAGAGTGCTAAAGCCTTCCGGGGCATTTTGGCTCAATATAGGGGACAAATTCTGGAAAAAGTGTTTGATGGGGATGCCATGGCGCGTTGCTTTGGCAATGGAAAAAGAGGGCTGGATCCTTAGGAGTGACATTGTGTGGGATCAAATGAAAGGCACACAGAGCTGTAAAGATCGCTTTCGGGATATCTACGAACATGTATTTCAATTTGTAAAAAACAGTAAATACTATTTTGATGCAGATGCAGTAAGAATCGTTCCGGAAAAAGCAGCCTATGAGAAAAACGGAGAAATCATCTCCGCTACAGGAGTAACCGGAAAAAAATATTTCTCTCAAATTCAAGGCTCAGAAGCTTTATCTGATGCGGAAAAGCAGAATGCCCTCGCCGCATTGAATGAAACGCTGGATGAGATGAAGCGGGGAGAGATTGTTGATTTTCGAATGACCATAAGAGGAGAGCAAAGAGTATATCATAGTGAGAGCAAGAAAATCAGCGGACGTGCAAAAGAACTTAGTGAAAAGGGATTTTTTATCGTAAAAATGCGGAAAAAAGGGTTTTTACCGTCAAACATCTGGAGAATCGTTCCGGAAGACATTTGGAGAAAAGATGCCCATTGCGCTGTCTTTCCGGAAGAATTATTGCGCGTTCCGATTTTATCTACTTGCCCTGTAGGAGGGATCGTGCTGGATCCGTTTTCAGGAACAGGAAGCACCGTAGATGCTGCCGTCCGGCTGGGTAGAAAAGGGATTGGAATCGATTTGAGCAACCAATACACGGAAATTGCAAAAAGACGTTTGTGTGCGACTGTAAACAGCCGGCAATTCATGAACGTTTAGCCAGCCGTCATTTAGAAACAAAAAACTGCTTGCAAAATCCTGGATCTTATGCTAGAATAATACTCGTTGCAAAGCAAGCCGGCTTGTCGGAATGGCAGACGAGGTGGACTCAAAATCCATTGATGGCGACATCGTGCGGGTTCAAGTCCCGCAGCCGGCACTCCTTGGCAGGGGCACCCGAAGGCTTATTCGTCAATAGGCTTTCGGGTTTTTTTCATACTCTCAGTGCCCAGGAACCGACTATTTTTAAGACGGGAGGCCATACTATGAATTGTCAGGAGGCAGAGCGCCTGGTTATCCCATATATCCATGGGGAGCTTGACGAGGAGCAGCTGGAAGAATTTCTGGAACATATAGAAGGATGTGAGAACTGCCAGGAAGAGCTGGAAATCTACTTTACTGTGGATCTGGGGATTCGACAGCTTGATTCTGATGCGGATAATTACAACAT
The DNA here is from genome assembly GCA_021772025.1 of Enterocloster bolteae. Lineage (GTDB taxonomy): Bacteria > Bacillota > Clostridia > Lachnospirales > Lachnospiraceae > UMGS1370. The sequence continues at coordinate 4,686 of JAETNT010000046.1, read as the reverse complement.
TAAAGGCGAGATGGAAGAACTGCTGGACCAGTCCAGGCAGCATGTCCGCAGGGTCAGAATGTTTCAGGCCGTCAGATATTCGGTAGATACTTTGATGATAATGGGGCTTGCCGTGATCATTATTATGCAGCTTCGACTCCTGGGACTATTTTTATAAATGAGGTATAGTATGGAAAAACTGGTATTAATTGACGGCCACAGCATTTTAAACAGAGCCTTTTACGGAGTTCCGGATTTGACCAATTCGGAGGGACTTCACACCAATGCAGTCTATGGATTTCTCAATATAATGTTTAAAATTTTAGACGAGGAGCAGGCGGATCACCTGGCAGTGGCTTTTGATTTAAAGGATCCTACCTTCCGCCACAAGATGTTTGACCAGTACAAGGGTACCCGCAAGCCTATGCCTGCAGAGCTTCATGAGCAGGTTCCCCTGATAAAAGAAGTACTGGAAGCCATGGGAGTTCCCATCCTTACCATGTCCGGATTTGAGGCAGACGACATTTTGGGAACCGTGGCCAAGAACCAGGCAAAAGAAGGGGTGGAGGTTTCAGTGGTATCCGGCGACAGGGATCTGCTGCAGCTTGCCGATACTCATATTAAGATTCGGATTCCCAGAACTGCTAAAGGGAAAACGGAGATTAAGGATTATTATCCGGAGGATGTAAAACAGGAATACGGTGTGACTCCGGCAGAATTTATTGAGGTAAAAGCTTTGATGGGAGATTCCTCTGACAATATTCCCGGAGTTCCTTCTATTGGAGAAAAGACCGCTACTGCTATAATCGCCTCTTATGGAACTATTGAAAACGCTTATGCTCATTTAGAGGAAATTAAGCCTCCAAGGGCAAAAAAAGCGTTGGAAGAGCACTACGGCCTGGCCCGGCTCAGCAAAACCCTGGCCACTATCTGCATCGATTGCGGTATCCCTTTTTCCTATAAGGATGCGGAGATTGGGAATCTATATACTCAGGAGGCTTATCAGTATATGAAGCGGCTGGAGTTTAAATCCATTCTGGCCCGCTTTTCCCAAGTTTCCCAAGGGCAGGATGAAAGCAATATTCGGAGCCGCTTCCGGGTGATAAAGGATTTTTCCGGAGCAGAAGAGGTATTTTTAAAGGCTGAGGAGGCAGAGGTCACAGGCGCTCAGCTTATTACAGATTCTGTCCATGAGCTTTTAGGTGCTGGTCAGGATATCTACGGCTGTATTGCCGGCCTTGCCCTATGCTTTGGACCGGAGGATTCCTATTTTATTCCGGCGGAAGGCTTTACAACCGGCCGGTATCTGGCGGATAAGCTGGAGGGCCTTTGCAGGAAAAAACAGGAAATGGTCTGGGTGCTGGATTTAAAAAGCCAGCTTCCGTTCTTGAACCTGTCCTGGGGGGATGGGGTAAGAGATGCCGCCGTGGCCGGCTATCTTTTAAACCCTTTAAAGGACACCTATGGATACGACGATCTGGCAAGAGATTACGGCGGTATTACACTGCCTTCCCAGGCAGATTTATTAGGCAAAGCAGCTCTTGGCAAGGCTCTGGCGGAAGAAAACCAAAAGGCATTGGACTGTGTATGCTTCTTGGGGTATTCCTTATGGAAAACAGCCCCTGTTCTCAATAAAAAGCTGGAAGAAACGGGAATGAAAGCCCTGTTTACAGATATTGAAATGCCTTTGATCTACAGCCTGTACCGAATGGAGGAGGCAGGGGTTAAGGTGGAGCGCCAGGAATTAAAAGATTACGGAAGCCGGCTGAAGATCCGCATTGACAAGCTGGAAAAGGAGATTTATGCGGCCACAGGAGAGAAGTTTAATATTAATTCTCCAAAGCAGCTGGGAGAGGTGCTGTTTGAAAAAATGGGCTTAAAAGGCGGAAAAAAGACCAAAACCGGCTATTCCACAGCAGCGGATGTATTGGAAAAATTAGCTCCGGATGTACCGGCGGTTCGGATGATTCTGGATTACCGCCAGCTTACCAAGCTTTATTCTACTTATGCGGAGGGGCTGGCTGCTTTTATCGGAACGGATCAGCGGATTCATGGCAAATTCAACCAGACCATTACGGCTACCGGGCGTATTAGCAGCACCGAACCAAATCTGCAGAACATTCCGGTGCGGATGGAATTGGGCCGGGAAATTCGCAGGGTATTTGTGCCTGAGCAGGGCTGCACTTTTGTGGATGCTGATTATTCTCAGATTGAGCTTCGGATCTTGGCCCACATGTCCGGCGATGAACGGCTCATTGAGGCATACCGATCAGCTCAGGATATTCACGCGATTACTGCCTCCCAGGTATTTCATATTCCCTTGGAGGAAGTAACTCCTCTTATGAGACGAAACGCCAAGGCAGTAAATTTCGGTATTGTTTACGGTATCAGCGCTTTCGGCCTAAGCGAAGATTTAAGCATTTCCAGAAAGGAAGCTCTGGAATACATCAATACCTATTTTGAGACTTATCCCGGGGTGAAGGAATTTTTGGACAAACAGGTGTCAGACGGTAAGGAGCACGGCTTTGTTACTACTATGTTCGGCAGGCGCCGGCCTATCCCGGAACTGAAATCCTCTAATTTTATGCAGCGCTCCTTTGGTGAGAGAGTGGCAATGAATTCCCCTATTCAGGGAACCGCGGCGGATATTATGAAAATTGCCATGATTCGGGTAGATCAGGAGATGGACCGCCGGGGATTAAAATCCCGGATTGTGCTGCAGGTTCATGACGAGCTGTTGATTGAAGCGTTGGAAACCGAAGTGGACCAGGTAAAAGAAATCCTAGAAAACCAAATGAAACATGCGGCGGACTTGTCTGTAGCCCTGGAGGTAGATGCAAAAGAAGGGGACAGCTGGTTTGACGCCCATTAAGATATCAGAGAGATTCCGATTTTTTCTCTGAAAAAGCAGGAAAGGAAGCAGAGAGCAATGCTGGACAGAAGCCAGTTTATGCCAATCGTATATCTTAAAAAAGCCAAATTTACGGGAAGCTATAAAGGGATGCGCTACCGGATGGAAAAGACATCCCGCCCGACAGAAGGCGGGGAAGGTGAAGAAGAAACGGTGCTTATGGTTTCCGCCTGGCCTGAGCCATTTAGTTTTGACGTCACGCCTAAGGAGCAGATCCTTCAGGAGTTCTTTGATTTCAATGAAGAAGGAATTCAGGAGGGAATCCGATGGCTGAACCGGACTTATGATACAGTAAGAAAAGTATGTGAATAATCGAAGCTTTCTGTGAAGGCTTCGGATAGATGACGGGGGGAGAGTATATGCTGCAGGCAATCGAAGAAATTAATAAAGCAGTCAATACATTCGTCTGGGGAGTCCCTGCCATGATTTGTATTATCGGCGTCGGATTATATTTGAGCCTGCGTCTTCACTTTATTCAAATCCGCAAATTCCTCTATGCAATGAAAACTACCATTGGCAGAGTATTCCGCAAAAGAGAGGCTTCCGATGGGGCTATGACGCCTTTTCAGGCAGTCTGTACGGCTTTGGCCGCCACTGTAGGTACGGGAAATATTGCCGGAGTAGCAGGGGCCATTGCTATTGGAGGGCCGGGAGCGGTATTCTGGATGTGGGTTTCCGCCCTGCTTGGCATGTGTACCAAATTTTCGGAAGTAACTCTGGCTGTTCATTTTCGGGAAACCAATGAAAACGGGGAATTAGTAGGCGGCCCTATGTATTATATAAAAAACGGTTTGGGAAGAGAGTGGAGATGGCTTGCGGTAGTGTTTTCTGTTTTTGGAGTATTTACCGTATTTGGTACAGGAAATGCGACCCAGGTTAACACGATTACGGCGGCAATAAACTCAGCTCTGCTTAATTATAATCTGGTAACGGAGGACTCTTTGACAGTAGGAAACCTGGTAATGGGCACAGGGCTTGCTTTTCTGGTGGGTCTGGTATTGTTAGGCGGAATTAAAAGAATTGGCCGGGTAACGGAGCGGCTGGTGCCATTTATGGCTCTGCTTTATATTCTTCTGGCCCTAGGGGTTGTGCTTTTAAACCTGCAGCGTGTCCCACAGGTTTTTTATTCTATCGTTTACGGAGCCTTTCACCCGGAAGCCATTACAGGCGGTATAGTGGGAAGTTTTTTTGTAAGTATGAAAAACGGCGTATCTCGGGGAATTTTTTCCAATGAGGCAGGCTTGGGCACCGGCCCCATTGCTCATGCCTGTGCGGATACTAGAAAACCGGTAAAACAAGGGCTGTTTGGAATTTTTGAAGTGTTTACGGATACTATTCTGATCTGTACTCTGACGGCTTTGGTGATTCTGTGCAGCGGGGTGCCGGTAAATTATGGCAGCGCCGCGGGAGCAGAGCTTACAATCCGAGGTTTTACTTCTACTTATGGAAACTGGGTTTCCATCTTTACGGCAGTGGCTATGTGCTGTTTTGCTTTTTCTACCATTATCGGCTGGGGGCTTTATGGGACCAGATGTATAGAATATCTGTTTTCACCAAAGGTAATCCGGCCTTTTATGGTTTTTTATTCCCTGGTAGCCATCTTAGGCGCCACTGTCGATTTAGGGCTTTTGTGGAGTATTGCGGATACTTTTAACGGCTTGATGTCCATCCCTAACCTGATTGCTCTCTTTCTTCTGTCGGGTACGGTTGTAAAGCTGGTAAAAGAACATTTTGAGGCGGAAAGTGAAGGAGAATGGAATGGGAGAGAACAATAGAACCTGGCTTTCCGCAGAGGC
>JAETNT010000045.1 GCA_021772025.1 Enterocloster bolteae | reverse complement strand
ATTTTCATCGAAAAATCGCTGCATATAATAGGGATACTCTCCTGCCGCCTGCACATCTGTAAAAAACCAGTTAAAGTGGTCTTCAAACATAACCTGCAGCTGATCCTCCGGCTTAGGACTTTCCGCATAATTTTCCAGACGGCACAGCATATTTCCCATCTTCGCCTCCGGGTCAATCTCATGAAGTTTTTTTACTGCTAAGGCGCTGGCAATAAATTGGTTATGCACTGCCTGAAATTTCAGCTGCCAGTTTCCCAGATAAGGATTGCAGGTACAGGGCTCAGGCGCTCCATCCATAATCACGCCGCTGCTGGTAAAAGGATTAGACAGAACATTGTTAATCTCATTAAAGGTCAGCCAGTATTTCACTTTTCCCTTGTAACGCTTCATAACCGTCTCTGCATAGCGGACAAATGCATCCGTAGTATGGCGGCTGGCAAAACCATTGTAGACTTCCGCCAAGTGAAGAGGAGTGTCAAAGTGAGAAAGGGTCACCAAAGGTTCAATCCCGTATTTGTGAAGTTCGTCAAAAACAGCGTCATAAAATTTAAGTCCCTCTTCATTAGGAATCGGATCATCGCCATTAGGAAAGATCCGGGACCAGGAAATACTCATACGGAATACTTTAAAGCCCATTTCCGCAAACAGCTTGATATCTTCTTTATATGTATGGTAAAAATCAATTCCTCTTCGTTTGGGAAGTTCCCAGTTTTCCGGATGCAGCTTCATGTCCTCAATCATTTCTTTAGAAGCCGCATTATGAGGAACATGGACATCAAAGGTTCCCTCTGTGTCACGAATTTCCTTTGTAATAAGCCTTGCAAAATCGGAGGTGGCAGGGCCCCTGCCGCCCTCGTCCCAAGCGCCTTCAATCTGATTTGCGGCAGTAGAGCCGCCCCATAAGAAATTATCAGGGAATGTTTTTGCCATATTATTTGTCCTCCTTCTTCTCCATCAGCATTTTTACAATTGGAAGCAGCTTTTTCGCCATCCGCAATTCAGTATTTATGGTCATTAACGTATCTTGCGCGTGGATGAACAGCAGGGAATATTCCATACTCTCACCGCTGACCTGACTCTGTATCACCTCTGTCTGGGCATTATGAGCCTTGACAATAAGAGCTTCCGCCTCCTTAAGAAGCTCCTGAGCTCCTTTCAGATTCCCATCTGCCATAGCGGCCAGAGCTTCATCAATCTTTACTCGCCCGTCGCCGGCATTCATCACGACTTCAATAGCAATGGAATTAATATCTTTCATAATCAAGCTCCTTCTTTCTTTTACGATAATAGTGCTTATGCATTAACAGCGGCCCGCTTAGCAGCTTTGGCAGCAGCTCTCTCTTCTTCCTTTTTCACTTCTGCCTTATCCGCTGCCTTAAAGAATGGATACCATATCAGTGCGGCAATAACAAAGTTGATACAAACTAAAAGTACATTGCGAATATCCCCGCCAGACATGAAGAATGCAGAAACCGCATTAGGTGCAAAATTCATGTCAAAATTCACATAGTTGATAGTTCCCCAACCCATGGCAAACCATAGATAAGAAAATCCGGGAAGAATAATAGCAATAAGCACCGTAGGAATCAGCATAAACGGATTGCCTACAACTGCGCCGTACTGTAAAGGCTCATTGATATTGAAGACAGATGGCACCAAGGTAGCTTTACCTAAAAGGCGGTACTTTTTTGATTTTGCTCGAAGCATATACAGGGCAAGGGGCAAGGTTGCTCCCTGGCCGCCGATGTGATGGTAACGGCTGAACCCATAAGCATAAATATTTTTGGGAGCCATACCGGCCGCAACTAAAGATGCGTTTTCTGCAATAGCGGCCTGAGTGATACTCCTGGTAACCGGAGTAAATACCCACCCTGAAACGCCAAAGAAATAGAAAATATTTTGCAGGAATACAATCAGCACCACGCCCGGAGCGCTTTGAGCAAATCCAGTTACTGGCTTCATGATAATCTGAACCATGGTAAATACATCAACCTTCAATGCGTAGGTAAAGATATAACCGACAGTCAGGCTCAGAATAATAGCGATAATATTGTCAAACCAGTTTTTAATAAAATCCGGAAGCACACTGTCCTCGCTGAAGAATGAGAATTTGGTCATGGCCTTGTAAATAGCGGACACAAGCAATCCAACAACTATGGCCGTAAACATGCCTCCGGCGCCGAATTTCGACATAGAAATAAGGGAGCCGCCTTCCACTGTCTCAAAGTTCATGCACATCATAAAGGTGCCAATTCCTGTAAATCCAGCAATCATGCCTCGATCTTTTTTGCCTATTTTGTTCATACAGTTGTAAGGTATGACGTATGCCACAAACAGGCCGATAAGTCCAAAGGAAAAGGTGCTGATAGGCGAAATATCCGGAAGAGCCGGAACGAACCGCCGAAGAATTGCCCACAGAGACGGTATGGTGCTGACCATAGAAAATGGAACTATGTAAAGGATGGCGTCAGCCACAATACTGAACCAGAAATTTTTTGTGATTTTGTTAACAACAGGAACGAGATGCTTCTCAATCCACTCTTGAATCTTATTCATCATAACCATTTTCTCCTATATCATAGATTTTAGCCTTCATTGTAGAACGCAATGGCATCCTCCAGAATGCTTTCTCCATCCAAAGCAGCATAATCGTCCGGGTCAATGGATGTAACCTTTACATTGTGACCTTTCAGCATCTCCTGATACTCCGGCACTTCCGCAGAAAAGTGAGGACCTAATAGAAGGACATCGATTTTATCTGCATACTCTGATACTTGTGATTTGCTGACTGCATGAATGGTCACATCCAGATTCTGCGCCTTGGCCGCCTTTCTCATATTGGCTGCCATAAATCCCGTAGATGCCCCAATGCCACATGCCAGTAAAATTCTGACCATAATAACAATTCCCCTTTCTTTTTTGTATATTTTTCTGTTCTTTGTACTGCTATTTTAGGATGTTTTTTCTAAAAAATAAAACAAAGTTCTTTCCAGTAAGGCGGCAATATAGACAGATTGCCGCCTTGCCGGAAAAATCATTATAGGCATAAAAATTCCACAGCGTGCCAATGGTTCTCTACCCAAAAGACGCTGTGGATATCAAATAGATCAATTTATACACCTGCAAAATTCTTCAAATGTGCTGGTTTTCAATAACTCTATGGTTCGGTTGGTGGAGTTGAACAAGTCCACTACCAAGTCAAAGGCAGGAGTGAAATATTTCATCTCGTCTTTGGCGATCCCCACCATAAGGATGAAATGCACCATTTTTCTGCCCCACCGAATGGGCATGTTGTTGTGGACTACACAGATAAAAGATTGCTCCGCATTCTGGCTGATAGCGTGGGGCATTGCCAGAACATCCGTAAAAGCCGTACTTGAGACGGACTCCCGCAAAAGGACGTCTTTTATAAAAGCTTCCTTTATAAAGCCATGTTCCAGGCATTGTTTTCCCATAAACCGTATATATGCCTCCTCATCCTCAAGGACAAGATTCCGAAAATACAATTCCTTATGAAACAAACTTTGGAAAAAAGTACGGGTGTGCAGCAGTTTTTTCTCTTCCTCAATCTCGTCCAGCTTTTCACGGATAACATCCATATTTTTTCTTGTCAGAATAGGACTGACCTGCACAATACGTCTTCCGTCACTTTCTGCCGGCAAGGTGGTAATAACCAAATCGCTAACCGTGGCGTGCTGTAAAAAGCAGTTGAGAGAGAGTACATTTCGAATAAGGAGCCGTTCTTTAAAGGTTTCACTGATTTCATTTACCAGCTTTTTCGAGTAGGAATGGTAAGACTCTACCACAATAGTGCAAGTCACCAGCTCTTTGTGCTGCTTGCTGTTTTCCAGATAAGCCCCAAAGTGAAAGGCAATAAAGGCAATCTCATCTTCACTAAAGGTTACCTGGTAAATATCAGAAAAATTATGGGCAAAAAATACCGCCATATCATAAACAGGAGCGTAATCCTTTTTTAGTTGAGGCCCCACTGGATTAGGGATCCCCATTTGATAGGCGCATCGCTGGTAAGCATAGTATACATGAAGAACGAACTGCATAATAAAATCATTGTCAAATTCCAGAATGCAATATCGCTTTGACACCAAAGACAGGATGGAAGCTACATTGCTGATAAACTCGTGGCTTATCATGCTTCGGATGTCTACGGTCTCATGCTCTGCGGACAGGGCTATTAAAATCAAAATTTGCTGATAATCCCTCTCAGGAATCTGAATCCCATGATTTTCCAGAAAATTTGCGGAAATCCTGTCTGCCAAAACTTTAATTTCTTCCCTGTCATACAGGGATTCTAAAAGTCTGTCTGTGGAGGCCGATGCTTCTGGCTCGTCCAAACCATCCCCTGACTGAAGCCGAATCAGTATCACCAGGATATGGACCAACAAATTGTTCAGAGAGTAGTCATTGAGATAAATCTGGGCTTTCTCAAAAACCGGATACAGTTCCTGCATAATTCCATCAATATCCTGCTCCGGAAATAGCTGGACAAGGGATTCGTCTGTTTTCCAGAAACTATAGGAATCGCTGGTGGCAATATATCCGATCAGCCGCCGTTTATTCCGCTCGCTTCCCTTAAGGTAAAATTGATAGTTTTTAGACTCTATGGTTAATCCGTATTCTTTAATCATACTTTTTATCTGCGGGATGATGATGTTGACCACTGTGCTGGCACTGACAAAAAGATTATCTGCCTCGTCAAAGGCATTTATCCCATCTTTACTGGTCAGTAAATCGGAGAGTACCTGCCAACTCCGCGCCTCATTGCTAGAAAGAACGTTATTCTGGATCAATGTCTTATTCTGGAGCCGATAGCCCTCATGTGATGAAATGATGGATATGCCTTTAGCGTCATTTAACTCTTTAATATAGTTGCGGACTGTCCTCTCACTGATGCCAAGCCGACCAGCCAGAATTGCGGCGGGAATACTCTGTTCTGTTTCTGAAAGAATCTGAAGCAACTGGTTTTGCTTGTTGTTTTTCACTTGTTCCTGCTCCTTATGCTTTGCTGTCCGTGGTTTACCTTCAGTGGACGAAGGTATCAAAGATTTTTATCAAAAAATTCTTTTAGCGCTTTTATTGCCTCTTCTTCCTGTTCTCCATCCGCTGTTACGATAATTTTCTGCCCAAATTTTATCCCCAGCCCGACAACAGCTAAGATTTTTTTGGCATCCGCCTGCCTTGCCTCCCCTACAATGGTTATTTTACAGGGAAATGACATGGCTGTCTTTACCAAAAAACCTGCTGGCTGTGCATGAAGTCCCATTTTATCACGAATCGTATATTGAAATTTTTTCATTTCCAAAGCCCCTCAACTCTTTTGTATCCTTTTTTCCAACAACCTTATTACCCTCAGTGAACAAGGCAAGTATCTCCTTGTCCGCTGAGGGTATACAGATAAATTTTATTAAAAAGAGAGTCATTGCTACAATGCAATGACTCCTTTTGAGATCAACATTAATTATACTTACGCTTTCTTGCAGCTTCAGACTTTTTCTTGCGTCTTACGCTGGGTTTCTCGTAATGTTCTCTCTTACGAATTTCCTGCTGAATACCAGCCTTCGCGCAGTTTCTCTTGAATCTGCGTAAAGCGCTGTCTAAGCTCTCGTTATCTTTAACAATTACGTTTGACATAGCCTCACACCTAACCTCCCTCCAGTTGTGTAATTGTGCGTAATACAACTGTATGGGTATTTTTCACACTGAATTGATTATATCATAAATTTACCATACGTCAAGAAGATTTTATGATTTTATCTGATCTCCAACAACTTTTGCTGCTTCCTTCAGCGCATCATCCACTCCGGCCGGGTTCTTTCCCCCTGCCTGAGCCATACCGGGACGTCCGCCGCCGCCGCCGCCAACCAGTCCGGCAATGGCTTTAATCAGATTTCCGGCATGAGCGCCCTTTTTCTGAGCGCCCTCTGTTGCAGCTGCCATTAAATTAACTTTGCCTTCTGCCACAGAAGCAATGACAATTACGCCTTCTCCCAGCTTTTCTTTTAACTGGTCGCCCAAATTACGCAGGCCGTTCATATCTACATCCGTCACCTTAATGGCCAGTAATTTTACACCCTGAATCTCCTGAACCTGACTCATAACGTCTCCCATGGCCTCGTTGGCCAGTTTGCTTTTCAGCTTCTCGTTTTCAGAGTGAAGAGCCTTAATCTCTTCCAGCATTGCCTCAATTTTGGCATTTAATGCAGCGGGAGTGGTTTTAGCAGTCTTAGCCGCAGCATGAAGCTCATTTTCCGCCTCTTTATAGTAGCTCATCAGGCCGTCTGCAGTGAGGGCCTCAATACGGCGCACACCTGCTGCAATACCGGCCTCAGACAGGATTTTAAATGCCTGAATGGCCCCGGTGTCGGATACATGGGTGCCGCCGCAGAGTTCTGTGGAGAAATCTCCCATCTTTACCACCCGGACTACATCTCCGTATTTTTCGCCAAACAGAGCCATGGCGCCGGTCTTTTTGGCATCGTCTAAAGACATTTCCTGAGTCACTACAGGTAAGGAGCGGCGGATCTCTTCATTTACAATGGCCTCAACTCTGGCAATTTCATCCCCTGTCATAGCAGAGAAATGAGTAAAGTCGAAGCGGAGGCGATCCGGAGCCACAAAGGATCCTGCCTGTTCTACGTGGGTTCCCAAAACGGTTCGGAGAGCCTTGTGAAGCAGGTGGGTTGCACTGTGGTTCTTCTCTGTGGAGCGGCGCATCTTTTCGCATACTTTTAAAGTAACCGTCTCCCCGGTTTGGAACATGCCTTTTACCATAATACCCACATGGCCAACCTTTCCGCCCTGTAAGTGAATGGTATCTTCTACTTTAAATTCGCCGCTTTCGCTTATTATCGCCCCGGTATCGCCCTGCTGACCGCCCATGGTGCCATAGAAGGGAGTTTCCTCCACTAAAATGGTTCCCTTTTGGCCGTCAGTCAGCGCCTCTACAATCTCGTCTTCTGTGGTGAGAACAGTGATCTCAGAGTTATGAACCAGACGGTCATAACCTACAAATCTGGTGGTGACAGCGGCATCAATGGACTGATATACCGTTACATCAGCACCCATATAGTTGGTAGTCTTTCTGGCCTTTCTGGCTTTTTCCTTCTGCTCCTTCATGGCGGCGGTAAAGCCGTCCTCATCTACCTCCATGCCCTTTTCTTCCAAAATCTCCTTGGTTAAATCTAAGGGGAAGCCATAGGTATCATATAACTTAAAGGCATCAGCGCCAGACAGCTTTTTGCTGTCCTCTGCCGCCATCTTTTCCTCCATGTCCCCTAAAATAGCAAGCCCCTGATCGATAGTTCTGTTAAACTTGTCCTCTTCTTCCGAAAGCACCTTAAAAATCATAGCTTTCTTTTCTTCCAGCTCCGGATAGCCGTCTTTGGAAAGACTGATAACAGTGCTGCTTAAATCTGCTAAGAATTTCCCCTCAATGCCTAATTTTCTGCCATGACGGGCAGCACGGCGCAGAAGGCGGCGCAGGACATAGCCTCTTCCTTCATTGGAAGGCATAATGCCGTCGGAAATCATAAAGGTACAGGATTTAATGTGATCGGTTACAATACGAAGAGAAACATCCTTTTCGTGGTCAGCCTGATACTCTGTGTGAGCCAGCTGACAGACACGATCCAGCAGCGCTTTATTGGTGTCAACGGTAAACAGGGAATCTACATCCTGTACCACCACTGCCAGACGCTCTAAGCCCATGCCGGTGTCAATATTCTTGTGCTCCAGCTCGGTATAGTTGCCGTGGCCGTCGTTGTCAAACTGGGTAAAGACATTGTTCCAAACCTCAATATAACGGTCACATTCACAGCCTACGGTACAATCCGGCTTACCGCAGCCGTACTTTTCGCCCCGATCATAGTAAATCTCGGAACAGGGGCCGCAGGGACCGGAACCGTGCTCCCAAAAGTTGTCCTCTTTGCCGAATCGGAAAATCCGCTCTGCCGGGATGCCAATCTCTTTATTCCAAATCTCAAATGCCTCGTCATCTTCCAAATAAACCGACGGATATAAGCGGCTGGCTTCAAGGCCTACCACCTGGGTTAAAAATTCCCAGGACCAGGCAATGGCTTCATGTTTAAAGTAATCTCCGAAAGAAAAGTTGCCCAGCATTTCAAAAAAGGTGCCATGCCTTGCAGTCTTGCCGATATTTTCAATATCTCCGGTACGAATGCACTTCTGGCAGGTGCACACCCTGGTTCTGGGCGGGATCTCCTGACCGGTAAAATAGGGCTTTAAGGGCGCCATACCAGAGTTGATCAGTAATAAACTGTTGTCATTATGCGGAACTAAGGAGAAGCTTTTCATTGCCAGATGTCCTTTGCTTTCAAAGAACTCCAGAAACATTCTTCTTAATTCGTTTACACCATACTTCTGCACGTCTTTAGTCCTCCAAACTATTAATTCGCCTTTTGCGAATCCTTTTTATCCCTGTATTTCTTCCCCAATACAATACCGGCCCATGCCAAAAACGCAAAAACTGCCGCTTTTACAACATATCCTACAAAGCTAGTTAAAAATCCCATATATCATAACCTCCTTATCAAGCTGTTTTTTATAACCCTTTTCCATTTTTATATCCTATCATAGGAAAATTCATTTATCAAGTAGGGAAACTAAAAAAAGAGGGCCGGCCGCCCTCTAAAAGAAATTATTTTAAATAAGTTTGATACCTTTCTAGCAAATCATAAGCTCTCTGCCTGGTAGAAGCTGCCAGAGAAGCCGTATAGCCGGCGCTTTCAACAGATCCGCTCTTATTTCGCGGAGCAGCCGACTCCGCCTGGACATCCCGCTGGTTCATCCACTCCCGTTGGTCCTTGGCAAGATTCATCTGTTCTTCTTCATCCAGCTGATCCATAATCTGAATGTAAACATTGCTTAGCTCTCTATCCCACAGCTTAAGTTCTGTATCTGCCAATGCCTTGATAGAGTAGGCAGTAGAATCCACCTGGGCATCCCGCATCTTCTGAATCTGGATATCCAGCTCGTCCAGCCGGCTTTTGCTTTGGCTGTAAACCGATTCTTCTTCATCTGCAGCCGCCAGATTTTTCTCTTCTGCCAGACCGGCGGATAACACATTGGTCTGTGCATCTGCCACGGGGGCTGTAAAACCGGCAGCTCTCACCCCCGCTTCCGGCAATATCTTCTGTTGGGAAAGCACCGATTCCTCTGTGTCAGCAGCCTGTGGAGAAACGGCTGCCTCTGCCTCTTTTAGGGAGGGGGTATTTAAGCTCCGGCTTAGCCCTGACTCTTCAGAAGCTGTTTCCTTTTCCTCTGTTTCGGAATTTTCTCCCAGAACGGCCATTGCCGTCCCGGTTTCATTTATTATGGCAATGCCCCCGGCAAAAGCTGCCGTCTTTGCCTCCTCTTGAGGAACTGCCATCTGGCGGTATTTGCTCTGTTGTTTTGTTATATAATAGTTGGTATAGGCGGTAATCGAGCTGCCGGCTATGATAATACCAACAACCAGAGCCAGCCTCTTACTGCTTCTGACCATTCACATCCCTTTCCTTTGCCATTTGTCCGGGAACCAATCTGTTGCAAAAGTCCGCTGCGGAACGTATACAGATCCACTGATAGTACCATAACACACTTTTTCCGGAAAAGGAATAGGATACAAAAAAGCGTAATATATCGTAAGGTTTGCGTAATATTTATAAGTTTTTAGCTCTTACGGGACTCCCGGATCTATCAGAAGTTTTTCTCCCAAAGCCGCTTCTACCGCCATTTTATCGCATCTTTCATTCTGAGGATGGCCTGCATGACCCTTTACCCAGATAAAATTTACCTCATGTCTTTCCTTAGCCTTTAGAAGGCGTTTCCACAGATCTATATTTTTAACCGGCCCGGATTTGCCTCTTATCCAATTGTGGGCTACCCAGCTTTCAATCCATCCCTGGTTAAACGCATCCGTCAGGTATTTGGAGTCAGAATAAAGCTCCACCTGACAGGGCCTGTTTAAAGCCTCCAATCCCATAATTGCCGCTAAAAGCTCCATCCGGTTATTGGTAGTCTTTACAAATCCGGCGGACATGGTCTTTTCATGGAGCTGTCCATTTCCGTCTGTAAACTGAAGGACCACCCCATAGCCCCCCGGCCCGTCAGGATTTCCTCTTGCGGATCCGTCCGTATAAATCTGTACCTTACTCATAACCTGCTGTCTCTCCTATCTGTCCCATTTATCACATAATGCATGGATTTGATCCGCAAGTTTGGCCAAATCTTTGTTGGCTCCGCCTTCGTTGTGGCGGATTACCTGAATGAGCCGTTCTCCAGCGGAAACCAGGCGGGCATATACACCGGAAGCTTTTCTCTTGGAAACAGCTTCTTTGCTTACGGGAATACCGGCTGTTTCCCGAATCCACTGGCCTTCTGCCAGATCAAATACGGAGCCGGAGAAAGGCGCTTCTGCAGAAATCCCTAATTCATCCGCCAATGTCAGGGCAAAATTCGTACATACCGTATCCTCTCCGTGGACCATAAACACCTTATCCGGCTTTTTCTCAAAAGCAGAGATCCACTCCAGCAGCCCTTCCCTGTCAGCGTGACCGCTGAGACCGCTGATATTTACAATCTTTGCTTCCACATCAATAGTTTCACCGAAAATCTTTACAGTCTTT
The DNA here is from genome assembly GCA_021772025.1 of Enterocloster bolteae. Taxonomy (GTDB): domain Bacteria; phylum Bacillota; class Clostridia; order Lachnospirales; family Lachnospiraceae; genus UMGS1370. Next base: position 23,379 of record JAETNT010000045.1, on the reverse strand, counting down.
CTGCCTTCCACCAAAGCCCGTCCCAGAGTGCCCTCTGCCTGATAGCCTGCAAAGACAATGGTACTTTCCGGACGCCACAGGTTATGCTTTAAATGATGACGGATCCGGCCTGCATCACACATTCCGGCAGCGGAGATAATTACTTTGGGTTCGGTGTCAAAATTGATATTTTTAGACTCATCGCTGGTAATAGAAAGCTTAAGCCCCGGAAAACCAATAGGATTGACGCCCCGTCTTACCAGGGCCTGTGTCTCCTCATCATAGCAATCTAATCCGTTTTCTTTGAAAACCTCTGTGGCTTCCACTGCCATAGGGCTATCCACATAAACGTCAAAATGGCCGTGTCCCTTTACCAGTCCTTGCTCTTTAATGCTTCGGATAAAATACAAAAGCTCCTGAGTTCTCCCTACTGCAAAAGCGGGAATTACCACATTTCCTCCTTTGTCCAGAGTGCTCTGAATAATATCCGCCAACTCCTGAACATGGTTACCTCCCTTTTGATGATATCGATCACCATAGGTGCACTCCATCAAGATATAGTCTGCTTCCCGGATATACTGAGGGCTTCGGATCATGGGCTTATTTTTATTGCCGATATCCCCGGAGAATACCAGTTTTTTCTCTATACCGGCTTCTCTGGCCCAAACTTCTATGGAGGCGGAACCCAGAAGATGTCCGGCATCTATAAAACGGACAGAAAACTCATCACAGAATTCCACCTTCTCTCCGTACCGGCATGGCTTAAATAATTTTAGTATCCCTATGGCATCATTCATGTCGTAAATAGGCGGTTCTTCCGGACGTCCCGCCCGGCGGGCCTTCCGGTTTTTCCACTCTGCTTCCATCTCTTGGATATGAGCGGAGTCCTTCAGCATAATGTCACACAAATCCGTAGTGGCATCTGTGGCAATAACAGCGCCCCGAAAGCCTTTGGCATAAATCAGCGGCAGAAGGCCGGCATGATCGATATGGGCATGGGTCAACAGCACATAATCGATTTGGGAGTAGCTTACGGGAAGATCTGCATTTTCATAAACATTGATTCCCTGCTCCATGCCGCAGTCAACTAAAATCTTCTTTTCTCCCACTTCCAGGTAATGGCAGCTTCCGGTAACCTCGTGGTCAGCTCCGATAAAGGTCAGTTTCATAGAAAGTACCTCCTTTCAGTCGTATCGGCACGTGCCGCTATGCGTCACCTGCCAGTTCGTCAGAACGCATTCCCATTGTGAAACTTTCGTTTCACAAGCGCTCTTCCTCCTTGTAAAAAATAGACAGAGAAAATTCTCTGTATGTGCAGCGAACATCCCTGTCTGTTTTCCTGTTACTCCTATATTCTCACCAGGCCTAAAAATCCCTGTCAAGAGTTTATATTGTTTTTATTATACCACATTTTATATGATTATGCAAATCATACCTCCGCTGCTGTCATTAATTATTTTCTGTAAAGTGTCCTGAAGCTTCATCTGGCAATCCTCTGTAAGCTGGGAAATTTTAGCTTGAATGCCATCCTCCACAATCTGCTCTACGGATTTTCCGAAAATATTGGTATCCCAGATACCTCCGTCACCAATCTGGCTGTTGTTTTTTATGTAAGCAATCAAATCCTCCGCCTGCTGCTCATTTCCCACAATAGGGGCAATCTCTGTCTCAATCTGGGCCTTAATCAAATTAATGGACGGAGCCTGCGCTTTCATTTTTATCCCATATTTGTTGCCGTGGCGGATAACCTGAGGTTCATCCAGAACGATTTCCGATCGGTCCGGGGTAACAACGCCGTAACCTTTTATCCGAACCTGGTTCATAGCATTTTCCACCTTTTGATATTCCTTCTGCATTCGCGCCAAACTCCCCAAGGTCTGCATCAGTTCATACTCTCCGGAAATAGGAATCCCTACATAATCGCTTAATGTCTGATAATAGTATCTATCATCCACCTGAATGTCCATGGAAACTGATCCGTCAGCCATATTCATTTCCCGGATGCGTAAGGCACCCCGTCCCTCCTCCTCGGGAGTAAGCTCAGGCTTGGCGGAGGAAACCTCTTTCATATAGGTGACATTTTTGATCATATCCCTGGCTTTTTCAATAATCTTTTCTTTAAGCCAGTGAGAGGCAGGCAAAAGCTCCAACCATTTAGGAATATAAAAATCCATTTCCGTTACAGGAAATTCTTTTAGCACCTTCTCCAAAATCTGGTGGATATCCTCCTTCTTTAACTGCTCACAGTTGACAGGCATAACTGTAACATTGTATTCTGCCTCCAGTTCTCCGGCAAGTTTTATGGTTTCTTCCGAATAAGGGCGTTCACAGTTTAAGAGAACGATAAAAGGCTTTCCCATGGCCTTTAATTCTTCTACTGCAGTTTTTTCCCCATTTATGTATCCAGGGCGCTTAATATCTCCGAAAGAGCCGTCTGTAGTTACCACGATACCGATGGTGGAATGATCGGTAATCACTTTCCTGGTGCCAATCTCCGCTGCCCTGGTAAAAGGAATTTCGTGGTCAAACCAAGGGGTTTTTACCATCCGCTCCGCATCATTTTCAATGTGTCCGGCAGCTCCGTCTACCATAAAGCCTACGCAGTCAATGAGCCGTACCCGGGCGGAGATCCCGTCTCCCAACTGGATTTTCGCCGCCTCTTTTGGAATAAATTTAGGTTCTGTAGTCATAATGGTCTTTCCCGCCGCGCTTTGAGGAAGCTCATCCCTGCTTAAATTTCTCTGGTTTTCATCTTCCATCTTAGGGAGCACCAAAAGCTCCATAAACCGTTTGATAAAAGTGGATTTTCCGGTTCGGACAGGGCCTACTACGCCGATATAGATATCCCCTCCTGTCCTGGCTTCAATATCTTTGTATACATGAAAATTGTCCATAAAAATACCCCCTTGCTGTGCTGATACAGTATATGCAGGGAGGTATTTCCATATGTATACGAAAAGTTCATCAGCAGCTCAGACAGGGGCTTTTATTGTCCCGCCTGCCGGAGGATTTTCAAGGCTCTTTGGGCCCTCTCTTCTAAAGAATAGGTTCGAAAAGACATTTTATTGACACGGAAAATATCTTTATTGTCCTCGATCTCCGCTATCTTTACCTTGGTAGCAAGCTCACTGCAGCTGATATCGTCGATATAATCAAAATATGTCATATCGCGCCGTTTGGTAAGCTGCTCCACCGCCTCCATAACGGCTCTGGGAAAACCATAGCACTCCAAATCCCGAATGGTCATCTCCGTGTCCTCCACTACATCGTGGAGCACTGCAACCAGCTTTTCTTCTTCTGTGCTCATCTTGTCCATGACTCTGATTGCATGATCCATATAAGGTCTGCCGTTTTCCTCTGTAATCCCGCTTAGCGCAGCTGTAGCCAGTTCAATTGCTTTTTGCAGCATAATCCCCATCGCCCCTTCATTAAAAATTTTTTATTAGGTTAATCTTACCATAATGTATTTAAAAAAGCCAGGATATTCCCAGCTTTTTTACAAAGATTTCCTATTCGCTTAAGTATGCCTTCTTAACTCTGTCATCATTCATCAGTTCTTTCGCATCTCCGCCTAAAACGATGTTACCAGTCTCTAATACATATGCCCGGTTGGCAATCGATAATGCCTTTTTGGCGTTCTGTTCTACCAAAAGGACCGTTACTCCGTCACCGTTAATTTTCTGAATAATATCGAAGATCTCATTTACATATATGGGAGAAAGCCCCATAGAAGGTTCGTCCATTACAATCAGCCTGGGGTGGCTCATAAGGGCCCGGCCCATGGCAAGCATCTGCTGCTCGCCGCCGGAAAGGGTTCCGGCTAACTGGTTCTTTCTCTCCTTTAATCTGGGAAATCGATCATATACCATCTCCAAGGTAGCTTCTGTCTCTGACCTGTCGTTTCTGGTAAAGGCTCCCAGTTTTAAATTCTGCAGTACAGAGAGCTGGGCAAATACCCGGCGGCCCTCCGGAACATGAGCAATTCCCATGGGAACCAGCTTATGTCCCTGTATTTTTGTAATATCCCTGTCTTCATAAATAATGTGTCCTGCCTTCGAAGGAATCAGGCCGGTTACAGTATGAAGGATTGTAGTTTTGCCTGCGCCGTTTGCACCGATTAAAGCGATGATTTCTCCCTGGTTTACATCGAAGGAAATCCCTTTAATGGCCTGGATGACGCCGTAATATACTTCCAAGTCTCTGACTTCCAGCATTGCCATATTATTTCCTCCTTACTCTCCCAGATATGCAGTGATAACCTGAGGATTGTTTAATACCTGGCTGGTCTCCCCGCTTGCCAGAACCTGACCGAAATTTAATACAGTCAGACGTTCACAGATACCGGATACCAGCTTCATATCATGCTCAATCAAAAGAATCGTCATATTAAATTCTTTTTGGACAAAACGGATCGTATTCATCAGCTCCGCGGTCTCGTTAGGGTTCATCCCTGCCGCCGGTTCGTCTAATAAAAGCAATTTGGGATTCGTAGCCAATGCTCTTGCAATCTCCAGCTTTCTCTGTTTTCCATAAGGAAGGTTGGAAGCCTTATAGCGGGATTCTTTATCCAAATCAAACACTTTTAAAAGCTCCATAGCCTTCTCATCCATTTCTTTTTCTACCTTGTAATATTTAGGCAGGCGGAAAATCCCAGTAAGGGTGGAGTAAGGATGGCTGTTATGCAGGCCGGCTTTTACGTTGTCCAGAACTGTTAAATCCTTAAATAAACGGATATTCTGAAAGGTACGGGCGATGCCGCATTGGTTAATTTCAATAGTCTTTTTGCCGGTAATATTTTTGCCGTCCAGGACAATACTTCCGGTATCCGGCTTGTATACTCCTGTAAGCAGATTAAAAATCGTGGTTTTTCCCGCACCGTTGGGACCAATAAGACCATAGAGCTGTTCTTTCTCAATAGTGACATCAAAACTGTCTACCGCTTTCAGGCCTCCAAAGGAGATGCTTAAACTTTTTACTTCCAGCATAGGTGCTGCCATGTTATGCTACCTCCTTTTTACCAGTCTTTTTCTTAAAGAAATCCCCAAAGCGTTCCCGAAGCTCAATTGCCTTGGGACTGGAGTTAAACAGCATCATGGCAATGAGCACAATAGCGTAAATCAACATGCGATAGTTATTAAGCCCCCGTAAAAGCTCCGGAAGCAAGGTCAGTACCACAGCCGCGATAACCGATCCGCGGACATTGCCTATGCCCCCCAGCACCACAAATACCAGAATCATAATGGACTGATTATATCCAAAGTTTTTGGGGAGCGCGGCCAGGGTAGTCAGGTTATGGGCATAAAGAACCCCTGCAACCCCTGCCAGTGCAGCGGATACGGTAAATGCCAGTAATTTATACTTTGTAATGTGAAGGCCAATAGACTCTGCCGCAATCCGGTTGTCACGAATAGCCATAATGGCCCGGCCGGTCCTGGAATTTACCAGATTTATGACAACAAACAATGTAATTAATAATAAAATCACACCAATGGTAAACGTAGATGCCTGAGGCGTACCGGTAATTCCCTGAGCGCCTTTAATCAGCACGGTGCCTTCTGCATCTAATTTTAGTGCTACTTCACTCTTCATAGAAAAATGGAGGCCAGCGGAGTCCACGCCTAAATAGATGGCATTGATAATATTTTTGATAATTTCACCAAAAGCCAGAGTTACGATTGCCAGATAATCGCCCCGGAGACGCAGAACGGGAATCCCGATTAAAATTCCGAATACCGCCGCCACCGCCGCGCCGATTATAATAGCAATAATCAAACTGACTGTAGGGTCAATTGCACCCTTAAAAGCTTTGGAAAATAAGGCTCCGGAAAAAGCCCCTACACACATAAAGCCTGCATGCCCCAGGCTTAGCTCACCGGAGATTCCTACTACCAGATTCAGGGATACCGCCAGAATGGAATAGATGCATAAGGGAACTAATAATCCCTGCATCAGGCTGGACATATTGCCGGTCTTTAAAGCAATTTCCACCAGGATATAGGCTATGATTACCATGCCATAAGTTACACCGTTGCCTTTTAAGAGGTTTTTAATGGGTCTTTTGGTTTTCATCACTTATTCACCTCCATCAGACTTTTTCACTGATCTTTTTGCCCATAATACCGGTGGGACGTACCAAAAGGACAATAATCAGAACAGAGAATACAATGGCATCCGAAAGCTGGGATGAAATGTATGCTTTGGAAAGGTTTTCAATTACCCCCAGCAAAATACCGCCGATCATAGCGCCGGGAATCGATCCAATACCGCCGAATACCGCCGCCACAAAGGCCTTAATGCCGGGCATAGCGCCGGTATAAGGTGTTAGGGAAGGATAGGCGGAGCAAAGGAGCACTCCTGCCACTGCCGCCAGAGCTGAACCGATGGCAAAGGTAACAGCAATGGTGCGGTTTACATTGATTCCCATAAGAGTAGCTGCCCCTTTATCTTCAGACACGGCAAGCATAGCCTGACCGGTTTTCGTCTTGTTAATAAAAGCGGTTAATGCTGCCATAACCACGATACATGTAGTAATGGTGACAATGGTCTCACCGGTAATCATAAGCTGCCCCTCTGCCAGACGCAGAGGTTCTATAGAGACCACAGAGGTAAAAGCTTTCGTATCAGCTCCCCATAAAAGCAGGGCCAGATTCTGAAGCAGGTAGCTGACACCGATTGCTGTAATTAACACTGCCAAAGGAGAAGCGCCGCGAAGAGGCTTATATGCTATCCTCTCAACTGTCACGCCTAATAAAGTACATACTAACACTGCTGTCAGGATACCGGCTGCCGGCGGCATACCCATGGTGCTGACTACAATAAATACCATATATCCGCCCACCATGATGATATCACCGTGTGCGAAGTTCAGCATCTTTGCAATGCCGTAAACCATCGTGTAGCCCAGCGCAATGATTGCATATACACTTCCCAGGCTGATTCCGCTGATTAGATAGGACAGAAAGCTCATTTGCGTTACACCTCTTGTTTTCATACTGAAAGAGGGTTGTCTCTTGACAACCCTCTTATGGGTTTTTATGTTATGCTTAGAAAGCTTACGAATTTATTACTCCATAGAAACGTAAGCACCGTTCTCGATCTTTACTGCCTTGGGGGCCTTGGAGGGCTCGCCCTCTGCATTCCAGGTCATGCCTGCGCCGGTAAGGCCGTCTACGGAAATTTTAACCATAGAAGCCTTCACAGCCTCACAAATATCAGACACACTCATTTCCGGATTTGCATTTGCATCCTCTAAGGCTGCCTTCAGTGCGTATACAGCATCATAGGAGTCTGCCGCAAACTGATTCGGAATGTCACTGTACTTCTCTTTGTAGGTCGTTACAAAATTTACGGTTAAATCATCTTCTGCGTCTGCCGCAAAAGGAGTTAACAGCATCAGGCCTTCTGCCAAGCTGGTGTCAAAGTTTTCAACACCTAAAATACCATCCATACCGTCGCATCCGAAGAATAAGGGATCCCAGCCCATAGTATTCGCCTGGGTCAGAACCAAAGCAGCCTCGGTATAGTAGAAAGGAAGGAATACTAACTCGGCGCCAGCGTCTTTTGCTTTCTGCAGCTGGGTGGTAAAATCCTTGTTCGTGTCTGCGGTGAATGCTTCCTCAGCAACAATCTCTAAGCCCTGGCTGTCAGCCTCTGCTGCAAACTTTGCATAAATACCGCTGGAGTAAACATCAGAACTGTCATAAATTACTGCAATTTTGGTAGCCAGCTTATGCTCGCCGATATATTTTGCAGAAGCAACACCCTGATCCGGATCAGAAAAGCAAACACGGAATACATTGGGATTTGCCGCACACTCTACAGCAGAACCGGAGGGAGTTATCTGGAACATATTATCTGCAGCAGTTTTATCTGCAACTGCAATACAAGGGTTGGAAGTAGTGGTTCCAACTAACAGCTGCATTCCCTTGTCCTTTAAACTGTTGTAAGCATTTACCGCCTTTTCAGCATCGTGCTCGTCGTCGGCGCTCATGTACTCAATCTGAAAACCATTAATGCCGCCTGCCGCGTTGATCTCATCCACTGCAATCTGAGCGCCGTTTACTACTGCATTTCCGTAAATAGCAGCTCCGCCGGTTAAGGGGCCGATTGCACCGATCTTCCAGGTTGCGCCGTCTGACGCTGCCGGAGCTTCGGTTGCTTCTGACGCTGCCGGGGCTTCTGTTCCGGCAGCATCAGCTGCCTCGGACTGAGTCGTTGCCTGCGTGTCACTGCCTGCGCCGCCGCATGCGGTTAAGGAAGCTGCCATTGCAGCTGCCAGAGCCAGGCTTAAAAATCTTTTTTTCATAATTATGTCCTCCTCTTTTTTCTTCGCATTTAATGGAATGTTTATACATTAACGGACATTGTTCGCTCTGCACGTACATCCCTGGCACGCGAAAACGGCCTTGGCACGCTGGAATATCTGCCAGTTTTTGCCTAAAAGCCGCTGCTTGAAAGCTTTTATAAATTATAGTGAGTAATTATGAGGTTGTCAACCGTTTCTCACTCTTATTTTTTAATTTCTCTGTAAAAATGTACTCTATTATAAGCAAAATTTATATATGCCATTCCGACGGGTTATCAGTGCCGTTGATTACTTTTCCCAAATCAGCTCCTGACTTTCTATCTGGCGATGCCTTAACATCAGCTCCTGAACTGCTTCCCCGGCAGGCTTGCCTGCAAACAGGATCTGATTTACCTGCTCTACAATAGGCATAGGGACCTGATACTTTTGAGATAAAGCTAAGGCCGCCTTGGCCGAGTATACTCCCTCCACTACCATCTTTACCTCTTTCATAGCCTCTTCCATAGAATATCCCTTCCCTATAAGGATACCGGCTTTACGGTTGCGGCTATGGACGCTGGCGCAGGTAACAATTAAATCGCCGGTTCCGGAAAGGCCTGCAAAGGTCTGAGGTTTTCCTCCCATAGCTGTGCCCAGGCGGCTGATCTCTGCGATTCCTCTGGTAATCAAGGCGGCTTTGGTATTGTCCCCGTAGCCAAGACCGTCTGCAATACCGGCAGCCAGGGCAATTACATTTTTAAGCGCCGCCCCCAATTCAATCCCTGTCATGTCCGGACTTGTATATACTCGGAAAGCCTGGCTCATAAATGCCTTCTGGACAGCCTCCGCCGTGGCTTTTGAATGAGCTCCCGCCACACAGGTAGTGGGAAGAAACCGACTCACTTCCTCTGCGTGGCTGGGGCCTGAAAGAACTGCCACGTCTGCCATAGGGAGTTCCTCTTCAATAACCGCCGAGAGTACCTTCAGGCTCTTTTCTTCAATTCCTTTTGCTACGTTAACAATAATCTGGCCTTTTCTGCAGCGGGAAGCCATCTTTGCCGCAGTCTGGCGGACAAAGATAGAAGGGACGGCCAAAACCAGAATGTCTTTGTCCTCCATAACTTTTCCTAAGTCTGTAGTAATTTCCATCTGTTCCGGAATCACTGCATCCGGCAGATTGGGATGTTTTCCGGCAGTGCGGAGCACCTTTGCCTCATCCTCAAAGGCAGACCATAAAACTACCTGACTGCCGTTTTGTGTCAAAAGCAGGGCCAGAGCAGTTCCCCAGGTTCCCGAACCGATTATTCCGATGTTTGCCATATAAAAATCTCCTATTTTTTTGCCCCCAGCTTGTTTTCTGTACCGCGAAGGAGGCGGCCGATATTGGCCCGGTGACGCCAGAAAGCCATAGCGGTAATGACAAAGGCTACAAAAATGCATTCTATCTTTAAGGTAGAGGTATTCATAGAGGTCATGCCGGAAACATCATGCCAAAGAGCGGTTCCATAACTTCCTGTCAGAGTAAACCAGGCTGTCATGACCCAGAAAATCGTTGCCACCAAAAGGGATCCCAGAGATACGAACCGGGTAATGGCAACACAGCCTATAAAGACAGCAGCGCATACCAAAGTGATCCGCAAGTCACTGGCCACTAGAATTCCGGCCATAACAGCAATGCCCTTCCCTCCCTTAAAACCTAAGTAAAACGGATAATTGTGGCCAAGAGTAACGCCAAAGCCGGTATAAAACAATAGTACCCTGCTGTAGAGAGCTCCGTCTCCCAAAAAAAGCCTCACCAGCACACAGGGAATCAGAGCCTTTAAGAAATCTCCGAAAAATACGATAAGCCCAGCCTTTTTCCCAAGCACCCGAAGGGTATTGGTAGCGCCGGAATTGCCGCTTCCGTGTTGACGGATGTCCACTCCCTGAGTTTTGCCGTAAAAGTATCCTGTCTGAATCAACCCGAACAGATAACCGATTACCAGACAAATTCCCCTCTCCATATTCACTGCTCCTTTGCTTTTCTCTCCCTGATTAAAAAACGGAGGGCGGTTCCGCGAAATCCAAATGCTTCCCGAATTTTATTTTCTAAATACCTGGTATAGGAGAAATGCATCAGCTCCCTGTCATTTACAAAAATTACGAAGGTAGGGGGCTTTACCGATACCTGGGTTATATAGTAAAGTTTTAATCGCCTGCCTTTATCTGATGGAGGCTGCTGCATAGCCACTGCTTCCATCATAATCTCGTTGAGAACGCCGGTTGCAATTCTTAAATTCTGGTTTTCGCGAACCATATCAATTAGATCAAACAGTTTATTAAGCCGCTGCCCTGTCCGGGCGGAGATAAAGAGATATTCCGCATAGGGCATATAAGCCAGGACTTCTTTTATTTTATTCGTATATTCGTAAATGGTTTTGTCATTTTTCTCAATGGCATCCCATTTATTTACCGCTATAATAACGCCTTTTCCCCGATCATGGGCAATGCCGGCAATCTTAGCGTCCTGCTCGGTAACGCCTTCTACCGCATCGATGATCACTACCACTACATCTGCCCGCTCTACAGCGGTTACGGTGCGGATAATACTGTAGCGTTCCAAATCCTCTTTGATCTTGCTTTTCCGGCGGAGCCCGGCTGTATCGATAAAGACATAATCTGTGCCATTATGGGAGATTTCCGTGTCAATGGCATCTCTGGTAGTGCCGGCTATATCGGATACAATGACCCGGTTTTCTCCAAGAAGCTTATTAATCAGGGAGGACTTCCCTACATTAGGTTTTCCTACTACAGCGATACGCGGCCGGTCGTCCTGATCCTCTTCCAGCTGCTCTGCGGTAAAATGCCTGGCAACCTCATCCAGCAAATCTCCGATTCCCAGCCTGGAGGCGGCGGATACCGGGATAGGATCCCCGATTCCCAAATTGTAAAACTCATAGACATCATTTCCAAATTTTTGAATACTGTCAACTTTATTAACCGCCAGTATCACCGGCTTACGGGATTTTCTCAGCAGATCCGCCACCTTGGAGTCCGCATCCTGAAGTCCCTGACGAACGTCTACAATAAAAATAATCACATCTGCCGTATCAATGGCGATCTCTGCCTGCTCCCGCATCTGGGACAGGATCACATCCCTGCTGTCCGGTTCAATACCGCCGGTATCAATTAAAGTAAAATTCATATCCAGCCAGGTACAGTCCGCATAAATGCGGTCTCTGGTTACTCCTGGCGTATCCTTGACAATGGAGATCGCTTCTCCTGCCAGAACATTAAACAGTGTAGACTTACCCACATTGGGACGGCCCACGATTGCCACTACCGGTTTGCTCATATTGCCTCCTTTTTATCAAACTGCCCGGCCCATAAAAGGGAAAACTATTCTCCCTCAAATACAACTCGTTCCGGTTCATATCCTCCATAAACAGGCAGCTCATCTTTTGCTTCCGGGTGAAGAACTGCCTCCACCAGGTCATATCCGCTTGATTTTACTATATGGACCGGAACTTGTAAAGCATCTTGTACATCCGTCCTGGTCACGTCATCTAAAAATACCTCCTCGCCGCTCCGGAACATACAGATCGGAAGGAGCAGATGTTCCCCCAGCTCTTTTCCCTTTAATTGGGAGATAAGATCCTGTCCGGTAATCAGTCCGGCCACCGTAATCTCTTCCCCGAAAAAGTAGTTCCGGATGGCGTAAAGACGGATCCTAAGGCCTGGAAACGCTTTCTCTATCCAGCTTAAATACTTTTTCATATAAGGATAGGCCAGACATCCCGTAGCAAGGGAGATATCCCCCTTAATCTCCTCCGGATTTTCTTTTTCTCTTTTCTGCTTCAAAGCTGATGCTACTTCCGAAGCCAAAAGCCGCAGCATACCTACCCCGTTTTCCAATTGAGGATATCCGTCATAACGGTCTTCTTCCGGAAGGGGACGCTTTGCCAAAATATAAAACTCATCACTGGCATGAACAAAGTGAGTACTGTATTCTTTATAAAGCCGCCGCTGCCAGGACTCAATTAAGTCAATGGTTTCTTCGGCCTCTTTTTGTGTAAAAGGCTTTAATGGATAAAGTCCCTTCCGAAATTTAGAAAGCCCTACCGGAACCACTGATACGCTTTCCATATAGGGAAGGTATCTGCTCAGATCTTCTATGGTCCGGTTTAATTCCTCTTTATCGTTAATGTCCCGGCACAAAACAATCTGTCCGTTCATGGAAATCCCGGCCTCATAGAGCCTGTCCATTAGTTTTAAAGACTCTCCGGCAAACCGGTTGTGAAGCATTTCACATCGAAGTTTTGGGTTGGTGGTGTGGACAGAGATATTAATAGGCGACAATTTAAACCGAATAATCCGATCAATGTCCTTTTCCTTCATATTGGTAAGGGTCACGTAATTTCCCTGAAGAAAGCTGAGTCTGGAATCGTCATCTTTAAAATAAAGGGTATCCCGCATACCGGGAGGCATCTGGTCAATAAAACAAAAAATACACTTGTTGCTGCAGGATCTATAGTCGCTCATCAGACTGTTTTCGAAATTAATACCCAAATCTTCGTAATCATTTTCAATATCCAGCTCCCACTCTTCCCCGTCCGCCTTACGGATGAGCATGGTCATAGCCGGGCTGTTTACATAGTATTGATAGTCAAATATGTCTTCCAGTTCCTGGCCGTTAATGGTCAGCAGTCGATCACCGGCTTCTAATTCCAGCTCTTTTGCAATCGATCCCGGATCGACGCTGGCAATCCGGTGGCCTTCATATACGTTTGCCATATGCATATTACCTTTCTTTTCTTTTTTAGTATACAGGAGCAGGCCACCTTTGACAAGGTCAATCCCAGAAAAAATTTCTTCTTCTATTGACGCTGATCCCCAAAAAATGGTAACATAAAAGTACCAAGTAACCCTACAATTCTTACGGAGGAATGAGAATGAAAAATACTTTTGTTTTTCAGAATTCCCTGCCTGTCGCCCCCTTAAAGCTGGCCGCCTTAGAAGGCTGCCGGGATCTGGCCGAAAAGGTTAATGAACACATTATTACCTTCCGGAAAAATGATATCAAAGAGCTGATCCGACGCAAAAAAGATTTAAATTATCGGGGTTATGACGCAGAGTCTTATCTGTTAAAATGTTCCTGTCCCCGCTTTGGCTCCGGAGAGGCCAAGGCAGTTCTGGACGAGTCTGTCCGCGGCACCGACATCTTTGTCATTGCAGATGTAACCAATTACAGCTTAACCTACTCCATAAACGATTATACCAACCACATGTCCCCTGATGATCATTTTCAGGATTTAAAAAGAGTTCTGGGCGCATGCAGCGCCACTGCCCACCGGCTCAACGTGATTATGCCCTTCCTTTATGAGGGGCGCCAGCACAAACGCTCCAAACGAGAGTCCTTAGACTGCGCCATGGCTTTAAAAGAGCTGGTTCATATGGGAGTATCCAATATTATTACCTTTGATGCCCACGATCCCCGAGTTCAAAATGCCATTCCCTTAAACGGATTCAACAATTTCATGCCCACCTACCAGTTTATTAAAGCCCTGTTTTCCTATGATAAGACCTTGAAGATTGACAAGGAGCATCTGATGATTATCAGTCCTGATGAAGGCGCCATGAACCGGGCCGTTTACCTGGCCAACAATTTAAGCGTAGATATGGGAATGTTTTATAAGCGCCGTGATTATTCCAAGGTGATTGACGGGCGCAATCCCATTGTGGCTCATGAATTTTTAGGTTCTTCCGTAGAAGGCAAGACGGTGTTGATTATTGATGACATGATTTCCTCCGGCGAGAGTATGCTGGATACAGCCCGAGAGCTGAAGGAACGCAAGGCTAAAAAAGTTGTGGTGTGCTGCACTTTCGGCCTCTTTACCGATGGCCTGGACAAGTTTGACGAGTTTTATGAAAAGGGCTATATTGATTATGTAATTACCACCAACTTAAACTACCGCCCTGAAAAACTACTGAACCGCAGCTGGTATATTGAAGCAGATATGAGCAAGTATATAGCTGCCATTGTCAATTCTTTAAACCATGACGTGTCCATCAGCGCATCCTTATCCCCCACAGAAAAGATTCAGAATCTTTTACAAAAGCATCAGGTTAGCCAACACAATATATAGTCTAACCGCAGAGGCACAAAAAAGCTGCCAGATTTCCTCTGTTCTCCGCCATTGCCCGATGGGAAAACAGATGCTCCTGATTGCATTTTGTGCAAATATTCGTGGTGTGGATCCTGCTCGGATCCACACCGGCTTCTGTAAATACAATCTGGTTGGCCCTCCACAGATCCAACTGGTATTTTCCGGCCTTTCTGCCGGATTCAAACAGTTCCGGCCAGTATACGGCAGAAAAGGCCTGCCGAAATTCTTCCACAACTTCTTCTCCCACTTCAAAACAGTCCTTGCAGATGCTGGGGCCAATACAGGTAATAACGTCCCGGGAGTTGGTTCCAAATTCCTCATTCATTTTCTTTAAAGTTTTTTCTCCCATCCGTTTTACCGTGCCCCGCCAGCCGGAATGAGACAGGCCGATGGCTTTGTGAACCGGATCCAGAATATAGAGAGGTACACAGTCTGCGTAAAAAGTCACCAGAGTAATCCCCGGAATGTTGGTAATCAAGCCGTCCACATCCCGGTAATCCCGTTCCCGCAAAACTCCCTTTCCCAAATCCTTTTCCGTCACCAGGCGCACATTGGCAGTGTGGGTCTGCCAGGAAACCACCATCTTTTCCATATCCACTCCAAGGGCTTTGGCCATGCGCCGGTAATTTTCCAAAACATGCTCCGGCTTATCCTTTCGAGAGTAGGACAGGTTCATAGAGGCATAGCACCCGGTGCTCACGCCGCCGTAGCGGGTAGAAAAGCCCTGCTTTACCATGCCGGTTTCTTCCAAAGCTGAGAAGGAAAGATAGGGCACCCCTGACTGAATCCTGGTAATCAATTCCTCCGGGCTCCCGGTTTTTTTCCAATTTATTTCCATAACAAAGCAATCTCCTTCCATTAATTTTCGCAAACTGTTGAGAGCCAGGCCTATTTCCGGCCTAAAAGGCATCCCGGATTAGCCGAAATTCCTTTCCCAGCACGGTTACCACATCAAAGCGGCAGGGCGTGTCCATAGGCAGCCGGTGCTCATACAGGTAAACCAAAGCCGCTTTGCGGATCCTCTGCTGTTTCAATGAGCTTACGGCTTCCCCCGGATCTCCTCCTTTGGTGTTTCTCCGGTACTTTACCTCGATAAACACCAAAAAGCGTTCCTCTTTGGCGACTAAATCGATTTCCCCTTTTCGATGATTCTGATAGTTGCGTGCCAGGATTTCATATCCTTGGCTGATTAAATAATCAGCCGCCATGGACTCATAGCGGCTTCCGATTTCTCTTTTATTCAAAAATCCCTACCTCTCCCCGGGTGATACAAACCTGGTAATAAAGCTTCTGCGGTGAATACTGCAGGGGCCGTGTTCCCTAATTGCGGCAATATGGGCAGCCGTACCGTAGCCTTTATGTCCGGCAAACCCATATTGGGGATACAGCTTATCATATTCTGACATCATATGATCTCTGGTTACCTTCGCTACAATGCTGGCAGCCGCGATGGAAGCGCTTTTGGCATCTCCTTTTATAATAGGAACCTGAATCAGACTTGGAGAAATCCCCGGAATGGTTACCGCATCGTTTAGCAGCACCCGGGGGGCAGGCGAAAGCTTCTCAAAAGCCTGTCTCATGGCTTTGTAGGTAGCCTGGAGAATGTTAATTTCGTCAATTTCTTCAGGACTTACCACCCCCGTTGCCCAGGAAACCGCTTTCTCTTTAATTTCCAGGAAAAGCTCTTCTCTCCGCTTTTCTGACAACTTTTTGGAATCGTTTAGGTAGAGAATCCGGCAGCCTTTGGGCAAAATCACGGCCCCTGCCACAACCGGACCTGCAAGAGGGCCCCTCCCGGCTTCATCTATACCGCAAATCACCCCGCTCTTCTCATATTCCTTCTCGTAACGTTCCAACTGTTCCAGGCGCATAAGTTCCTGCTCCAGCTTTTCTCCTTTTAATACTCCGGCCATAATTCCTCCTGCTTTATCCGAAAGGCCATACCTTCAGCCAAATCCGGCCAATAATATCCCCGCGCTTTACGTTTCCGACATCGGTATCTCTGCTGTCTGAGCTGAAATTCCGGTTGTCTCCTAGGACAAAATATTCATCTTCTCCTAAAACAATAGGATCCGAAGCCCTTCTGGCCTTTTCAATAGGCCCCTTGGTTATATCGTCCTTC
Organism: Enterocloster bolteae; assembly: GCA_021772025.1. Classification (GTDB taxonomy): domain Bacteria; phylum Bacillota; class Clostridia; order Lachnospirales; family Lachnospiraceae; genus UMGS1370. The sequence goes on along the minus strand of JAETNT010000045.1, from coordinate 6,848 downwards.
AGCGGTTGTCCATCTATCAAAACCGTTCCGTCCTGAATCTGCACAGTTTCTCCTGGAAGACCGATGATCCGTTTGGTATAATACCTGCCCTCCTGATAGCGATAGGAAAAGACAATAATATCGTAACGCTCGGGATCCGAAAAGCGGTAGGACAGTTTGTCTACCAGCAAAATATCCCCATCCTTTAAGGTAGGCTCCATGGAACGTCCATACACATCTGCCCGCTGAACCACAAAAGTGATAAGCAGCAACATTCCCGCTGTCACAACTGCTATATAGCACAAAAACTGTTTCAGCTCTGTAAAAGCAGAACCTTTTTGCTTCTCCTTCATTTTCGTTCTTCTTTCGGAATCCCCTTGTCTTTTGTCCCGGGATGCTCCAGAGTGATTCTTCCCAAACGTCCGCTTCGAAAATCATCCAGTAAAATAGCCGCGGCCTTAGCGGTATCGAATTCCCCGCCCTTTAATAAACACCCTCTCACCCGGGCAATTTCCTTAAGGAGCAAAAAACTTTCCTGAGCAGTTGAAGAAACAGCCAGCTCTTCTATCTGATATCGCTCTTTTAATTCATTAGGATAACTTTGGGACAACACCTGGAGCAGCTCCAGAGCCAGTTCTTCCTTGTTTAAAATCTCATCATTAATAGAACCGATAAAGGCCAGATGGAGCCCTACCTGCTGATCCTCAAATTTAGGCCATAAAATCCCGGGAGTATCCAAAAGCTCCAGGGTCTTATTTAACCGAATCCATTGGTTTCCTTTGGTAACGCCTGGTTTGTTTCCGGTTTTGGTACATGATTTTTTTGCAAAAGCATTAATAAATGTGGATTTTCCCACATTGGGGATTCCCACGACCATAGCCCGGATAGGCCGGTTCTGAATTCCTCTGCGCCGATCCCTCTCTATTTTTTCCTTACAGGCCTCCTGCACTGCAGCCCCTATCTGCTTTAGTCCTGCTCCTGTCTTGCAGTTCACTTTCACCACCTGACAGCCTTGGCCTGCAAAATATTCAACCCACTGTTCATTGATTTTCTCATCTGCCAGATCCGATTTATTTAAAAGTACCATCCGGGCCTTCCCTGACCCGAGTTCATCTATGTCCGGGTTACGGCTGCCAAGAGGGGCTCTTGCGTCCACCAGTTCAATAATCAAATCTATCAGTTTAATATCTTCTTTCATGGCACGTTTTGCTTTGGTCATGTGCCCTGGATACCATTGAATATTCATGTTATTCCTCTATCAGTCAACCAATCCCAAATCCAGGATTGGGAATAGCCGAAGCCATACTTTCCCTACAATCTTGTCTCTTTTTACGTTGCCTACGTTAGCAAATCTGCTGTCTTCACTGCTGTCCCGGTTATCTCCCAGGAGAAAATATTCTTCTTCTCCCAATTCTATAGGATGTTCCGCCATACCCGGAGAGGTTATGGAAGACATTTCTTCCGCCTCAGCCAGCAGTCTATCATTAATATATATCTGTCCATTTTCAATCTGCACCTTCTCACCCGGCAGGCCAATTACTCGTTTTACAATCATCTTGCCATCATCCCGCCTGAAAACTACTATATCAAAGCGATTCGGATCCTGAAAATCATAAATCAGGCGGTTCATCAGCACCACATCCCCGGTCTTAAGCACAGGTTGCATAGAACTGCCGCTTATAGGGATCTGGTTTCCAAATGCGTAAACGGAAAAACAGGCAATGGCAATAACCACAATGATATCGGTTATCCAACTGATAATGCGGCGGAGCAGATTGGTATCTTCACCCTCATAAAATTCCACTGTTCTCACCTCATGTGCAAGCTCTATAAAACACGTAGGGGCTGTCGCAAAATGAAATGTTGCCACAGCCCCTTCTGTTCCCAAGAATTATCTTACTAACTCTTTTACCTTTGCAGCCTTTCCTACCCGGTCACGTAAATAGTACAGCTTTGCTCTTCTTACCTTACCTCTTCTTACAACCTCTACGTTTGCAACGGAAGGAGAATGTAAGGGCCAGGTCTTTTCAACGCCGATGCCGTTGGAATTCTTTCTTACGGTAAAGGTCTCTCTTGCACCGCCATTCTGTCTCTTAATAACAGTACCCTCAAAAATCTGGATTCTCTCGCGGTTACCCTCTTTGATTTTGTTGTATACTCTTACCGTATCGCCGACACGGAATTCCGGTACGGATTCCTTTAACTGAGCTGCTTCAATCTCTTTGATAATATCGTTCATCGTGTGAACCTCCTTAAGTTTATTGGATGTTCTTAATACGCTTTGGTAACAGAGGACCATCTCTTCTTAATCACAACTTCCATAGTGTATCATAAAGATTCTGAAATTGCAAGTAATTCTTCCAAAAATATTCTCTCTTTTTTATCTAAATTGGCATCCTTCAGCAAGTCCGGGCGGCGTTTCAGGGTGCGTTTAATAGACTCTTTTCTCCTCCACTCTTCGATGTTTTTGTGATGTCCGGAGAGAAGCACCTCCGGCACTTTCATTCCCCGAAATTCTTCCGGCCTTGTATATTGGGGGTATTCCAACAGATTGTCGTGAAAGGATTCAATGTCTGCGGAAACCTGATTATTCAGCACTCCCGGAACCAGCCTGGATATGCAGTCGATCATTACCATGGCCGGCAGCTCTCCTCCGGTAAGGACGTAATCGCCGATAGAAAGATAATCCGTGCAGATAGCTTCCAGAACACGCTCATCAATTCCCTCATAATGACCGCACAGGAATACTAAATCCTCTTCTTCTGCCAGTTCCTTGGCAATAGACTGGTTAAATACCTGTCCCTGAGGAGTCATATAAAGAACTCTGGGCCGCTTCCCCAGGCGGGCGCAGACATCCTCATAACAATCCCACACCGGAGGTGCCTGCATTACCATACCGGCGCCTCCGCCGTAAGGATAATCGTCTACGGAGTTATGTTTGTTTCCCGCATAGTTCCGGATATTTACCGCTTCCACGGATATAATGCCTTTTTCTATGGCGCGGCCGGTAATACTGGTGCTCAATCCTCCCATCACCATATCCGGAAAGAGGGTCATAATATAAAAATTCATGGCATATCCTACCTTTTACAGATCCAGCAGGCCATCCAGCAGACGGATGGTCATAACGCCTTTTTCTAAATCCACATCCAAGATGCAGTCTTTAATAGCCGGAAGTAGAAGCTCTTTGCCGCTTTCCCGGCAAACTACATACACATCGTTGGCTCCCGTAGGCATCACTTCTTTTAAGGTTCCCAGGAGATTTCCCTCTTCTGTAACCACTTTTAGCCCTATCAAATCGGTGACAAAGTACTCATCCTCTTCCAGCTCTACGGCCTGATCTCTATATATCAAAAGATCTCTGCCTTTATATTTTTCAATATCATTAATATTATCATAACCTTTAAACTTTAAGATTACCATATTTTTAAAAAACTTTACATTTTGGATCTCCATCGTTATCTGCTCTCTTCCGGCATCTAAGATAACCCGGTCTAAATCCAGAAACCGTTCCGGATCATCCGTAGTGGGATACACTTTAACCTCCCCCCGAACTCCATGGGTGGAGCTGATAACGCCTACCCGCAGCATTTCTTCCATTCTGATTCCTCGCCTTTCTCTCAGCGGGCATAGTCTTTGGCCCCGGCGGGAATGAACCCGCAAAAAATGGAGGCTGTTTCAAACAACCCCCATTTTGTCACTGAATTTCAACAATAACTTTCCTGTCTTCTCTGGAAGCAGCCGCCTTTACCACAGAGCGAATCGCCTTGGCGATCCGGCCCTGCTTGCCGATAACTTTTCCCATATCAGAAGGAGCTACTTTTAATTCTACCAACAGATCATTGCCCTTCTCAGTCTCCGTTACGATAACCTCGTCAGGATTGTCAACCAGTGCCTTTGCAATCACTTCTACTAATTCTTTCATAGCGCTCACCTCTCAATTATTGGATGCCAGCGATTTTCAGAAGTTTGCCTACTGTCTCAGTGGGCTGAGCACCTGTTGCCAACCACTTCTTGGTTGCTTCCTCATCGAACTTAATTACACTGGGATCTACATTGGGATCATAGTAACCAACTTCCTCGATGAATCTGCCATCTCTGGGAGCTCTGGAATCTGCAACAACAACTCTATAGAAAGGGGCCTTTTTCTGGCCCATTCTTCTCAGTCTCATCTTTACTGCCATTTCTTTCACCTCCTTGTGATATGTGATACTGTTTATAAACAATGCAGAAATCTGCTTTGCTAACGGTTAGAAGGGCATTTTAAATTTGCCGCCCATAAGTCCGCCAAGGCCTCCGAAACCGCCGCGGCGTTTGCCGCCTCCCATCATACCCGGAAGCTGCTTCATCATTTTTTTCATCTGCTCGAACTGCTTGCACAGCCGGTTGACCTCGTTTAGATCCACCCCGGCGCCTTTGGCAATCCGCTTCTTTCTGGGAACGTTCATTAAAGAAGGATTGGCCCTCTCTTCCTTTGTCATAGAAAGAATAATGGCTTCGATCCGTTTTAAGTTTTTCTCGTTCTCATCCATATCAATATTTCCCAGATTTCCCATGCCGGGCATCATGTTCATAATCCCCGCCATACCTCCCAGCTTTTTGATCTGGTTCATCTGATCCAGGAAATCGTTATAATCAAACTCTGCTTTTTTAAGCTTCTGGCTCAGTTCTCTGGCTTTATCCTGATCCATCTCGGCCTCGGCCTTTTCAATAAGAGACAGGATATCTCCCATCCCTAAAATTCGGGACGCCATGCGATCCGGATAAAACTGCTCCAAATCAGAAAGCTTCTCTCCCATACCAATATAGAGAATGGGTTTGCCTGTGACAGAACGGATAGAGAGAGCCGCGCCGCCTCGGGTATCACCGTCCAGCTTCGTTAAAATCACGCCGTCAATACCGATCTTATCATTAAACATTCCCGCCACATTAACTGCGTCCTGACCGGTCATGGCATCTACCACCAAAATAGTCTGGTGAACATCCACTTCCCTCTTAATCTCAATCAGTTCATTCATCATATCCTCATCGATATGAAGACGGCCTGCCGTATCCAAAATTACTACATTCAGATTATTCTTTGCAGCATGTTCGATGGCGGCCTTGGCAATATTCACCGGCTTCTGCTTATCACCCATAGAGAATACCGGAACTCCCTGCTTATCGCCGTTAATCTGAAGCTGCTGAATAGCTGCAGGACGGTATACGTCACAAGCTGCCAGCAGAGGACGTTTTCCTTTTGCCTTCAGCTTGCCGGCAATCTTAGCTGTAGTGGTGGTCTTACCGGCTCCCTGTAAACCCGCCATCATAATAACCGTAATCTCACTGCCGGGCTTTATGGAAATCTCGGTGGTCTCTGTTCCCATCAGGCGAATCAGCTCTTCATTTACAATCTTAATCACCATCTGTCCCGGAGTAAGACTGCCCATGACATCCTCGCCAACAGCCCGCTCCTCCACAGATTTAATAAACTGCTTTACTACCTTAAAGCTGACATCCGCCTCCAAGAGGGCCATTTTTACTTCTTTTAATGCGGCCTTTACATCGGCCTCTGACAGACGGCCCTTGCCGCGCAGGTTTTTGAATACATTCTGCAGTTTATCAGATAAACTCTCAAAAGCCATGTATGTCCTCCTCTACAGCTTTGCGATATCTCTGGAAATCTGTCCGATCCGCTCCACAAGTCCGCTGTCTTTGCTCCGCTGGTATTCTGCCGTAAGCCGCTCAATCTCCGCCACCATAACTTTGGTCTTTTGGAACTTCTCTACCAGCTTAAGCTTTTCCTCATAGCCGGTAAGAATCTTATCGCAGCGTCTGACTAAATCGTAAACTCCCTGCCTGCTGATGCCCTTATTCTGAGCAATCTCGCTGAGAGACATATCGTTGATTACAACATCTTCGTATATCTGCTGCTGATGGGGAGTTAAAAGCTCACCGTAGAAATCGTAGAGCAAACCTTGTTCCACAATCTTTTCCATTTCTATCACCTGTGTAATCATACACGAAAGAAATAGTGTTGTCAAGTATTTTTTCTTTACGAATATATGTTCGTGCTTGCTCGTCTTGTGTTGTCATGTTGTAAATTAAATGTTTTACCCGCTTTGCTAGTTTCGTCTTTTGCTGTCTGTTTTCGTGTTATTACAATGATTTTGCAACATGATTTACAACAAACTTATGATATTTTTATAGTCTGTACCACTGCTTCCTGCTGCCGTTTTTTGTCCTCCGTAAGATGTGCGTAAGTGTCCATTGTAACTGCTGTGGATGCATGACCGAGTATCTGGCTCACAATCTTTACATCGGCTCCGGCAAAATACGCAAGGCTGGTATAAGTATGTCGTGCCATGTGAGGACAGAAATTCTCAATCTTTTCCGTATGGTTTTCTTCTGCTTCTTTATTGTACTGTCCCACAATTCTTTTTATCAAGTCTCCATCCAATAGTCAAAATAGGCATTTAAAGTCATTTGAGCCTTACTGGCATTTATTTTACCGCCTTTATCAATCCTGCACAAAACTTCATTTTTCTTTTTTCTCAAGTCGTTTAATGTATGTGCGGTAATAGAAATTCTCTCGCCGTCAATCATTTTTTGAAACATGTAGCGATTATTTTTGAATCATAACGCTCTCCTGTTTCCAGTTTTCTTCCTTTATTATCTTTTCTTATTTCTGCCATACAACACAGCCTCCATTCCTGCAATAATTCTAATAGGGGAAACAACACCTTTGTATTACTCCCCCCTGCCGCTTACCCCCACTTCCAAACCAGACAATTTCACATTAGAATAGCCGACAATATAATATTCTCCGTTCCGGCTCTCTACCCGGCTACAAGTCCATATCCAGGCATTTTCCCATTTATCCGTTTGAT
>JAETNT010000044.1 GCA_021772025.1 Enterocloster bolteae | reverse complement strand
GATTTTCTGGCCTGATAAGCCGCGATGGCGCCGTCCGTCATCGGCAGCTGGTTATGGGTTGCCCTGGATGCGTTATAAGCTGCCTGACCGCCCCGCAGATTTTCACCGGCTTCCTTTAAATTACGCTCGGCTCGGGCTCTGTCCTTTAATATGCCGCCCTGTCCGGTTTTTCCATTGGCGGCGAACCGGTCATAATCCTCCACTGCCTTCGCATAAACGGCATAGCTTGCGGCCTCATATTTCTTTAAATCTTTTTGAACGGCGTTCATCCTTTCATCTGCCGCTTCATAACTGTTTTTATTCGTCATATACAAGGTCTGCATCTCAGATTTATTCTCATACACCTTACTTCGCTCAGCTTCAACAGCCTGCAGCTCCTCTTGCAGGACTCCGACTCTCTGGGAAAGTTCCATATATTCCTGATTATGCTTCTGCGCTTCCACCAATGCCTTTTGTTCTGTTTCTTTTCTGGCGCAGTCAAGGAGAGCCTCTTTATATTCCCTGCAGGCATCATAATTGTATTCGGCAAAAAACTCCATCTCCGTGTCCAGATAGGACTGTTTCCCCGTTTCCTCCATCAGCCGGCCCTTATATTCCCCATAGGACTGTCTCAAATGTTCCAGACACTTCACAGCCTTAATCCGGTTTATCTCTATAGACTCCTGGCCCAGGCAGTAAAATCTGATGTTATGAAAATTCAGGAAATAACTGTCCATGGCGACAGATACTCTTCCTTCTTTTGACATGGCGTTTTCATGATTTCTCACCTGGTCCATGGCAACGGCATGAAATCTGCCCAGCTGATAATTGAAATACTGCTTCGCCACCGGATTTCTCACCTCGATAAACTGAACAACGGAATCCTCCTCTGGAAGCACCTGTTTCTTCATCAAAAGCTTTGTGTTGAACAGATGGGCATACTTATATTTTGATGCATTCAGCACATCGTCCGCAATATCGTAATATTCCGGCTCCACAAGAATCGTGTATCTTCGTCTCCCCAGATATCCTTCAATGGAATCCCGCCAGTCTTCATTCTGAAGGCCCAGCACATATTCGCACGCAAATCTGGCCTCTGATTGGATTCCTCTTTTTTCAAACTCACGGTTAATCTCATTCTTTAAGGCAACCGAGTCCGGTATCTCCGAAAAAGTCGTCTTTCTGGCCTCGCAGTCATCAATAATCTTCTGACACCGCTCCTGCTCCCCCTGGTTTTCCCGTATCGCGTCCTTAATTCTTGTCACCTGGCTAAGAATCTCATCTCTGCGGCTTTTGATTTCCCGCAGGAAATCAGCCACACTGCTTTCTTTCTGAACCTTAGTCACGCTTTCTTCCGTTAAGGAGGAAAGAATTTCCTGTCCCGGCACCTGGTACTGTTCCTTTACAAACCATGCCATCAGCTCGCTGATTTTTGTCTGAAAGCCGCAAAGCGCTTCTTTCTCTTTCTGTAAGCGTTCCTTTTCCTTCTGCGCCTTCTGGAAAGCCTCCTCAGCGTCCGCGATTGCCTTCGCGCAATCCATGGAATCCCGCTGAGTTTTTGCAGCGTTATATGCCTCTCTTGTCTCTTTCTCCCGTGCCGCAATGACCTCCAGCCTCTTCTCATCCTCGGCAATCTGTCTTTTTGCAATATCCATATTTCTAGAGGCCTCTTCCAGCCTCTTCTTACTGTTGACGAAATCCCTGTAAGCAATCTTTATATCATCTGCCAAAATAACATTTTTTGCTCTCTGAAGCTCGTCAAACCGTGCAATAATCTCTTCCAGTTCCCGGATTTCCTTATCAATAATCTCAAAATTAGCTGTCAGGGTATCTATGTTATTCTTCGCATCCACTAATTTAGAAAAATCAACCTTCTTTTTTTCCAGTACGCTTTCACGGATAAACTGGTCGATTTTGGCATTGGGGTCATAGGACATAATACTGCGCAGCTTACGCCGGAAGGCTCCCAGCTGCTCCTCATTCAGCCGCAAGCCTGTCCTTTGCATGAACCTGGAAAGGCCCTCTTTTACGTCCATCATCTTAAGGCCGTAAGTCCTTTGAAGCTCCGCCGTGCTGTATGGAAGCATCTGTCCGTCCTGCTCATAGATATGAGCCACCTGAGCCAAGGTCTGTTTCTCAATAATATATCTCTGCGTCTTAAACCCATTGCCGGCATCTGTATCGATGACTGTTCCCAGAATAAAGCGACTCCCAAGCTTTGCATCCTCCATCTCAAGGACAATGTGGGTGTATACGTTGGGCATCTTGTCCGCCGGTCTCATATAGGTGCCGGCCGTCGCATCCAGCAATCCCCTGGTGTAAGAAGGCACCGTCCGGCTGCCTTTATTTTCCGTTGATTTGTTGAACACAGTATCACCATACAGCGCATACTTAATGGCATCCAAAAAAACAGATTTTCCATTTCCATTCTTTCCGGCAATCAGAGTAAAGAAGCCCACCGGAACCGTGATCTGGCTAAATCCGTACCAATTAATCAGGCGAACCTGCTTCAGCTCTACCATTACCCGTCCTCCTCTTCCTCTCTGCCACCCTCCGTTGGTTCTTCCCCAGCCCCATCAGGAGCATTCTTCCTGTATTCTGCTGTTACCGTCTGGAACTGGGCGATATCCCAGCCGAACTGCAGAGATGGATATAATGTAATCAGCGCATCCTCGGATTCATCTTTTACATCATAGTCAACCAAATTATACTTTTTAAACAGCTTCATTGCTGCAGACAGCTTCGTCTTATCCACATCCACCTCATAGGCTTTCATCTTATCAATTAAATCCCCCCGCAGCACCAGATTCCCGTCGCTGTAACCAAGATTCTCCAAATAGACCTCCCACAGCACAAGAAGCAGATGGTATTGTTCCGTGGTAAACGAAACAACATTGGCGCGTTTTAGTCCTACCGCCTCCTCGTCGGCTTCATGAGGTTTGAGCATCGCAATTCTCACATTGGTATCAACCAGCACATCAAACCCAATCATACGAAGGTAGTCCGAGATATCCTGCTGATTGGATTCTCTTGAAATAAATGCATACAGCTTTTCATCCTTCTCCTCCACGATAAAGGTAGAATCCAGAAGCTTTCGGATGCAGCGTTTAAACCAAATCGTGTTTTCTTCCTTTATGGAAATATTTAATTTGATATCACTCATTTAGCTTTTCCTTTTTATTCTAATCTTACTGATGGTTGCCACCTCTGTTTCAATAATCCCATCTAAAAAATCCACTTCAAAGGGAAATTCACCGCTCCCGGAATAAATGATGCCAGCGGCCATCATCATAGCGTCATCCCTGGTCCGAATTATGGTTTTATCCGGTATGACGCTTTCTTTCTTTAATAATAATTCATCAAAATAACCGGCAGCTTGTCTGACCCCATACCGATCCGGATACTCATATAAAAGTTCTCTCGTAAGCCTTGCTTTATCCTCCTCCGTCAAAGAACTGGTAAGAATCGCCCCACTCTTCGTATTTGGTTTTCGCTTCCGCCTCCGCTCGATGGATTTTCTGCCGATATATTTATAGGACTGCAAATTAAAACAGCCGGAAACGTTCTCCAGAAATTCTCTCCTTTCATCCTCGCCATAATCCTTCATTGTCATCAGCAGATCGTTTAAATAGGTCTGCATATTAATGCTATTGCTTAGCACCATAAGGATCCTAGTGGAATAAAGGCTGTAATAGGTGTTGATTCTTTTATCAATATAATCCACCTCTTTGACATAGTCATAATTAATAAAACTCCTGACCTGATTAAGCTGACCGTCCACCTGCTCCCGAGCTTTGATTTCATCTACATGATGGAGACTCTGATACTCTTTTATCATGTTCTCATAGACTTCTGTTTTTCTGATTTTCCGAAGCATCTTTTCAATTTCTTCAATATAGCCCGGAATCAAACCATCCTTCTTTATAAAAAAATAGTCATGAAAGAAAGACTCCATTATCTCGTCTCTTAACATGAACTGTCCTAATTCATTTGTCTCCGTCATCTTAATGACCATCCGCATAATAGAGCGGATGCTGTCCTTCAGCATGAGAAGTTCATTTTTCAAATCTGATACACTGTCCACCGTCGGAACGAGAATACTCGAATATGGCCGGTGCGTTCTTCCATGATCCACAATAAAAGCAGAATGTAAAATATCATAAATTGAAAAAATATGGTTCGTCAATACAGCGCTGCTGTCGCGATTGAAAATTCGCTCTATGGAATCAATCATCTTTCGGCAGTAGGGCGTGACCGTAGCGATATTATCTCCGTTTCTTCCAATCTCTTTTTCCGAAAGCCAACCACAATGTCTAAAATATCTTAAAATGGCGCCTGCATTCTCCATCTCCGTTTTTCTGCCGCTGATATGCGCCTCAGCCTCTCCGCCATTCTCCTCATCCTCAACTACATAGGCGCAATTCCTGAAATAGAGAACTAACGTATCCCTGGCGTCTGCCTCGTAGAGAAGTGGAATCGATTTTGATTTTTCTATGAGTTGTAAGATGCATTCATAGTAAATTTTTTTATTCTTACAACAAAGCGGATTAAAAAAGTACTCATATGCGGCGTTGTCAAACAGTACCATTGCCCCCTCCTGTTTTCATGAGTTCATTCGTGTTTTTCTTTATTTTATCATTCTGTCCCGGTGTAGCCGATTAAAGTTCTACTTGATTTCCTTATCAGCCTCCACTCTCCGTAGATATTTCAGGACGCCATCCACACTGCAAAAGCAGCTAGAACAGTTTTTAAAATCATGCACCGATTTCGACTCAATCACCTCCCCACCTCACCCTTTCTGCTGCAACGGGACGATAAACTTGCAGTGGATAGGCACCGTATTACATCAAAAATCTTCCCCTTTTTAAATATCCACATTCACTACTTTCCAATATCCAGACTTATTGGGGCCAATCCGTTCGATAAAACCATATAATATATTAAATAAATATGATTCCTTTTCCGGGAACTTCATAAGATTTTCCTTACCAGATCAAATTCTGATATACCGTTCCCGTGAATAGGTTGTTGGAAATAGCAGATTTATATTCTCCCAGTTCATCCGGCTTATACCAATTTTCTTTAAACTCAAACCATTCATATTCTGAATCATATTGGCATAATTCATTAATATCTTCCATTACATTACTCATTCTTGCTTTCCCTTGCACGGCCAACTTTATTACCCTCTTTATCACCCATTAATTATATCACATATGGGTAATCAAATGAGTGATAAATTTTTTATCTATCATTTTCTATTTTCAGCAATAAACTATTTCCTCATTTTCGACACAATTCCACGCAGACTTCGCAATTTGTTGAGTGGATGATAATGATGGCGGGAGGGCATAATTATCCCCAAGCGGAAACGGTATAATTATTTTTACATGTCACTTTGGTCCGCTTGATGTTCTAATTCTAACAAATACTTATCATAGTCTGACATAAATAAGCAATCCTGAACAATGCGATATTTTTCAAACTCCGTCTCTGCATGAAGCTTTGCCTGCTCTGCACTGACTTTTCCCGGCCCCATAAGAAGTTCATTTCCATTAAACTCCAGGAATCCGTCAAGGCGCTTTGCCCAATCCTCCATACTCATCGGTATTCTTCGTTCCGCCTGTAACTCCGCATAGTCGAGATATAGTGAAACGATTCTCTGTAAATAGGACATTTCCTTTTCGCTCAGATAATTCTTAGCAACAGTAACATCTGCTTTGACAATTTTCCCATCTGGCGCTGATTCCCACGTTGTCAGGCCCATATGTTCTTTTTCGGCATTTGCACGCTCTACAATCAATTCCGCTGCTGTATGCCGATGTACGGCCCAATGCATCTTATTCTGTACCATTTTGAAAAACTGCCGGGTAGTCTTGGCATCTTTGTCGTAATCAAACGCTGTGGCATAGAGATCTGTAACCTTCTGATAAAATTTTCGCTCGGACAGGCGTATCTCACGAATATTTTCAAGCTGACGTTCAAAGTATTCATCGGTGAACATATGCCCTTTTTTCAGGCGCTCTTTGTCCATCGTCCATCCTTGAATTGTATAATCCTTTACAATCTGACCAGCCCATTTGCGGAATCTTACGGCGCGGTCGTTGTTCACTTTAAAGCCAACGGCAATGATTGCCTGTAAGTTATAATGTTTCGTACTGTAGGATTTACCATCCGAGGCAGTTATTAAGTATTTCTTAATAACTGATTCCTCTACCAGCTCATTATCTTCAAATATCCTTTTAAGGTGCTGATTGATTGCCGATACAGAAACATCATATAAGGTTGCCATCATTTTCTGCGTCAGCCAAATGTTCTCGTCTTCATAGCGCATCTCAAAACTATCTGAGTTACTACCTGTAGATGCTACATATGTTAAATACTCTGCGGCTGAGCAGTGTATTGTAATCTCTTTCTTCTTGTTTGTCATAATTTCTTTTCCTCAATAAATAGTTCTCTCAACCTATAATTTAAATGCGTAATCACATTATCTAAATCACAATCCGCTCTTTACAAACCCTTTTCTCAAAATCACCATTATATTTCATCTAGCTGTTTTAAAAAGTATTCACCAGTTTGAGGTTAATATATCTTATTATCCATTTATATTTTCTTTAAAAGACAGACTGTCTCCACATTCCCCGTCCCAGGAAACATATCCACCGCGCACCCCTTCTCCACCCGGTATCCTTTCTCCTGCAGCACCACCAAATCCCTGACCAGGCTGGTAGGCTTACATGAAATATATACAATCCGGTCCACCCCAAATTCAATTATCTTTCCCAATGCCTTTGGATGGATTCCATCCCTTGGCGGGTCCACCACAATCAAATCCGGCTTATCCTTCAGGCCGTCAATCACCTTCAGCACATCCCCTGCCACAAATTCACAGTTATCCAGCCCGTTGAGTCCGGCATTCACCTTTGCTGCTTCTACCGCTTCCTCAACGATTTCCACTCCCACCACTTTTTTAGCCACAGGCGACAGTATCTGGGCAATGGTGCCTGTGCCGCTGTAAAGGTCAAACACTACCTTATCCTTTGTCTCCCCTACAAAACCGCGGGCCGTGTCATACAGCACCTCCGCCCCCATGGAGTTGGTCTGGAAAAAGGAAAATGGGGAAATCCTGAACCGAAGTCCCAACAGTTCCTCATTAAAATAGTCCTGTCCATAAAGAATATGGGTTGCATCACTCTGTACCACATCGGCCAGGGAGTCATTCTCCGTGTGAAGGATTCCCGCAAACTTCCCGTCAACAGGCAAGGACAGCAGACGTTCCTTCCACTCAGATAACACAGCCGCCTCATCCCTGCCGCCCAAATACTCTCTCTGGGTGCTGGTAACCAGGTCCACCAAGATTTCGCCTGTCTTTACGGCCCTGCGCACCAGCAGATGACGGAGATACCCCTTGTGCTGCAATTTCTTATAAAATGCAGTCCCAAGTTCCTCAAAGTATTCCTTTGTAGCCACCAGGATCCGGCAAAAGTCCGGGTGCACAATCTGGCAGTCCGGTGTTGTGACAATATCATAAAAACTTCCCCGCCTGTGCATTCCCAGGGCCAGCGGCCCGTCCTTTACCTCATCCCCAAAGGAAAATTCCATCTTGTTGCGGTATCCCTTTTCCAGCGGGCTGGCCTTGATTCCCATAAACTCATAGCTGCCTGGTTCCACTACGTTGTCTAAGAGTGATTTCACCTGGCCTTCCTTGATTTTCAGCTGTGCTTCATAAGGAAGGCTCTGGTAAATGCAGCCTCCGCACAGACCAAAATGAGGACATGCGTGTTCTGGCAATTCAAGAGGTGAACGCTCCAAAACTTCCAACACCCTTGCCTCGGATTTACCTTTCCTCCTCTTTGTAATCACACATTGGATTTTCTGCCCCGGAACTGCATTTTTCACCACCACACGTTCCCCATCTATCATAAGGATTCCTTTATTAGGAAAATCTATCTTTTCCACAATTCCTTCATAAATCTCGCCTTTTTTCATTCCGTTATCTCCGTTTCTGTTATAATTCTCCTGCTCTATCACTTGCGTCTTCCATTTTTTCATCGTCTCATTATATCATGTCCTTAAAAACACATCAAGTTATCATATCCGGCCTGCTGCCCCACTCATTGCGTATATGCTTCCGCACCCATCGCTACATACACTTCCACCCCACTGCTGCACTCATTGCCGCACCATCCATTCCCCATCCCATCCATACTGAGTCCCGGTTCCTCGTACAAAATCACCCACATGACAGGAAAGCCCAAAGAAAAGGCCCTATAATCAACAGAACCTTCCTTGTAACTGTCATTTTCCTAAATTTTCCTCTCCCCAGGCCTTCAGATATTCCATTACCGGCATAAAGCTTTTCCCAAGTTCGGTCAGGGAATACTCTACTTTGGGCGGGATTTCTTTATAATCATGCCGGTGGATAAATCCATCCGCTTCCAGTTCGCGCAGCTGCGTGGTCAGTGATGACTCGGAAATCCCTCCTATGTGGCGGCGCAGCCCGCCAAAACGGTGGACATTTTCAAAACCAATATAATACAGGATTTCCAGCTTCCACTTTCCTCCAATGATTCTTTGCATCACAGCAATTGTTTGGCAGCGTTCAGGTACAACCGCTTCTTTTCTCATCCATATCACCTCATTCCAGGTTAATTATACAGCTAATACTACAACAAAACAATGTACATCAAAAAAATTAAGTACTTTTATTTTCAGTGTACCATGTTATAATCAGGTTAGTTCATGGTATGGAATTGTTAAAAACAACCTGTATAGAAAAAGGAGAACCTATATGAAAACAGTTATTTACTATTTTTCAGCAACCGGGAACAGTCTGAAGACAGCCGCAATCATATCGCAGTCGCTGGGGGCAGATATGCTGCCCATGACAAAAAATAAAGGAGTTCTCTGCACGGCAGATAAAATAGGGCTGGTATTCCCAACGTATTTCTGGGGTGTTCCCAGGACAGTGGGGGAATTCATAGATAAGCTGCGCGTAAGCCAGGATTCCCCCTACATGTTTGCAGTACCCACTTACGGAGAACTGCACGGGGGTGTATTGGGGCAGGTGGACAGACTCTTAGTAAACAAGGGATTGAAACTGAATTATGGCAGGGAAATCAAGGCTGTGGCCAATTTCGTGGAGGAATATAATCCAAGGGTCCATCTTGCAGAAAAAAGGTTAAGGGAAGCAGCCGGACTGGCTGAATTGGCTGCCGATGAAATTGCTGCGGGAATCTGTAATGCACCCTTTCATGATTCTGTCCTGGATAAATTGTTCTACCGGATATATACAGATGTGAAGGTCAACCATGACCAGGGATTCCATGTTGACGATACATGTATACAATGCGGCATCTGCCAAAACATATGCCCTAACCACAATATTATCTTAAAAAATGGATTATTGGAATTCCGGCATCAATGTGAACACTGCGTTGCATGCATCAACTGCTGTCCACAAAAAGCAATCCAGTGGAAATCGGCCACCCAAAAGAGGAATCGGTATAAACATCCAGATGTCACGATTAAGGAAATCATTTCAGGGATGCAAGCATTTTAGGCATGTAGTCATTTTAGGTATGCAAGCATTTTAGGTATTTAAGCATTTTAGGTATTTAAGCATTTTTAACATTCAAGCATTTTTAACATTCAGGCATTTTTAACATTCAGGCATTTTTAACATTCAGGCATTTAAGCACTTTAAACACTTTTAGCACTTCCAAACCCACCACCCACCCACCAAAAACACCCCACTTCCAAACCAGCCCCCAAATGCGCCATATGCCTCCCTACCTTCAAAGAAAGGACCGTCACCCAAGCGACGGTCCCTCCTAAATCCATAATCTCTATTCGGACTTCTCAGTCTTTTTCTCCTCCGGCTCCTCATCTTCAAAGAAGTCATCGTCAAAATCATCGTCAAAGTCGTCTTCAAAATCTTCCAGATAATCTGGTGTAAAGAAGCGGTACACTGCATATGCGATACCTGCCACGGCTGCTACTGCGCCGATGATGGCCAGCACCCAAAGGATGCAGTTTTTCTTCTTCTCATCTTCCTCTCTTTTGTGAAGCAGTTCATTGATCCTGCTGGAGTTCATCAATTCTTCTACACGGCTTAATGCCTCTTTTCCCATTGCATCGAATCTGTCTCTGTCAAACCTGTTCATCCGGTCCACGTCCTTTCTTATATGCAAGCAAAAAGCTCAGATACATATTTTTAATTATTATACCATGGAAGTCCCTTTTTTACTATCCCAATTTCTTGAATTTTTATCCTGGGGGTTTTTAACCGGCTGTCCTATGCCTTTTTTAATTTTGCAAAGGATGCAAACATTTTTTTCTGCCCCGCAGTATCAAATTCCACGGTTACTTCATAGTCTTTCCCGCCATCCTTTATGGACTTGACGGTTCCCTCCCCAAACTTAATATGCTTTACCCGGTCTCCTTCCCTGTAATTCAGGGAAGCAGGCTTTTCAACCGTAAATGCCTTGCCAAAAGCCGGTTTCCCACCAGTTCCGGCGTGACCAGCGCCTCCGCCATAGCCAGCCTTTCCAGTACAGCCTCCGCCTACGCCATAACCAGCCTTTCCGGCATGACCTGCGCCCATACCATGACCTGCGCCAGATCCCGCCCCCATGCTGCTGCCAGCGGCGGAGCCATTTCCTTGGACACCAGATCCCGCCCCGCTGCCCTGTCCTGCCGGACCGATGCCAAAACCGTCAAATGGCAGCGATGTTTTTGAGGCATAGGCATTATACCCTTTGCCAAATGTGCTTACCCGTCCTGAGGCAGCGGACTGGTTCCACGGAAGCCCTGCATCGTCTGCAGTACTGCCAAAGCCTGAGGCATTTGCCTGTCCTGCACCGTTCCCGCGGCTGCCATAGCTTCCAAGCACCGGCTCCAGGCGTTCTTCGTCCAACAGTCCTTCCGGCACTTCCTCAAGGAACCGGCTTGGCTTGCAGTATCTTGTCTCGCCGTTGACCATGCGCTGTCTGGCCGAGGTCAGCACCAGTTCCTTCTTAGCCCTGGTGATGCCCACGTAACACAGACGCCTCTCCTCCTCCAAGTCAGTCCGGTCATCTGAATTAATGGACATCATGCTGGGAAACAGGCCGTCCTCCATGCCCACCAGGTATACCTTGGGAAATTCCAGGCCTTTGGCGCTGTGGAGCGTCATTAGGGTCACACGGTCCTCGGACTCATCCATGCTGTCAATATCAGCCACCAGCGCCACCTGCTCCAGGAATTCGTCCAGAGTAGGGTGTTCGCTGTCCTCCTCATAACTTACCGCCTTGTTCACCAATTCCTCGATGTTCTCAAGGCGCGTCTGGGCCTCAATCTCGCCCTCTGCCTCCAGTTCCTGCTGGTATCCGGTTTCATCCATGATTCCTTCTATCAAATCCCGGATGGAAAAATCCTCAGATTCTGCCCTGGCCCTGAAACTCTCCATCTGCCCTATGAATTTAAGGATTTTCTCGGCAGCCTTGCCCAGCCCCGGAACCTGACGTGCTTCCTTTAACGCCCCATAGAGGCTCATGCCGTGCTCAGATGCAAACGCAGTCACCTTGCCCATGGTGGTTGCGCCGATACCGCGTTTGGGAACATTGATGATGCGCAGCACGGCCAGGTCATCCACGCCATTGGCAATTGTCTTGAGATAGGCCAGGATGTCCTTGATTTCCCTTCGCTGATAGAAGTTCACGCCTCCCACCAGCCGGTAAGGCACATTATAGAAAATGCACCGTTCCTCTATGAGACGGGACTGGGCATTGGTCCTGTAGAGCACTGCCTGATCCTGATAGGAAAATTCACTGTCACGTATCTGTCTGGCCACATAATCCGCTTCCTCCCTGGCCATGTCAAACTGCTTGAACCGAATCAGACTGCCTTCCCCATTGGCTGTCCACAGGGTCTTATCCTTCCTCCCGCGGTTATGGCGGATAACACCGTTGGCCGCATTGAGGATATTCTGGGTGGATCGGTAATTCTCCTCCAGCTTTATGACCTTGGCACCTGGAAATGCTGACTCAAAGCTCAGGATATTCTCTATATCGGCCCCGCGGAACCGGTAAATGGACTGGTCGTCATCACCTACCACACAGAGATTCCTGTACTTATCCGCAAGCAGGTTCACCAGCTTAAACTGGGCCTGGTTGGTGTCCTGGTACTCATCCACCATGATATACTTGAACCGTTCCTGGTAATAATTCAGCACTTCAGCATTATTCTGGAACAGTTCCACGGTCTTGACAATCAAATCGTCAAAATCCAGGGCATTGTTCTTCTTTAACTGCTTCTGGTACTCCTTGTATATCTCCCCCACCTTTTTCTGGCGGAAATCCTGCCCTGCGTTCAGTAGGAATTCCTCAGGCATGATCAGCTTATCCTTGGCCGAGGATATCACGCCCAGCACGGAGCGCTCCTTAAACTGCTTGGTATCCACGTCCAGGCTCTTAAATACCTGCTTCATCAATGTCTTCTGGTCATCGCTGTCATAGATGGAAAAGCTGGTCGTGTATCCCAGGCATTCTATGTGCCTGCGCAGGATCCTTACGCAGGTGGAATGGAATGTGCTCACCCAGATACTCTCGGCCCCAAAACCTACCAACTGGTCCACACGCTCCCTCATTTCCCCTGCCGCCTTGTTGGTAAATGTAATGGCCAGTATATTCCAGGGGTTCACATTCTTCTCATCAATCAGGTAAGCCACCCTGTGCGTCAGCACCCTGGTCTTGCCCGAGCCCGCTCCGGCAAGAATCAAAAGAGGACCTTCGGTGTGAAACACAGCCTCCTTCTGCATGGGATTTAATGTATCGTAAATACTCATATTATATGTACCGCCTTTATTTCTTCATTCAATCTGTCAGATGTATAAGTATACCATTACAGGCCTCATTGTGCAACTTAAGACCCTTGGGTCTGTTTGAAAATTGCTTTCTGTCAGCTGTGCGTTCCACTTTGTGGGAGATTTGGTCCCGATGAGGGCGGCGTAGCGGGCTACGTTGACCGAATTGGGACCAAATATGCCGCGAAGTGGGGCGTGCAGATGGCGGGAATGAATTTTCAACCAGGCCCTAGGGTATGGTTCCTTCTTCGCCGTTCCTGCATCCCCATTCTTCCCCGTCCCCATCCCGCCAGCAGAACATATTCTTACCGCTGGTCTTGGCACGGTACAGGGCTTCGTCCGCCTTCCGGTAGGCCCTGTCAAATGTCCCGCCGTCCTTCCTTATCTGTGTAATCCCAATGGAACAGCTTTGGTCCAGCCCCATCCTTAGGAGGATCCGGCTGATGGACTGAATCAGGATGCGGGCTTTATTTTCCCCCTGTTCCCTTTCCATGGGACCTGGCATGAAAATCATGAACTCATCCCCTCCTATCCTGCCTGCAATGCCGGGGGGTGGGACAAAATCCATAAGCGCTGCCCCTACTTCCTTCAGCAGTTCATCCCCCTTGAGATGGCCATGGGTATCGTTGACTTTCTTAAAGTCGTCCATGTCAATGACGAACATCAGGCCGCTTTCATGGTCATTGGTCAAAAGCCTGGTTATGTGCATTTCCGTATACTTCCTGTTGTACAGGCCGGTCAGGGAGTCCAGCTGGATGGTCCGCTCCAGAATGGCGGTCCGCTCCAGGGCAGCGGCTGCCTGGTCCGCTATGGTCTTTGGATAGTATTCGCCTTTCTGCTGGTAAATATAGGGCACGGACTGGTGCAGGCTGTCAATCACAAGCCGGCCGCTGTCATCCCGGTGGAGCCCTGCCGTAATCCTTGTATCCATGTCAATGATGACTTCCTTCCCGTCCGTATCTTTTTCCCGGGCCTTAAATTCACCATAGACTACACAGCTGTTTTCCGTAATCAGCTTTGCCTCATACCACGCTTCCCTGATGACAAAGCTGATTCCATCCGCTTCCTCCTGGTCCTTCCTCATCCCTTCTGTCAGAGCCTCCAGACCAAGATAGAATTCATGCCGTCCTGTGCCAATCACAAGCACATCAGGCGAACAATATGTAAGCAATCTGGCCAGTACCTCCGGATTACCAGATATATAACCTTCCATGGCACTCTGTATCAATTGTTTTGCTTCCCTGCAAATATCGTCCCGCATACTTATTCCTTTCAATCTGATTGCAAATTCCTCTGACATACAATATAACATAATATGGCGTTTTCTGCTACCGTCAAAGTATTTTGCCATGTTCTGGCATTTGCCCCTTGTCATCTAGTATTGAATACTATATAATAGATATAGCAATGTGATATCTAAGACAGAGGTGACTGACAGATGAAGACAAATGAAGAACGTGTTCGGGATCTGCTGGGCTATCTGGGAAGTCTGTCCCATGTTAAGCCGGAAGAGATACCTGATATTGATTTATATATGGACCAGGTTACCACCTTCATGGAAAGCCATTTAAAGGACATGCGGCGCCATCCAGAAGACAAGGTCCTGACCAAGACCATGATTAACAATTATGCCAAGAACAACCTGCTCCCCCCGCCAGTGAAGAAGAAGTATTCCAAGGACCACATGCTCATGCTGATATTCATTTATTACTTTAAGAGCCTGTTATCCTTTAATGATATTGAGGAGCTGTTCCGCCCCATCACATCGAGACACTTTACCGGCAAGGATTCTCCCCTGTCCCTGGAAGATATCTATACGGAGGTATTCACCCTTGAAAAAGGCGAGATGGGCAGCCTGATGAAAGACGTGACCGGCAAATTCGCCCGCTCCCGCAAAACCTTTCAGGACGTATCGGTGGATGAAGAAGATAAGGAATACCTGCAGCTCTTTGCCTTTATATGCGAACTGTCCTTTGATGTCTATCTGAAGACGCAGATGATTGAGATGATTGCAGACCAGCTGCGCGGGGAGGCAACGCCGCCGCGGAAGAAGTAAGCCAGGACAGACGCCGGATCCGGACAGCAGGAGTTAAAAAACGGATATCCAGTATATCGGCTGATATACCGTGATATCCGTTTTATATATGTCCGCATGATTCATATCGCGGCTCATTGCCGGTTACAGGACAGCCCACAATCCCCTGCATCCAATTTCATTATCTGCCGTCTTCCTTTTCCGGAACAATGCTGTCTACCTGAAGCCTTGAAAACACCATATCGTACCCGTCGCTTCCATAGTTCAGCGAACGGTTCACGCGGCTGATGGTTGCCGTGGACGCCCCTGTCTTTTCCGCAATCTCCAGATAGGTCTTGCCCTCCCTCAGCATCTTGGCAACCTCATAGCGCTGTGAAAGTGACAAAAGTTCATTAATCGTACACACGTCCTCGAAGAACTTATAACACTCCTCTGGATTCTTAAGTGTCAGTATGGCATCAAATAAATGATCCACTGCATCCGTTTTAATCTTTTTGTTCATGTCCTGGTTCTCTCTCCTTATAATTTATGCGGTCCACGTTCATCCCCGCCGCATGTAGTTGTGGAATCAATGTCCCCCTATAAAGGGACACAGGCCTTTGGCATGTCTGGATACCATCCGTACATGTCCCATGCCTCATACCCACTCATTTTAACATATTAAAGTTTGAAAGTCCATACATCCTAACACTTTTTCAATGTAAAGTTTCACCGTGTGCAGCGTGCAGGTACCTGATTACAGCATATATCAGACGTAGACCAATGTGTGTCTGGCATGTTACAGCACAGTTCATACGCAGCCTGCATGTCCCCGGCATTTCACCGCACGCCTCAACCTACCCCCGTCCCAGCATGAATTTCTCCACCACCAGGCCGACGCCGTCATGATTATTGGAAGCAGTGATATAATCCGCAGCATTCCTTACAGGCAGCACTGCATTTTCCATGGCCACACCAAGGCCGGCATACTTAATCATGGTCAGGTCATTGTATCCGTCTCCGCAGGCAATCATCTGTTCTTTCTTAAGGCCAAGGATGTCCAGGAGACGGGCCAGGGACTGTGCCTTGTCTATGCCCTTTGGCATGATTTCAAGGAAATATTCCTCGGAACGGTATACGCTGAAGTCGCGGCCCATTGCAGCCTTTACCTTTGGTTCCACAGTCACCAGATAGTCCCCATCATCCAGCATGATGAACTTGGGTACCTGAAAATCCACATAGGCTTCCATATCATCCACCTGGCGCAGCGGAAGATGGTTAATATTGGATTCAGAGATTGCATAAGGGCATTCCCTGTTGTTGGTGATGACCTCTTCCCCCTCATAGGTCAGGATATCCACCCGGTGCTCTTTTGCCAGGCCTATGATTTTCCCGTTGGCTTCCAACGGAAGAAGGGATGAAAACACAGTCTCTCCTGTCTTACAATTGGTAATCATGCCCCCGTTATAGGACAATATGTAACTGCCAAAGCGGTCCATCTCCAGTTCCCTTGCCAGCGGCTCCACGCCGGGTGTGGGGCGTCCGGATGCCAGAACCACGATATTTCCTGCTTTCTGGGCCTCCATTAAGGCATCCCTGGTCCTGGGCGTGATGATTTTGTCCCGGTTGGTCAGAGTACCGTCTAAATCCAATACGATTATCTTATAGTCCATTGCTCTTTCTCCCCTGTTTGTTTGATATATTCCTGAATTTATTCCATGGGTTTATTTTAACAGAAAGATTGCTTTGATACAACCTTAACAAATGGTTTTGAGTGTTCAGGTGAAAACAGAGGCATAGCAGGCTCTAGGCTGGGTTTCCCGCTCCTGCGCTATCGGAAAATCAGACCAGCAAAACAGTAAGGCATTTAGTGCGGGTTATTCCAGTATCAACGGCAGACAATAGACTGCAACCGTACCCGTCCCCTCAGTGCTCATGATTTCCAGTCCATATCCTGACCCGAAGTTCCTGCATATTCTGTCACGCACATTCCTGATTCCTCCATGTGTCTCCCCGCTGCCAGTCTGTACGCCCGTCTCATCCTGGTCCAGGCCGTCCTTCAGGGCCGCAAGAATCTCCTCTGTCATTCCCACGCCGTCATCCATGACAGTAATCTCCAGGATTTCATCCTTACGGTGGGCCTCGATACGCACGGTACCGTCTCCTGTCTTGGGCATAAGACCGTGCTGAACCGCATTTTCCACAATAGGCTGCAGGCTCATTTTAACGATGATTGCATCCATCACATCCTCATCCACGCTGACTTCCAGCTGGATTCTGTCTTCATACTGTATCTGCATGATGTGGAAATACTCCCGTATGTTGCCGATTTCCTTTTCCAGCGGAACCATACAGCTGTAGCTGCCAATCAGGTACTCCATCTGTCGGAACAGGCTTTCTGCGATTCCGGCGGTTTCTTTATCCTCATGTTTCATGGCTGATATTCGGATGACCCCCAGGGTATCAGACACCTTCTTCATAGATGACTCCAGTTCCCGGGCCATGTTGTTAAATCCGGCAGCCAGGACACTGATTCCATCTTCCTTGTCCCCCACGTCGATGCGGCTTCCCAGATTGCCTGTCTGTATCTCCATCATTCCCTGTTCCAGCAGCCCCTCTGACCTTGAGACGCGTTTTGCCAAACCGGAAAACAGGTACACCAGCACCAGGAATGAACCGGTTAAGAATATTAAGATATACTGTCCGGTCGTGTATAAGCTGCCCATGACAGCATCTTTACCGGCCTGGGCCGCCACAATCCAGCCGCTGCTTTCCATCCGTTCATACACCACATACTGACCGGCATCGGTCAGGCTTCCCCTGATTCCCGTCATGGAAGACAGGCAGGGCATCATTGGTTCCAGCGGCTTTCCAATCTCAGGGCCATCCATACTGTAGATGCAGATTCCATTTCCGTTGATGATGGAAAATGTCTCGTGGATTCCCATGCCCACATCCCGAAGCGCCGAGGCCAGCTTTCCAAGGTCCAGGTCCAGATAGAGGTTTCCCAAGCTGATTCCAATGGTCTTAAAGGATGTCAGATCCTGGTAACTTCTGCGGAAGGTTATGACCGGGTTCCCGGAATCCGTGAAATAGCTGTCCACATGGGTAGGATACACGGAAAAATTCTCCCCGCTGTACCCTTGCTGGGATATCCACTGCCGGAAAGCGTCTTCATCCAGCACCTTCTGCGTGTTCCTGGTGACATAATATATCCTGCCCTCCCTATCCACAAAGGCTGCTGTGCGGATTCTGCTGTCCCCTTCCAGCATTTCCTCTAGGAACAAAGCCATCTGGGTGCGTTTTTCCTGGTCTTCCATGGATGTATCTTTCAGAAGCTGGTAAAGCAGTCTGCCATCCTCTGTATAAATGTCGTACATACGCCTGGTAAGACTGCTGCTTTCGTCCACCATTTCCTGCGCATTGCGTGCCGCGTAACTGACCATGCGGCCCATATCATCCAGTATGGCCTGTTCCATGTTTCCCTTAAACCTGTGAAACAGAACCGCGCCGGCAATCAGCGTGGGCACCAGCCCAAAACAGATATATGACAGGGCCAGGTGATAGAAATCACGATTCTTTCTCCGTATCATGGCGCCTCCCTCTCCCACTTGCGGGTCAGGTCATCCGCCAGATAGGACGTACGCTCCTCCCCCCAGAGGGTATCCACCAGCCGTTGGGCAAAGTAGGTAAAAAATCCATCGGGGACCTCAGCATAATCCGTCACTCCCCCGGTTCGGACCGGGTTCGCGGAATAAGCCGCCTTTATGATTGCCTGATTCTGCGTATCCATTCCTCGGACAGGACGCACGGTCACCGAATCCCCATTCATGGTTTCCAGTACATTTTCATAAATTCCTTCTGAATAATAAAACTTAAGGAAACGTCTTGCTGCTTCCATCTTGTTCTTGTCCCGGGCAGTGGCCGCGGATATCCCCCATTCTGCCCTGCGTTCCTGAACCGCATAGGTAATCCCGTCTTTGCCGGGCAGGAAGAAAAATCCCAGATGTATCTGCGGATTCAGGTCCTCTATCCGGGTCAGCATCCAGGGACCGGCATACACCATGGCGGCCTGTCCTGATGCCAGCGACTGGGCTGTCTGACTGTCGGATACATTCCGGTATGCCGGGTTTATATATCCCTGTTCCGCAAGATTCCGGTAATCGGCAAGCATCTGCCGGGTACGTTTCGCGGTCCACTGCACGTTTCCGTCTTCTGTAACCATATAATTCCTGAACAGATAATTCCCCCAGAATTCCATATGACGCACATCAGCCGCCCCCAGGGCCAGAGGATCATACCCCGCCTCCTTAACCGTTTCACAGATTTGGAGGAAATCCTCAAATGTGTCAGGTGCAAGAAGCCCCTGGCCCTTAAATATATCTTTATTGTAAATAATTCCCAGTGTGGTTGCATACAATGGCACACCGTAACACACACCCTCATATGTGCCAGGATTCTCCACCAGGACAGAAACAGCCTCCGGAACCGGCGCCAAAAGTCCTGCGGCAGCCAGGGCAGGTGTCTCCCTCATTTCCACAATGTCGAAGAATTCCTTTTGGGCAGCCAATATTTTCAGGGACTCAATATAGGGCCAGTTCTTATTTTCCGGCATGCAGTACAATTCCAACTCGATGTCCTCATTCGCCTTCATGAATGCCTCTGCCGTGTCCTCAACCACGCTTTTCCATTTCAAATCATCAGCAAAATAGACCAGACGGAGTCTGACCTGGCTGGAAGCCTCCTCTGTTCTGACAGCTTGTCCGGTATAGGTTTTATGGACCGCACCGTCTTCACCGGGGGGTGATGTACGGATGGAACAGGCGGAAAGGGTGATTGTTAAAAACAGGACGGTCAATAACAGGAATACGGACATGGGAAAGAAACGGAATACACCCGATGGCATGGCATTGAAAAAGCCGGCTCCACATCGCGTAACACCGGAACATGGTTCCGAAAGCCGCAGTACTTGGGTTCCCAGGAGTCCATATTCTTGGGCCCCATATTTTGGGGCTCTGCATTTTTGGACTCTGCATTTTTGGACTCCGAATCCTTGGGCTTTAAATCCCAGGCTCCTCCTGCCTGCTGCCTTTCCCAACCGCCCCGTACCTTTACACCCTATTTCTCCCATGGTGTTCCCTGTATTCACTTGGACTCTGCTCATATTTCCCTTTAAAATTTTCGTTAATCCGGCGTACATTCTTATACCCCACAGCCTCAGCCGCCTTATTTTCCTTGTAACCCGTTTTTTAACAGCTTTATGGCCCCTTTATCCCTATATCTGTCAGATAGTTCCTGGAATCCTCCCCTGCATGTTTCCTAAAACAGCGGTTGAAATGCCGTCTGTCGGATAATCGTCCCCTGCTCATTCTTTTCCATGAACTTCAGTATATAATCCCTTACCTCGCAGATTAACGCTTTCTTTGGATAGATGAATCCCTGATACCCGTCAATAAAGACAACCTTGTTCCCAAGTCCCGGCGTGTTGTTTTTTCAGCATAGGAACTCGCCTCGACTATTACAATAATTTTATTCGAAATCCCATCCGCAGCAGTATGAAGGAATCAAACAGCGAATGTCCGGTAACAGGTAACAGGCAGCGGACATCCGAAATCATGCAATAAGCAGCACTTATATTACACGCACTTTATACTTCTTTCAAACTGAGTTTATTGTCAATAAATTCATATTCAACCAATTTCACGGACGACCAGATACATGGTATGGCAGGCCGGCAGCCTTTTGTATAGTGTCTTACACATTCCCGGTCCCTCTTCTGTCTGACGGAATCCGAAAACCCTGACGCCACTACATATGCCTCAATCATGGAATAGTCGCCATATGCGTATTCTCCCTGAATCCAATCCACATATTTCATTATCTGTCCAATGACATCATCTGCCGCCTCTCCCTTTTTTATCTCTACTACCAGATACCTGGATTTAGTCTTATATCCCGGAATATACCTGTATCCGAATATGTCCATCTTATCCATATACTCAATTGCCTTAAACGGTGAGGCAACCACCTGATGGGATATATAGTCCCACTTTCCCATCGGAGTACTGTTATCTCCTGACAGGATTTCACACAACGCGGCTTCAATTGCCATTTCATGATTAATCTTGCTTCCTTTAGCACATGACATAAGTATGTTATCTGCTGTCAGCTTGTACTGTTCTGTATTTTTATCCCTAATCTGATTATGTAATACTTTCGAAAATGGATATGCATTTTTATTAAGAAGCAGGTCTTCCTCATTTCTTTTCAAAATAATATCCATCAATGCCTGATTTTCATCATCATCCACTTTAATAAAAGAAACCTTCCACATCGCCCGAAGCATGCGGAACTTGTCCGGATTGCTGTTTAATGCATCATCCATATCCACTCCATTTAAAAAGAAAAGCGGTGATGGCTCAAACACACACAAACAGCGGTTATTGGCAGTTCCCTCATCCAACAACGGTTCCAGTTTCTTATAGTTTTTCTTTGAATAATCGACCGGCCTGTCCGCACCAATATAATTTAAGAACCTGCACTCCGAATGAATTTCAATCAGCTTTCCAATGCCGTATATTTTCCTCTTAATAAAGAAATAGATGCTGTCACCTGGTTTCATGCTAAGATAGTCAGCAAATGTCCCTTCATGATACGTCATCCAATTCCCCTTTGGCGTACCGAGATTAGTACTGTATGTTCCTGTCTTTACACAATATGTAAGAGAATCAATATCACTAAGAGTCATTATATATCCAGCCATAAAGCCTCCTCCTTTATCTCTTGCCGCTCCCCCGCGCCCTGGTGTGGTTCAACATTCCTTCCTGCTCCATGCACGTCTCACTTCATCGTGGTTTGAACGTATAAAGCGGGACGTACAAGGAACACTTTAACACATGCAATGGAGTGCTTTTTTATTTACTTTACCGCAAAAACAATGGAATGAAAAGGAGAAACTTATATGAAACTACAATTCTGTGCGAATGGGATGAACTCCGTCCTGTCTTTATGAGTTATATGAGGAGTTTTTTATGAGTCATCCGGCGTTGTCTTTTGGATTTATCCTATATCGTCTTTTGGATTTATCCGACACCGCCTTTTGGATTTATCCAATGCCGTCTTTTTAAGTCATCCAGCGCTACCTTTATGAATCCTCCATCTCCGTAGTTATGCATTATCCGGCGCCGTTTTAGGTGTATAAACGGTTTCCTTCCCATCCATCCTGATTAAAACCGACTTACCCGGAATCTCCTGATTTCCATAAATAAAAGGTTCATCATTAAAATTTGCTGCTGCCTGTATTCCATCGCCATATTCCGTCATCTGCACGGAACCGTCTTCCTTCAGATATCGAAAACCAGTCATCTCCTGTGTGACGGCATTCCGGCTGAATTCAGACCATACCGCATTATGTCTTACTATATCATCCTTATATTTTTCCCACTGGGCGGCATCCAGATGGTAAAGGGGCGGAACATTATAAAGGATTTCCCGCAGCATGCGCGTTCCGGTCTGGTCTTTGATTTTAAAGGTTGACCAATCCCAGTGGTAGCTGGTAATCACGGAATCATTATAGACCAGTTTGTACAGCGGGACATCATATCTTGGGTCGGTGAACAGTGTCCGGTACCTGCTTTTTACAGGAATCCGTCTGGAAAAATGCTCCGCCACCCCACCGTCCGGATTATAATATTTTCCTATAAAATATTCACTGTCCCTGTTTTCCTTCATATCATCGTCCATCCACGAAAAACTCTGCATCTCAATTCCATGTGCAAATGCAATGGTAGAAGCTGCAAAATCATGGCCTCCCTCAGAACCGATGACCATGCCGTAGGTATCCCGGATATATGCCATCCGCTCCAGCCGGGCCGCCAGGTCCTGCTGCTGCGTGGTAATATGGCCTGGCGCATAATCATCATAAATCTCCCCGGTGGCATCACAGTCAATAAACCAGGAATTAAAAGGAAGTCCGTTGCCCATGATTTCCAGCATCCGCTCCCGTACAGCAGGAAGTGACAGAACCGGATTCAGCTTTCGCCCCACACCCTTAAATCCCTCTATTTTCCCTCCATCCCTATCCTCCACCGATGCGCGGTCATATAGGGATGTATCCCCGAATCTGGCCGTAACCCACTGTTCATTGCCCGGCTCATGTATGGAGTGATAGGAATCATAGCTGCCAATAAGATAGCCCTGGCCTACCGCCTCCTCCACAAGTTCCGGTTTCGCATAGGCCTGTTCCCAGCTGTTAAGCCCAATCCACGCCTGGCTGATGCCGGACGCCTTCAGCTGCCGGATTAGTTCCACCGTATTCTGGTCCATCCAATTGGAGGGATTGCCGAATACATCCGGAAGGTTTGCGGACAGGATATATTTGTTAACCTGGATTTGATTGGATTCGTTCAGGTTTTCATATCCCGGAGCCAGAATCGCTGTCAATTCAGGGGAGGATGTGGTAAATGCATGCCAAAGGGCGGACGGCGCATCGGAGGGTGCAGTGGACGGCGCATCGGGCGGGGCGGTGGATGGTGTGTAGAACGATTCATAAGGTAGTGAAGAAAGCTGCGAATAGAATTCCGGCAGTTTCAATACTCCGCTGAGATAACTGCATACCAGATGTTTCTGGTAGTCCGCAACATAATCCTGAGATTGGATTTCATCCAAAACTGCTTTGATTTCATTTCCATTCTCCACCTGGGATGAAAATGATGTAAGGTAATTCATGAACAGCGACCCTATTGCGGTACGAAAGGCCGGCCAGTTCACGTCCTCAGGGGAAATGAGCCGCTCGCCCCAAAGGTATATGAATGGTGCGCCGTAAAGCTTCCTTATCATCGGATTAGATTCTGCCTTTTGTTCCAATGTGATAAACCAGTCAGTTTCCCTCACATACTTGCGGTAGAGCTTCGCCGCAGAGACAGGGTCATTGTCTGTAAGATAGATGCGGAACTGCTTTGTCCTGTCCGTATCAATAGCCGGAAACTCATTATTCAGTGAAAATGTCAAATCCGGATTTTGTCTGAAACCTATTTTCGTGTGGAATGGGTCTTCCATTATGAACAGGACCGCGTAATCTCCAGCGGATGATATCCAAAAAGGCATGGAAAACTGTTCAAGGACAGAAAATTCCTTGGCAGGAGGATTGGACTGGTCTGCCGGATAGGATTGTCCTGCCGGATTAGGCTGACTGACCTGGGCTGTTGTGTTGGATTCTTCCAGCTGACCTGCAAAATCCGCCGGAAAGGACGAAGCAGGTTGGCCTATCTGCCCCGCCAGATAATCCTTCCAGACCGAATTATCTGCCGGAACCCGCTTTCCTTCACCAAATGGGAAATAATAGCTGTACGCAGATATTTCCGGCCATGTAAAGGCGTTGTCACGGTCTGTCTCCGAAGTAATCATAACACTGAGGTAATCGTCTTCAGGGCTAACGGAGACAGCAATCCCATCTTCCTGATACCGCCATGAGACTTCCTCGCCCTTTTTCCGGTAATCTTCCACCGCCCTCTCCTGAAGCGGTAAAGCTGCGCGCACTGAACCATCCGCTGTAAACAGTTCAATCGCAAATGTTTCCGAATCCACCTCATACTCAAATGCCATGCCCATGGCTTCCCCAAAATCAGAATCTTCTTCCTGTTCCCGAAGGACGGCGGATACCTTCACCGCATCCGTCCCCTTACTGTCTGCAATGGGATTATAAATCCCGCACCCGGTCAGGCATACCGCAAATAGCATGCATGCCCCCCGGAATAACAAACCTGGTTTTGTCATGTCAATCTCCTTATCATTTTTATACTTCAGACCCAGTATAATAAGGGGATGTTACATTTATTTGACAAAACCAGGTTTTAAAAAATAACCGTAATTTTTATTCTCCCGTCTTCTGCGGTACAATTTATCCCATAACCGCATTGTTCTGCAATCTTTTTTACAATAGGCAGCCCCAGTCCGGTACCGGACAGATTTTGATTGCGGGAGGACTCCCCGACATAGAATGGTTCCCATATTCTGTCTAAATCCAGATTCCCTGCCTGCAGCTGGTTGGATATGGTAAAATGACAACCAGCGTCATTTCCATACAGACGTATTTCAATCCCAGGCCCAGACTCTGCCGCATATTTAATTGCATTGGACAGCAGGTTGGAAAAAATAGTTGAAATCAGTTCTGCATTTCCCCGGATATACCGGTCCGGTTCTATGGATGTGGAAATACCGAGATTTCTCTGAACGGCAGATATCCTCTGTTCCTCAACCTGGTCCTGCAGCAGGCGGTCAAGGGCAATGGTCTCTTCCGAATATTTCTTCTGCCCAATCCGTGACAACCCCAATAACTGTTCTGTGAGCCGGGCCATTTTCGCATTCTGGCGGATAATGGTGTCTAAAAATGTCCCGTCATCCAGCCCATCCTGCATCCCTGTCGCATAGGTGCCAATCAGCGAGATGGGCGTCTTCAGGTCATGGGCCACATTGTCCAGCAGCGCCTCCATCTGCCGGTTCTTCCCAAGCAGCATATCCTGATATTCCTTAATACTTTGGCTCATCCGGTTCATACTGTCGGCCACTGTCTCCAGTTCATCATTAGTATGGATTACCAGCCTGCTGCCGTAATCCTGCCCGGAAATCCTGCGTGAAAACTCCTCCATCTCCTTTAATGGGTTGGTAATGTGCCTAACCAGTATATACATGAGGACTACTGCAACCACGGATGAAATGGACAGAAGGATAATCAGGAACTGATTCAATATGCCAACAGTTTCCTCGGTATTGGGAACCACCGCGGCAATGGCAAACATGCCTTTATCTGTAAACATGTACTCAGCCAGAATCCCATACTTCAGTTTTTCCTGCTGATAAAGGCGTAGCTTCATGCCGTGTTCTACCGCATCCTGGTAATCCTGTTCCCAAAGCCAGAACTTCTGGAAACCTAACCCCTTTTGCCGGAACTGTTCGCGCAGTTCATTGCTGAGGGCTTCACTGTCCGATGTGTTGCTTGAATATACAACCAGGACCTTTTCCTGTTCTTCCAGAATCCTAACAGCATTTTCAGGCGTTGTACCGCTTTCAAAAAGGGTGATTAGCTGACTGCCAATGTCCTGGATATAATGTTTTTGACTGCGCAGGTAGTATTTCCCTACAATCTTTGAGTTCACTACAAGGGATAGGATTAGAGTGAATGCCATAATCAACGCTGTTCCGTAGATGAACTTTTTCCATAATTTATTCATATATCTGGTTTTCTGTTTGTGTCTGACCGGATAAGTGGCCATATACTGGTTCGTGTACTTGTCTGTAAGTTTCGTTATATATTTAATCCTTCCTGTCACTAATGACATAGCCGATTCCGATGCGGGTCTTTATATACTCCTCTCCGATTTTCCTGCGAAGCCTGCGGATATGGGTATCCACGGTCCGGCTGTCGCCCTCAAAGTCCATTCCCCATGCATGGTTTAACAGCTGCTCCCTGGTCAGGGTGATGCGCTGGTTGCTTAGGAAATAACGGAGCATTTCATACTCAGTTTTGGTCAGCGCAAGCCGCGTGTTGCCTTTCCTTACCTCAAAGGTCTCCTGGTTCAGGGAAATGTCCCCGCAGCACAGGATACCTTCCAGACGGCAAAGCTTCTTGATACGCAGAAGAAGCACCTTGATGTCGAATGGCTTACGCACATAGTCGTCTGCCCCGCTGGTTAAACCCAGGATTTCATGCTCTGTTTCTCCCTTTGCAGTCAGCATCAGGATTTTAATTGGAAGGTTCAGGGCCCGGATTTCACGGCAGGTCTGGATGCCATCCTGGACCGGCATCATCCAGTCCAGGATCAGGAGGTCGGGGAGGGTGGCGGGTGCATGTGATGAGGGGGATTTCGAAAAGGTCAATCCCAAGTTATTTTTGGCTTCCTTCTTTAGACCACAGCGTTCCATCAGATAGGTAATGGCTTCTTGTCCGTTAGATACAACGGATACCTGGTAACCCTCCTTTTGCAGGTAAAGAGTTAGGATTTTCCGGAGGTCCGGATGGTCTTCGGCAATTAGGATGTGCATGACAGTTCCTCTTTCATTTCTATATATTACTTTGTAAATCTTCAGCACATATAACGCAAAGCTTTACATATTTAAAATCCCCTGATAAAATTTTACTATTACTCATGTTAGATGTAAATATTCATTCTCATACCGCTTCCTATAATAATCCATCGACCGGTACTCAATCACATCCTTCATCTGCTCCGCAAACCCATCCAGCCCCACAACCTCATGAAGCTGCGGATTTAATGCCAGCACCGCCCCCTCCAGCTGCACAAAAAAACCATTACCGGACTGCAGCAAAAACTTTACCGGATTTTTCAATGCCTCGGTGACACAGCGTTTCTTATCCCATGACCTAAAATCACTGGTCCCTTTATCTTTCTCTAAATCCTTCCAGTTATTTGCCGTACCATAAAACTCCATATAACTGCGATAAATATCATCTTCACTGATTGCCGTCTTAATATCCCCATCATTATAAAAGGCCATCAACACCGGCATCTTATATGATTTTGACATCTGGGTGGTTTCCAGCAACTCCAGGAACTCATTCCCAATCCCCCGGAAAATAATACGCTCCCTATCCCCCAATTCATCCAACCCGTCCAGATATCTCAGATAATGCTTAAACGGGCTGTTCTTCAGGCCTGCACTCAGCTGAAAAATCTCATCCTCCATATAAGTAAACAGTTCCATCCGGGTAGGTACCCTTCCGCCCAGCTGCTCTTTAATACGGAAATACTCTCCCCTGACCCGTTCTTCCTTCTTAACCCCTTTCTTCGCCATCTCATGAAACAGATCAATTAGCCGCATATCAAAATCCACCACACACTCATCCGGATATTCAAAGTCCTGCTGCTGCATCCGTTCTGCCTCTGCACTGGAATATGGCCTTTCGCTTAACAAGAATGGTGCAGAACCTGCCTTCTCATAATTTCCTATGAAATCCAGTACATTCAGATACTCCTTATTCCTGCTTTTACGCAGTCCCCGGCCAAGCTGCTGCAAAAACACAACCGGTGATTCTGTGGGTCTTAAGAACATGACCATATCAATCTCACTGATATCAAGTCCTTCATTGAACATATCAACTGAAAAAATTACCTTTATCTCACCATCCCTGAGTTTTCTTATGGCTTCGCCCCTCTCCTCCGCGTATTCACCGTCTGAATCGCTGTACACTGCGGCCGCCGGGATATTCCTAAGACAGAATTCCTTTGCCATCTGCTCCGCATGCTTACGGGAACAACAGAACCCTAACGCCTTTCTTGAGCGGTATTTCATATAGTGCTTGTAAATTAAATCGTACCGTCTGTTGACCAGCAGTTCCCTTGTCAGTTCTTCCTCCGCGTACCTGCCCTTTACCATATGTATCCCGGAATAATCCACTGTCTCATCAAAAATGCCATAATAATGAAACGGTACCAGCAGGCCTTTATTAACCGCATCCTTTAAGTTTATTTGATAGGGCACATTATAATCGCATAATTCATATATATTCCTTCCATCCATCCTGTCTGGTGTGGCGGTCAGTCCCAGCATGAACTGAGGCCTGAAATATTCCATAATCCGTTTATACTGGTCCGTCACCGCATGATGGAATTCATCAATCACGATATAGTCAAAATAATCCCTGGGAAAATACCTTTCATTCAGATAAGCCGGTTTTCCCAGGCTTGATACCGATGCAAAGATTACCGACTTTCCAATGCATTTCTCCTGACCGGTAAAAAATCCATAATCATCCGAATTCCGCACATTACGGAAACTCTCAGCCGCCTGTTTTAATATTTCCTCCCTGTGCGCCACAAACAGGACGTTTTCATAAGTCCTGGAATCAAAAGCTGCCAAATACGTCTTTCCTATACCGGTTGCCGCATAGACCAAACCCTTCTTCGCCCCTTCCCTGCGGCTGCATTTTAATGCATACAAGGCTTCAATCTGCGCTCCTCTTGGTTCAAATCCTCCCACACGGTCCGTTTCGTTGACAAGACTGTCATACCGTTCCAAATCCCGCTGGACCGCTGGTTTTTTCCACTCCTTTGAATATTGCTTCAGGACCTGGTCATTTATAATGATGGAATGGTTATAAAACAGATCTTCAAATGTATCATAAAACTGTCTGAAATTATACGCATCACGTCTATTGTCAAAATGATAATTCCATTCAATTCCTGATGTAAGCGCACTCTTAGATATATTGGATGAACCTATATAGATTTCTCCCCAATCTCCATTGCGGAAAATATAAGCTTTGGGGTGGAATGAACGGCCCCTGTCATTATAAAAGCGCAGTTCCACCTGGTCCCCCAATTTATCCTTTATCAGATACAATGCCCCGGGCTGCGTAATCCCAAGGTAATTGCCCGTTAGTATCCTGATTTTCGCACCGCGTTCCAGAGCCTGTTCCAAATCATCCAGTATCATCTTCACACCTGACTCCATGAGAAATGACACAATGATGTCTATATGCCCTGCCTTGAGCATACTGAGCTTTAACTGGTACAAAAGGAAACGGTTTTTATCCATTCCCCCTGTCATCACATCACAGGACCCGATATCAAACTGCATATTATCTGCTCCTCTTATTTTTTCCTCAAAATCATGTTCAGCCATTTCTCTTCATCTCTCCCCGGTCGTACATCAGATGTCACCCACATATCCTCAACTGAAAATACATCCACAGTATCCAACAGCCCTTTCATCTTATCCTCAGTCATATCCGTAAAATAACGCCCGTTCCGTTCCCTTTCATCCGTTCCATATTTAAACGATGTATACAGAATCCCATGCGGAACCAGGGCACGGGCCATTTTCACAAACACCTCAGCCAACTCACTGTATGTGAGATGTAAAATCGATGAACAGGCCCAAATTCCATCGTACGTTTCATTTTCATTCAAATCCTGGAAGAACATCTGCCTGACATTGGCGCCGGTATACTCCGCTGCTATCTTAACCAGTTCCTCTGAGCCGTCCACTGCTTCTGCCTTAAAGCCTCTGCCCAGAAAATACTTTGTATCCCTGCCTGATCCGCATCCGAAATCAAGTATCCTGGCCCCTGGATTCAAATATTTCAGAAACCGGTCCTGCATCTCTGTAAATTCAACATCCCTTGTGTTATCAAAAAATTCCTTTGCATGCAGATTATAATATTCCAATGAATCATTCATCCCTTTACTATCGCTCCTCTCATCCTGCTAATTAGCCAATGGCTCTTTTCTCTTCGTAATCCACTAACTGCTCTTCAAATCCCATCCTTTAAATCCAGCATTCTGGGCAGACTTATAAACAGGAAGCATGATATTCTCCAGATTAGTGCAAAATTCTTCCTTATTCAGACCAGGTTTATATAGCTTCATATAAACCTCATCGCTATTGATATGCACATTCCTGCATTTTTCAAATGCTTCATGAACCACTTCATATTCCCACATCATATTATAAGAAAAATATTCTGTTCTACATAACGCCGGAAAATATATGTCCCAGTCCGGCAGGTTATTCCCTTTTTTGCTGTTAATTCTCTTTGTTGTTGGATGTAGGTTCCAAAATTCATTATGTGCCACATAAGACCATGGAACAAAATGGTCAATGGAAATATTTTGGCTGGTAAGCGGCTGGTTTAGATAAATTTCATCAACCGGCTTTATTTCAATAATCTTCTTCCAATATTGGATGACCAGATTCATCTGCCTTTTTCGCGGAACATCCAGTTTCTCTGCAATTCCCGGCACATTTGGATTCCGTCTTTGCAGATACATAATCAGATTATACCGCACCCAGCCTCTTAATATCTCCTTATTCTTACTAATATAGTCACACCACTCCGGCTGGATCTTGATGGCAGTCTTCATTCCGGCCAGTTCTGTAAAATAATATATTAAACGTTTTTCACGATTTAAATTCTCTGCCAGTTTCTTTCTGGACCCCTTCCACATATCATTGGTTATCTGTTTTGTAAAAGGCGCCTGAAGTCTGTACGGAACATTCTGTATTATGGTCCGTTTCATTTCAGCCACGTTTTTATCATTAAACCCATTTAAAAAAGAGAGTATTACATCCTTTTTTTCATTGGTTTTGAGACCGCTTACCTGATATATGTATTTCACAAGGGCTTCCAGGGTATCTGACGGTCCCAGATTCAGCCTGAATTCCGTAACCATATACCATGCATCCGCAACCATCCAGTTAATCAACTCATCATATGTCAAATAGGATTTTCCATCACTGACCTTGTCTACAATGGCAAGAAACCAGAATAATTTATATGATTCACTTTTTTTATCAAACAATCTGGCTAAATATATAATATCGATTGTTTCTGAATATGGAAGCTGCATTTTTCCTTCCCCCTGCAATGTATCCGGCAAATCATATACCAGGAATATCTATAGCTGGATTTACGTCTCCAAATACATATATTTACAACATTATACCACAGGATTTCACTTTTCACCTATATACACCCTTGTTTATACTTACATTTTCAATTTTTCCCTCACCCCCGCCCGTCCCTCCTAATAAAATATACTAAACCCCAACAAACACAAGGAGTATCTATGAAAAAATTTATAAGCATCCTACTGGCAGGAGCCATGGCAGCCGCTGCCCTTACCGGCTGTGCAAAAACTCCGGGCGGGGCTGCCTCCGGCAGCACGCCCCTGGTCCTTAACGAGGTGGCCCACTCTATCTTCTACGCCCCACAGTACGCGGCCATTGAACTTGGCTACTTTGAGGAGGAAGGCATTGACCTGACCCTGGTCAACGGCGCAGGGGCAGACAAGGTCATGACCGCCCTTATCTCCGGTGACGCGCAGATTGGTTTCATGGGTTCAGAAGCCAGCATTTACGTGTATCAGGAAGGTTCACAGGACTACGCCGTGAACTTTGCCCAGCTGACCCAGCGCGCCGGTAACTTCCTGGTGGGCCGCCAGCCGGAAGATAATTTCAAATGGGAAAACCTGAAAGGCAAGAAAGTCCTTGGAGGACGTGCCGGCGGCATGCCCCAGATGGTATTTGAGTATATCCTTAAGAAACACGGTCTTGACCCCAAAACAGACCTTACGATTGACCAGAGCATCAACTTCGGGCTGACCGCCGCTGCATTTACCAGCAACGATGCTGACTACACCGTTGAATTTGAGCCGTTTGCAACTACCCTGGAGAGCGAAGGCAGCGGAACCGTTGTGGCATCCCTTGGAACGGAATCCGGTTATGTGCCCTATACCGCATACTGTGCCAGGAAGAGTTATATGGAGAATAATCCGGAATTAATCCAGAAGTTCACGAATGCCATCCAGAAAGGCATGGACTACGTCAACTCCCACTCCGCCGAGGAAATAGCCAAAACCATTGCTCCCCAGTTCAAGGAGACCCCTGTGGACAAAATCGCTATCATTGTTGGCCGTTACAAGGACCAGGATACCTGGAAGGATAACACGGTCTTTGAAAAAGACAGCTTTGAGCTTCTGGAGAATATTCTGCAGGAAGCAGGAGAGCTGAACCAGCGCGTGCCCTACGAGGATCTTGTGACCACGCAGTTCTCGGAAGCCGCGAAGTAAACCTGCCAATATTACCGGATCATTTTTCCGGATTATTAAAAAATCCCCGGGGAAGCTGACTTCCCGGGGATTTCCAACACTTAAACACAAACGGAAATGATATGATTAGTAAATATGCCCTGATAAACATTAGTTTTTCCTCTGGATAATTTGTGTCTTATTTGAAATGCATATTTGTTCCCGCAACGTTCAATTTCCAGTTTGACAGACCGGAATACCGTCACTCCGTAAACAGTTTTATTCCAGAAAACATCTTATGCAGCCTATGTTCATCAAATGGCAGATACTCTGCAACCGTAAATCCGACCACGTCGGAATTCCCTGTGATGACCTTCAGCACATGAGAGAGTTTCTCAATTGTCATCTTGCCGCCGCCTGCACCATCGCCAACCAGTTCAGGATTGGCAAAATAGGTTGAGTGGAAAAAATGCTCATCCAGCACATCAATGTCAAAATGAATAAGGATATGGTCAAAGCGGCACATAAAATTCCTGATTTCATCATCCGAAACAAAATCCTTGTCCTGCACTTTGTATTTTACACCCGCCTCATCCAGAAAATTCTTTTGGTAATCATGAAGCGGCTGCAGACCGACATAGAGAATTTCATCGGGCCTGAATTTTTTATTTAACATATGTGAGGAAAGCTGTGCAGCGCCATGTCCCATCAGGCTCCCCAGCACCATGGCATGGGCATTGGGATAACCGTCATCTACCGTAGAGACATCCGGATGGGCATCAATCCATATAATCCCGGCGTTTCCATATATGCCGTGAAGATAATCAAATGGAGCCAGTGAAACCATACAGTTTCCGCCTATGGTGATGATTCGGTCAGGTTTCTCCGTAGCCAGCTTTTCCTGCGCATCCTGAATGCCCGCTATGACTTCATCTTCGGCAGCAATACCATTCATTATTTCTTTTTCCCCGCCGTTAGGAGGAATGACATCCACCTTCACAAGCGGCTGGTTTTCGTTCTGCGGCAATATGTACTGCAGCAGTTCCGCCCCAAAATAATATGTTTCCAGGCCGCCGCTGACATAATCAGGGTACAATAATCTAATTGTTTTCATATCCTTTCTCATATTCTTTCTCCTAACATACTGGTTCTTTCCTATCTTCGGTCATAAACTAAGTCCACCATACCATTATATGATTGTGTGTCAATCAGCTTCAGCTGAATTTCATGCTTCCCATTTTCAAAAAGCCGGATCCCATTGCCTAAAAGCGTTGGGATTACAGTAATGTAATAGCAGTCAATTAAATCCTCATTCATTAACTGCTGAACAATATTAGCCCCGCCGCAAATCCAAATATCTTTTCCAGGCTCCTTTTTCAACCTTTTTATCAGATTAACCGGATTGATATCTGTAAATCGGATGTTTGCCGAGGAAGCATGCCCGTTATGCGTAATTACATAAGTTGTAAAATCGCTATATACCCACTCGTCCGGGGAAAGTTCAGTAACAATCTGATGATACGTATTCCACCCCATTATTATTGTATCAATGTCTTTTACAAATTTGGAATAGCTATCCATCCCATCATTATTGCTTCCCTGCCCTTCCAGCCAATCAACACCGCCCCTGATATCCGCAATGTATCCATCTAGTGTAACGACATATTGATATATAGTCAAATCATACTGGTAAATACAGCCGTTTTGATATATACTAAGAAAAAAC
Organism: Enterocloster bolteae; assembly: GCA_021772025.1. GTDB lineage: Bacteria > Bacillota > Clostridia > Lachnospirales > Lachnospiraceae > UMGS1370. The sequence goes on along the minus strand of JAETNT010000044.1, from coordinate 38 downwards.
GGCGGTGATTCCTATGGCAAGACCCAGAAAATATGTAA
>JAETNT010000135.1 GCA_021772025.1 Enterocloster bolteae | reverse complement strand
CTACTACAATGTATTTATGGTTAATATCCCTTACAGCCAGTAAGGAATTATCCATCTTGTTGCTTAAGCTGTTAGAATGAGTGAGGCAATAGGTCTGGCCGAAACCTCCTGGAACTTTACGTCCGTTTTTAAGTCAGCCAACCAGCCCTTATTCGCAGCATTCGTTTTACGCAGGTTGAACCATCAGGCGTTCGTGTGATACACCCAGTAGATTGAATAGGCAATGAGTAAAACTGGCAAAAGACCATTGCTAATACTTTCCATAGGAGTATCTGTTATGAACGCTGTTGGTATTGATGTTTCCAAAGGCAAGAGCACTGTCACAATCCGCAGGCCGGGCGATATTGTCATTATGCCGCCCCGCGACATCCCTCACACACAATCTGCAATCAATTCCCTTATTGAACAGATCAGAGCCCTTGACGGGGAAACGAAAGTCTGCATGGAACACACCGGCAGGTACTATGAGCCGGTTGCCACATGGCTTTCTGATGCCGGTATCTTTGTCAGCGCCGTAAATCCCATCCTCATCAAAGATTTTGGGGATGATTCCCTGCGCACTCCCAAGACCGACAAGGCCGATTCCAAAAAAATCGCCCGTTACACACTTGACCGCTGGGCAAAACTCAAGCAATATGGAAGCATGGACAAAACACGAAACCAATTAAAAACCATGAACCGTCAGTTCGGCTTCTTTATGGCACAGAAGACCGCCATGAAGAACAACCTCATTGCCCTGCTGGATCAGACCTACCCAGGCGCAAACAACTTCTTTGACAGTCCTGCCCGCAACGACGGCAGCCAGAAATGGGTGGACTTCGTCCATACCTACTGGCATGTGGACTGTGTACGCTCCAAGACGCTGAATACCTTTACGGAGCACTACCGGAACTGGTGTAAACGCAAGGGCTATAATTTCAGCGCGGCCAAAGCAGAGAAGATTTATCAATCCTCCTCTGACCTGATCGCCGTATTCCCAAAAGATGACAGCACGAAACTACTGATACGGCAAGCTGTGGCAATGTTGAATACCGCCTCTGAGACCGTGGAATCCCTCCGCCTGAAAATGGATGAGACTGCTTCTTCTCTGCCGGAATACACTGTCGTCATGGCAATGAACGGGGTCGGTCCTACCCTTGGTCCTCAACTTATGGCTGAGATCGGGGATGTGACACGGTTCACACACCGTGGCGCGCTGACTGCCTTTGCAGGCGTTGACCCTGGAAAAAATGATTCCGGACAGCACATCCAGAAAAGCGTACATACGACAAAGAAAGGTTCGCCAAGTCTGCGGAGGACCCTCTTCCAGATCATGGACGGGCTTATCAAGCGTTCACCCATTGATGACCCTGTTTACGCCTTCATGGACAAGAAACGAGCGCAGGGCAAGCCTTATTACGTCTACATGACTGCAGGTGCCAACAAGTTTCTCCGCATTTATTACGGGCGGGTAAAAGAATATCTTTCCACGCTTACGGAAAGCGAAAAACTTAAATAAATGCCATTGCTTTTTCATCAGGCCAGCGTTCTGCGGTGGTCTTTTTGTAATACCTATTTTTCAACCTGTATAAAATTTTCAAAGTTCATCAATTTCTGCTTGACTTTTTATTTGCAGACTTAAAATAATCTTCCTGCTCATACTTAAGTAAGGTGGAGAACATGGCATCGGAGCCTGCGCCCATGTTGTGGCCGTATATGATACGGTTGAAATCCCATACCTGCGTGTCCTTATCCATGAAAGGACATCCGGCGCTGCTCTTATCTCCTGTGAAATCATGGGAGAGGTAAAAGGCGTTGTCATCCGTTCCCACTACGGGGAAATTAATTAAGGTATCAGGGATGCAGAGCCAGCCTTTGATATCCTTGTTTTCACTGCATAAGGCATCCCAATCGTAGGCTTCCAATCCCTTCTCCCTCATTTCCGCTTCATACTCCTGCCTGTACCGCTCTGCATCCGCTTCCATTTCGGAGAAAAGCTCTTCCAGTTCCGCCGCCGCTTCCTTCTGCGACTGCTCCCTTCCCTCTTCTAAGATAATATCAAGCTGTGCATAAGCGTCTGCTATCGCCTGATATTTTTCAAGCTGTTTCACTGCCTTATAGCGGAAGATCCCCATGCCTGCCATGCAGACAATGGCAAGGGAAATTCCCACTATGATCTGCAGTGCGATCCGCTGCCTTTTCTTTTCCGGCAGGTCAGGGAACAGCTTCTCCCCAAGCCAGCTAATAAAACGTTTTATTTTTTCCATGCGTTTCCTTTCTTCTATGTAAATAGCGGCAGATACCGCCATATTCAAATAAATCTGTTTCCGGATATCTGCCGCCATGGTTTCAACAGGCAGGAGCAAAAGCCCCTGCCGCATTTTAAACTGTGGTTATCACAGCATTATTTGATCCCTGCCTGTTCCTGTACCATAAAATATATCCTTATAATATGCACCCACTACAGGCAGCATTTCTCCATCTGTCCTTCAAGGACAGATTTTCTTCCCTTCAAGCACAGATGCAGCAGCAAGCACAACGCCGCACAGCCCAAGGGCAGCAAGAAGATAAAAGGGTGACGCATAACCAGTCTGGATGACCGGCTCTGATCCTTTTCCTGCATTTCCATTTCCTCCTTCCGTTCCGGTATTGGTATCTGTATTTTTATCTGAAGGGCTGCCTGCCGAATTGCCGGAGACAGTTCCGCTTGTATTCTGATTTTTGTCTGAAGTGTTTTGGCCATCTTTTCCGTTGGTATTGTTTTCTTCTGTTTTTTCCCATCTTGCATAGAGGCTGATGCTCCTGCTGGGTTTATAGGTCTCTCCCTCTGTTCCGATAAATACCTGCCTGTCTGTGTACCAGCCTTTGAAAATGTAGCCCTCACGCTCTGCAGCTGGGAGCTTCACACTGCCACCCTTTACTACTTTGACAGATGCATTCCTGGTCTTGCCACCGTTGGCATCATATTTGATGGTGTAGGCATTTAAGGTTTCATTAGAATTATCTCCATCCTGTGTATTGTCTCCGCTGTTGCTATCTCCATTTTCTGTATTTCCACTGTTCCCTGAATCTCCATTACCGCCGCTGTTTTCTTTGGATTTTTCCCACTTTGCATAGAAATCTGTATCTCTGGTGATGCGGTAAGTATCATTGTATGCCCCTGCAAACTGCGTCAGGTCATCATCCAGATACCATCCTGTGAAATCATACCCTTCACGTTCCGGCATGGGAAGGTAAAGGCTCCCGTCCTTAATAATGGTAAGCTCTTTTACCTTAATCGTTCCTTTTCCTGCATGGAAAATCACTTTACAGGTTTCGGGATCAGCGTCATTATCAGAATCTTTTTCTGTTTCCTTCTCCCAGAGTGCATAAGCTGTCATATCCTTAACCGCTTTCATCTCACTGCCGGGGATTCCAAGAAGGATTCCGCTGTTAGCGCCAATGATAAAATGTAAGAAAACGCCGAAGAAAAAATGTAGATTTATGGCGGAGAGAAAGAAAAAAAGATAGACTCCTGATAGGACGAAAAATGTCCGGGAAAGGAG
>JAETNT010000043.1 GCA_021772025.1 Enterocloster bolteae | reverse complement strand
TTTCCCTGGCTTCCTCCCTCATAATGTCAAGAAGAGCCTGCCCGGTCCTCCGGACCAGCCGCTCCAAAAGCTTTTTTTCTTCCTCCGTAAAGCCGTCCAATGCGGTGTCATACCAGCTTTGGACAATCTCCTTGATTCTGGGATAGGTTTCTTTTGCTTTGTCTGTAGGGATTAGGCAGCAGGTCCTTTTATCCTCCGGATTGGGCTCCCGGATCAAAAAGCCCTGCTTTTCCAGGGCGGCAATGGCTCTGGTAATATTGCTGGGATGGAGGTAAAAAGAAGAAAACATCTTTTCCTGACTGATTCCGGGTTCCTCACAGATCCTTATAACAAACATATGCTGGCTGCTGTTTAAGCCTAAAGACTCCAGTCTTTTATCTAAGTACATCTTGGTATGCCGATCTGTCACAGAGAGCCATTTGATAGTCTCCATAATCTCCTCCTTATATAACCGTAACCGTTCAGGCGGAATATCTATCCTATATTATAAAACAATTTATTTGCGCGCGCAATATTTTTTCTTACATAAAAAATCAACATTTTGGATTTTTTTTGGAAATTTATCACAAAAATATAATAAATCGTCTTGCCTGTTTTTCCAAAATATGGTATATTTTGTATGCACAGAGAAATGTTCTTTCTGCTTACTATCAATCTTTTGTTGCCATAATACAGGGTCAGACCTATCCTCTGCCCCAGGCCTCCTAAAAGTTCCCCCACCTTTAGGAGGCTTTTTTCTGTTCACTTTCTTCCTTCTGTTTCCATATTATAAAGCATAATCCCCCTAAAATCATATGGAGGCAGAATCTATGATACCCAAATTAGAAGTCAAAGGGGTCAGTTGCTCCTACCACCGCATGGAAGGCGAGACACTGGCTCTTTCTCATATTGAATTTGCTATGGATCCTGGCGAATTTTTGGCTATAGTAGGGCCTTCCGGCTGCGGCAAATCCACACTCCTTTCCCTGATCTGCGGTCTTCTGACCCCGGATAAGGGGAAAATCCTCCTGGACGGCAAAGAAGTAACACGGCCGGGAGCCGGCGGGCGCATCGGATATATGCTGCAACGGGATCATCTGTTTGAATGGAGGTCCATCCTGTCTAATGCCTGCCTGGGACCGGAGCTTTCCGGCAGTCTCACTTCCGAAAGAAAAGAAGAAATTGCGGGAATGCTCTCCGATTACGGCCTGGGCGCCTTTCTGCATTCCAGACCTTCCGAGCTTTCCGGCGGTATGCGCCAACGGGCTGCCCTTATCCGGACACTGGCCGTAAAACCGGATCTTCTGCTTTTAGACGAGCCTTTTTCTGCGCTGGATTATCAGACAAGGCTTGCCGTCAGTGATGATATCAGCACCATCATCCGCTCCGCAAACAAAACCGCCGTTTTGGTTACCCATGATTTGTCCGAAGCTATCAGCATCGCGGATCGGGTTTTGGTTCTTACTAAACGTCCCGGACAGGTAAAAGCTATTGTGCCTATCTGTTTCGAGTCTGAAAAGAACCGGGCCGCCAGCCCCTTAGAACGGCGAAATTTACCGGAATTTGCCGGCTATTTTAATCAATTATGGAAGGAGATCCAGACTCATGAGTAGTGCACAGCATGAATACCTTATCCGGCAATCCCGCCACCGTCTTATGGTGCGTTCCGGCCGTGTCCTTTTATTTGTCCTGTTTCTGGCCCTTTGGGAAGCCACCTCAAAGCTTCAGCTTATTGACAGCTTTATCTTCAGCTCCCCTTCCCTGATTCTCTCCTGCCTTTGGTCCATGTCTATGGACGGGAGTTTGTTTTACCACACTGGAGTCACTCTGTGGGAAACCTTGCTTAGCTTTTTCCTGGTCATTGCCATAAGCCTTGGAACAGCCCTGCTGCTCTGGTCCAACAAAACACTTTTTGAAGTCATAGAGCCTTTTCTGGTTATGCTCAATAGTCTGCCAAAATCCGCTCTGGCTCCTATTCTCATTGTCTGGCTGGGCAATCGAACCAGAACTATTGTAGTAGCTGCCGTATCCGTAGCTCTTTTCGGAGCCATCTTAACTCTCTATACCGGGTTTTCCCAGATCAATTCCGATAAGGTAAAGCTAATCTATTCCTTAGGCGGCAGCAAAAAGGATGTGCTTTTAAAGGTTCTCCTTCCTGCTTCGGTTCCGCTGATTATCAGCAGTATGAAGGTAAATGCCGGGCTGTGTCTGGTAGGGGTAATCATCGGGGAGTTTCTTTCCAGCAAGGCCGGTCTGGGATTTTTAATTATTTACTCCTCTCAGGTATTCCAAATGACCCTAATGGTGACATCCATTGTGATTCTCTGTGGAGTTTCGGTGCTGATCTATCAGGGGATTACTTTTTTGGAAAAGCGGCTGGCCGCCAAATAAGCAGAAGTTCCGTTTTTCCAGACTTGACAAATCAGCAGAGCCGTGTATAATTACTTGTTGTAAATAAGTTCTTTAAAGAACTATTATAAAAAGAACTATTTTCAGGCGTAACCATACTAAGGAGGATTTTATGGCACGGATCACGGATTTTTTAGTGAATTTACGAAGAATTATGAAGCTCCATGAAACTCTGTTAAAAGACATTTGTGAGAAATATGGCCTGACCTTAATTGAAGCCAATATTATCAGCTTTTTGTACAGCAATCCGGGCCGGGACACGGCTCGGGATATTGTGGAGCTGCGTATGCTTTCTAAGGGCAATGTATCGCAGGCGGTAGAACTGCTGATCCAGAAATCCCTGTTAAAGCGGACTCCGGATCAGGCGGATCGGAGAATAATTCATTTAACTCTCCTCCCCGCCGCTGCCCCCATTACCAAAGCGATTGAGGATAGCCGAAGCCAATTTCAAAAGGAACTTTTTTCCGGCTTTACCGAAGAAGAGCGTCAATTGTATCATCAGCTAAACGGACGGATCATAGAAAATACAAAGGCCGTTGTCAAAAGGAGGAAACTGCAATGAATACCAGAGATGAAAAAGATTTTTTAGGCACTGAACCGGTAGGGAAGCTTCTGCTTCGCTTATCCCTTCCTACCGTAACGGCTCAGATTATCAACATGCTTTACAACATTGTAGACCGGATTTACATCGGCCATATCCCCAAAACAGGGGCCCTGGCATTAACCGGCGTAGGAGTATGTATGCCCATCATTATGATTGTGTCGGCCTTCGCCGCACTGGTTGCAAGCGGGGGCGCTCCCAGGGCCTCGATTTTTATGGGGAAAGGGGATATCGAGTCCGCCGAAAAGACTCTGGGCAACTGTTTTTCTCTTCAGATTGCGGTATCCGCTATTCTCACCGCAGTCTTGCTGCTATGGAGAGAGCCCCTTTTATTAACCTTCGGAGCCAGTGAAAATACCGTAGGCTACGGCAGCCAGTATTTGGAGATCTACGCTTTCGGCACCATCTTTGTCCAGCTTACCTTGGGAATGAATGCCTTTATCACTGCTCAGGGCTTTGCAAAGACCGGCATGCTGTCGGTTCTGATCGGAGCGGTCAGCAATATCATCCTGGATCCCATCCTGATTTTCGGCTTTCATATGGGAGTTCAGGGCGCCGCTCTGGCTACCATCCTGTCTCAGGCCCTGTCCTGCGCCTGGGTATTATTTTTCCTCTTTGGATCAAAGACAAACCTGCGGATTCGCAGGCGTCATCTGCTTCCAAAGGCTTCCATTCTTGCCCCCAGCTTGGCTCTGGGGCTGTCCGGCTTTATCATGCAGGCCAGTGAAAGCATCATTTCCGTTTGTTTCAATTCTTCCCTGCTCAAATACGGCGGGGACGTAGCAGTGGGCGCTATGACGATTTTAACCAGCGTTATGATGTTTGCCATGCTTCCCCTTCAGGGTTTAGGGCAAGGCGCCCAGCCCATTATCAGCTACAATTACGGAGCCAAAAAGGCCGCCAGGGTGAAAAAGGCCTACTTCCTCCTGCTGAGAGTCAGCCTTACTTACGCTGTATTTTTGTGGCTCTGTGTAATGCTGTTTCCGCAGGTATTTGCCGGCATGTTTACCTCTGATCCCGAGCTTATTCAGTTTACTGGGACAGCCCTCCGGATCTATCTGGCCTGTTTGTTTATCTTCGGAATCCAAATGGCCTGTCAGCTTACCTTTGCCGCTTTGGGAAATGCCAAGGCTTCCATCTCCGTGGCCGTTATGAGAAAGTTTATTCTCCTGATCCCGCTGATTTTTGTTATGCCTAAGCTCCTTCCCCGCAACCAGGTTATGGCTGTGTATATGGCAGAGCCTATAGCCGATTTGATCGCCGTTATCTTTACCTCTGTTTTATTTGTCAATCAATTTAAAAAGGCGCTGGAAAATATTTCTTAGTGAAAAGCCAATTACAGCCGGGCTGTCAAAAGCCCGGCTGTTGTATATCACAAAGTTCAAATCTGCCCGGTTCCGATTTTAGCAGCGGATTTTTATTCCGGTGTCATACTTCTTATCCTCTACAATCACCCGGATATCATACTCACCCTTTAAGCCAATCTTATTGACATTGGTCTTGGTCACCCGCTCATCGGACTCTAAGAAGCTGCCGCAGCACATGGCAAGCTGTGGAACGGAGGTGGTGGAAATATAGTACCCGTGAGATTCCTGGCCCTGCTCTACCATCAGCATAACCACCTGGCCTCTCTCAAAGGTTGCATGGAAGATAAAACGGTCAAACTCCTCTTCAATTCTTGCCGCATATTTGTCCGGAAGCAGTTCTCCGTTATATTCTGCCGGAATCTGGGTGTCAAATTCTTTTGTCACCCCAAGCTCTCCTACAATCTCGCCCTTGCCCAGCTCTAACACTTCATTTTCCCCGTAAAGCTTCATCTTCTCCGCCCGGTAATAGTTGCCCTTGGCGTGAAGGCGCATCATTGGCTTGTTGTCACAAATCTCCATGGTAATTGATTCCAGGCTTCCACCCATCATAGGCTCATATGCGCCCAGAGCTTCAGAAATCTCTCCGTCCTTGTTGTAGGCGATACCGCCGGAATGAACCATGTAGTGGCCCTCATTATAATATTCCACATTGCAGATGTAGGGGGAGAAAAATTCTGCGCCCAGATCTTTTCCGTACTCCCAAACCTGCTCAATGGTCATATCTTTGGTGTTGATGCGGTAGCGGACGCCTCTGGAATAATTATTTTTTGCAGACAGGAATTTATCCTTGTTTTTAGAGCCCCAGTGGTGATTATCAAAGCACATTACGTCTCCGTTAGGCGTAATTAAGCAGGCATGCTGCTCATACTGCCAGCCAAAATTATTGCCGATAGGCTTAAAGAAATACTTGTCCACCATCTCCTGGGGCCAGCCTTCCGGATCGCCGATGATCCAGTTTAATTTTCCGGTTTCAAAATCAATATTTACCATAGCGTCTATGTGGCGGCCGGAGAAGGTTAAAGAATTGGTATTTTCATCATACCACACCGCGTTGTTGTGGAACCAGTCATGGGCAGACCAGCTTCCGCTCTTTCCCATGCCCGGCTCAATAAAGTCACTGTAGTTCCAGGTCTTTAAAATAGCGCCGGTTTTCCGGTCGATAAGCACGCACATATCCTCAACCGTATCGGATCGTAAATCCTCGGTTAAGCACAGCAGGTTGCCGTCCGGCATCTCAAAAGCATCGTGGTGAGATCCGCCGAAAATCTTATATTCTTTGTAAATCTTGCCGCACAAGCTGACCTCGTAAAGCCCGGACATATAGTAGGGCATCTGAATCAGGCGGTCGGTTCCCATAAGGACGTGGCCGTTCTTTAACCGTTTCATATCAAATACGCATTTGATATTTAAACACCATCTCAAATCCCCCGCATAGTCATAGGCAGAGGCTTTCTCGCCGCTGGAGGGAGTTAAGAAAATGCAATTGTCCTGAAGGTACTCGGGAGTGGTGTCCATAGAATAGATAAATCCATTTCCGCAGTCAGGCTTTCCTATCTCAATTTCCACCACATTGGAATCTCCCCGGTATTCCCGAATCTCCACTCGATTTGTATATTCCGGATACAAGCCCATAATCGGAAGCACATGCTCCTTAGCTTTGGGGAAGGTGTGGGTAATATCAGCCTGCCTGGTCTTTCCGAAAACCGTGATGCTGACCGCAGTCTCCTTCTCCGTACAGAAGGCAATCACCGCAGTAAGAGGCGCGATGAAATAAAAATTGGCGCGGACAATGGGATTATGAATATCATGGCCGCCCTTTCTCAATTCCTTCAGAAGCTCTTCTTCCGCTTTTGCCTGCCTCTCGATTAAATGCTCCTGAAATACATAATTTGCTCCTGCCATAGTTCTTCTCCTTTTTTATATGATAAATTTTAATAACTACCGTTTTGTTATTTTTTGTAACAGTTGAACTGTTACTATTTTTTTCCAATCTTTTAAAAAAAGCTTGCTTTTTCTTCTGTCTATTGATAAAATGCTCCTAACTGCTTTGGCAATAAGCCAAATGTGTGCACAATAATACATAAAAGGAGATTCCCTATGGAACAGACAGGAGTCAAAGCATTCTTAAAACGCAAGAATGTCAACATCACCGTCCAGACCTATCTCATTGATGCATTAGGTGCCATGGCATTTGGCTTATTCGCATCTCTTCTGATAGGCACAATCTTTGCCACCATCGGCGAAAAAACCCAAATTCAGGTATTTATCGTAATTGCAGATTACTCAAAAAGCGCCACGGGAGCCGCCCTCGGCGTTGCCATCGCCTACGCCCTAAAAGCACCTCAATTGGTACTGTTTTCCGCTGCCACTGTAGGCATTGCCGGAAACGCCCTGGGAGGACCGGTAGGCGCTTTGGCCGCCACAATTGTAGCCGCAGAGCTTGGAAAAATCGTATCGAAAGAAACCCGGATCGACATCCTGGTGACCCCTGGCGTTACCATTATCTCCGGCGTTTTAATTGCCCAATTTGTCGGACCCGGAGTCGCCGCCTTCATGAATGCCTTCGGTATGATGGTAAAAACCGCTACCGAAATGCAGCCCTTTTTTATGGGGATTCTGGTTTCGGCCCTTATCGGTATTGCCCTGACCCTTCCCATTTCCAGCGCCGCCATTTGTATCGCCCTGACCTTGGATGGTCTGGCAGGTGGAGCCGCCACTGCCGGCTGCTGCGCTCAGATGGTAGGCTTTGCGGTCTTAAGCTTTCGGGAAAACGGGATGGGGGGCCTCCTGGCTCAAGGCCTTGGCACTTCCATGCTTCAGATGGGAAATATCGTAAAAAATCCCAAAGTTTGGATTCCCCCCACCCTGGCTTCCATGGTCACCGGCCCGGTGGCCACGGTAATTTTTAAGCTGACCAATATTCATACCGCCTCCGGTATGGGCACCTGCGGCCTGGTAGGCCCTATCGGCATCTATACTTCCATGGGAGGCGGCGCCAATATGTGGCTTGGCATCCTTTTCGTATGCTTCCTTCTTCCCGCTCTGCTGACCTGGATTTTCGGGATAATATTCAGAAATCTCGGATGGATTCAGGACGGTGATTTAAAACTGGATCTGTAAATTCTTTGTCAGCCTTGAAATCCCAGGCTATGTAAAAATTTTCCAAAGTCCTGGCGGCCTTTTTCTGTACATTTGTAGACACCCGCATCCTCCAGGACTCTGGAAAATACCAGTCCTACCTGTTCTTTCAAAATATCGTCTATATTTTCTCTGGTAATCCGGTCATATTTAGGCAGGAACTCTTCTACCCAGTCAGCATGCTTTTTTAAGGTTTCATTACTGCGGATATCCTTGCCCTCTATTATGTATTCCGCCAAATCCGACAGCTCGGTTTTTAACCTGGAAGGAAGGACTGCCAGGCCCATAACCTCAATCAGGCCAATATTCTCTTTTTTAATATGGTGCAGCTCCTGATGGGGATGATAGACACCCAGCGGAAATTCTTCGGTGGTAATGTTGTTTCTCAGCACCAAATCCAGCTCATAAACGCCCTCTGACTTTCTGGCAATCGGAGTGATGGTGTTATGAGGCTCTCCGTCAGTTTCCGCATAAATGAATGCGTCTTCATCCGTATAGCCTCTCCATGCCTGCAAAACCCTGTCTCCCAACTCAATAAGCCGATCCGGGTCCTCTCCTCTGAGACGAAGCACAGACATAGGCCAGTGGACAATCCCTGCTTCCACATCCTCAAACCCCTCCATGGTAAACCGCTTCTCAATAGGAGCTTTAGCCATGGCAAAGGTATAGCGGCCTCCCTGGAAATGGTCGTGGCTTAAAATGGATCCGCCGACAATGGGTAAATCCGCATTGGAACCCAGGAAGTAATGAGGGAACAATTTTACAAAGTCAAACAGCTTTACAAAGGCAGCTCTCTCAATCTTCATGGGAATATGCCGCCCGTTAAACACAATGCAGTGCTCATTATAATACACATAAGGGGAATACTGGAACCCCCACTGAGAATCGTTGATCGTAATAGGGATAATCCGGTGGTTATTTCTGGCCGGATGATTTGCACGGCCTGCATATCCTTCATTCTCCCGGCACAGCAGGCATTTGGGGTAGCCGCTCTGCTTCGCTGATTTAGCGGCGGCAATGGCTTTGGGATCCTTCTCCGGCTTGGACAGATTGACTGTAATATCCAAATCACCGTAGGGAGTAGAGGTTTTCCATTTCATATCTTTGCAGACCCTGTAGCGGCGGATATAATCGGAATCCTGACTCAATTTGTAATAATAGTCCGTAGCCTCCGCCGGAGAGCTTTCATAGTGCTTCCAAAAAGCATCTATCACTTCGCTGGGACGGGGCATCAGGCAGTTCATCAGCCGGGTGTCAAATAAATCCCGGTAAGTAATGCTGTCCTCCGGCACCACGCCGGTCCGGCAGGCCGCGTCTGTCAGCTCTTTTAAAATGTCTTCCAGATTCCGGGAGGTTGCCGCTCCTTCCGGCTCCTCATACTCATCCATCTTCATCACGTCAAGAATCTGATTGGTAGCATAAATCCGATCTGACTCCGCAATCAGGCCTGTCTGTAAACCGTATTCTACCAATCCTTTAATTGCATCATATACCATAGCAATTCCTCCTGGTTTTCAAAATTCCCCGTCTGAACGGTTGCTGTTTTTATTATACCTGTTTGACGGGGATTAGACAATGGGCCCTATATATTTTTTGATCCGGCCTGTAATAATTCCTCCCAGTATGCCAACACAGGCTCCTGCTATGGTTCCTGCAGCGAGAAGGGCAGGGAAGTAGATAAACACAGACGCATCCAGCACCAGGGCCGCCACGATAAGCTGCCCCAGATTGTGGGCCGCCCCGCCCAGGATGCTGACGCCTACATGACTGAACAGACGGCATTGTTTACAAATAATCATCACCATAAGGCTTAAGGCCCCGCCGGCCAGTCCGTACATCATGGAAGAAAATCCGGCTCCAAACATCAGACTGGAAAGGACAATTCGTACCAGGCTTACTGCAACGGTTCCCGGAATTCCTATGGTATAAAGCCCCACTACCGCCACCAGGTTTGCCAGTCCCAGCTTTATTCCCGGGACTGCCAGGTTAAGGGGAAACAGGGATTCTATATAGCTGAAAATAAAAGCCAGAGAAATTAAAATACCATATAGCGCCGCTTGTACAGCCGGGGAGACACGATTTCTTTTTGCCATGGAACACTTGCTCCTTTGATACCTGTCATATAGACATTGTAATCAATAAAGCTGCTTTTTGTCAATTAACCAGCGCTAATTCCTTTCCTTTTTCCTATTGCATTTTTCTATTTTCTTATGTTAAAATATCCAGGATTGTAAACAGTTCAGATGGGAGTAAATAGACGTGAAGTATAAACGAGAATTTATTTTAATAATTGTCCTTTTTTTGATTGCTTCCGGATGGGCCCTTGGACAGAGGCTGTTGTTTTCCGCTCCCGCCTCTATTGCCCGGATATCGGTAGACGGGGAAGTGACAGCTTCTTTGGATTTAAAAAAAGACCAGGAATTTACCGTAACCGGCATTCTCGGGGAAAGCAATCATTTAATTGTGAAAGACGGGGAAATCTGGTGTGAGTCCGCGTCCTGCCCGGATAAAATCTGTGTCCGGCAGGGAAAGCAGAGCCAAAACGGCTCCACCATCGCCTGCCTGCCTAACCGGATGATTGTTACAATTGTGGCGGAATAAAGAGCCGGCAGCGTATCGGTGCAGACAGCCGCCACAGCTCCCAGCCGGACCCTCAGCAGCCTGTCCGGCATACACCGCATCCGGTTATTTTTGCCATCCAGGAATGGCAGTTTTCCATTCTGCAGATCCTCTCCCCGCCTGCCGCCAAATCGATTTTCCCGGTGACAGCCAGTTTCTTTACATTTGCCTTAAAAGTTGATGACTTCCTCTCAGACCGTTTCATGAGCTCCTCTTTATTTCTTTGCTTTGTAATCCTGGCCCCAATGATACATGGCATCCAAAATGGGCTTCAGGCTGTATCCCAGTTCCGTCAGCGTATATTCTACATGAGGAGGAACCTCCGGATAAACAGTGCGAATAATCAAACCGCTTTCTTCCATTTGTCGAAGTTGTGCAGTCAAAACTTTTTGTGTCACGTGTCCGATAGACTTTTTTAGTTCTCCGAAACGTTTTGTTCCAGGCAATAAATCCCGTAGAATCAACACCTTCCATTTATTGCTGATTAGGGACAAGGTTGTCTCCACCGGGCACTCCGGCAGTGTCTCTACCGGTTCATCGGCAATCTTTTTTACAGTTTCCATGTAATACACCCCCTTTTACAGTATCTAACCGGTAACTATAGCACAATATTGTACTTACTTTACAAAATGGCTCTATGATTCTATTACAAAATCATCAGGAAGGAAAATCAAGCGGTTCCCGGCAGAAAAAGAAAGCGGCAAATAAAAAGAGGCCGGAGAACAATTTGGGAACATTCAGGATGAATATTTGCAGGAGGAAATACGGCGAAAGGAATCACAAAAACAGGCGGACGCAGTGCTGATCGGCGCAGGCTCCGGCCTTTCCTCAGCCGCCGGCTTTACTATAATCGCTATGTAGACGCGCCAAAGCCGGTTTACCGGAAATTGTTGGAAGTCATTAGGGGAAAAGACTATTTCGTACTTACGACCAATGTCGATCACTGCTTTCAGAAAGCCGGATTTGACAAAAAAAGATTGTTTTATACCCAGGGAGATTATGGTTTGTGGCAATACTCCCGGGATTATCAAATATCCTTTTTGGCAGATGACGGCAAAAAATCCGAAAGCGGCGTATGCCTGCATCAACGCTGGGCAGGCCTTTGCACCCAAAGAAATTCACGAGCAGTCAATCTGCATAAATGGAGATATCGGTCAGATCCTGGATGAAATTTAGGCGGCTTAATCTAATAAAAATCCCGCCTCATAGGAACATTCCAGATAGCTGGGATTTTGATAATAAACATCTGTTTGGAAATCAGAAATCTTATCACTGATAAAGGACGATAAAATTTTTAACAATTCATCGATCTCTTTCCCCGGCTCCGCACAATCCTCGATCATAATGCTGTACAGTTTTCCAATATCCATAAAACTCGGAATTGTATACTTACATTCTGAAATCGTATCAAAATCTCCATCCGGGATTCCATACTGTTGGATTACCTCGTCGCTTACCTGCTCAAAGGAAAGACAATGATTTACTTCTGCATCCTGCAAAAGCTTTTCCACGCCGTCTTTCCCCAATTTTGCGGTAATAAAGCCACGCTTATTTTTCGTCTCGCGTCCAATATATTCAATCAGCGAACACACATAGAAATAGTCATTCTTTTCTCTTTCTGTCATAAATAATTTCGCTCCTGTCATAAATTAAACAATTTAAAGCCGATAATGTATGAAAACTAATCTGATGTGTCGGATATCGAAATTCTGCCAACACCCAAAACTGTTTTCGGCTTATCCTTCCCGCGAGAAAATCATTTACATAATTCCATATTGTATCATTTGCCATTGGTCCTTCTACAATGTCATATGAGTGGGTTTCCCCGCTTCTGCATTTTGCAATAAAGTCAAGCCATTCATCCGTCATTTGTTCAAATTTTAAAACAGATAATCCGGCAATAGGTTTATAAAAATAATAGTTAATGACTGGCTCTCCCTCTCCGCGATTGGCCCACCGCATTGCCTGTTCCAGATCTTTAGTGCAATAAAATCCCCACGAAAAATCTTTTGTATATCTCGTTTTCCGTATCTCAGGAAATTCAACACTTACTTTACTTGCATGATAGAGGATCATAATATGTATCAGCTCTTCTTTCTAAAAAATCAAAATAAAAGATATTATTAATATAACAAATGAACGGCAATAATACAAATATTTTTTATCACAAAAGGGAGATGCCGCAAAATAAAACCAGTCGGACAGCGGCAGCAGAAAGCCGTCCTATTTCATTTTGCGACATCTCCTTTATAAATCCGGAATCCCTTATTCTCTCACCAGCAGGGACTTTCCGGTCATTTCTTCAGGCTGCTCCATTCCCATCAGTTCAATGAGAGTGGGGGCAATATCCGCCAGGCATCCGCCTTCTCTAAGCTTGTAAGACGGATCGGCATTAACCAGAATAAAGGGCACCGGGTTCGTAGTATGTGCAGTCCAGGGCTCCCCGGTACTGTAGTCTACCAGCTGTTCCGCATTGCCGTGATCAGCGCAGATAAACATAACGCCGCCCATCTCTTTTACCGCGTCTACGGCCTGTCCAACACATACGTCAACCGTCTCGATAGCCTTGACAGCCGCCTCTTCAACACCGGTGTGGCCAACCATATCCGGATTTGCAAAGTTGATGATAATAACGTCATATTTACCGGATTTAATAGCCTCAACCAGCTTACTGCAGACTTCAGGAGCGCTCATCTCCGGCTTTAAGTCGTAGGTGGCAACCTCTTTCGGAGAATTTACCAGAATCCGATCCTCGCCCTCATTGGGTTCTTCAATGCCGCCGTTAAAGAAGAAGGTAACATGGGCATACTTCTCGGTCTCTGCAATTCTGGCCTGGGTCATATGGTTGGCTGCCAGGAATTCGCCAAAGGTGTTGGTAATGCTCTCTTTGTGGAAAGCAACCAGCTTATTGGCAATGGTCTCATCGTAGTCGGTAAAGCAAACGTATACTAAATCCAGCTTCTTCTCTCTCTCAAATCCCGCAAAATCATTGTCACAGAATGCACGGGTGATCTCCCTTGCCCTGTCAGGACGGAAATTATAAAAGATAATAGAATCATGATCTTTAATGGTAGCTACCGGAGCGCCGTTCTCCATAACAACCATAGGCATTACAAACTCATCGTACTTCTCCTGATCGTAGGAAGCCTGAATTCCGCCGGTTGCGGAATCAGCGGGAACCCCCTGGCCCTTGGTCAGTGCTACGTAAGCCTTCTGCACCCGATCCCAGTTCTTATCCCGATCCATTGCATAGTAACGGCCAGCTACCGTGGCAACCTTACCTACCCCGATTTCCGCCATCTTTGCTTCCAGCTGGGCAACAAAATCCTTGCCGGATGCCGGCGGGGTGTCCCGTCCGTCCAGGAAGCAGTGTACATAAACTTTCTCAAGGCCCTCTCTCTTAGCCAATTCCAGAAGGCCGTAGATGTGGGTAATGTGGCTGTGCACGCCGCCGTCAGAAACCAACCCGTACATGTGAAGGGAAGAATCGTATTTCTTACAGTTTGCAACTGCCTCCTTAAATGCAGGAATATCAAAAAAATCACCGTCTTGGATGGACTTGGTAATACGGGTCAGCTCCTGATATACAATGCGGCCTGCCCCCATATTTAAATGGCCTACCTCAGAATTTCCCATCTGACCGTCAGGAAGTCCTACTGCCATGCCGCTGGCGTTGCCTTTTACAAAAGGATACTGCTTCATCAGCTGATCCATAACCGGAGTTTTTGCCTCGCAGACCGCGTTATGGCTGCAGTTGTCATTTAAACCGTAGCCGTCCAGAATCATTAATACAGTTGGTTTCTTGCCCATTTCTATAATCTCCTTTCAAAGCCCTTTTGCTGTCTGATTCACTCTATAAATCTTAAGCTTATTTCCCTTTAAAGAAATCATCAATCCTTTGTTTGATATCCATAGGTCTCAAATATTTTAACAAATATCCGTCCGCCTTTAAAGACAAGACCTTTTTCACACTTTCCTGATCACTTTTGGAAGTCAGGAAAATAACCGGGATATCTGAAAATTCTTTTTCAGAACGAAGCATTTCCAACACGTGGCTTCCGTCACAAACCGGCATTTCATAATCCAGCAGTATCAAATCCGGCTTCTCCAAAGTAATGGCTCGAATTGCCGACGCTCCTGAGCTGACCTCCGAAACATCATAGCTTTCTGCCAACACCCGCTTCATTCCCTGCCGTATCGTACTGGAATCATCCACTAAAAGAATCTTTTTCCTTCCCTGCTTCTCCTTCTCCATAAGGTACCTTTCAACCTCCTCCAGAACATTGGAGGCATCCAGGGGAGTCCCAATACCGCTTTCCAGAAGATGGGGGGCAATCACACAATAGGAAAAATATCCCTCATTTGTGTCAAACAGCAGGCTTACCTGAGGCTGCTTCTTCTCGAAAATCTCCTGGAACTGCTCATAAGTCAGAAGATTTTCCTCTGTCATCTCATAGGCTCTGATAGACGGATAATAATTCATCACCCGTTTTACAAATTGGCATGCCGTGTATCTCGCCGCATTAAGCAGCATAATATCAAGCTTATCCGATTTCACTCCCATTAGTTTCCCAACCGTGTTGAGAAGGATCCGATCCTCAAAAACTAAAAGAATCTCCCATTTCTTATCATCTTGTTCCCTGCCATAAACCAAGCGATAGTAAACGCCTTTCCCGAACTTTTCTCCGCCGTAGGAATCGCTGATTACCTGGGCCTTCAACTGGAACATGTCCTTCAAAAGCTTAATAATCACCTTTTTCATGGCTTCGAGTTCTTCTTCCGGAAGAAGATCCACCCATCTGCTTCTTTTTTCTCCGGCAATTGCCTTGTCCTCAGTAAGAGTATGTCCGATCAGCCATCCGGCGCAAACTGCCAAAAAATGGTCAACCGCAACCATAGAATAGTCTTCCCGCTCTAATTCCCGTTCCAAAGCCGGAAGAGTATTATCCCGAAAACTTTTATGCAGGCGCCTGTGCATATCAAGCTCTTCGTAGTCAATTAATTCCATATAGCTCTCTTCCGCCTCAAAATGTTTCAGCGCATGCTCTTTAAAATACTTAATTCCCTCCTGGCATGCCTTCTTGCTTTTCCCCTCTTCCTCCTTAAGAGCAAAAAGCCTGTTGATAATTGTAAAAAGCTTCTGATGCTCGTCATCGATAATCTTTATCCCAATATTGAACTCATCCTTCCATATCAGCTGATTATCCATTTTATATTCCCCTTTCACCGCAGTTAGACTTCAGGAGCAAAGCGCGTCAGCGGCGCGTTTTGTCAGATCCCTGACCTTCCTTCTATAGTACCATAGAATCCAAAAAAAGGCAATCGGATGCGTCTTATATCGGAAGTATCACAGTCTTTCAATCTTTTTTTCCATCAGTTCGCTGTTGTTGCTATGGATAATCGCATCCTCTTTGGAGATGAGCCCTTTCTGGTACATTTGGATCAGGCTGGTATCCATGGATATCATCCCTTCCTTCTGTGATGTGGCGATCACATTGTCAATCTGATGTATCTTGGATTCGCGTATCATGTTCCGGATGGCATTATTAAAGAACATGATCTCAAATGCCGGATGGACGCCGCCCTTTAAAGAAGGAATCAGCTGCTGTGAGATAACCCCTTCCATAACCATGGATAACTGCACCCGGATCTGCTGCTGCTGTTCCGGCGGAAAGCTGTCTATAATACGGTCCATGGTATTGGCCGCGCCTATGGTATGGAGAGTGGATATTACCAGATGGCCTGTCTCAGCAGCTGTCATAGCGGTCTTTATTGTCTCATAGTCCCTCATCTCTCCCAAAAGGATTACATCCGGCGCCTGCCTTAAGGCAGCTCTAAGTCCGGACACATAGCTTTCCGTATCGGTTCCAATCTCCCTCTGAGACACCACGCTTTTGTCATGGCGGTGAAGATACTCTATTGGATCCTCCAAGGTAATGACATGGGCATTTCTTGTTCGGTTAATTTCATTGATAATACAGGCCAATGTAGTACTCTTTCCGCTTCCCGCAGGCCCTGTCACCAGCACCATCCCTTTGGTCATCTTCGCCACATCAATAATCGTCCGCGGAAGATGGAGTTGTTCATAATCCGGAAGATTAAACGTAATAATACGGATAATCGCGGCCAAAGACCCCCTTTGCCGGAACACATTGGCGCGGAACCTTGACAGCTTCGGCAGGGCAAAGGAGAAATCATCATCGCCTTTCTCCAGGATCTTTTTCATACTGCGGTTTCCTGCCACCCCATACAATTCTTTTACCAGGTCTTCAATCTGAGCTGGAGACAGCTTATCCTCTTTTTGGTATTCAATACGGCCTCCTACTTTATAGGATAAGGGCATGCCTGCTACCAAAAAGATATCCGATGCCTGCTTATCCACTGCTATACTGAGCACTTCTACAATATCCATTCATGCATCTCCTTTATCAATCACCGGTCCACACAGGTATGGATCTATCAATCTCATAATCCACAGAATGATATACCTTCCAGGCCAGAATCCGATATCCGGACTCCTCCTGCCGGTCTATTTCTAATTCTATATGGAGCATCTGTCCGTACGGCATCTCTATATCTGTCTGAACAATGCCGGTTTCTTCCTGGCAGAAACTGCCCAGTTCCTCTTTTGCCAGCCGCAGATACTCTTCCTCATCATCCGCCTGACTGCAGCGTGACAGCGCTTCCTCCACCATAGCCACGAATTCCACTGCCTGGCCGTCTGCTTTATAGTATCCCTTGACAGACTCTGCATTCTTCCGGGCAAGCTTCCAATCACTGCTTGCGCTGCTTAGAGAGAGAAGTCCAAAAATTGTCAGACATAAAATAATAAATATTAAAATCAGGGACGACGTACCGATATTCGCCCGCCCGCCCCGTTGTTTTTCATTCATATTTCGATTCCCTTCTGCGCCTGCTTTGCTAACGGACGATTTTCTTGGTGTCCAGCTCAAACAGTTCCGTATCGTCCTTAAGGCGCCGGATTCGGATCTGCGCCTCTTTCACCGGCCCTTCTCCTGTCATGCCTATCTCGGCCCTGTAATCCGCCGCCTTCTCATCCTCCACCGGATTCCACCGGCCGTCCCAATAGATGACTCCTGATTCCCCGTCTTTTGACATAAGGAACCGCACTTCAAGTCCCCCGGCATCCTCTGCTTTCCATATCTCGGCCACACTCTCCGCTGCCAGAGACGCATAATTGGTATCCTTAGACAAACGGCTTAAATCATTGGCTTTCACAAATGCCAGGATGCAGACGCTGGCGCACAGAATAAAGAAACACACCACTACTATCATCTCCATAAGAAACATAGCAGTTCCCGAATCACGCTTATCCTTCATCCCCTCCGCCTCCGCTTCTGATGTTTAATAATAGGCTGCCAACTGCGGATCCCGTCACCTGCACTTCCAGGACAGACTCATCCTTGGTAAATATCAGGCCCTGGCATTCTGCAATCTCCAGACCGTCCTTCAGCCCCAACCCGCTTCCTTCATTGGTAAATAGTTCTCTGACTGCCCCATCCTTATAATAAATCCACGTTATAAATTTTCTTCCTTCAATTTCCTGGGACAGCTCCAGCACCGGGGTATCCTCTATGGTTTTTACTGCCACGCTTCCCCTCTGGTCTCCCTGTCTCACTTTATTGGCCACATAGTTTAAGATCACCTGACCAGAATAGTTTTCCTGGATACGGCTGTTGATATTTTCATATACCTTTCCTCCGATAAGCACCGTAAACAGAGCACACAACACAAACACTAAAAATAACAGCATTGTAAAAAGGAGATTAACTGTCTGGCCCTTCTGCTGTACCTGCCTTTTCAAATTCTCTCCCCTCCTTTTCTGAAACGGAAATAACCGTAATATCCGGCATAATGTTAGAAGCAAACCCTTCATAGAACACCTGAAAACGGTTCCGGTCAATCCGGATTCCGTAGTTTTCTTCCAAATATTGGACAGATGGGGGATATCGTCCCTCAATAGCATAGCACTGTACACAAGCTCTGGCAATGGCGCTTCGCAGAGTTTCTGTCCCTTCCTGATTCATCCGGCGGGACATGGACAGTACTCCATTTAAAAATACTGCCATCACAATGCCAAAAACCACCGCTGATGTCACATAGCCTTTTACCATATTCCAACTATTTTTCAATTGCTTCATTATTTCCACCTATTACCCTATGGCCGACAATATCCCTACCAGGGGAAGCATCACAGACAAAAGCACCAAACCGACGGATACGGCTAACACTGCTACTATGGTAGGCTCCAGCCTGGAGATGGCATTGTCGATGGATGCGTCCGCCTCTTCCTCATATCCCTGGGAGATATCTTCCATCACACGGTCCAGACGCCCGCTCCGGTTGCCTACCTTGATCATCTGAATCTGAAACCCGCTAAACAGCCCTGATTCTTTCATCGCCTCATCATAGCCTTTTCCCATTTCCAGATCGTCTTTACACTTTGCCAAGTACTCCTGAATCTTGCTGTTGCCCGCCAATTCTTCCGCCAGTTCGATTCCTTTTTCCAGTTCCAGGCCGCTTTTTAAAGTCAAAGCCAGTACCGAACTGCACCGTCTTTTCGCCGCCAGCAGGGCTGTTTTGTTGGAACGCTTAAATCTCTCGGCAATGTGCTCCGCCAGATGGCTCTTTTTTCCGAATTTTGATGCTGTATATAATCCCACGGCGGCCACGGCTGCTACAGCTGCCGCCGCTAAAGCGATGCCGCTGAAAATACCTCCCAGCCGGATTGCCGCCTGGGATACAGGAGATATCTGAGTTCCCAGCTGTTCATAAACTTCTTCAAAGATAGGCATCACTCTGGTAAACAGAACAAACAGCACCACCAAAAGCATAAGGACCATCATGATAGGATAGGTGACTGCATTGCGGATGTTGCGGATCATCCTGTCCTCTTTATCATAATATGCGGATAAAGACTCCATCATCTGATCTAAGGTTCCCGTCTGATCCCCCAATTTTGCCATCTTAATCACATAATCGGGAAAGCTTTCCGTCTTTTCCAAAGCCTCAAAAACCGGCGCTCCCAGCTCTATCTCATCCGCCAAAAAGAGCAGCTGTTTCTTTTCGTCCTCGTCCGCTCCATCCTCCGCCATGATCCGCAGTCCTTCATCTAAAGGGACTGCCGCTTTCAGAAGAAGGGACACCTGAAGGCAAAAAGCAGAAAGTTCCCGATATGTATACTTCTGCTTTGTTTTCTCACTCATGAACATATCTCCTTTAATAGCAATATTTTTGCTGGTAGTTGGCGCCGTCGCCGATATACTGCTTAATCTCGTCGCTCTGTCCTCCTGTGGAAGCAAATGTGGGATCCGCCAAAGACCAGTTGGTTCCGTCAAAGTAAATGTAATTGTCAATCCAGCCTACGCCGTCAATATACACATTGACCCATGCGTGGTAAGCATCGCCTGTATAGCCCACCACAAGCTTGGCAGGAATGTCCTGAGAGCGAAGCATAGAGACCATAAGGGCGGCATAATCAAAACAGATTCCTTTCTTTTCCGCCAGAACCTGGTCTACATCGGGAAGATATCCGCTTTGGACGGTGGCCGCTCTTACCTTATCGTAGGTCAGATTGTTCACCACATAGTTGTATATCGCGTCAACTATCCCTAAATCATCCTCTGCGCCGGCCGCCAGCTGGGCTCCCTTTTGTACCGCGGCGCTCCCCTGAGAAAAGTTTACGTACTGATTCGGGTACAAAAACGGCTCAAACTGGTCGGCCAAAGATACCTGCACATCCTGGCTGAAGGCCTGTGAGTATTGGGTGCCGCTTACATTTTCAAACACCTTAATTTTGTATGTTCCGCTTCCCTCTGACATAGGAAACACCTCATAAGCATCCCTGGCGTTCAAATCATATGTATAAGTAAGAGCTCCCTTGGATATCTGCACCTTAATCTTCTTAACACTGCCTGTATATTTGATCATTACATAACCATTCTGAACATTGGAAGCATCTACAGACACCGTATCATTGCCGTAGGTAACCGTTCCGGATGCCGTGGGAACACGCACCAGGTTTTTTTGAGGTCTTGAACTTAATGATACCATATTATCCTCAATATCCGCCAGCACTTCTTCTGTCCCGGCAGGGGATTCTGTCCGGGCCTGCGTTTCCGTCTGTCCGGCATCGGGAACCGCCGGCGCGCAGGCCCCGGTTCCCAGGGTCAGTGCCGCTGCCGCGCTTAGCAGCAGGAGCTGTCTCTTCTTTCTCATAATTTTTCTCCTCCTTTTTGGCCTGCGCCTATGGCAGGCGTTCCAGGCCTTCGATATTTTCATACATCTCTTTCTCGCAGTCGAACCAGAGGCCGGCAAACAGGGCAATATCGGAATATTCATGGCTATGAGTCCCCCAAGTCCTCTCTAAAAAGCGCATGAACCGCTTCCACAAGCAGCCTTTTCGTAAAGTATCCATTTCTTAATAATGTAGCAAACCGGCCAACACTTTCCGTATATTCCCGATATTCCTGTTCTATAATATTCTTCACTTTTTCAACCGCTTCTTCTAGGCTATCCACAACTATTCCCAATCGGTTTTTCTCAATTAAATACTGATTAGAAATTCC
This sequence comes from Enterocloster bolteae, assembly GCA_021772025.1. Taxonomy (GTDB): domain Bacteria; phylum Bacillota; class Clostridia; order Lachnospirales; family Lachnospiraceae; genus UMGS1370. Next base: position 14,451 of record JAETNT010000043.1, on the reverse strand, counting down.
CCGCGGTACAATTACGGGAATGCCCGCTGCTAAATAGGTACTGAGTTTCATGCTGTTATTGTAGCTCATATATTGATGCCAAAAGTCATCTCCATACCACAGCAATCCAAATCCGCCTTTCTTTAACTCCAACAGAAGGGCGCTGGGCTCTATCCACCCTATACTCTGCACATTTTTGCCGGTACATGGCTTATCTGAATATAACTTCAATAGAATATCATAATCCCACTTGTTTGGAAACAAAAACTTTTCCGGATTTCCGGCAAAATGAATCTCCTTTTTAAATTTGGGAGGCCCTGTAAAGTGAATATCTGTTGTATAATCCCATATCTCCTGTACAACAATTTTCATCCCCTCCCTTATTCCATTTTCCAGCAAAAATTTCTTCATTGCATGAGATGGTACGATGAGAACTTCAGCCTGATTGTATAAGTCCACTAGATCCGGCAGTAAATATTGATTCGATTCAAACATCAATGCCTGTACATCTTGAATAAAAATTATGACATGGCAGTGATATGTTTTTATACGCCGCACCAATCTCCGGTCAAACCTCACCCCGTTCCAGGAAGGAAGCTGACACACAACAATGTCCTTATTCCTCCATGTGAGGCCTGCAATTATTCCATCTAGCCGCGCAGAAAGGATCTCGTCCCTTTCTGCATCTGCATTATAACGGTATATCCCCATTTCTCTATATCCCATCTGATGGGCAATCTCAGCCGTCTGCTGCTGTGCATATTGCGCCGTGTCCTCTATAATTCCCCCGCTCGTTTTTGTAATATACAACATTCTCCCACTCCCTGTACTGTTCCAGCGCTCTATATTTGCATCTGTCCTATTTCTTCTTTCAATTCTTCGTATTTCGGATATGAATACATATTCATAAATGCTGCTATATACCTCAAAGCCAGCCGCTTAAGAAAATGCCTTTTCTCCGGATTTCCGTTTTTTAAAAAGAACATCATAAACTGTTTATGATCCAGAAACTTCTCTTCTATCGGTTTTCTCCATACTACATTGGTATACGTTGTATTCTGTATAGTCCTGTCATATTCATACAGATGGGCATTTATATAGCAAACCCGCTCAGCATATGATAAAACGTAGGGTGTCCATGCATCATCCTCAAATGTTATATTCACGGGCAATGGCCTCTCTTTTACGAGAGATGCTCGATACAGTTTGTTCCAAATCTCAGGTGAAAGAGTGATGTATCGGTCAAAAAATTCATCTATAGGGACAGCTGTGTCTTCCTCCATAGGGTACGTTACCATTTCCTTATACCCTTCCTCTCTCAGCATATATGCTGACGACACTGCAATGTCGCAATCATTTTTTGTAACAGCATCATACAACCGTTCTATCATATCCGGTCTTACCATATCATCACTATCCATAAAGCCGATATAATCTCCAACTGACTGCTTTACCCCTGTATTTCTGGCTGATGCCTGTCCCCCGTTTGGCTGGGAAAGAAACTTTACCTGAGGATATCTCTCCTTATACCACTGAATAGTCTCCCGGGTCTCATCGGTGCTGCCATCATCTACAATAATCACTTCCATATTTGTAAATGACTGGGCCAATGCAGTATCAATACTCCTGGCAATAGATTCTTTTGCATTATAGGCAGGCATAATCAGGCTGACCAAGCTTTGTACTGAAGATTTTTCGGATATAGCCGCCGCGTCTGACTCTGCTGTAATCATCTTTCCTCTTATGGATCTGACATAGGATTTCACTGTAAGTCTTATCTCTTTGGGCTGGTCTTTCAACAACAGGTAGTGCCCCAAGCCATCGCAGACCTCCCCTACTAATTTTCCGGAATCTGCGTTATAAATTAAAAATCCCTCTGCCTCTCCCCGGAAAGTCCATGATAATGCCAGATTCCCTCCATAGGATTCATTAAGGCAGATATATTCAAAGTGCCCTTTCGGCATGGCGCAAACCACATCCGATTCCGCATATACATACAGATCCTTTCGCATAACCATCTGAATGGCATCCACAAGGCATTTTTTTGTAAAAAATCCCTGCCGTATAAGAGGAGCGAATCGAGACAAGGATGAAACATATCCCTGGTATTCCTGCTCTGTCATGCTTTTTACCGTTTTTACTGCCTGATCCAGTGTATCCACAGCTATCCCCAGATGGTTTTCCTCAATCATACACTGGTTTGAAATCCCCCTTGGTACAATCACCGGTATCCCGGCAGCCAGATACGCGCTGAGTTTCAGGGTACTGTTCATAGACAGGTATTGGCGTCCGTATTCACTGTCGTCCCATACCAAGCCAAATCCCCCTTTGGATAGTTCCAGCAGGAGGCGATCCGATGACATCCAGTCCATCCTCAGCACATGATTCCCTGAACACTCCTGGCTCGAGTATATGTTTAAAGGCATATCATAATCCCATGTATTGAGAAATGGGAACCTGCTCGGATTTCCTGCAAAATGGAGTTCCCTTTTCAGCTTCCCCGAATCCGGCAGTTTTAACTGAGTTGCATAATCCTGGATTTCCTGAACAATAAATTTTATCCCCTGACGAATGCCTTGCTCCAGCAAAAATTGTTTCATCCGGTGAGACGGGACAATTAAGACCTCCGCTTCATTATAAAGCTTAATTGTCTCCTGTAATGTGTCTTTTTGATTTTTGTCCATTACGGCCTCCAGATTATGGATAAACATCACAATCCGGCCACGATAAGCTTTAATGCGCTTTATAAATGCCCGTTCAAATTCCAGCCCGTTTCCAGTGGGAAGCTGACATATTACAATATCTCCAGCTCTCATGCCTGCAATGATTCCATCCAATCTGCACCCGCGTTTTTCTACGCTCTCGTCTTGTGTATTGTACCGATAAACCCCCATTTCCCGGATCCCCAGGGTATGAGCAATATCGGCAGCCATATGCTGTACATACTGCTTGGTGCTCATAAAGGACATTCCATTCAGTTTTGTAATATATGCATTCACGAGATTACTACCTCCTTTAACCCTCCGTCATATTCAGCTAAGGGGATGTCTCCTTTCAATGAAACACCCCCATCCCCATTAAGTGAACATATTTAACAGCGCCAGAACCACCCACAGAATTCCTAATACAATATGGACAATTTTGAGGGCCTTCTTATCCGTGTTGAATACAAGAGCCGCACTGTACGCTGCCAGTATCAGCTCCAAAAATGCTACCACCATTACTGGATTTAATCCTGTTCCTAACATAATCTTCCTCCTGCTATTTAAAAATTTTTTATTTCAAAAGAGCCGCATATGCAGCTGCCTCTTCTGACATTGCCTCCCGTTTCTGCAAATCGATCTGCTCCCTGATCTGCTCTTTCTGATCCATAACCTGGTTTAAAAAATCAATCATCCCCTCGTGGCTGTCGAATACATGTCCTGCCGAGATAAAAGTTTTATTATGTAACGTCTGTTTAAATCCAAGGATTAGATGATTATGCAAAAATGCCTGTTTCACTGCCGATACAATCTCTCCTTCATGGTTAATATCTAGATAATAATCGCAGGTATCAAACAACTGATCAATGAGCTTTGTCCGCGCCCCCGGATACAGCGTTACATTATCATATTGGGACAGGCTCATCAGTTTGGATGACATTTCTGTAATAGCAGCAATATAAAAATGCATCTTGGGAAGTGCTTTTATCAACTCCTCGCACTTTTCAATTCGATCAGAATTGGTACAAATCAGCGCCTTATTCTGAAAAGTGTTCTCTCTGCTGTATTCATAGACAAATCCCAGAGGACTCATGACTTCCTTTGAAGCCCCCAGCTGAATCAGCTTTTCATAGCTGTCTTTTCTTTGTACATAAATGGTTTTTGCCCGCCTGGAGTGTCCGGAGAGAATCAGCTGCATGTTTCCAGGGATGTCATTTCTGGCCCCCTCCTGCCAGAAGAGCACATCCTCCTTTCTTCCCTCTGGCATCCTTTCCGACACAAACAGGGGGGTGGACAGAGAATTGAAGAAGATTCTGCTTCCCATGGCTTTCCGCTCTTCCAAAAGCTTCAGAACCAGATCTACCTTGCTCTTAAATATATAAACCTTGCCTTCCCGGTTCAGGATAATATCATGGGTCACGAAATTTTCCAGCAGCGTTTCCTTTCCTTCTCCGTCAAAATATGCCTTGCAGAAGCGCTTTCCCTCCTTGTTGAAAAAAGTCCGAGCATATAAAGCGCCGTACCGATTGTAGTGGTCACTGGAACGAACCGTTCCTTTCTCATCCGTCCAGTCCACCACTCGCACCAGCCTTTTGTGCTTTGGCTCTGCGTAAAAGATGCGCCCCCGCTCCCGGTGCAGATCGTATACCTTTCCGCCGGAATTGCTGGCGTTAATCTCCCAATAATCCGGGATATTAATCTGATTAAAATACCTTGCCTTTCCCGGAGTCCTGCCGTTTTTGGAAAAATCACCGCTAAAATACTGGTAAACGGAGATCACATCCTCTGGGAAAAAACCATCGTCCTCAATGACAATTACCGGCCCCGTAAAGCCGGAACTCCGGAAAGATTGGTGAAGCATTCGGCTGTCTTCCCCATAGTTGTCCAATAAAAGAACTGTATCCGTTAGCCCACGATAGCTTTCCATCTCTGCTCCACCTCCTTTGTAAGAAATTTCTCAGCTTTCTCATAAGAGTGGTTATGAAAGCTGTCCAAATCCGCTTCGGTAAACAAACGTATCAGCCTATCGGTCAGCGCCTCTGTCTTTTCCTTTGCCGTCATATGCTCATCCACCGGAATGAGATATCCGTTTTCGCCGTCATCAATAAAGGTAGGATTGCCGTACCGCACATCAAAGCCGATAATGGGAAGCCCGCCTCCAATGGCCTCCATAAGGGTCAGCCCAAAGCCCTCGCTGGTGGAGCCGGACAGGTATAATTCATAATCCTGATAAACCTCTTTCATGTTCTGCTGTCCTCGAAGGACAATATACTTTTCAGCCTCGTGCTTTTTGATCAGCTCCCGAAGCTTCTGCTCCTCGCCGCCTCTCCCATAAATATCCAAGGAAAGCTGGGGGATTGTCTCTCTCGCCTTCACCACTGCTTCTATAATCCAGTCAATATGTTTCTCCGAAGCCAGCCTGGAGGCCGTCAGGATAGAATAGGGCCTGCGGTTCGCCATCGGATACTTCAGCTCCTCCAGGCTGCCTACCGGTATAGTATAGACGGCAGGCGTAACGCCCTTGTACTTAAAGAACTGCTCTTTCAGCAGCTTATTCTGCTCATCTGTGGCTGTAACGTAAAAATCCACATGTTTATCCATGGCAAAGGAATACTCATAATAATTATTCCAGAGGATGTAGTTTTCATCGGTTCCCCCTTCGCTAAAGTGATCTGCATGAATAATAATCCCCACCCGGGCCTTTCCCGCATGCCGCAAAATCGCCTGACCAATCCCTGTAGTCCGATCAACTATCACCGTATCCTCTTTTGTCAGGTTCAGCCTGGATACCATATATCCTACCAGCTCTTCCTTAGAGCAGAAAAGCTGATCTGGGAACTGGTACATTACCTTTCCGTCATCGTTTATCTCCTCGTAAGCTACCGTACCATCCTCATTAAAAAACCGCCGCAGATACATATGGGCCTTTTTATCCAGAGGCGCATAATATTCCGCGAACACTCTTCCATAAGTAAAATAGTCCTTTCGGATTAGACGGCCTCCCGAGACAATCTCTACTCTGTGAACCCGGTCCGACTTCTCATCTGTAAAATAAACCATATAGAAATTATTGGCTCCCTGGAAAACAATCCTCCCTGTCTTTCCGGTTCTGGTATAGGTATAGCCCTTTGAAGGAAGAGTCTCTCTTAAATCTTTTAATGTATACGAAACAGGGGCGATTTTCTGATCCGTAAAAAACGTATACAGCCAAATAATCTCCGAGTCAAGGAATCCGATGTTTTTTGTCATGTGTTCAATGTTTTCTGCTGTAATCATGTCCGTAAAGATAAACTTTGCGTCAGCCCCGATATTTCTCAGCATTGCGGCCCGGTAACTCTGTGCGTACTCGACTCCGCTGGACGCCCACCCAATGCCAAGGTTAAAATTATAAATCATTCCCGTTTCCTATATCCTTTGCTTTTATTTTTGCTTTCCGTGCCTGTCAGGGGAATAACACCTGCATTTCTCCTGTTTTACTGTATTGCTTTTGCCCCAGGAAAATGTTTCTTACAATTTCCCGTTTAATAGTTTTTTCCATGAGAAGGAAAGAATCATAGGCTTCCTCCTGGTACTCAAACACTGGATTCCTCTGGGCCGTGGATCGGCCGCTGACAACGTACTGCAGCTGCTGCAGATAATCCACCTGTTCTACCCATGCATCATCAAGTGCATGCAGGCAGCAAAGACGAATATATTCTTTTAATTCGCCCTCTGATGAAAACATTTTTACTTTATCCTTCCATACCACAGATACATAAGATAATAATGCCCGTTTCAGCCTCTTTTTCTCAGACCGCTTTTTTACCGGCCCGATATTCAGAAACCGACTGCTCAAATTATAGGTGATATTGTCCAGCACATATCTGGTAATATCTCCTGTGGCAAGCTCCCTATGCTCTTTCAGAAACATCTGGACGCTCTCACTGGCCAGCTGCTGCACGGTCTCCAACTCCAGGCTTCCGCCGTCCAGCAGTCGGTTTCTCACGTCATACATCATTGTCCTCTGCCGTTTCATTACTTTGTCATAATCCACTGACCGTTTTCTCTGGGAAACCGCCTGCTCTTCTAAAAGCTTTTGTGTCCCGTTAATCAGCTTTTTCAGCTTTCGTTTGGAAATCCACCTGTCTTTATCCACATACCGTTCCAGTATCTTCTCTCCTACTGCAGACACCGTATCATCCTCAAGAGAGACAAAAAACTGGCTACTCCCCGGATCCCCCTGACGGCCTGCACGGCCTCTTGCCTGCCGTTCCAGGCGGATATTTGCCATACGGCCGATTCCGATAACGGCAAGCCCGCCCAGCTCTCTGGCTCCCGGCCCCAACCGGATATCTGTCCCACGGCCCGCCATGCCGGTAGATACAGTAACCGCCCCTTTTTGGCCTGCTTCCTTAATGATCTGAGCTTCCCAGTATGCATTATTGGCATTGAGCACGCTGTGGGCCACCTGTTTTTCAAGCAATACACGGGAAATCAGTTCTGTATCCGCGATAGTGGAGGTCACAATCAGCACCGGCTGTCCTGTCTCGTGACGCCTCAGCACCTCCTTTACCGCTTCCTCATACTGGATCTCCGCATTTTTGAAAAACAGATCCTTTTTATCCTCCCTTTGAAGAGGCCGATTGGGCGGAATAACCGCCACCTTCTTTTTATAGACCCTATAAAGCTCCCTCCTGGCATCTGCGATAGTGCCGCTCATCCCCGCCATACGGGGAAACAGCAGGAACAGGTTTTGATAGGTTATGGAGGCAATGGAGCGATTTTCCTGGGTGATCTTTAACTTTTCCTTGGCTTCGATAGCTTGATGCATACCGCCTCTCAACTTCATACCTGTCAAGATTCTTCCGGTACCGTTATCTAGCAGTGATACTTCTCCCTTTTCCGTCACTACATAGTCCTTATCTCTTTCCATAATAATATGGGCCTTTAGGGCAAGAGTCACATGCCGATTCAGCTCAAAATTTTCCGCCGCATAGAATTTTTTTATCCGGAAATACCGCTCCGCATAAGCTACCCCCTCGTCTGTAAGCCATACGCTCTTCTCCTCCTCTATGTAATCCCGTTCCGGCTGCAAGGTGGTCACAAAAAAGTCTGCCAGCTCGTAGAAACCGGATTGAACACGGGGCACACCGGATATAACCAGGGGCATGGTAGCCGCATCCATCAGCACCATATCCGCCTCATCGATAATCACATAATAAAACTCTCTCATAAAACGATCCTGGGCGCTGGACACCAGGTTATTCAAGAGATAGTCAAAGCCAAGAGTCGAATGGGTAGTATAGACAATATCCGCATCATAAATCCGGCGCTTTCCATCGTTTCTCACACCTTCTCTTTGCTCCTTATTCACGCCTGAGGACACTGTCATTCCCAGAAATTCATATACCGGCCCCATCTCCTGTGCGTCACGATCCGCCAGATAGTCATTGGCTGTAACCAGCATGGTACTTTTCCCCGTCAATGCGTTAAGGTAAAGGGGCATAGTGGCTGTCAGCGTCTTCCCCTCGCCGGTATTCATCTCTGCCAGATAGCCATAATGAAGTGCAATTCCTCCCAAGATCTGGCAGTCATATGGCTCCTTGCCCAAAATCCTCCGATCCGCCTCGCATACTACCGCAAAGGCCTTGGGAAGGATGCTGTTTGTTGACATTCCCTTGGAAATACAGGCCCGGAACTCTTCCGTCTTTCTCTGCAGAGCACTGTCACTTAATTTTCTCACAGCCAACTGTTCTTTTTTTACTTTTTTTAATATTTGATAAAGTTTCCTATTCCTCATCTGTTACTTCCGTTATTGTTATAGAATGAAAGTAAAGCTGCGTTACGCCGCCATTAATCAGCTGTACTTCATAGCTAAAGGTTTTTATGGGGCATTGGAAATCCCCTTCCCCGTCCCGTATAATCTGGCTCCCTGCTTCTGCGTCATAGCGGTCATAAAAGATAAGCTTTAAAAGCAGCCCATCCGCCGGTTCTGAAGACGCATCCAGACTAATATGGTACCGCCCCTCGCCGTCTATCATAGGGAGAGACGGTTCCACACGCATCATCTGATAATTTACTTTAGAGAACCAACGTTTTATCACTGCCCCCGGCTGTAACAGCTGATTTTTAAATTCTATATTGTCCTTTGCATGAAAATAAATTTCTGTTCCATACAGATAGGAATCTTTCACATATTCATTCCAATAAATTTTCCATGATTGAGCTGTTATCATTTCTGTCCGCCTATTTTCTTTCTTGTCTTATCAAAGTCATTTTCTATAATGTCCTGGTACTGACTTCTAAACCACTGGACAATTCCAGGCGTATTGTCATTGTGCCGGCCATGGAGCCCTTTGCCATAGATCCTCACCCCTGCATCCTTTAAATGGAATTGGAGGTTCTCATAGGCATTTTCATCCAGTTCATCCTCAATCATATATGCCACTGCAAACCGGGTTTTGCTCCAGTCCGTGCGGTCAAATACATCCCAAAACCTTCGGTTCAGCTGTCTTATCGAATCCGATTCCAGATTGCCGTATGTTTTGTGAAGGACATCCAGCCAGGAATGGGAGCCGTCAGGGGATTTCAGCCGTTCATTTCCAACTACATCTCCAATACTGGCCAAGGGCTTCCCTATCAATATGGTATTGGGCCGGATCTTGCATCCGTAATACAGCGCCCCGAATGTCCCCATGGAAAGTCCTGACAGGATTACATCGGAATTCTGAAATCCCAGTCTTTCTATATGCTCCCGCAATATCCCCTCCAGAGTGCCTTCATACTCTTCTGAGCCGATGTAAAAGCTTCCCCCTTCCAGCCTGGCTTCTGCAATTAAAAGGAAAGGATGCTGCATCTTCCTCATCATATAGTACCCTTCAAACCCTTCCTTAGTCTTATAGCCGGAAAAGTAAACATTAAGGGGCGGCTTTAAATTGCCGGGATCAAAATAGTAAAAAATCTCTTCCCGTTTTGAGGTGAGCCTCCTTTTCCCGCCGGGCAAAAAATCTCCCTTTCCCCTTCTGGATTTGCGATCATGAAGAGCAATCACAGACAAGCGCCCTTTCCCCTTTGCCTTTAGAGATGCAAATAGAAATCCCCTTTTCCCACTTTTGTTTGAAATAGAGACAATATCCTCCAATTCCTTTTCTGAAAAATTCCACACGTTAGGGAATTGGGGATCCGTGCCATATGTAAACTGGAGAGAGGATATCTCCAAGGATATTTCTACGGTATCGTCCTTTTCATACTCCAACCAAAAATCCGTATTTTGGTCTTCAAAAAACGGAAGATTCGTTCTCCAAAACACGATCTGCGTCAGTTCATTTCCGTAATCGCCCTCCAGCTCAACCCTTTCCATCCCCTTCCATGAAACTTTTCCCTTAAATCCTTGAGCCACGGCAAGATTCTTCGGTTGATATTTTTCTCCATAAGATCCTGGGAAATAGTCTGGCAACTCTTCCTTCAGGAGAAGCTTTAATTCTTCCGCAGAAATCCGCTTTCCTATTTTCCTTAAGAAAAGCTGCTGCGTCCCACTCCCTTCTTTTAAGGGAACCTTTTCCGTAAGAAACAGGCAATAAGCCCTCATAAACCGGATCAGGTAATCAAATTCATCGCTGGTAATCTCCCGATCCAGAATGACCACCTCAAAGTCCTGTTCCGGCAACTCGGAAAAATCCGGTTCATAATGCCACTCGGCGCACTCCGATACCGGCAAAATCTTACTGAAATCTTCTGTTCCCAGCTGCAATACCCGTACTGTTTCCAATGCTGACAATAACCTCTTTCCATTGTTTGATCAAATACTGTGTGGTGTGGGTTTTTCCAAGCTCGTAAGACTGGATAACCGCCTCATTCCAGTTGCTCAGGCTCTCCAGATAATACGCCAAGTCCTTCCCTAATTTAGCCAGATCCTTGTTAATGCGCCCGTTTTTCCCAGGACGCATATACTGTGTGGCAGTCTTTAAAACCTGAGGAACCCCCATGCTGACGCAGGATATCTGTAAAAACAGATCTGGTGTGTCAGCCAGATCCACCAAAATCCGCTGCTCTCTTACACATTTGTTTACTGACAGTTCATCTATGCATTGCTCTACGATAAACAAAATCGGAAGCTGCTCTTCCTCGTCCAGAGGGTTTTCGGATTTGTTCGGATCCTCTTTTCTGGCCCATTCAGAGGGATAATCACTGCTCCTTAATATTTCACTAACTTTTTTCAGCAGCACATCCTCCCGGTTAAATTCTGCATTTCTGGTAAACAGATGCACCCGAGCGTCCTTATTTTCCTCCAGATATGCCGCCAGCTGCTTTACCGCCTCTTCCAGAACCCCCGCCGGCAGATGATCTACCGGAAACAAAATCTTCTGTACATTTATCTGCTGGCTGATTCCGGGATCTACTCGGGTATCATAAGGAGGGATACTCTTTTTCGCTGTATTTTCTAAGCCCTTCTGTCTTGAAATCATTGCTAGGTTTTCTTCCGAATCCGTTACGATATAGGCCCCATTGGAAAGAACCTCCACTGCCGCCTGCTTTCCATCCAATGGAAACCTGTTTTCAAAAATTGAAAAACAGGTCTTCCTTCCTATCAGCAACCGACCCAGCAGGGATAAGTGCTGCGGATGCACTGCCGCACAAAACATGTCCGCATACTGGGTAGTCTCAAGAGCCTCCTTAAAAACCTCTTCAATGACTTCCTCCATAGAACCATAAGTATTCTTCGAAAAGGGTATCTGCTTTTGGATCCTCTGTGTACGAATCAAATATTGATTACTGCGAGGATTTACTACCACATGGCCATCAGCAAAATGGCACAGTTTCCAGACTCCTTTTTCCGTCAGATACTGGTCATAGGCCTTGTTGCCATTTTCATATACAGAAGTGCAGGAAATAAAACCCCTGTCATCATATATATTTTTCCGGCTGATCTGCCCGTCCCGGTACAAATTCACCTGTATGGGATTCCCATATTCCCCGAACTCAATCAAGGCATACTTTTCCTTATTCAGCATAGCAACGATGGAAAAGGGCGTATAGATAAATTCAATATCTTTGGGCCAATTAAGGCTGTGGAAAGAAAGAATCGCCTGCTTCTTCCTCTGGACCTCCTGTATGGCGTCAAATACAGACCAATAGGGAACCCGGAACACTCCCTGCCTATGGAGAAAATGCCTGAAATTAGGCGCATAGGACAATAACAAAATCTTGTATTCACAAATAGAATTTCTCTGAAACAGCTGGATTTGCTTAACCGTATCATCGGTTTCCGTCTTCATCCGGCGCCTGTACCAGAACTGTTCATCTTCCTTCCATTCATTCTTCAAATACCAGGCTGGTATAAAATACAACATCAGGTATGGTTACATCCTTTCCAACAATTAGATAAAAAATGAATACGAGTCAAATTTCCGGTATGCTTTCACTTCCCGGTACATAGGACACAAAAGCCCGGTCAGAATCATCACTGTTGAGGGGAACAACGCCAATTCCGAAGATATCTGCCCTCTCACGGACATGCCCAGAGATGTCCCCATCAGCAAACACAAAACACAGCTGCTGAAAAATGCCAATATCAGCAGCTTTCTCCTTAAATATCTCTTTGTTTTCTTTCCTGCATAGACACCTACGATGCTGTCCCCGTTTTTCTGCAGCTGTTCCGCCATATCCCCCGGCGTCAACATGATAAAAGAAAATATTAAATTCAATGCAAAAACTATCCCAAGATAGATGGCCACGCCAGGGACGGTTGTCAGATTCAATTTCTCATAAATAAGCTGCAAAGTGAAGTTCTCTTCATAAAACAGCAGAAGAAATTGCACGACTAGCTGAGGAATCATAAAAAAGGAAATGGCAAACATAACCGGCATTACGCCAATAGGAGCCAATTTCAGCGCAATATAGCTTTTATCCGCATAAATATTATGGATAGACACCCGCTGAACAGGAATGCGGATAATAATATTTTCCATAGTTAAAACCACTGCCACCATAATTAGGCAGAGAATCACTGGCCTGTAAAGTTCCCCCCATGTAAACTTCTGTACCGTAGCAGCCAAGTTATCCAAAACATTTACCAATATAATCGGGGCATGGCCACCTATTCCATCATCTTTATTTATACTAGCCATTTTGTATATTATAGCCGCTCCCGTTATCATCTCCAAAACGGCGATTGTTTTCAATATCCGGATATCCATAAACGACTCTTTAAACACCAAACCGTCTGTCCGTGACACAGCTGATGCTGCCGCTATCGCTATCATCAACATTAGGGTAACCCGTTCCGTCTTCTGAGGCGAAAAACGAGCTTTAAACTCGGCTCCTCTTATGGCCATAAATATCCACATGATCAGCATTGATGTAATATATGGCATAATGCCCAGGGCAAAAACCGTATACCGGTATCTGTCTCCGCTGATCATAGAAATCATGATATTTTGGGAATTCAATTCTTCTAGCTGATATGCAGCCGGATCTATATTATAAAGCAGAAAGCTCCTTCCAATCATGTAGATTGCAAGGATCAACACTGTTAAGAGAAGCCTCCGCCTTAGCTCATGAGTTTTATTCTTTTTCAAATAACACCCCTTCATATATATCTCTCCGGCAGAATTGCCGGAGAGATACACATTTGTTTATTAAATGCTCTTACTTATTTTTTCTGCTTGCCATCGCCAAGTTCTTTTTTATCTTTCCTGTTTCTGCGATAGCCATCTGCAATACTTGCAGCTGCTCCTATGAACGGAATCCATGACCACCAAACTTTCTCCGCCACGGCTCCTGCTGCAAGGGCTACTTCCTGATCTTCGATTTCTTCCAGTTCTTCATTGCCCTCCTCTTCGTCAACTACTGCAAGAGGTACTTCTTCATCGTCAATCTCTATCAGTTCTTCCTCATTTTCTTCTGCAAGCGGTATGATGGATTCCTCAATATCTGTCTGCTGCGGGATTCCCACATTGCCGGTTGCCGCAAGCGGAATTATCTCATCGTTAATCTGGGTTACCGCTGCAGGCATCTCAGGCATCTCTTCCATAGGTACAGCTGGTTCTTCAATTGTAACCGTCTCAGTCGGTTCTTCCTCAGTAACTGTTTCAACCGGCTCAGCGGTATCTGCTGCTGAACCTCCTCCTGCTCCAGTTCCGCCGCCTTCCAGCTCAGTCTCATCAAATACATTATCACTATTCCATGTGCTAAGACTATCTGAGGTGCTTGCATCCTCGCTTAAAGAGCGGCTGGTGCTAGCACTGGTACTCTGACTTTCGCTCTCACTTTCTGATAAGCTAGTACTGATGCTCTGGCTTCCGCTAACGCTGGCACTTTCACTGGTACTGATACTTTGGCTTGTACTCGTGCTAATACTCTGGCTTATGCTGGTACTGGTGCTCTGGCTCTCACTGGTACTTGCACTCTCGCTTGCACTGGTGCTGGTGCTTTCGCTGGCTACCTCGCTTGCACTTGCGCTTTCGCTGGCCACTTCACTGGCACTGGTGCTGGTGCTTTCGCTGGCTACCTCACTTGCACTTGTACTTTCGCTGGCTACTTCACTGACACTGGTACTGGTGCTTTCGCTCTCACTTGCTTCGGTACTTACACTCTCACTTGCCTCAGTACTTACGCTCTCGCTTGCGTCGGTGCTTACACTCTCGCTTGCATCGGTGCTTACGCTCTCACTGGCCTCAGTACTTACGCTCTCGCTGGCTTCGGTGCTTACGCTCTCGCTAGCCTCAGTACTTACACTTTCACTGCTTTCGGTACTTACGCTCTCGCTAGCCTCAGTACTTACACTCTCACT
>JAETNT010000042.1 GCA_021772025.1 Enterocloster bolteae | reverse complement strand
CTTGGAGTGAAAAACTCCAATCTATCAAAAATCGCATGTGAATTATAGTGAATTACTCCAACTCGCAAAGGGCTGGAGTAATTTTGTATCTAACCGCATTAATATTTGGCGCTTACCTTTTTTCTACCATCCCTATAATAATTCATCTAACCCTCTCCTTTATTGAAATAAAAAAAGAATCAGAATTTGCCTCATCTCAAGGCGCTTTTTCCAATCCTCTTTCTTGTCAACAACATACACAATTTTCTTTCTGTTTGTGTATATAGTTCTTATTTTCCTCTATTTTTAAACGTTATACACACAATACACTCTCAAAACCTTGCTCCATATTAGGATAGCCGATGAACACAATATCATACTGATCCATATCCGTCACAGAGCCGGAAATCGCCGGACGAGAAGTCCTGTCATTCATTTCAATAGTAGAACGGCTGTTGTTGTCATTGTAATTCAAATCTGCATCTGTGTAGGGCTCTTCGGGAATGATCTCGTAAATATCTGCATTCAGACCATTTGCAATATGTTCCGCCACGCCTTCCGTTGTGCCTGTTGCAGAGAAATAAGCTACAAGCACTTTGTTCCCCTGCGTTTCAGAAATCTCTGCCTCCGGCTGCTGTGATTCAGAAGGCCCTGCATTTTCTATAGCATTGTTTTCTGTGGAAGAACGTTCCGCCTCACTTGCAGAGTTACCACAGGCTGCAAGACAAAAAATCATAATAAGGGAAAGTAAAATTGTAATCGTTTTTTTCATCAAAAATACCTCCAAAATTTTATTGTGCCAATGAGAATGTAATATCTTTCCTGCTGTCAAGGCTGTCAAATACGGAAAGAGCGGAAGTAACCCGCCCGATGAGAATCACATCCGCCGAAAGATTAGGATGGTCCGTCTGTGCGTAAAAAATAGCCATATTGTGATGTGCCTCGCAGTAGGTAATATCACCGTTTTCAAAATTCTTCTGTCCGCCTTCCAGATGTTCCGGATAAAAATCCAAGCCGCCGTAATATTCCCTACCGCCATATCCCACTGCAGAGATCGTCAGCGGAAAATACTCTTTTATCTCCTCTGCCAGTGCCGTATCGTAAAGAATACCGTCCAGCGCAACATCGCCAATGGTGATACGGATGGCGTCTCTCCATGCTCTGCCAAGTCGGAGCCACCGGAAATGCCAATCACTTCAAGCCACTCATTTACGGTATCCTGTGCTACAGGTACATCCTTTGCCTCGATTGCAATGCCATCCGGTGAGACTGCCGCATGGCTTGCCTCCGCGATTGCCTGTTAGGTACTGCCCGCACCGGATAGCCGATAAACACCGTATCATACATCGCAATATCCTGATTGCTTATCTTTAATTCCGGCAGGACATCCTGATCCATCTCCTTATGGTTTACATCCCGCAACTCATCGAAATCCTCCGTATAAGGAGTCACTCTATCCAAAGACTGCTGGACGTTTTGTATTTCAGGGGAATCTTCCGCTTCTCCGCCATTTACTGCTTCTGAAGGCTCTGCCAATTCATTGTTGTTTTCCTTTTCAGACGGCTCTGTACTTTCCACGGTGTCAGTAGCAGTTTCCAAAGATACATGATTACGGATATTCATTTCCTGTGCCTGACCACCACAGGCAGCCAAAGAACATACCGGAAGAAGTGCAGAGAGCAATAACGATACTGTTTTTTCATACTTTCGTTTCTCTTTTTCTTATTTCACCAACCATATAATCAAGCCTGTCAAGGCACTGCTGTTTATGGTGTATCTCTTCCATCAGTTCAAACCGCTGCTTTCTGAGGAGCCTGATCTGCTCCGTTTTGCCTGCGTTTTTTTTGCGGAGAAGCTGCAAATACTCCTGCACCGCACCCACCACCATGCCTGCCTCCAGCAGATCACGGATAATGCTCACTTTATGAAGCTCCTCCTCAGTATAATCAGGTACGCCATCCACAAGTGTCTCATACACGATCAACCTGTTTTCTTCATAATAGGTCAGTCTTTCCATACCGATACAAAACCGTTCACTTGCTTCTTTTAATGTCATTGATGCCCTCCGATCCTATACAATAAAATTCACGCTTCGCAAGGATTTTATTGTCATGTACAATGGATGTCCGGTTTTGCCAGCCATCCTATGTTAATAAAAATAAGTGCCGCTAGAGAATCTTTTCTCTGACTGCACTTACATTTTAAATTATTATTTACGCTATATCAAATACCTAGTTTTTATGCCAACTCATGCCTAAAAAGCATTTCACTTGATTGATAAACTTCGTTGCTGCCAGACTGAAAGGCTGCTCACGTTTCCATGCCAGTACACACGTTGCCGTCAGCGGCGGAAATAGCGGTCTGTACGTTATTTTAGACTGATCCCAGAGTGCCGCCCCCTCAATTACCAAAGAATAAGCCAGACCAGCGCCCACTATAACAGCGCCATTTGTGCTGAGATTACTCGTGAAAGCTGCATTGATCTTTCCATATTGATCTCCAAACCAGCTTGCCAGCTCACTCTGCACATTCATACGGCGCGGCAATATCAGCGGCAGGGACAAAAGATCCTCTGCAGTAACATATTTTTTTTCTGCCAGAGGATCATCCGGGCGCATTAGGACCACCCAGTTTTCTTTCATATCCAGACGGATGAAATCATATTTTTCCATATCGACCGGCTCAAGAAGCAACCCAATATCGAGCAGTCCTTTATCCATCTGCTCTTTTACCAGATCTGCCGTAGCAGTAAAAATGTCAAAGCTGACACGGGTATATTTTTCCCGGAATGTCCGGATCAGTTCCGGCAGTATCTGGACTGCTGCAATTTCCCCACAGCCAATGGAAATCTTGCCTTCCACCTGTTCATCCTGCTCAGTCAGCTCTCTTTCTGTCGTATCTACAAGCTGGAGTATCTCTTCTGCCCGTCTACGCAATAAAATCCCTTCATTTGTCAGCGCGATTTTGCGGGTGCCTCTGTCAAACAGCCTGACACCAAGTTCCTCTTCCATCTGGGTTAACTGCCGGCTTAAAGTCGGCTGGGTAATATGTAAAGCCTCTGCCGCTTTTGTAATGCTCTCTTCCCTTACAACTGCCAAAAAATAGCGAAGAACTCTGATTTCCATATGAACGCTCCTTATCTATACCTGTTTTATTATATAATATCCTATTACATGCCTTTTGAGCAATAATTTATTAGCTGTGGTATAGATAACGCACTTAAACTTTGGTATCTTTCAATTCATTTGATTCTTTGTATATTTTATCCATTCAATTTTTAATTTACATCTAATTTCCTCATAAAAACACAAGTGCATTTTTGCCAAAAGTGCCGGAAAAGCCCGGAAAATCAACGTTTCTTAACAAGAAGTGCGACTGTTTCCACGTGCCCCGAATGCCCAAACATATCACAGCACCGAACCCGCTTCACCTCATACCAATTCTCCCTCAAATACTTCACATCCCGGGCCAGGGTTGCAGAATCGCAGCTCACGTAAACCACCCTTTCAGGCGACATTCTGATAATGGTGTCCAGGCAAAGGGGATCGCAGCCCTTCCGGGGCGGATCTACTACAATAACATCAGCGGTGATATGGTTTTTCTCGTATTGTTCCGGCAGGACTTCTTCTGCCCTGCCAACAAAAAATTCTACGTTTTTCAGATTGTTTAACCGGGCATTGGTACGGGCGTCGTCAATAGCCTGAGGAATGATTTCCACTCCATAAACCTTTCCTGCCTTCTGAGCCAGAAATAAGGAAATCGTTCCAATACCGCAGTACAAATCCCACACCGTCTCCCCTCCAGTAAGACCGGCGAATTCCAGAGCGGTCTGGTAAAGCTTTTTTGTTTGTCCCGGATTAACCTGGTAGAAGGACAGGGGGGAAATCCGGTATTTAATATCCCCGATTCTATCAATAATATATCCCGGGCCGTAAAGGTTGATCACCTCTGTCCCCAGGATTACATTGGTACTTTCCATATTAATGCTGAAAGAAATGCTGGTCATACCAGGAAGGGACAAAAGCCTTTTTACCAGTTCTCCGCTATGAGGAAGCCGGCGGCCATTTATTACCAGACAGACCATCAGCTCTCCGGTAGCAAAAGCTTTCCGAATCAAGGCATGACGAACCAAGCCTTTATGGGTTATCTCGTCATAAGGTTCCAAACCATCTGCTCGGTATTCCTCCATAAAGGCTTTTATTATTTTCAGAATCTCTTTGTTTTCCTCTATCCCCAGCAGGCAGTCTTCCTGCTCAATAATTGAATGAGTTCGTCCGGCATAAAAGCCGGTGATAATCCGGCCGCTTTTGTCAGTCCCAAAAGGGAATTGGGCTTTATTTCGGTACCTCCAGGGATCTTCCATCCCTATAATGGGTTCCATATCTTCCGGCTTAAAATCTTTTAGGCCTCCAATTCGGTATAAATTATTGTAAACCTTTTTTTCTTTAAATTGGAGCTGGGCATTGTAATCCATGGCTTGAAGCTGGCATCCGCCGCATTGTCTGGCCACCGGGCACCGGGGCTGAACCCGGTTCCGGGACGGGGTGAGTACCTCTATGATCCGGGCAAACCCATAGCTTTTCTTCATTTTCATAGCCCCGGCCCGGATCACATCCCCGATAACAGCGTCCTTAACAAACCAAATGTATCCGTCCTGCTTCCCAATTCCGGATCCGTCTTCACTCATATCCTCTATTGTAAGAATAAACTCTTCATTTTTCTTCATTCCGCTATTTCTCCGTAGTCTTGCGGATATTGCTTTCCAGAAATTTATTATAGCCAAGCCATCCGGTATTTTCTCCTCCGGCATTTAATGCCTCCAGCATAGTCTCCATTTTGGCATCTGTATTATCTGCAAAGTTTAATGCCAATGCCTCTAAAAGAGCCGGCTTTTTAGGAGAACCGTATTCCAATTCCCCATGATGCGCTAAAATGCAGTGCTTCAGCTCTGTGGCCAACCGCGCCGGAAATCCCCGGATGGTCCGAATCCGCTGGTCGATCATCTCTGTTCCGATAATAATATGTCCTAAAAGCTGTCCGCCATCTGTATAATCATTTTCCGGAAATACAGATAGTTCTTTAAGCTTTCCGATATCATGAAAAATTGCGGCGGACAGCAGCAGATCCCGATTAATGCCGGGATAATAAGAGGCATAGTAATCACACAGCTTGGTGACACTTAACGTATGCTCCAGCAATCCGCCTACAAAGCCGTGATGGACGCTTTTAGCTGCAGAATGGAACTGAAATGCTTTGGCGAATTCCGGATCTTCAATAAAGTAGCTGCTTACCAGTTTATTCAGATATGGATTTTTAATGGTCCGAATCAGCTCAATCAGTTCCTCATACATTTTTTTAATATTCTTTTTTGATACAGGCAGGTAATCCGCCGGAATATATTCCTCTTCCCTGGCTTTGCGGATTCGGCGGATATTAAGCTGGTTGGTTCCCTGAAATACGGTTACATCCCCATCTATATAAACATAATCCATAGTCTCAAAGCTTCCCACGCCGGGAGATCCCAAATCCCAAATCTTGCCGTCAATAGTACCTGTCTTATCCTGAAGCACCAGATTGCCGTATTCTTTTCCGTTTTTGGTCAATTGAATCTGTTTGTTTTTACACAGATATACTTCTGACACGTGATTTCCTTCCCGAAACATATTAATGTACTTCATTTTCTTACTGTCTCCTTTCCCTATATGCCTCCCGGGGCTGTGTTAAAAATTTTCCTCAGCCCTTCTGCCACATAGGAAGGCTTTCCTGTGTGACAAGAAAGCCAGGTGGTTTTACCTGGCTCCAACTGTTACCTGATATTCTAATTCTGTATACGCATCCCGGCTGTACCGCTGCACCTTTACCGGAACGATTGTCCCTGCTTCCAGAGCATCCATCATCTCCCGCCAGCTCTGTCTGGTATCCACAACAGCGCCGTTTACTTCTGTAATAATATCACCTGCCTGAATTCCTGCCTGATAAGCCGGGCTGTCATTTACCGCACGGTTTACATAAATTCCCGCCGGCAGTCCTGCCTCCAGTTCTTCCTTGCTTACGGTCTGGCCCATAATTCCGAAATACGGGATGGAAATCCCGTTAGAAAGTCTTTCCAAAATATATTTATAATCGGATATAGTTCTGACTGCAGCCAGGTTTCCGCTGCTTTCCACCTGAAAATCATTGGTTACCCAGCCTATAATCCGGCTCTCACTGTCTATAAGAAAAGTTCCTTTAGCAGCATTTCCCGGCACATCTACATAAAGCAGCTGGCTGGTGCCGTCTGTAACCTGAACGTTTTCTCTTACATAAGTTACTGGCCCGTATGCGCTGGATTGAGGATAACCTGCGGGGCTTCCTATTGCAGTTAAAAGTTCTCCCCTCTGCACTGCATAGGAATTCCCCAACTCCAATACCTTGATCTGCTGACGGCTGCTTTCTTCAATCTGGGGTATGTCAATGCTTATCACTGCCAGCCCGGCAATGCTGTCCGCTCCCACCAGGCGGCCGTTAATCTGCTGCCCGCTGTTTACCGTAACCTGGATAGAATCCGCCCCTACCGCAGCAGCAGCCGTGGTCAGGATTAAATATTCCTTTGGGGTCTCCGCTATGACAACGCCGGAAAATTTCCCGGAATTTTCCACCGGATTGTTAAATAAATCTGTCTGCTTAGTAACGGATGTAACTGTCACCAATCCGTACTCCGCTTCTTTCACATTCTCTTTTAAAGTACCGTAAAAAACTTTCCAGTCCTCTTTAGAAAATTTGTATTCCTCCATCTCTTTACGGATAAGCTCTTCCAAAATTTCTTCTGGCGGACTTTCCTCCAAGCTTGCCTCAGTAGACACCGGCTCCAAAACCGTAGGCTCCGCGTCTGTAGGGATAGTCACCGAAGTTTCGGGCTCTGTCTCCTCTGCCAAATAAATTTGAGCAAAAGGTGCCGTAATGACAAAGGTTACCGCCGCAATGATGCCAAAAAAAACCGCAGAAAATAAAAGCGCAAGCGCCCTGGCGACAAGCTGCCTTTTTGTCATTGGGGGCTTTACAATCCGCTCTTTTATAAATTCCCGCTTTTCTTCTGTGATTTTTTCTTTCTTTTCATCAGGGCTGTTACTGTTCGGCACAATATTACCTCCTTCAGACGGCCTATCCCTATTATAAGGTTTTCATGGTTTTTATGCAAGAAAAAGATAGTAAATAAAAAATTTTATGGTATACTTTATACAAGTGAATTGGAGGTATTTATGAATCAAAAAGCATTACAAACTTTAGAATACAATAAGATAATTGCAAAGCTTGCAGAGTATGCCACCTCCCCTCTGGGAAAAGAACTCTGCCAAGCTTTAATTCCCTCTTCCAATCTGGGCGAGATCATACAGAGCCAGGCAGAAACCACAGATGCCTTAACCCGGGTGCGGCAAAAAGGAAGCATTTCCTTTTCCGGCATCCGCAGCATTTCAGATTCTTTAAAACGTCTGGAAATCGGCAGTTCTTTAGGAATATTGGAGCTTCTGGCCATAAGCTCCCAGCTTACGGTTGCTGCCAGGGCCAAGTCCTACGGCCGTCATGAGGAGTCTGAGCTTCCCAGCGATTCCCTGGAAGAAATGTTTCGGGCTCTGGATCCTTTAACCTCATTAAATACGGAGATCAAACGCTGTATCCTTTCTGAGGATGAGATAAGCGACGACGCTAGTCCGGGCCTCCGCCATGTTCGCCGTCAGATACGGGGAATCGGAGACCGGATCCATACTCAGCTAAATTCTATTTTGAATTCCAGCCGAACCTATCTCCAAGATGCGGTAATTACCATGCGGGACGGCCGGTATTGCCTTCCGGTTAAAGCGGAGCACAAAGGCCAGGTTGCCGGTATGGTTCACGATCAGTCATCTACCGGTTCCACTCTTTTTATTGAGCCCATGGCCATTATCAAGCTAAATAATGAGCTTCGCGAGCTAGAGATACAGGAAAAAAAGGAAATCGAGGCGGTTCTTGCAAATCTGAGCAATCAAACGGCTCCCTATACTGAAACGCTAAGGAGCAACCAGGCATTCCTTGCCAGGCTGGACTTTATTTTTGCAAAGGCTGCTCTCTCCCGCCATTACAAAGGAAGTGAGCCGAAGTTTAACAACAAAGGCTTTATTCATATTAAGGATGGCCGTCACCCTTTGTTAGATCCTCAAAAGGTAGTTCCCATTACCATCCGGTTAGGGAAAGAGTTTGATCTGCTGATCGTAACCGGTCCCAACACCGGCGGCAAAACCGTTTCTTTAAAAACCGTGGGACTTTTTACCCTTATGGGCCAGTCAGGCCTCCATATTCCGGCTTTTGACGGTTCCGAGCTGGCAGTGTTTAATCAGGTTTTTGCTGATATCGGAGACGAGCAGAGCATTGAGCAGAGTCTCAGCACCTTCTCTGCTCATATGATAAATATTGTAAAAATCCTGGCGGAAGCCGATGCTAATTCCCTCTGCCTTTTTGACGAGTTAGGCGCCGGCACAGATCCCACGGAAGGGGCAGCTCTGGCTATTGCCATTTTGTCTTTTCTTCACAATATGCAGTGCCGCACTATGGCAACCACCCATTACAGTGAATTAAAAGTATTTGCCTTATCTACCGCTGGTGTAGAAAATGCCTGCTGCGAGTTTGATGTGGAAACCCTGCGGCCTACCTACCGCCTTCTTATTGGTATTCCAGGCAAAAGCAATGCCTTTGCCATTTCCAAAAAGCTGGGGCTCCCCGACTATATTATTGCTGATGCCAAAACCCACATTGAAAGCGGAGAAGAGGATTTTGAGGATCTGCTGGCCCATCTGGAGGAAAGCAGGTTAACCATTGAAAAAGAACAGACCGAGATCGCTTCCTACAAAAATGAAATCTCCCAGCTCAAAGCCCGCCTGACTCAAAAGGAAGAGCGGCTGGAAGAGCGCCGGGAAAAACTGATCCGCAACGCTTCAGAGGAGGCCCGGCGAATTCTTCAGGAGGCGAAGGATACTGCGGACCAAACTATTAAGAATATTAATAAAATGGCCGCTAATTCCGGCATTGACAGCAAAGCTTTAGAGGCGGAACGCGCCCGTCTCCGGGACAAGTTAAAAGATACCGACCAGCGTCTGGCAGTAAAGCAAAAAGGCCCCAGACAGACCATCTCTCCCAAAAAGTTAAAAATCGGTGACGGCGTACAGGTTCTTACCATGAATTTAAAAGGGACAGTAAGCTCCCTCCCCAACGCCAAGGGAGATCTTTATGTTCAAATGGGAATTCTCCGTTCCCTGGTAAATATTAAGGATTTGGAGCTCCTCCATGAACAGGATGTGTCCGGCCCCACTCTTGAAACCAAACGGGCAAATACCGGCAGCGGCAAAATTAAAATGAGCAAGTCCGCTTTTATTTCTCCTGAAGTTAATTTAATTGGTATGACCGTGGATGAAGCTCTCCCTGTTTTGGATAAGTATTTAGATGACGCCTATTTGGCCCATCTCCCTCAGGTCCGGGTTGTTCACGGCCGGGGTACCGGCGCCTTAAAGGCCGGAGTTCACAAGCACTTAAAGCGTCTGAAATATGTAAAAGACTTCCGGTTAGGAGAATTTGGTGAAGGAGATACCGGCGTCACAATCGTTACATTTAAGTAAGGAGGTATTATGGCAGAAAAGCAGAAAATTCTCATCGTAGACGATGATGCAAATATTGCGGAGCTGATTTCTCTGTATTTGGAAAAAGAATGTTTTGAGACTCAAATCGTAGGAGACGGAGAAGAAGCCTTACAGGTATTCCCTGTTTTCAAACCTAATTTAATTCTTCTGGATTTGATGCTTCCAGGCATTGACGGTTATCAGGTTTGTCGTGAGCTTCGTACTTCCTCCCAGGTGCCGATTATTATGCTGTCCGCCAAAGGCGAAATTTTTGATAAGGTTCTTGGGTTGGAACTGGGCGCCGATGATTATATGATCAAGCCTTTTGACTCTAAAGAACTGGTTGCCAGGGTAAAAGCCGTGCTGCGGCGCTACCAGACAGCTTCCCCTCCTGCCTCTCCTGCTCTGGAGCAGCAGGGTAATTTTGTAGAATATCCCAATCTAATTGTCAATCTGACCAATTATTCTGTTACCTATATGGGCCATTCCGTTGAAATGCCGCCTAAAGAGCTGGAGCTTTTATATTTCCTGGCTTCTTCCCCAAATCAGGTATTTACCAGAGAACAGCTTTTGGATAATATCTGGGGATATGAATATATCGGAGATACCCGGACAGTAGACGTACATATTAAGCGTCTCCGGGAAAAGATTAAAGACGATAAAAACTGGGCCCTTACAACGGTCTGGGGAATTGGCTACAAGTTTGAGGTGAAGCGATGAATCACTCTCTGTATTCCAAGTTTCTTTTGGGATATCTGATGTTCGGGCTTCTGGGTTTTGTTACGATTGCCACCTTGTCCTCCCAATTGGTACGGCAATATTTAATTGAGCGCCTCTCAGAAACCATGTATGATCAGGCCACCATTATCGCGGATCGATTCAGTAATATGTATAATGGCGTGCCTCTGGATTTGGAAGCGACTTCTTTTCAGGTGAATTCCCTATCCCAATTTATTCAATCAGATATCTGGGTAGTTGATCAGAATGGCTCTATCATTGTGGACAGCAGCAACTCCCTTCGGGAAAATCAGGTAATTGAAAACTTTAATCCTACCGCTATTGGTAACCGGTCTTATGGCATCGGCAATTACTACGGCCTGTATCCCCATGATGTAATCAGCGTTTCCGCTCCCATTACAGGCAATTACAATACCTATGGCTATATTCTGATCCACAGCCCTGTATCTCAGTTGGAACCGGAGGAAAACCGGATTTTAAATATCGTTTATATAACCGGCGTGATTCTTTTTGGTCTTTCCCTTATTATCCTTCTGGTGTTTACCAAGACCGTATACTTTCCCCTTCGCCGCATTACCGTAGGAGCCAATGAATATGCGGCAGGTAATCTGGCCTACTCTATTAAAGTAGATACTCAGGATGAAATGGGCTATCTGGCCGCTACCCTTAACTACATGTCCGGTGAGCTGAACAAGCTGGAGGAATATCAAAAAACCTTTATCGCTAATGTGTCCCATGATTTTCGTTCCCCCCTTACCTCTATCAAAGGGTATTTGGAAGCGATTCTGGACGGAACCATTCCGCCCCAGATGCAGGAAAAATATTTGAATCGAGTAATCTCCGAAACAGAACGGCTAAACAAACTGACTCAGGGGATGCTGACATTAAACTCTTTGGATAGTAAGGGCTATTTATCCAGAACCAATTTCGACATTAACCGAACCATTAAAGATACTGCCGCCTCTTTTGAAGGCACCTGCAATGCCAGAGATATTTCCTTTGATTTGACCTTTTCTGATTCTATCCAGATGGTCTATGCAGATCTGGGGAAGATTCAGCAGGTTCTTTATAATCTTATTGATAATGCCATTAAGTTCAGCCACAACGGCGGAATCATTTATATTCAGACTTCCCTGCGAAGGGAAAAGGTCTTTATCTCTGTAAAGGATTGTGGAATCGGAATTCCAAAGGAAAACCTTAAAAAGATTTGGGATAGGTTCTATAAATCTGACACTTCCAGAGGCAAGGATAAAAAGGGAACCGGCTTGGGGCTTGCAATTGTAAAGGAGATTGTTCAGTCCCATGGGGAAAATATTGATGTTATCAGTACTCAAGATGTTGGCACGGAGTTTATTTTCAGCCTGCCCCGGGCCTCCAGTCCCGGTATATAGCCGGAGCTGCTATTCTATGAGTCCTGACCTATAAATTTATAGAAAGGATGAAGTTCTATGAAGCTTATTAAAAAATTAGGAGCAATTTTTGCCGCCGCTGCACTTTTTTCGGCTGCCGCCGCATCCGTCTCTCTTGCGGCACGTCTGGAAGACGTTACCCTTCAGTTCTCTATTGGTTCTCGCAATGACTACACCTATCCTGAGCTGACGGTGACTCCCATGGAAAAAACTTTGTACTATGTAGAAAGCGCTGCTTTTATTGAGTACGTAAATCCTTATACTCATCGACCGAGCCGCTATCCGACTGCTGAGATTGTAATAAAACCGGCAGAAGGCTACACGTTCAAATCTTCTTCCCAAAGCTATTTTGCCCTCTTGGGCCTGGATGCAAAGTATATTGAAGCCCGCAAATCCGGCGATAATACGACGTTAACTCTAACCGTAGAATTCCGGGCAATGGGAAGCAGCACTATCGCACCCCCTTCTAATGTTACACTGGACAGCAACGGCCTGGTTTCTTGGTCTCCGACAGAAGATGCCGGTTCTTATGAAGTAACTCTTCTGCGAAACGGAAAGGCAGACAATTCCACCAAGTCCACAGTTACCGGAACCAGCCTGAATATCTGCTCTATGGTTAACAGAACCGGAGACTACAGCGTAAGGGTCGCTGCAATCAGCCGTTATGATACCAAGGTGAAAAGCGCTTATTCCCAATCCGGCACTATTTTAATCGATGATTCCGTCTTGGCTGATTTTTCTGCCAATACTAAATCTTACGAAGAAGGAGCCGGACGTTGGGTAGAGTCAAACGGAAATTATTGGTACGAAAATCCCGACGGCACCTGGCCCGCCTCCGGATGGCAGGAAATTGACGGAAGCTGGTATTTCTTTAACTCCCGGGGCTACCGTCAAACCGGCTGGATTCTTTGGAAGAATCAGCAATACTACTGTGATGCTGATGGAAAAATGCTTTTGGATACCATTACCCCTGACGGCTACTATGTAGATGAAAACGGGATTTGGCAAACAGAAAGGACTTATTTATGAAAAATATCAAAAAGCTTTGCAACTTGCTTCTTTCTTCCTTTCTTCTGGCTTTTTTAATCCCCGGCACTGCTTTTGCCCGAGAAAAAATTGGCGAAATATCCCTGAATTTTTCTGCCGATTTAGATACCGATGAAGAATGGCCTCCGGTAACAGTCAGCGGCGATGAGGAAGGATATTTGATTGACGATTTCAAATTCCAGGTAGACCAGTCAGAAAAATATCCTCAGGGTGTAGTTACTTTAATTGCGGATGATGACTACTATTTTGGCACAATCAAAGCCTCCAGCTGTACATTAGAAGGGGAAGGCGCGGTCTTCGTGAAAGCGATTAAGAAAACCAGCAGTCAGCTAAATCTGACCGTATCCTTTCATGAAATGGGGGATGGACAGATTCAATCTCCCGGCGGTCTTGGATGGCTGCAGGGCGGAGTTGCTTCCTGGGACAGGATTCCCGCCGCAAAAGCCTACCAGATCCGTCTGATGAAAGACGGAAAGTCTCTTGTCCCTGAGTCTTTCGAAACTACCGGCTGCTCCTACGATTTCTCTTCGTATATAACGGAACCCGGAAATTATTACTTTCGCGTGCGGGCAATTAGCCGCTATAATTCGTCTACCATCAGTGAATGGAAAGACTCCCCAGCCTACCAGGTGGATGAAAATAGCCTGGCGCGCATCCAAGCCAAAAGCATCCAGCTGCCAAATACTCCTGGTAGATGGATTTTTGATAACGGTGCCTGGTATTGGGAAAATCCGGGCGGCAGCCGCGCTTCCCTTCAATGGGTATTCTACAACAACGGCCGGTACTATTTAAATGCTGATGCCCGAATGGCTGTAGGATGGAACTGGATTAAGGATCCGGACGGTTTCAGCCGCTGCTATTATTTTAGTTCCGATCCGACCGGGGATCTGGGCAGACTATATACGAATTCTGTTACCCCGGATGGTTATACTGTCAATGGAGACGGCGCTTGGGTTGTAAACGAAACGGTGCAAATCCAGTCTACTCCATAAACACAAAAAAATACTCATAGAGGCCATCTTTAAATTCCATTTTCCAGATGACTTCTATGAGTATTTTAAATTTCCCCTTAATCCAGAACCATTCTGGCTGCGCCATAAATACCCGCGTCATTTCCCAGCTTAGCCAGAGTAATAATTCCGGCTTTCTTAGAAATCACGGTGTATTTCCGATAATACTTGTCAATCTTATCTACCAGGAACTGTCCCGCCCTGGAAACGCCTCCGCCGATTACAAAGGCCTCCGGATCGACTGTCAAGGCTACGTGAGATAAAACTAAGCCCAAATAGCGGGAAGCAGTCTCTACTACTTCATCTGCCAAAGCATCTCCTGATTTCGCTGCATCTAATACATCTTTAGCCGTTACGCCATCACCTTTTTCCCGAAGAACAGACGGTGTCGTTTCTGCAGCCATTCTGCGACGCGCCTCTCTGGCAATACCTGTGGCGCTGGCAATCTGCTCCAAACAGCCTACACCGCCGCAATTGCAGGCTTCTGTCTCTTCATCACGGGCATGGATATGCCCAATCTCTCCACCTAATCCATGTTTACCGGCAACAATTTTTTCATCAATAATAACTCCGCCGCCTACTCCTGTTCCCAGAGTTACCATAACAATATCGCCAAATCCTTTTCCGCCTCCCTGCCACATCTCTCCCAGTGCGGCTACATTGGCATCATTGCCGCTCTTAACAGGAAGACCGTCCAGCAGAGCACTCAGCTCTCTCTGGGGATTCATATCTCTCCATCCCAGATTTACACACAAAGTTACGGAACCATCTGGAAGTACCGGTCCGGGAATTCCCATACCAGCTCCGACTACATCCTCCAAATCAATCTCCAAATCTTCCAACTTTTTCCGGACAGAAGCCGCAATATCCGGCAGGATATATTTTGCTCCGTCCTCGGTTCTGGTAGGAATCTCCCATTTATCCATAAGACGGCCTGTAGTCTCAAACAGTCCCATCTTAACAGTCGTTCCCCCTACATCGATTCCAACACATACTTTTCCCATTTCTTTCGCTCCTTTTTCTTTATTAATTGGTAGAATGCCGCACTCAGCCGCAAAGGGAATCCTTCGGCTCCCTTATCTGCTGAAAGCATTATCTAAGCGTGATAGCCTCCATCTTCTGCTGCCCTATTAAAATAAACTGACTTGGCAGACTGCCGCAGGTAATTTGTGATATTTGGAAATCCACTTCTCCGGAAAATTTTTCCGTTCCTCGCATATTATAAATCTTGCAAGAATTCTCATTATAGAGGATCACATAATCCTCATCAATATTCCCGGAAAGGTAGGCATAATCCAATCCTGTTTCAAATACCTTCGTACCATTTCTCCGGTATACCACTAATTTTTCCGGTTCCGGCCCTGCACTGTTAGCCGTTACAAGTCCCACATATTTGTCTGAATAAAACAGGCTTTCAATCCTCTCTTCCTCAGTCTGAACAGTCAGCATTGGATTTGCCCTGTTTTCTGACGAGAAAAATGCCAAACCTTTATCCGTGCAGGCAAAGGATTCTGTCTCTGTCAGGTACTGGACCCTAGGCACTACTTTATCGACAAAATGTTCATCATCTCCGCTGACAATACGGTTGGGAATATTTGCTCCTACTTCTTCTGAATAGTCATAGATGACTACTCTGCTTCTCAATGTGCTGTTTTGTATGTAAGCATAGGAGCAAATAAGCTGGGTTCCATCCGGTGAAAAGCTTAAATCCATCAGATATCCATTTTTAGAAAGAGTAGATTTCATGGTAAGTTTTAAGTCGCTTCCGTCCCGTTTAAACATAGAAACATAGCTGGATTTAGAGTCCTCCAAAGCTGCTGCCACCACTCCTTTCCCGGATATGGTAACCCTGGTAATCGGAAGCAGGGTGGTAGCGGTTCCCTGATACCCTTCTTCATTAAAAATATAAATGCTGTTGCCCTGCTGATCGGCCACTGCGGCAAAGGATCCGTTTACTGCAGCAATGGGTGTTTTCATTTCAAAAGTTTGAACCCAAACAGTCTTTCCTTTATTGTCGATATAGGATGCTCCATCTTTTGTGTATTTTAAAACATTTTTTCCAAAATTTACATAATTAGCATTGCTTCTCTCCATGCCGGCCTCTCCGGCCGTTAAGTTTACCTCCCAGCTTACATGATAGTTTTGGAACCGATAATAATTTTTCCAATAATAGAATCCACCGGCTACAGCTGCTAAAAGAAGCAGGATTACACCAATTATCACTGCCTTTTTACGGATTGATTTCCCGTGGGCTTTTTTTATTTCCCTTATCTCTTCCGAACCGTCTCCCTGATTTATATGCGCCGGATTACTTGCCGCCGTCTCTTCCCCTGAAAGCCTTCTGGATCGCTCTACATCATCATTCGTAATTATCTGCCGACGAAGCTGTTGCTTTTTTCTTTCCCGATTCATGGAGCTTAAATCACTCATTTTTTGTCTCTCCTCGGTATGCTGCCTTACTGGCGTGGCGCTTCATTTACTTTCAGTATACAACATTTCGAGAAGAAACGCATTACATTTTTATGCGTAAGCCAATGTTTTTGCAGAGGATCAGACGGAGCGGATTCCTGTCCTGCTGCACCGGGCAAAAATTTACAGATATTCATTTATTGCGAAATTGCCGTCTCCGGCACAATTAGCTGTTTTCCTGCAACAATTACATCTTCATTTTCCAGGCCGTTCCAGGCACAGATATCTTCTAGATTATTAACGCTTTGATAAAGCTTAAAGCAGATTCCATATAGTGTTTCTCCGTCCTGGACTGTATAATACATCTGCCCCTCACCTGGTTCTGTAAGAGGCGGCGCAGATACCTGAACCTCTCCGTCCCCTGCTTGCTGCTCTCCTCTGTTGTCCTCTCCTTTCGCTTGTCCATTTTCTGTAGTTATGTAAATTTCCTCTTGTACAGAGGGTTCTATACTCTCATCTGCCGTTTCTATACTTGTATTAATTCCTTGGTCATCTACCGGCTGAGCCTCTTCTGCAAAATCCTCAGTAGGAAATACATCCCCGGATATTTGCTCAATTACGATTTCAGGACGGCTTTCTGTTTTTGTTTCTTTTTTTTCTTCCTCAGTGTCTCCGTTTTCATCCTGTTTTCCCGGTCTCTTCAGACTTTCCCATCCTTCTGCTCCGGCAGGAAGAACAGAGGCGATTACGCTTTCCATGTCCCTCATCTTTTCATAATTATTGAACATGGTAACACCCCCGGCCAGTACCAACACCGCCAAAACACTGCACAGGCCGCCTAAGACGGTTATCGTGTTTTTACGATTAGCCGCCTGAACCTTTTTTGCCTCCATTTTCTGCCTGAAATCCCGGATTACCGGATCGCTGCCCCCGGCTTCTACTCGTTTGTTATCCTTTCTGGAAATCATGTAATCTTGCATCATTTGATTCCGCTCGTAGTAGATACAATGGCCTTCCAGTTTATAAAATCCATCTCTGGAAGTTATGTAGATTGCTTCATCTCCTTCCAAACCGCCGTTTAAGTACATAATCTGATTTTTTCCGTTAAAATATTGGCTGTGCTGCTTCCAATAGTTTAGCGGGCTTAAAGTACATCCGGGAGCCCCGCACAAAAACCACCCCTGAACCGTCCTTTTTGGAAACTGCTCTTCTATATTTTGATATGCCCGTTTCCATGCTTCCTCCGTAAAGGCAACCACTTCTCCTTCCTGTGTCACCCCCTCCATTTCCAGGGCGCCGTCTATAAAGATAAATGGCACGCCTTCATGTTCTTCCGCACTTCCCAAAAGCAGCCCTATCCGCAGGTCTTGTCCGCCTGTCGGATACAGCCGCTTTAAATACGTATTTACATAATCTTCCACATATAGCCGGACCATCTGGTCCCGTTCCCCGATCTGCCGGATATTCTTTGGCAGCTTGGGAAATGGATTATACAATTCTCCCATAATGCTTCACCCTGCTTTCCTATTCTATCTTATTAAGAATAGCACAGGCAATCTGCGAATCCTGTCAAACCACTGCCGTATTCGCATATAACTTTTCGACAAGGCAGATACTTTCACTGATGCAGTCCGCAAGGCGCATTACCACGGCCAGACGAACGCTTTGAAGCATTAAGGGATCGTAATTTCCACAGCCGCCTACAATGCCAGTAATAAAAATGTCCCCTACCTCTCTCAGTTCTTTACTGACTCCCAGTCCCGGCTTTAACGCCCCACGCCCCAGTGTCACATAACCCACATGATCAGACTTTCCTACGGAAGCATCAATGGCCACTACTACGTAATCCGAGTAGTCTTCCTGCAAAAAGTGCATGTAATCATCCAAATTCATGGCATGAACCGGCCGTTCCAAGGTTCCGAATACCGGAATATCCTGGTTCTGCCTTCCTTTTAATTTATATCCGATCAGCGGTCCCAGGCTGTCTCCTGTGGATCGGTCTGTACCGATACACAGGAATACTATTCCTTTTTTTCCTCTGTCCAGCTCGTCCAATATCATTTCATACAGCCGCCCTGCCAGGTTTCTGGCATCAAACCCCCGATGAGTATCATAATAATATATTTCCTGCTGTGCATGCACGGCAATACATTCCCAAAATTTCATTATTTTACCGCCTTGTTTGTCCATTTATTTTCATTATAGACATGGGCGGGGGATTTTATGCACAAAAAAGGAAGGGGGCTGCGCCCCTTCCCAAAAAGATATTTTCCGAAATTTATATATCTCCATCCTCATCCGGATTTTCCAGCAATGTGGTGGTATATTTATCTAAAATCACTCTCTGAATCATATCTCTCGTGCCGGAGTTAATGGGGTGTGCGATATCCCGATACTCTCCGTCTGCCGCCTTGCGGCTGGGCATTGCGATAAACAAGCCTTTTTCTCCTTCAATTACTTTAATGTCGTGAATGACAAATTCATTATCCAGCGTGATGGAAACTATCGCCTTCATCTTTCCTTCCTTCTCAATTCGTCTCACTCTTACATCTGTAATCTGCATACTGTAACCCCTCCATCAATCTTCTCTCACCGCTGCGATGTCCTTTTGCCTGCAAGCACCCCCGCGCTGTTAATCAGGCTTTATTTCCGCGGGCAGCGAGCCGCGCGTATATATTTATTTGACTCGCTTTTATATGGTATACCTCTCATTTTTCTCCACAACAATCTTAATGTTATCAGGAGTACCGATATGAGTTGTGTTGGCTCGAATGGTATCACGGCTCTCAACGATACAGTTTTCGATCACTGTATTGTCCCCAATATATACATCATTCAAAATAATGGAGTTTTTAATGATACAGTTATTTCCGATATAAGCCTGTTTAAACAGGACGGAGTTCTCAACCATTCCGTTTAAGATACAGCCACTGGAAATCAGGCTGTTTTTCACAATAGCGCCGGGATTGTATTTAGCCGGCGGCATGTCATCAATCTTAGAATACACATCCGGATACTGTTTAAAGAAGTAATCCCTTACTTCCGGCTTCAAAAAGTCCATATTCGTCTTATAATAAGACTCAACGGAAGCAATATTGCTCCAGTATGTGTCCATCTTGTATGCATAGATCCTCTTTAAATTTTTGTAACGAACCAAAATGTCATTTACAAAATCATAACGGTCCTCTGCGGCACAGCGCTCAATCAGTTCAATAAGCTGACGTCTGCGGATTACATAGATGCCGCAGGAAATCGTATTGGCATCTGATATCATAGGTTTCTCTTCAAAATCTACAATACGGCCGTCGTCATTAATCTTGACACAGCCAAAGCGGGTAACATCCTCGCCCTCTGACATTTTTTTGCAAACAACGGTAATATCTGCCTTTTTTTCAATATGGTATTCCAGAACCTTATTATAATCCATCTTATAGATGCCGTCGCCGGCTGCAATCACCACATAAGGCTCATGACTGTTCTTCAAGAAAGAAAGATTCTGATATAAAGCATCTGCCGTTCCACGATACCAATCACTACTCTCCGCAGTAATTGTGGGAGTGAAGACAAAAAGCCCTCCCTGCTTTCTGCCAAAGTCCCACCATTTGGATGAACTTAAGTGCAGATTTAAAGAACGGGAATTATACTGGGTAAATACAGCCACATTCTGAATATGGGAATTGGTCATATTGCTCAGTGCGAAGTCAATGCTGCGATAGCTTCCAGCCACCGGCATTGCCGCGATTGCCCTCTTATTAGAAAGCTCACGCATCCTTTTGCTATTGCCGCCTGCTAAAACGATACCGATTGCTCTCATCTTATGCCCCCTGCCTTTATAATGTAATCTCCGCTTGCCAACGTTCCTTCAGGATAGTCTTCCGTCTCAGTAAGCCCGGAAATAGCAGTGTTTTTACCAATTTTCACGCCATCCGGAATTACGGAGTGTTCACCGATGGTAACCAAATCAAACTGATAAACTTTCGGATCATATGTGCTTGGTGCATATTCGCCAATGCCGATTTCCGCATTTTTACCGATGTGTACATCCTCCGCTACAATGGCCTTATTTACTGCCGCCCCCTCTCCAATCTCACTGCTCTGCATAATAATGGAGTCACGGACTACTGCACCCTTTCCAACGGTAACTCCGGCGCCGATTACAGAATTATAAACCTTACCGTAAATCTCGGTGCCTTCACCGATAATACTTCTCTCAATTACTGCCTCAGAAGCAATGTACTGGGGCGGTATAATATCACTTTTAGTATAAACTCTCCAGTACTCCTCATACAAATTAAACTCCGGAATAATATCAATCAGCTCCATATTAGCTTCCCAATAAGAGCCTAATGTACCTACGTCTTTCCAGTAACCATTATACTCATATGCAAAAATACGGTCGCCCTTTCCGTGGCAATACGGGATAATGTGCTTGCCAAAATCACAGCCCGGCTCATCCTGCATCTTAATTAAAGCATCCCTTAATACAGGCCAGGAGAAAATATAAATGCCCATGGAAGCCAGATTGCTTCTGGGTACCGGAGGCTTCTCCTCAAACTCCGTAATCCGGTTGCTCTCGTCCGTAATCACTACGCCAAACCGGCTGGCCTCTTCAATGGGAACCGGCATAGCGGCAATGGTAATATCAGCATTATTAGCCTTGTGATAATCCAGCATAACTTCATAGTCCATCTTATAAATGTGGTCGCCGGAGAGAATCAGAACATAGTCCGGATTATAACTCTCCATATATTCCAGATTCTGATAAATGGCATTAGCTGTTCCGGTATACCAGTCGCTGCCTTTGCTCTTCTCATAGGGCGGCAGAACCGTAACACCTCCTACATTTCGGTCTAAGTCCCACGGAATCCCGATTCCGATATGAGAATTTAAACGTAACGGCTGATATTGAGTCAAAACTCCGACTGTGTCAACTCCAGAATTAATGCAGTTGCTGAGAGGGAAGTCAATGATGCGGTATTTTCCCCCGAATGATACCGCCGGCTTGGCCACCTTTTGAGTTAAAACTCCCAGGCGGCTTCCCTGTCCGCCAGCTAAAAGCATGGCTATCATTTCTTTCTTAATCACGTTATCACCTCTTGCTGTTAAATTTAGTAATGCATATATTATACCATACTTTTCATA
The DNA here is from genome assembly GCA_021772025.1 of Enterocloster bolteae. Classification (GTDB taxonomy): domain Bacteria; phylum Bacillota; class Clostridia; order Lachnospirales; family Lachnospiraceae; genus UMGS1370. Next base: position 13,933 of record JAETNT010000042.1, on the reverse strand, counting down.
AATAGTGAACAAATTAAGGATTTTTTTCTTGTATTTTTTGTGCATATTCCGACAGTTTCTTCTATAATATTTAAAATATTGCATTTTAATCCATATATTGTATATTTTTACTTTTCAACATACTAAATCTATCTTTTTTGTCCAAAAAAATCTACCGGTAAAAATTCAGCAAACCCTTGAATCCATGGAAAAAATATAGTACAATCGTTCATAATATGCCGGATTTAGATTTTTAAAACGCAGAAAAGGAGAACAGTCATGAACTTGGTTACTATAAGAGAATTATATAAAAACCGTGATGCGTATCTGGAGAAAGAAATTTCCGTAGGCGGTTGGGTACGCAGTGTACGCGATTCCAAAACCTTTGGATTTATCGTGGTCAGCGATGGTACGTTTTTTGAAACCCTTCAGGTGGTTTATCATGATACTATGGCAAATTTTGCAGAGGTGTCCAAGTTAAACGTGGGTTCTGCCATTATTGTAAAGGGCACCCTGGTGGCAACTCCGGAAGCTAAGCAGCCCTTTGAGATCCAAGCCGCTGAGATTAAGGTGGAAGGAGCCTCCGCACCGGATTATCCCCTGCAGAAAAAACGCCATTCTTTTGAATATCTCCGGACCATTTCCCATCTGCGTCCCAGAACCAATACATTTCAAGCTGTATTTCGTGTTCGCTCTCTGATTGCTTATGCCATACATCAATATTTCCAGGAAAGGGATTTTGTATATGTGCATACCCCGCTGATTACCGGCAGCGACTGTGAAGGCGCCGGCGAGATGTTTCAGGTTACTACTCTGGATTTAAATAATATTCCCAAAACCGGGGACGGCGCTGTGGACTTTACTAAAGACTTTTTCAACAAGCCCACCAACTTAACTGTTTCCGGCCAGTTAAACGGTGAAACTTACGCTATGGCCTTCCGCAACATCTATACTTTCGGCCCTACCTTCCGTGCAGAAAATTCCAATACCACCCGCCACGCGGCTGAATTCTGGATGATCGAACCTGAGATTGCATTTGCAGACTTAAATGACGATATGGATCTGGCTGAAAGTATGTTAAAGTATATTATCAGATTTGTATTAGAGCATGCTCCTGAAGAAATGAACTTCTTTAATCAGTTTGTAGACAAGGGCTTGTTAGAGAGGTTAAACGTTATTTTGAATTCTGAGTTTGCCCGTGTTACCTACACGGAGGCCGTGGAGATTCTGGAAAAGAACAATGACAGTTTCGATTACAAGGTATTCTGGGGATGTGACCTTCAGACCGAACATGAGCGCTATTTGACCGAGCAGATTTATAAGAAGCCGGTTTTTGTTACGGATTATCCCAAAGAGATCAAAGCCTTTTATATGAAGCTTAATCCTGATGGCAAAACAGTTGCGGCAGTAGACTGTTTAGTTCCCGGTATCGGTGAGATTATCGGCGGCAGCCAGAGAGAAGACAATTACGAAAAACTGTTAACCCGCATGAATGAACTGGGGCTAAATCCGAAAGACTATGACTTCTATTTGGATCTGCGTAAATATGGTTCTGCCCGTCATGCCGGTTTTGGCTTGGGCTTTGAACGTTGTGTAATGTATTTGACCGGTATGTCTAATATCCGTGACGTGATCCCCTTCCCCAGAACTGTAAATAACTGCGAGTTATAATTCTAAGCGGGCTGTTGCAAAATGAAACAAGGAGGTTTTCTGTTCTCAGTTGCTCCATTACATTTTGCGGCAGCTCTTTTTTCTGATATCCGATTCTGAATTGGAGGTAACCTATGAAATTCATCCATACCGCCGACATCCACTGGGGCATGGCCCCAGACAGTGACAAGCCCTGGAGTAAGGAAAGAGCCCAGGCCATAAAAGACTCCTTTCAGGAGGTTATCCGTCAGGCAAGGGAGCGGGACGTAGACTTTTTATTCGTGTCCGGCGATTTATTCCACAGGCAGCCTTTAGCCAGAGATTTAAAGGAGGTCAATTATCTGTTTTCCACCATTCCCAGTGTCCATGTAATTCTGATTGCCGGAAACCATGATCGTATCCGGGCCAGTTCCGCAGTCTTAAGTTTCTCCTGGTGCCCCAATGTAACCTACTTAACCGGGGAGGATTTAGATTCTGTATATTTTGAAGAATTAAATACAGAGGTTTTCGGATTCAGCTACCACACTTCGGAAATTAAGGAGGACAGACTCTCTCAGATCCAGGTGCCTCCCAACAACCGGATTCGAATTCTGCTGGCCCATGGCGGCGATCCTCTCCATCTTCCTTTTAATCGGGCGTCTCTGGCTTCCCTCCCCTTTGATTATATTGCTCTGGGGCATATCCACAAGCCGGAGATAGTGTTGGAGGGGAAAGCGGCTTTTTCCGGTTCCTTAGAACCTCTCGACAAAACGGAGCTGGGACAGCATGGATTTTATTACGGGGAAATCAATTCCCTGACCCATCGAATTTCTGTATTGGAATTTGTTCCGGCTGCCAAATGTCAATATATTTCCCTAGCTGTCAGCGTAACCCCGGCGACCACTAATTCTGAGCTGGCAGCCAGTATTTCCCAGGAAATCGGCCGGCGGGGTTCTCAGCATATTTATCGTTTTTTAATCCGCGGTATGAGGGATCCGGATATTACCTTTGATTTGGACGTACTGTCTTCCCGCTTTCGGATTGTGGAAATCATCGACGATTCAGAACCCCAATATGATTTTTCTGCCTTGTTTGCAGAACATCCCAGTGATATGATTGGATTTTTTATCCAAGCCCTTCAGAAGGACGATATGAATCCGGTAGAAAAGAAAGCCCTGTATTACGGCATCAATGCTCTGCTCCGTACTACGGATGAAAGGAGTCCCTTATGAGATTATTGGATGTATATATCAGCGGCTTCGGCAAATTTCATGATCAATCTATAACCTTTGAGGATGGGCTGAATATTGTTTATGGCAAAAATGAAGCCGGTAAGTCCACCCTTCATACCTTTATCCGCAGTATGCTTTTCGGAATGGAACGGCTACGGGGCCGGGCTGCCAAAAACGACTCCTACAGTCAGTTTCTTCCTTGGGAAAACAAGGGGGGCTATGAAGGGCGGCTGCGGTTAGAAAAAGAAGGCAGAATTTACCGCATAGAACGGAATTTTCAGAATAGCAAGGAATTCCTTATTGTTGATGAGACCCAAGGGCGCGAAATTGAACCCACCAAAACATTTATGGACTCTCTTCTTAATGGCCTTAGTGAAACAGCTTATATTAATACCATAAGCATTGGCCAATTGAAAAGCGCAACCGATGCCGGTATGGTAGCAGAGCTGCGTAATTATATCGCCAATTTGAATACCTCCGGCAGCATGGCTCTAAATATTACAAAGGCCACGGCCTTTTTAAAAACCCAGAGAAAATCTCTGGAAAATGGGATCGTTCCTGAAGCTGCCAGGAGCTATGCCGCGCTTTTGGGAGAAATACGGAATATTGAAAAAGAAATTACTGCGCCAGAATATGAAAATCATTTAACCGGCTACCGCAGGCAGCGGGAACAGGTTTCCAAATCCATTGCGGAAAAGCAGCAGGAAAAAGAAGAACTGCTTCAAAAAATTGCAAGAGGCCGCCAGCTATTAAGCAGCAATCAATTTACAGACGGCGATTCTATTATTGCCTACGAAAACGAAGCCAAAGCTGTGTATGAGAAATATCAGGCCGCCAAGGAATCCTGCTCCCGGGGCGCTTCTAAAGTTCTCATGGTTTCTTCCTTTGTGGGATGTATTGCCTGTTTGGTCGGCTGCGGCGCTTTAACTTTTTTTAATTTATTGGGAAATCTCAGCCCGATTCTGGCCATGGCTGCCGGAACCGCTGGCATCCTTTTTCTTACAGCCGGTTTTATACTTGCCTTTAAGCTCAACGGGGTGAAAAAAGAATTCAATTATTCCTCTAAGCTTTTACAAGAGATTTTTTCCAGACATTTGGGGGACAGTTCTATCTCTTCTCAGGCTATGGATGCCTTTTGCCAAAGAATGGCCGAATATGTCCGGCTCCATACTACTCTGGTAAGGTCGGAAGAAACCGCTTCCTCCTTGGCTGATGAAATCGATTCTCTTCAGGATCAGCAGATCACCTGCACGGAAGCAATTGAAAAACAGCAGCGAACCCAGTGGGAGTTGGAGCAAAAGCTGGAGCATTTATCCAACTGTAAAAATCAGGCCCAGGCCCTACGCCATGTCCTGGAAGAAAACGACAGACTCTCCCAGGAAATAGCAGCCATTGACCTGGCTCAAGAGACTATGACTTCTTTATCCACATCCATCCGGGACTCCTTCGGGCTGTATTTGAATAAAGAAGCTTCTCAGCTTATCGATCAGATTACCGGCGGAATTTATAACAGTATGAGTGTAGATGAAAATCTACATGTCTTTATGAATACCAAAACTAAACTGGTTCCTTTAAATCAGGTCAGCAGCGGAACCATGGACCAGGTTTATCTGGCACTGAGGCTGGCCGCTGCCAAGTTAATTCAAAAAGGCGAGGACTCTCTTCCTTTGATTTTTGATGACAGCTTTGTTTTATATGATGACGAGCGGCTGCGAACCACCCTTCGATGGCTGGTAAAGGCCTATCCCGGTCAGATTATTATCTTTACCTGCCATCAGAGAGAGGCCCAAATGCTGACCGCCAACCAGATTCCATACCATTTAATTTCCATATAGATGCAGCCAATCATCAAAAGGGGATGCCGGCAATAACATTGCGGCATCCCCTTTTGATTAATATTTTAGAAGGAATATTGAAAACGCTTTTCAGCAAATTTTCCGTAATTTATTTTACTGCAATTGCCTCAATTTCAACTAATGCAGCCTTAGGAAGTGCGGCAACCTGGAAGGCAGCGCGTGCAGGACAGTCAGAAGTAAAGAATTCCCCATACACCTCATTCATTGCTCCAAAGTCTGCAATATCACTGAGCAGTACAGTAGTTTTTACTACATTCGTCATGTCCATACCAGCCTCAGCTAAGATTGCCTTTATATTCTCTAAGGACTGTCTGGTCTGGCTCTTAATATCATCGCCTGCAAATTCACCGGTTGCCGGATTGATGGGAAGCTGGCCGGATACATAGCAGGTATTGCCAGCAGCTAAGATACCCTGACTGTAAGGTCCGATGGCAGCGGGAGCATTCTTGGTGTTTACAACAGTTTTAGACATAATCGTTTCTCCTTTTCTTCTTTGAAATAATCTTTATTGATTTAATAATTTTTCTATTAAGTATCTTTATTATGCAACACATTTTCTCAAAATGCAAGTATTTTTATTAATCCAATACGTAAATTATTAACGTGATTTTTTGGCTATTTTGCCAAATTGTATTTTCGTTGTTCTTTTGTTATACTAATCCTAATTGTGATAATTTTTTTATCATGTCAAATCATTAGCGGACATGAATCGCAGAGGGAGGCAGCGTTTTGACCGATAGGGAGCTTTTACAACTTTACAGCAATTTAGTGCCTTTTCTGGCGGAAGTCTGCGGCCCGGGAAGCGAGGTAGTGCTTCATGATGTAACCACCCCGGAGCACTCTCTGGTGGCTATCCGCAACTCTATTTCCGGTCGGCAGGTCGGCGCTTCTCTCACTGACTTGGCCCAGGAACTGCAGGAAAAGGGAATGTATACCGATACTTCTTATCTCAGTAATTATCAGGGAAAAAGCCGGGGGCGGGACTTTCTGTCCAGCACCTACTATATTAAAAACGGCAATCGCTTAATCGGCCTTCTGTGCGTTAACAAAGATATGACCTCCGTTCAGGAGCTGAATCACGCAGTACAAAACCTGCTTGGCCGTTTTAATCTTAATGCTGCTACCGAAAGCGAATTTAGTGAAAACCTGGATACTCCTGTAGGGAGCATGATTCACAATCGAATTGCTGATATTATTGCCCAGTCTGGCATCAGTCCGACCCGCATGAGTTTAGACGAGAAAGCCCGAATCGTTCACCGCCTCAATGATGAAGGGTTGATGAATGTAAAAGGGGCCGCCGCTGAAATTGCAGGCCAGCTTTCTGTCAGCATTCCCACTGTTTACCGGTATTTAAACAAAAAACTTTAAATGAACATTCAAAATCCCGGAAACAGAGCAGGCATGCAGTCCTCCTCTGTTTCCGGGGCCTCTTTATCTTTTGATAAGTGTATATACTTTGTTACATGTTCCGTTGGCTGCGGTATACCGCTATGGCTTCACTTAAATTAGATGCCTGTTGGCTGCGGATAATTTTAGCCAGTTCAGAAAGCCTGTCTGTCTGCAGGAACTCTTTGCCCAAATAAGTCTCGTACTGATTGGTTAGTAAAAGAGCCTGTTCTTTAGCATGTATCTGGGCTTCCTTCAACCGGGTCTCCATACGGGTATGCTCGTCCTCCAAAGCCTGAATCCGGTCCTTATTATTGCTGATGATCTCATCAGAGATAATCGTCTTGGTTACTGTATTAAAAGTATTGAGCGCCTCACTTTTTTGATTACTGATCTGTTGTAATTCCTGCTCTATTTGAGAGATTTCATCATCATATTTTTCCAGATTATACAAAGACTCATTTCTATCTTTTCGGATAGAGGCAGTAATGGCCCGAATTTTCCGGTTATTACTACGGATTCCGTTTCGGATATCCTTTCCTTGTTTCAGTACTGCCAGGTGCTGCGCTTTTATCTTGTTGTTTACGGATACATAAAGGCCGCCGAATATAAGAATTACTATCAGATAAATAATAATCAGCATCCATGGCTTTCTATTTATTTCCGAGATAAGCCAATATGCACCGCACGGAACTGCCAGGAAACAGATACCGAAACTAAAAAGCAGCAATCCCAGTTCTTTTATGCTCCCCGGCATATACAAAGCATAAAACCAGGTGGTTTTACAAAAACCCGGCACCCGGTTCTGCTTAAAAAGAGTCTTTATCTGGGTAGCCAGTTCCTGATTTTGTTCTCTCAAGACTTCTGTTTCCTCTGCAATTCGTTCTTTGATACCCTGGTTTTTAGCCTTCTCTCTTTTGGCGCGTATTTTTCTCAGACGTTCTTGCCCTGCTTTAATCTCTTTGTCATAGCTGGCGCTAATATCTTCCCGACGTTTTCTCACAGTTTGGTTAATAGCATCCGTTACATTCTGCCGCTGTTTTTCTAACTCCTGCTCTGTCCGGCTTTCCTCTGCCGCCAATTCCTCACATACTCTCTTGCTTCTGTTTAATTCCTCTACTGCTTTTATCGCTTCTGATAAAAATGCTGAATAATTTGTAATCTCCGGTCCCATCTCCGGTCCCCCTTTGTAAGCCGAAAAACCTCTTTCTCTTAATGTATAGATTACTACAAATTACAGATATCGACAAGGGGTGGCAGGCAGATTCTTGCATCTTTTCCCTTCTTTACAAGCCCCGCCAAATCCGATATACTTAGGAGAGACTTACTAACATCGATAAAGGAGGCCGCCATGTTCCGAATGTGGGGAAAAATTTGGAAAGACAATCATCTTTTGCAGGATACCGTTATCTGTATGCCTGACTACTCCATGTCCCGAACTCAGAGGGTTTTTGGAGCGCTGGATGAGATCTGCACTCAGTTTGACTTAGGCCATCCCATCTGGATGGATTCTGCTATTCAGGATTTTAAGCGCCATGACAAGACCCGGTTTTACCAAGACAGTTTTGTAGAAAGTATTGATTTCGATTATTTGGAGATTCATGTAATTGAGGAGTGAAGAAAATGAAATTAAAATTCTCAAATTACAAAAAGCCTGTACCAACCGCATCTGCTGCCGTTAATACAGGCCATATCATATTGCTTCTATTTTTTGTTTATGAAATCATTACAATCTCTTCAACAGCTTCTCTCTCTCACTCTCATATCCCGGTTTGCCAAGAAGTGCAAACATATTCTTTTTATAGCTCTCAACTCCAGGCTGGTTAAAGGGGTTTACCCCTAATAAGTATCCGCTGATACCGCAGGCAAATTCAAAGAAATAGAAAAGCTGGCCCAGATAGAATGCATTCTGCTCCGGAATATTTACTACCAAATTAGGAACATTGCCATCGGTATGTGCCAAAATGGTTCCGTTCATAGCGCTCTTGTTGACAAAATCAACGCTCTTGCCTGCCAGATAGTTCATACCGTCAGTATCCACTGCCTCTTCTTTTAAAAGAACCTCTGCCTGAGAATCCTCTACATTTAATACAGTCTCAAACATAATTCGGGCACCGTCCTGAATAAACTGGCCCATGGAGTGAAGATCGGTAGTTAAATCCACTGCATGAGGCAGGATTCCCTTCTGATCCTTTCCTTCGCTCTCGCCGTAGAGCTGTTTCCACCATTCAGATACATAATGCAGGCTGGGTTCATAGTTGGCTACAATCTCTACCTGCTTACCCTTGCGGAGGAGAATGTTGCGGACTGCCGCATAAAGCAAAGCCGGATTCTCCTCATAAGGAGCGTTAAGGGCTTTCTCTCTGCCGGAAGCAGCACCTTCCATCAGTTTGTCAATATCAGCGCCGCTAACCGCGATAGGAAGCAAGCCTACTGCGGTCAGTACAGAGAATCGTCCTCCTACGTCATCCGGAACCACGAAGGACTCATAGCCTTCCTCTGTTGCCAGGCTCTTTAATGCACCTCTGGCCTTGTCTGTGGTTGCGTAGATTCTCTTGTTTGCCTCTTCCCTGCCGTACTTTTCAATAAGCAGTTCCTTAAATACCCGGAACGCAATTGCCGGTTCAGTAGTGGTGCCGGATTTAGAAATGATATTAATGGAAAAGTCTTTACCCTTTAATATATCTTGAAGATCCTTGATATATTTGCTGCTGATGCTGTTGCCCACAAAGTAAATCTCAGGAGTCTTTCTTTCATCCTTCGAAAGAATATTATAAAAGCTGTGGGATAAAAATTCAATGGCAGCTCTTGCTCCTAAATAGGATCCGCCGATGCCGATTACCAACAAAACATCTGAGTCAGACTGGATCTTTTTTGCTGCCTCTTTGATTCTTGCAAACTCTTCCTTATCATAGTCTACCGGAAGATCAATCCATCCTAGAAAATCGTTTCCTGCGCCGCTTCTGCCGGTGAGAACATCTTTCGCTCCCATAACAGCCGACTTCATGTAGGACAGCTCATCTGCCGCAATAAATCCGGCTGCTTTAGAATAATCAAATGTTACTTCTCTTCCCATTGCCATCGTCTCCTTTTTCTAATTGTTAAAAATTTCTGCTTTTAATTATATCATAAAAACCCGCAAAAATCTATCCCAGATATTCTCGGATAATCTCTCCCAGAACCCGGATTTCCTCTGGTTTCAACTCTTTCATCCAGTTTTCCCCCTGGCTTCCGGACTCCGTAAGCTTGTCTGACACCTCTTTTGCAGAAACTCCTTTTTTCTGCCCTCTGTCTCTACTGGCAGCCGTCTGCTGTTCCATAGTGCGGCGGGCATTTTTGCGCTCCCTCAATTCCCGCACATTGCTGCGCGCTGCAGAAACCGGTTCGCTTTCCACAAGCCTTGCACCGTCTTCAGAAGGACCTCCTGTCCGCTCCATTTCCATTCTGTGCCATAAAGTATTTTCCAGGTAATCCTGCAGACTTATAATAAGCTGCTGGCGCCTGGCTTCCAGGCCTGTCCCGTTTTCCACAATAATATTCAAAACTGCTGCCAAGATCCCCACAGTTCCGTAGAGAACTATGTAATAGGAATCGCAGCGATACCAATAAGAAAGGAACGACAAAACTCCGCCTGCCAGCAGACAGAGCCAAGTTAACTGACTGGAAAATCCTGCCCAGCCCTCCGGAGTCATCGCTCCTACTCTGGCATCGAAAAGCTGCTTCTCCAGATAAACCCTGGTATTGGCAATTCCCTGATTAATCCGATAGGCATCTTCTGCTTTTTGTTTTAGGTTTCTTAAATATTTGTTCTTGGTCATTGCCATATTATTGGACTCTTTGATCATTCTTTTGTAGGAGTTTTTTGCAATCAGCTTGCTTACCAGCCCTATCAGACAGATTGCCGCCAGAAAATACAATGCAGTTCCGTTTTGTAATAATTGCAACATAAATTTAGCTCCCCTTTCTCGCAAAATCCTAAGTGCGTTTGTTCCTTTGGCTCGTGTCCGCGCCTGCCGGCGGTGAAGGATGCGGGTGACCGGTCATACCCGCTTTTCACTCTGTCCGGCCGTTGAAATTTTCACCGCACCTGTTTTTGCTGTAAGTCACATTATAGCGGAGCTTTTTGGTTTTGGGAAGTTGAGAACGCCTAGAATATTTCGTCATTTTCTCCCTTGAAACGAGTCTCAAGGACCTTAGAAATAGTAAAAGCCTGACAGCGAACTCATCATCTGTCAGGCTTTTGCCCAATTAATATTCTGCCGCCATGGCCAGCAGAAGTTTTACTGAATGCTCAATAGCCTTAGCCTCAAATGTAGGGTAATCTACCGTGGCGCTGTCATCCGCCTTGTCAGAAATAGCCCGGATAATTAGGCAGCCAATATGATTTAAATAGCATACCTGAGCAATTGCCGCTCCTTCCATCTCTGTACAGAAGCCGCCGAAATTGTCAATAAGCTGCTGCTTTTTCTCTTTGTCAGAGATAAACTGATCCCCGCTGACTACCCGGCCTACAAAGATCTTAATATCCGGATTTACCTGGCGGCAGCATTTTTCTGCCAATTTTAAAAGTTTCTGGTCCGCCGGAAATGCAAAGGTATCCATTCTCGGAATCTGGCCTGCCGGGTATCCGAACCCGGCAGCATCCACATCATGCTGAACGGAATCACTGGACAGCACAATATCCCCAATATCAATCTCTGCCTTTAAGGAACCTGCAATACCGGTATTGACAATGGCCTCTGCCCCGAATTTATCCACTAAAATCTGGCTGCATACGGCAGCATTAACTTTTCCGATACCGGAACGAACTACTACTACTTCTTTCTCATTTACTTTTCCCCGGTAAAATTCCATGCCGGCCGCTGCTTCTACTGTTACATCTTTTAATGCATTTTTAATCTCCAAAACTTCTTCGTCCATTGCGCCGATAATTCCTAACATGCGTTTTGCTCCTTTTCTGCAGAAATTTTTCTCTTCTTTTCTTTAATTATAGCTTGTCCCCGGTTAAAAAGCAATGCCCCGAGAAGCCCGCAAATTTCCCCGTTCCCGCCCTTACAGCAGCAGCCAATGTCCGGTAATAACTGTCATTTATTACGTATGCTCCTCCAATCTCTTTACAATTATGTCTTCCTTCTGCCTCATATCCATGCTATAATAAGAACCACATTAGCAAAGGAGGCATCTGTATTATGAATTATTATAAACCCCGTAACGTTTGTTCTCGTGAAATCCATTTCGACGTGGAAAACAATATCATCACACATGTAGAATTTGTCGGCGGCTGTTCCGGCAATACCCAAGGTGTATCGCGTTTAATCGAAGGCATGGACATAGATGAGGCTATCCGGCGGCTGGACGGTATCCACTGCGGTCCCAGGCCTACTTCTTGTCCGGATCAGCTGGCCCGAGCGTTAAAGGAGTACAAAGCAAAGCAGGCATAGTTGCATTGTCATTTTCATGATACTGCAAAAAGCACTGCCGCAAGTATATTCTTAAATATTCTGGCTGCTGTCTTCGGAACCCTCTTGTCCCTTCTACATAAAATATATTAAGGCTTTTAATAAGCCCGGGAATAGCATCCGAAATATGGGGAGGATTTTTTAATATGGGAATTAACTTTGCCAATAAAGCCATCCATGCAAACGAAGAGGGCCGCACAGATAGTGAAATCCATCAGTGTGTCGAATATATTCCTTACGCAGCTGAAGTTGGAATTCGGGGATGTCAGGATTCTATCGTCTACGATTTAGGTAATATCGATCTGGAATCTTCCGGTCATATCATCCAGCTTCGCATGACATTAAAAAATGTCTATCCGGGCAGACGGGTTGCTCTGGCAGTTTTGTTAAACGAAGTAGATGATATGGGCAACGAAACGGATTGCGGTTTTAAAACCTTCACCGTTCCGGCTCACCACCAGCCCTTCTCTGCAGATATTGAACTGCATTCCATCCGTTTTGTCCTTCCTGACGATGGTTATCACAATCGTAACCATTATGGGAAACGCAATTTTATGGCTCGTGCAATCGCTCACTATATTGACCACGACTTTGAATGGGACAAGGATATTGATTAAAAATGCAGACTAATGGAAAAAACCCATTCCGGCAGCGGATTTTATCTGCTCCGGAATGGGTTTTTAAATAATATGTTCTTATTTCAAAACTTCCTTAATATCCATGGTCTTGGTACCGTCCTCTAAGATAAAGCATGGAATGCCGATGCCGCCTCCGGCCTTTACCTTCTCATACATAGGCTCGCTGTCCCGAAGTGCCAGATAAACTTTTAAATCCGGCAGGGATGCGGACATATTCTTGAATTCAATTTCCGCTCCGGCTTCTACCAGCCTGTTTAATGCATATAAAGTGTCAGGACATAAGTGACTTCCTACTACGGTTACTTTCATGGTTCTCAATCTCCTTTTCCTTGTTTATTTGTAACAATTCAGACGAAGCGCCGTCCGGACTGTTATATTTGTACTCTTTTCTCTAATCAATCCTTGCCTTCAACTAAACGCGCAATGATCATAGATGCAATTGTATCTCCGCTGGCATTTAAGCAGGTTGCCGCCGGGTCTACCAAAAAACCAATGGTTGCGATTAATGGGAATGCCTCTGCCGGAAACCCAAACAGACTGACAATCAGCATCTCCCCTACCAGACCGCCTCCGGGCGCGCCGGACAGAACGAATGCGCTTAAGATTGCAACTGCGATTGCCATTGCATAAGTACCGGCCCCGGTAAAGGGTATTTGAAAAATTCCGTATAAAAATGCGATTTTCGTAATGGCAGACAGCACAGAGCCGTCCATATGCATGGTTGCGCCCATGGGAAGAACGATGTTGCTGATGTCCTCCGGAACTCCGATTTTTTTACATGCTTCCATGTTTACCGGTAGAGTTGCCACAGAGCTCTGGGTTGCAAATGCGGTAACAGCCGGATTAAAAATGTTTTTCATCATGCGGGAAATGCCCTGTTTACCTGCTGCAAAATAGCTGTACAGAGGAAAGAATACAATTACATAAACGGCACACATGGGATAGTAAACTGCCATGGTACGCCCATAGTCACCGATAAGCTGAGGGCCAAACTCGCCAACCAGGTTTGCAAAATAAGCGCCCAGGCCAATGGGGGCCAGCTTCATAATCATGTCCACCATCTTCATAATAATCTCATTTAAGTTGTTTAGCAGTTTGCCTGCCGCACTCTCTTCACCTCCGCACCAGGATACTGCCAGACCGGACATAATGGCGAATACAATAATTGGAAGCATATTGCTGCGGCTCATTAAACCGTTGAAATCGTTTACCGTTAAAGAGTTTACAATCATATCGCTGATGCTGGCGCTTTCCTGCATAGCCGCCTCACCCATCTCAATAGCGGTATTTGCCGCAGGCGGCCAAACGTTTACAACTACCAGAACCAGAGCGGCTGCAAATGCGCCGGTAACAACAAAGGTTAAAACCAAACTTCCCAAAATTTTTCCCAAACGTTTCATGTTTACCATATTGCCTACGGCAGTGGTAATGGAAACGTATACCATGGGAACTACAATCGTAAACATCAGGTTTAAAAAGATATCGCCTAAAGGAGATAATACCTGTGCCTTTTCTCCGAAAATAATGCCAATAATCGCTCCCGTAAAAATCCCGCCTAATAATAGCAATGGAAATTTATAACTATCCCAAATTTTCTTTGCATTCATTTGTAACTCTCCTCACATTTTCTTTTTTAAACTTAGGCGTTTGCGAAACGCCAGAGCCCGCATAAATACGGGATTCTTTTTGTTATAAAATAGAACAACTCCTCACAGGTTTGTGGTAAAATTGAGATGTCCAGTAACAATTCACCA
>JAETNT010000041.1 GCA_021772025.1 Enterocloster bolteae | reverse complement strand
CAAGCAACGGGGCATCAAGCTTGCAGCGCTGCAGAGCAGCGGGGTATTTGACCCTCGCGGCAGTCGCCAAATGTGCATGCGAGCATGCCCACTTGGCTCGTTGCTCGCGGAAATAACCGGCCGGTTCCCCGGACTTTAACAGCAAGCGTTTCCACATTTCACTTGACGAAAAAAAGAATCGTAGTAAAATTATGGCAGTACATTCTAAAAAAACCGGGAAAGGATATTTTATGAAGTTTAATCTGGTGATGATTGTAAAAAATGAGGAGCGGTCTTTAATGAGATGCCTGAAAGCGGCCAGAGGGCTGGTGGATGAGATCATTATTGCAGACACCGGCTCCACAGACAAAACTCTGGAAATCGCCGCCGAAATGGGGGCAAAGATAGTAAACTTTTCGTGGAACAACGATTTTTCCGCTGCCCGCAATTTTGCTCTGGAGCAGTCCGATGCCGACTGGAACCTAATCCTGGATGCCGACGAAACCTTGCGGCCATGTCGGCGAAAAGACCTGGAAAGGCTTCTGAAAAGCCGAAGCGGAATGTGGCTTGGCGGAATCACCCGATATGATTCTTACCGGGATCAGGGAGGAATCAGCCAGAGTATGTCCGTCCTCCCCAGAATTTTGCCCAAAGGGGTAAGATACAGCGGGATTATCCATGAGCAGCCGGAAGGAGATTATCCATGCTATATTCTTCCGTTGGCCGCAGATCATGACGGATATCTTTATGAGGATAAGGGAGAGCGGAATCTTCCCTACTTAAGGAAAGCAGTAAATGAGCATCCCCGGGACGGATACTATCATTTTCAGCTGGCTTCCACTCTGAGAAATCTGAAACGGCTGGAGGAAAGCCTTAAATACTTCCGCAATTTTTACCGGCTGGCCCATCCGGAGGAAACTTATCGGGCAGAGGGAACGGTTCTCTATCTTTATACGCTTCTGGATCTGGACGCTCCCCAGTATTTGGACGAGGCCGCTGTAATCGTGGAACGGGAAGACGCAAATCTTGGTTCTTGGCCGGACTTTTGTTTTGTCTCCGGTCTCTTTTATATGAAACGGGTTCTATCGGATGTAGCCCGGTATATAGACCTGCTTCCCCGCATTGAGAGTTGTTACCTGCGATGTCTCAAGCTGGGGGATCGGCCTGAGCTTGGAGGCGTAGTGGGAACCGGCTCCTTCAAGGCCGCCTATAATCTGGGCACCTGGTATGAAGTATCGGGGCAGACAGAGGCGGCGGTGAAGTATTACCGCATGGCGGCAAAAGACGGCTATGAACCGGCAAAAGATCGTCTGAGAGCCATGAAAAGATGAGAAAAAGCGCCGCCGGAAGTCAGAAACCCCGCTGCAGTCGCCAAATGTGCATGCAAGCATGCCCGCTTGGCTCGTTGCTCGCGGAAATAAAGCTTTCCGTGCGGCGCTGCCCTTATTGAAATGAGGAAGTGCAAATTGAATCAATTACATGTTCTTTTTACTTCCAACATTACATTTCATATCCCAGCAAAAATGCTTTTTTATTTAGTTCTACCGTTTTGGGCGGAACCGTCTTTTCAATAACCTCCAGCCACTGCTCCTTAGCAAAATCCATGTGTTTTGCGGCAACCCCCAGCACAATAACATTAAAAGTACGGCTGTTGCCCAGCTCTGCCGCCCTTTTTCCGGCTTCTACGGAATAGACCGTGTATCCCTTTCTTAAAGTGTCTAATATTCCTTCCGGGTACTCCGCCGCGCCGGTTACCACCGTAATGGGATCAATTCGCTCATCATTTACTACAATAACCCCTTCAGGTTTTAAAAACTGAATATAGCGCAGGGCTTCCAGCCGCTCGAAAGCGATAAGCACATCCGCCTGGCCTTCCTCTACAATGGGTTCTGCCACTTCTTCGCCATAACGGACAAAGGTAACCACGCTGCCGCCTCTCTGGGCCATGCCGTGCACCTCAGAAAGTTTTACATCATATCCGCCTGCTGTAGCGATGCCGCCTAAAATCCGGCTGGTAAGCAGAGTCCCCTGACCGCCTACGCCTACAATCATAATATTCTTTGTCATCACGCTTTTACCTCCTCAATGGCATCAAACTTACACAGCTTCCTGCACAGGCCGCAGCCGTTGCACATAGCAGCGTTGATTTTGATGGTGCCGTCTGCATTTTTAGTCAGTGCAGGGCAGCCGGGCTTTAGGCACTGTCCGCATTTTCTGCACTTGTCGGAAATCTCCCGGCACTTATTCTCAAAGGTCACTCCCTTTAACAAAACGCAGGGAGACTTGGTGATGATAACCGAAACCTGATCTCTTGCCGTTTCCCTTTTCACAATTTCCGCCAAAGCATCCGTATCAAAGGCATTCACCTCGTATACATGTTCGATCCCCATGGCTTTACACAGGTGATAGAGACTGATGGCATAGGTAGTTTCGCCCTTTAATGTCTTACCGGTAGCGGCGTGATCCTGATGGCCGGTCATACCGGTGGTGGAATTGTCCAAAATCATCACGGTTCCGGCGGATTTGTTATAAACCATATTCATCAAAGAATTGATTCCTGTATGTAAAAACGTAGAATCCCCGATAACGGCTACCCAGTTCTTAATATACTCTCTTCCTTTTGCCTTTTCCATACCGTGTAAAGAGGAAATGCTGGCTCCCATGCAGATGGTGGTATCCACAACATTTAAGGGAGCTACCGCGCCTAAAGTATAGCAGCCAATATCTCCGGCAGCGTGAATTTTCAGGCGGTTTAATACAGAGTACACGCTTCTGTGGGGACATCCGGGACAAAGAATCGGCGGTCTTGCCGGAACCTTGGCGGCTTTGGCTGCCTCAATGGTCTCACCCAGCACCCGGGTACGGATTAAGTTGGCGCTGTACTCGCCCTGAAGGGAGAAAATTTCCTTTCCCTGGGCCTTAATTCCCCAGGACTTTATTTGTTCTTCAAATACCGGCTCTAATTCCTCAAAAATATAAAGCTTGTCTACCTTGGAGGCAAATTCTTCAATAAGCTTTCTGGGAAGAGGATGGACCATTCCCAGCTTTAATACAGATGCCTTGGGCATTGCCTCCTTTACGTACTGGTAGGGAATTCCGCTGGTAATAAATCCTACGGACAGATCCTGATACTCCGCCCGGTTGACAGGCAGAGAGGAAGCGTCCTCCGAAAGCTTCTTCATTCTGGCCTCTACAACCAGATGGCGGCCTTTGGCGTTGCCGGGCATCATCACATACTTAGCCGGATTTCTCTCATAGGGCTTATCCTCAGGGACCACCCGATCCTCCAGGGTTACCACCCCCTGAGAATGAGACAGCCTGGTGGTGCTGCGGACGATTACCGGGGTATCATACTTCTCGCTGATCTCATAAGCCAACTTAACAAAATCCTTGGCCTCCTGGCTGTCGGAAGGTTCTAATACCGGCACATTGGCGGCGCGGCCAATCATCCGGGTATCCTGCTCATTTTGAGAGCTGTACATACCCGGGTCGTCGGCCACAATCAGCACTAAGCCGCCTCCCACTCCGGTATATGCAGCCGTATACAGGGGATCCGCCGCTACGTTTAAGCCTACATGCTTCATAGAGGCTAAGGCACGGACTCCGCTGATAGATGCGCCGATAGCTACCTCAGCAGCTACTTTTTCATTGGGGGACCATTCGGCGTAAACTTCGTCGTATTTGGCCAAATTCTCACTAATCTCCGTGCTGGGAGTGCCGGGATAAGCGGCGGATACTTTCACGCCTGCTTCCCATGCGCCTCTGGCATAGGCTTCATTTCCTAACATAATCTTCTTCTCACTCAATTTCAGGTTCCTCCTTTGCAGGTTTCTGGGGCAAGCACACTGCTTGCCCAACAGTATAGCACATCAACGCGCTAAAATCCAGAAAAATTAATTTCCGCTTAAAATCCTCCGTTTAAAATCCGGGCCAGTTCGCTGCGGGAATCCAGAACAATCGTCTTATTCTGTCCGGTCAAGGAAGCCTTCAGGGCATCCAAAGAACGGACAAAGTTATAAAAATCCGCCTTGGACTCGTCATTATAAGCTTCAGACAGGATCCGCATATACTCAGCCTCTCCCTCGGCTTTAATCTTTTCTGCATCTGCATCAGCCTTGGCAATGGTCTCCCTTACCGTACGGTCAGTCTTATTCATAATCAGCCTGGATTCATATTCGCCGTCCGCCTTATAGCCGGCTGCAATATTGTTCCTCTCGGAAATCATTCGGGCATATACGCTCTCTTTATTGGAATCCGGCAGATCCAGCTTTTTGGTTTCTACCGCATAGATGCGGATACCATAGCTGTCCAAAGCTCCTCCGATATTTTCTGTGATGGTCAGAGCCAGCTTGCCGTCGCGGCCGGTAATAATGTCTTCCTGGTTAGTGGCGGCCAGCACATTTTTAATAGAATTATAAACCACGTTGCCGATACGGACCTCAGCGTTTTCTTTATTGGCGTTTAATGTAGTCAGATATTTTAACGGATCCGCAATGTCCCAGATAACAAAGCTGTCTACAGTCATAACCTTTTTATCCTTGGTGGTAACATCGCTGGGCACCAGGTCGGAAATCATCTTATATTTCGGAACGCTCTGCACCTCCTGAATAAAGGGAATTTTAAAGCTCAGTCCGGGCTCGGAACTGATCCGCACCACTTTTCCAAACTGGGTTATCAGTTTATATTCTCTGGCTGTCGTGGTCACCATACTGGAGGCCAGCAGGACAACGGCAATTATCAAGAGCACCGGAATCAATGTCCATTTTATTGTTTTTTTCATATCAATATCCTCCATTCTAAGCGCCTTCGTTGGTATCCGCCTGGGATTCTTGCGCCGGTCCGCTTGTTTCAGCGGCCGGAGATGCCGGGGAGACAGAAGCGCTTCCCGTTCCTCCGGCTGTCCCGGCACTGGTAAAGGATTCTAGAGGAAGCAAGGTTTGCGTTCCGTCTGAGGAATTAATAATAACTTTCAGATCCGGCAGTATCTCCTCCATAGCTTCATAGAACATACGCTTTTTGGTAATCAAAGGATACTTACTGTATTCCTGATATAAGTCGTTAAAGCGGGCTGCCTGGCCGGTGGCCTCGTTAATTTTTTCCTGCTTGTAAGCCTCGGCGTCCTGAATCGCTTTATCCGCCTTTGCGTTAGCGGTAGGAATCTGCTCGGACTGATATTTTTTTGCCTGGTTGATTGCCGTATCCATCCCCTGCTTGGCATCCTCCACGGCCTTAAAGGCATTGGTTACTTCTGCAGTAGGAGGCTGAGCATCCTGGATGGTTACATTATAAATACCATAACCGATATTCTCCTGTTCCAGACGGGTAGACAGCTTTTCTTTTACTTTAGACTGAATCTCGCTTTTCCCTGTGGTGATAACGTCATCTACATTATAGGTGCCTACTGTGTCGCGGATATAGGATTGAGCCAGGTTTTTAATAATTTCCTGATAAGTATCCGCATGGGTAAAGGCCTGGATCGGATCCACTACCTGATATTCGATATAAAAGTCCACATCTACAAAGTTAAAGTCTTTGGTGATCATTTCTGATTCTTTCAATATGGTGGCCGGATAGTTCTCGTCTACCGTAGGATCGTCTGCATCCTCCACCGCATAACCAATAGGCATGCCCATAATGTTTTTGGTAATCTTGTGCACCCTCTGAATAAAGGGGACTTTAAAATGGAGGCCCGCCGTTTTTGTCACAGAAGGGCTTCCAAAGGTGGTAACCACTGCATAAGTATTTTCATTCAGCATGTAAAAAGAATCCATGGCGCAGACCGCCGCTATTGCCAGAATGCAGATCAGGCCTGCCATGCGGCCCACTGCTGCGGCTCCCTTTTTCTTACGTTTGCTTTCGTTCTCTTCCATATTTCCATTTCCTTCCCGTGATGTTGTCTGATGCCAGAACTTTGATTTCGTCTGCCCCTGTCCCCCTGGAGGCGTCACATTGCTGTAATCTGCATCCGGGCGCATCCCGGCTTCTTCCGGCTTTTTTACATTTTTTTCAAAAAAATCTTTCATCCGTCCCGGAATGTCAAGCTCCCGGTTCCGGATTACAGCAATCATAATAATAATAATAATCAGTATCAGAAAATCCATCCTATTCCTCCTTTTAACCCTGGTACCATCATTATAGCATTACTAATTTTTTTATACAATATGACGGGATTTCTTTTTATGGAAAGGGCTGGCTTCATTTTCCGCCCTCTTGCCAGTTGACGGCAAAAAAGTTTGTTAAAAATAAAACTTTTTTATTGCTTTTATTATTGTTTGATGTATAATATAATTAAGAAGAATCGGTTTTCGATTACTTCGGGCAGATCGTGCAGTTGCCGGCGGTTATTATCACTATAAAAGAAAAGAGGTAAAGGAATTATGGCAGACATTAATTTAAGCAAGTATGGCATTACCGGAACCACAGAAATCGTGTATAATCCTTCTTACGAGCTTTTATTCGAAGAAGAGACTAAACCCGATTTGGAGGGGTTCGAAAAGGGCCAGGTCAGCGAGCTGGGCGCAGTCAATGTTATGACTGGTATCTATACCGGCCGTTCTCCCAAAGACAAGTTCATAGTTATGGATGAGAACTCCAAAGACACTGTATGGTGGACTTCTGACGAATATAAGAATGATAATCATCCGGCTTCCCAGAAAGCTTGGGATGCCGTTAAAGATATTGCGTTAAAAGAGCTGTCCAACAAGAGATTATTTGTTGTAGACGCGTTCTGCGGCGCAAACAAAGACTCTCGTATGGCAATCCGTTTTATTATGGAAGTTGCCTGGCAGGCCCATTTCGTAAAGAATATGTTCATTCAGCCTACTGAGGATGAATTAAAGAACTTCGAGCCGGATTTTGTTGTTTACAACGCTTCCAAGGCAAAGGTTGAGAACTATAAGGAGCTGGGCTTAAATTCCGAGACTGCCGCTATGTTCAACATTTCCACCCGTGAGCAGGTTATTGTAAATACCTGGTACGGCGGCGAGATGAAGAAGGGCATGTTCTCTATGATGAACTATTATCTGCCGTTAAAGGGCATCGCTTCCATGCACTGCTCCGCAAACACCGATATGAACGGTGAGAATACCGCTATCTTCTTTGGCCTGTCCGGCACCGGCAAAACCACCCTTTCCACCGATCCCAAACGTCTGTTAATCGGTGATGACGAGCACGGCTGGGATGACAACGGCGTATTTAATTTTGAAGGCGGCTGCTATGCAAAAGTTATTAACCTGGACAAGGAATCCGAGCCGGATATCTACAACGCAATTAAGCGCAATGCCCTCCTGGAGAACGTTACCTTAGACGCTGACGGAAAGATCGACTTTGATGACAAGAGCGTTACCGAGAACACTCGTGTATCTTATCCCATTGACCACATTGAAAAAATTGTCCGTCCGGTTTCCGCTGCCCCCGCTGCCAAGAATGTAATTTTCCTCTCCGCAGATGCATTCGGCGTACTTCCGCCTGTATCAGTTTTAACTCCTGAGCAGACTCAGTATTACTTCTTGTCCGGCTTCACCGCTAAGCTGGCAGGTACCGAGCGCGGCATTACCGAGCCTACTCCCACTTTCTCCGCTTGCTTTGGCCAGGCATTCTTAGAGCTCCATCCTACCAAATATGCTGAGGAATTGGTTAAGAAAATGGAAGCAAGCGGCGCTAAGGCATATTTAGTAAACACCGGCTGGAACGGCACCGGCAAGCGCATCTCCATCCGTGATACCCGCGGCATCATTGACGCCATCTTAAACGGCGACATTTTAGATGCTCCCACTAAGAAACTTCCTTACTTTAACTTTGACATTCCCACCCAGCTTCCGGGCGTTGACACGAACATCCTGGATCCTCGCGATACTTATGCAGATGCTGCTGAATGGGAAGCAAAGGCAAAGGATTTAGCTCAGAGATTCATCAAGAACTTCTCTAAGTATGAGGGCAATGAAGCTGGTAAGGCTTTAGTTCCGGCTGGTCCCCAGTTATAATTTTTAACTTGCAATTAAATCTTAAAAAGCAATCGGGTGCGGCTTATAGCCGCACCCGATTGTATAGAAGCCTTTCCTACGTATGGTTTGCCAGGGTATAAATAGCCATTACATCTATTGGCTTAAGTTTGCTGTAATTTCCTACCGTCTCCCTTTTTCCTTCAAACATACATTTATCCGTCAAGTCTTTGATCTCTCTCTCCGTAAGGGGCCTTCCCATAAGATCCGGTATAGAAACCGGCATCCCCCATTCCTTAAAACGCGCTTCTGTTTCTTCAATCGCCTTTAATGCCTTCTCCTTCTCTGTTCCTTCTGTAATTCCCAGCACCCTTTCCCCATAGCGGGCAAACCGGCCTTGGTTAAGATGGTATGTATATCTGGCCCAGGTTCCCCAAAGTGCTGTAATCGTAGCTGCATGCGTTGCAGATATCTATCCTTTTCTCACAAATTTAGAGAATCAGGATTTTGACGGTATTATCCTCCTTGGACGAATTACCGAAGATGTAATGGAACGCTTAAAAGCTCTCACTCCCCATCTGATTTATGCCGGATTAAATTCCCCTAATGCAGGGATAGATGAAATTATCTGCGATGCCTACACCGCCACCACCTATGCCACCCGATATCTGATTCAGTGCGGTGTAAAAAATATCGGCTTTCTCGGAAGTATTCCTTCCGAAGACAGCCAGTACCTCAACGAGCACCGATTTCAGGCTTTTTGTGATACCATGAAGGCTCATTCCTTTCCTTTTGATATGAATTATTGCCGCAATATTATCCTGACAGCCGATCAGGCATATGCCGCGGTAAAGGATATGATCGAGAATAATCAGCTTCCGCAGGGAATTGTCTGCGCCGATGACTATCCTGCCATAGGGGCTATCAGCGCCCTTCATGATCACGGTTACCAGATTCCGGAAGATATCTCCATCATTGGGCTGGCGGATATTGATATTGCACAGTTTATCTCTCCCCGTCTGACTACCGTAAGGGTAGTAAAAAAAGAGCTGGGAGAATTTGCGGTAAAGTTGTTGGACGACCGTATCTGCGGCCGGCACAAACCCCCGGTTAAGGTAACCTTTCCCTGTGAGTTGGTAGTACGGGAAACTACGGTTTCTTTGCCGGATGAATAGACGGCTCTATAAAAAGGGCGCCGCAAGCCGCAGGTTTTAAACCTTGGCTTAGCGGCGCCCTCTTTTCTATTTTCTGATATAAGAGCGGAGCCATTGTTCCATAGATGATTACTCATCTCTTTTGTAACAGGCCCCTTTTTTCTAATGGCTCTTCTTATTTAAGCTTATTCGCCTCTATTTTATCTAAAATTCCATTTGACGTAACTCCTGGATGAGTAACATAAATGCGGCATATCTGATCAACAATCTCCTGCTCCGCCTGCAAATCCTTTGCAATTTTTTCTACTGTCCATCCCCTCTCCATCCCTTCCATAACAGATTCAATAAAAAGAAGAAGATTATCCGGCGGTTTTCTTTTTCTCTTTTCTTCTGCTTGCCCAGGAATATTTATTTTTTCTGCATGCCATTTTCCCTTCTCCAAGTGAAGGAGCGCCATGGTAATCTCCTGGTTAAACCTTCGTTTTCCACAGCTTCCCGGATTCAACCACAGTCTGCCGTCTTGCACCTCTTCTAAATATTTATGGGAATGGCCAAAAATAACAATCTGTACGTCTGACAGATTTATCGGAACGTCTCTTTTATTGTGAACCAGAAAAAAGTTCACTCCTTCTATGGTAAACTCAAGGCTCTCCGGCAGGTGTCCCGCCCATTCTTTATCGTTGTTTCCTCTGACAATATAAAGGGAAGCCCCCGGCTTTTTAACGGCCAGTATTCCGTCCATAATGCTTTGGGAATTAATATCTCCTCCATGGATTATAGCATCTGCTTTTTTAATAACTTGCAGCACCTCAGGCCTCAGCAGACCGTGGGTGTCTGATAGAACGGCGATTGTCATATATAAAACTCCTTGCTTAAAACGCAACTACAAAGCGTCCTATTCCGCCAAAATCATAAACGCCTCGTAAGGCCTCAATATACCCGGTTCCCTATCCGAATAGTTGTGAATCAATGTGTTGATTCCGCCTTTTCCTTCTCTGTTGTCAAATTCTGCAGGAACGGTAAAGGAAACTTTTGTCCCATGGAAATTAGCAGCCACCAAAAGCTTTTGAGTTCCCAGGGTTCGTACATAGGCAAAAATATCCGGATCCTCTCTGCAAATCAACTCAAACTCTCCCTCTGCCAAAATTTCATATTTTTTCCGCAGGCCTACCAGTGTTTTATAGTAAGAAAATACAGAATCCGGATCCGCTGTCTGGGAAGCGGCGTTAATCTCTGTATAATTAGGATTTACCGGCAGCCAGGGAGTCCCTTCCGTAAAACCGGCATGTTTTGAATCATCCCACTGCATAGGGGTTCTGGCATTGTCCCGGCTTTTGGCATAAAGGGATTCCATAATAGATTCCCTGGAATATCCTTGCTCCATACGCTCTTTATACATATTAAGAGTCTCCACATCCTGATACTGATCCATGGAAAGCCTTACATTGGTCATTCCCAGCTCTTCTCCTTGATAAATATAAGGGGTCCCCTGCATGCCGTGAAGAACGGTAGCCAGCATCTTAGCAGACTCTGTCCGGTACTCTTTGTCATTTCCCCACCGGGACACAATACGGGGAAGATCATGGTTGTCCCAGAACAGACTGTTCCATCCTTTCTGATAAAGGCCCTTCTGCCACTTTTCCAGAACTGCTTTCAGCTCCACCAAATCCAGCGGAGCCAGATCCCATTTTTCGCCGCCCGGCTGCTGATCCAGATTAATATGCTCAAACTGGAAAACCATGGAAACTTCGCTTCCGTCCGGATTGCTGTAGACGGGGGCATTTTCAATGGTAGCTCCCCAGGCCTCGCCTACCGTGATGAGATTTCCTTTCTGGAAGGTTCGGCTGCTTAGTTCCTTAATATAAGGATGAAGCATAGGGCCGTTTCTGGTAATCTTTTTATCCGGCTCCTTAGCAATCTGATCCAGTACATCCAGGCGGAATCCTCCGATTCCTCTGTCCATCCACCAGTTAATCATCTTATAGAGCTCTTCCCGAACCTTGGGATTTTCCCAGTTTAAATCCGGCTGCTCTACCGTAAACTGATGGAAATAGTACTGGCCGATTTCCGGCTCCCATTCCCAGGCAGAGCCGCCGAAAACGCCTCTCATATCATTGGGGGGACATCCCTTTTCTCCATCCCTCCAAATATAATAATCGTGGTAAGGATTCTCCCTGCTCTTTTTTGCCTCCAAAAACCAGGGATGTTGATTGGAGGAGTGGTTCAGCACCAGATCCAGGATAATCCGGATATCCCTCTTTTTTGCCTCCTTTATCAATTGATCCATGTCTTTCAGAGTTCCGAACAAAGGATCGATATCCTGGTAGTCAGAGATGTCATAGCCATTATCAGCCTGAGGAGAACGGCACACCGGGCTGAGCCATACGGCGCCGATCCCCAGCTCCTTTAAATAGTCCAGACGGCTTACAATCCCCGGCAAGTCTCCGATTCCGTCTCCGTTGCTGTCCTGAAAGCTCCTGGGATAGATCTGATATACCACTATATTTTTCCACCAATTCCGCATAGTTTTCCCTCCATTTCTGCTGAACCTATTTCCAACAGAACATACTGCCAGCCTTCCAGCATTATCTTATTTCCATTTATTTCTACACCCGGCAGATTGTTGACAACCGTCCGGGCAACCGTTCCGGGAAGGACGGTTCTTTGAGGCTCCGCTTGAAAATTCCCCATTACCAACAAAGTTTTTTCCGGGCTTTTTCGAAAATAGGCCATCAGGTTCTTCTGCTCCTTTTGATATGGCACAAAGCTTCCGTATACCAGAGTTTCTTTATAATCCGGAGCTTTTCTGACCCGGATAAGCTTTCGATAAAACTGAAGCAGGGAGTCTTCCCTTTGAACCTGATCCGCTGCGTGGATCCGGTGATAATTTGGATTTGCGGAAAGCCAGGGACAGCCTGCTGTAAATCCTGCATTGGGACTGTCCTCCCACTGCATAGGCGTTCTGGCATTGTCACGGCTCACGGGAATAACGGCAGCCAGAGCCTCGTCCCGGGAAAGTCCGGCTCTCAAAGCCGTCTCGTACTCTCCTCTTGCAGAAATATCATCTATCTCCTCAATGGAAGAAACTTTTGTATTTTCCATGCCTATTTCCTGCCCCTGGTAGATAAATGGAATTCCTCTAAGCATAAAATACAGCCCGGCAAGCATCTTCTTGGCAGCCTCGCAGGGCGGGCCGGGCAGGTAGCGGCTGACGCCTCTGGGCTCGTCATGGTTTTCAATCAGATTGGAGTAAAAGCCTGTATTCCCGATCTTTGCCTGGGCCGTAAAGCATGCGTTTTTGTATTCCTCCGGAGTCACCGGACGGTTGTCGTAAGCTCCTTTGGAGCTTTGGCCAATCACCGCCTCATGAAAGTCAAACATAGTAGAAAAATAT
The DNA here is from genome assembly GCA_021772025.1 of Enterocloster bolteae. Classification (GTDB taxonomy): domain Bacteria; phylum Bacillota; class Clostridia; order Lachnospirales; family Lachnospiraceae; genus UMGS1370. The sequence continues at coordinate 23,807 of JAETNT010000041.1, read as the reverse complement.
CCGTTTTCTCCAATAAATTTTTCCAGATCCCCCGGCTTTTCATTAAATACCTCGCCCACAGTAAATGCCTGATGCTTGGCAAAGGTCTCGTCCCGCATTTCTGTTAAAAACTCTCCGATCCCCGATGCTTTAGACAGCATAACTTCCGGGCTGCACAGCCCATCCTCTCGGTCTGCCGGATAGTCGGAAAAGGGAAGAGGTTTTTTAATATTAATAATCGCATCGATTCGGAACCCGGCCAGCCCCTTTTCCAGCCACCAATTAATGTTTTTATAAATTTCCTTCCGCACTTTAGGATTTTCCCAGTTCAAATCCGGCTGCTTTTTATGAAACATATGAAGGTACTGCTTTTTTGTTCCGGGAAGGGGGGACCAGACGGAGCCTCCAAAATAAGAGCGCCAGTTACAAGGCTTTTTCTCCTCATTGTCAGCCAGATAAAAAAAGTTTCCATACTCCCCTTCCGGATCCTGTATGGCTTTTTGAAACCACAAATGTTCGTCAGAGCAATGGTTCACCACCAGATCCATTAAAATATACATGTTCCGTTTCTTCGCCTCTGCAATAAGCCGATCCATATCCTCCATAGTACCGAAACGCGGATCGATTTTATAGTAATCGGAGATATCATAACCCTGGTCAGCCAGAGGCGACTGGTAAATAGGGGAAAGCCACAGGATATCTGCTCCCAGATAGGAAAGATAATCCAGCTTTTCAATAATTCCCGGCAAATCTCCGATTCCGTCGCCGTTGGAGTCGTAAAAACTTTTGGGGTAAATCTGATAGGCTATTTTGTCATGCCACCATTGTCTGTTCATAAAAGATATCCTTTCTTTTCCGGTTTTTAGAAGACAGCCCGTTTCCTTAATTCCTTGCCGTTAAAATTTCTGTCAAAGCCCCATACAGATCTCTGTCCAATTCCATAGCCGCCAGCTCTCCCAGTAAAACCGGAATCCTGTCAGCCTTTATTCCCTGTCCTCCGTCTGTTAGGCTGCGATAAATCTTATCTTTTAAGTTAAATTCTATCTCCGCCTGATTCAGAAACTCAAAGCACGCCTCTTCCCGATGATTTTCCTTTGCCTGAAGGTCCATATTGATAAAGACCTGAATCTTCACATCCGCCGGCAGCTTTGGCAATTTTGCTATTACTGACTGGAAACGGAAATCATAGCGGACAGAAACCGGAAGCGGCCGTCCATCTGCCAATACCTGCAGGCTGTCTGCCGCCTTTCTTTCATAACCGGCAAACTCCAATGTCCAGCTCCGCTTTTCCGGAATCAAACTCAGACTCCCCTCTGCCGGACAGATGGTAAAGACTGCCTGTTTCTCTTCCCTATGTTCCTTATATTCCATCCTGGTGAAGACGCAGATTCCTCTTTCGTAATCGCAGGTTTCATTGTCATCTTCATACAGGCAGAAGGCGCCGTCCGCTCCTGCGTAGGTTTTTACCGTCAAAGAATACGGGTTCAATCCGGCTTGCTTTGCAGTGATTTCATTGGTAAAGGGGAGGATTGCTCCCGCTTTTGCTAACACGGGAATGGATTCCAGCCTGCGGTACATGGTAAGGCTTCTTCCTCCTTCATACATCATACCACTATAGATATCATACCACAATCCCTCCGGAAGCCAAGTTTTTACCGGGGCCATGTTAATTCCCGGAAGCCGTTTGCAGGTAATGGGGGCCACCAGCAGTTCACTGCCAAAAAGGTATTGATTCTTCACCTGGTAAGCCTGGGATTCTTCCGGATACTGATAGTACATAGGAAGGATTAACGGCAGGTTTTCTGCATAGCAGCGGTAATTCATGGTGTAAAGATAGGGGATCATTTCATGACGTTTTCTCAAGGCATCTCCCATAACCATCTCCGTTTCCTTTTTATAACGCCAGGGTTCTTTCCCGTTAAAGGGACTGGATGAGCTGTGAAGCCGCATAATAGGGGAGAAAATGCCAAACTGTACCCATCTTGCCGTCATCTCATCATCCTTGTACCCCATCATATGGCCCCCTATGTCATGACTCCACCAGCCATAGCCTATGTTGGATGCCGCAGCCGTGAAATACGGCTGGAAATCCAGAGATTTCCAGGTAATCAGAGTATCTCCGGAAAACCCTATCGGATAGCGGTGGCTTCCCGGGCCGGCATACCTGGAAAAGGTCATAGGACGTTTCCCGTTCCGTTTATTGTCCAAAAAGTGGAAATGATTAAAAATCCATAGAGGATCTAATCCCTCTACCTTGCAATTGCCGCCCTGCTGCCAGTCTATCCACCAGAAATCCACGCCTTCCTCTTCCCTGGGGTGGTGAAGATATTGAAAATACGCTTCTATGTATTTGGGATCCGCCGGGTCACAATTTACCGGATCCCCCTTCTCATAATCCACTCCCATAGCCCGAGCCATAGTCTTATACATTTCCTCATGCTCTTTGACGCCTTCTGCCGGGTGGACGTTTAACGTAATTTTCATTCCTTTGTCATGAAGCTTTTTTAAAAATCCTGCAGGATCCGGAAACAATTCCCGATTCCAGGTATATCCGGTCCAGCCGCTTCCGTATTTCGGATTGATATCCGTCAAATGCCAGTCCATATCAATGACCGCTACGGAAAAAGGCAGATTTTCTTTCTCGAACCGCTCCATTAGTTCCAGATAGCTTTCCTCTGAATAGGGGTAAAACCGGCTCCACCAGTTACCCAGAGCATACCTGGGCAGCATGGGGGTCCTTCCGGCCAGATGGTAAAAGTCCCTTAAAGCTTCCTTGTAATCATGTCCATAGCCGAAAAAATACAGGTCCTTTATCCCTTTTTTTCTGGGCTTTAGCCAACCGTCCTCTAAAAGAACCTGAGAGCGGCTGTCATCCAAAACAGAATAGCCGAATCTAGAGACCACCCCATGATCTAAATCCACTGCTCCGTCCGCCTCGTCTAAGGTCCTGGCGGTTCCTCCCAAATCGTTAATGGCTTCACCGTAATGCCAGATACTGTGATAGGCGCTTAAGTTCCCTTTAACCTGGACGCTGAGCCCAAAGCCAGAAAATTCTTTCTCATTATAAATCAGCTGCAGCCGTTTCGTATGAATTTCAATGCCGTCCTCCTTTCGGATAATCCGGTAATCGGCAGGAGGAAAATCCCGGAAAAATGCCATCTGGGTGGGCCGATCCTCAAACACTCCGTCCTCGCTGTATTCCAATCGCAGCAGCCCTTCTGTCAGCACCGTAATCCGGTAGCATTCTCCTGTCACCATATTTTCTGCTTCAGCCTTTGGGTTCGTTGTTACTTTATAAATATCCTGCATGGCGGCCTCCTTTAGGTTTTGCGAAAATTATAATTACAGTTCACGTAAACAGTAAGATATTATGAGCCGGGGCAAACGGTATTTTGCCCCCTATCCTTTAACGGCCGAAGCAGCGATACCTGCAATAAACCGTTTCTGGAAAAACAAATAGATCAGCAGCACCGGAATAATCGAAATGGTAGTTGCTGCAAATAGCGCTCCGTAGTCAGTGGAATACTGTCCGTTAAACATTTTTAACCCTACGGATAAAAGCTGTTTCTCCTGAGTGTTAATGACCAAATACGGCCACAAATAATCTTCCCAGGCCCACAAAAACTGGAATATGGCAATACTGGAAATGCCGTTTTTGGCTAATGGAAATACAATCCTGTGAAATATATAAAACTCATTGGCCCCATCAATCCGGGCGGCCTCCAAAATTTCATCCGGAATAGAGGCAATGTGCTGCTTCATCATAAAGATGCCAAAGCCGCTGAACATAGCCGGAATAATCAAAGCCGCATAACTGTCCATCCATCCGAAAGCCTGAATCATGGAATATTTGGGGATGATGGTAACGCACCATGGAATCATCATGGTAGAAAGAACAAAGCCGAACAGCAGATCCCTTCCTTTAAATTTGTATTTGCTTAAGACGAATCCGCAGAGAGTGCTGGTATAAATCACAATGACTGTCACTGTCAGAGTAATAAACAAACTGTTTGCAAAAAACCGCAGGAAATTAAACCTGGAGTTCATGGTAACATAATTGGTGAAAATAAATTCCTGAGGGAGCAAGGTCTGGTGCAGGGCCATAATCTCCTTGTTTTTCTTAAAGGAAGATAAAAACATCCAGATAAAGGGATATACCGTAATTAAGCCCAATCCCAGAAGCACTGCGTTTAATAAAATACTGCTCATTTTTCGTTTCATAAAATCCAGCCCTCCTAACTTTCGCTGCCGGAAACCCGGAATGACAGCCACGTAAATACTGCAGTGATTACAAAGAGTACAAAGGATAACGCGGATGCATAACCAAAGTTGTATTTTACAAAAGCTTCATCATAAATAATATAGGAAGCCAGATAAGTAGCCGTACCGGGTCCTCCTTCTGTCATGATCAAAATCTGGACGTAAGCCTGGATGTAAGAAATAATGGAAGTAATGATGACAAACAAGGACATGGGCTTTAACAGCGGCAAAGTAATATAAAGAAACTTCTGCCAGCTCTTTGCACCGTCTACCTGGGCGGCTTCCATTACATCTCCCGGCAGGGAGTAAAGACCTGCCATATACATTACTACCGCGTAACCAAAATCCTTCCAGATAGTCATGACCATTACCGCCAGAAGGGCGGTCTGGGGATTTTTCAGCCAGTTAATGTCGGTCCCCAGAACCTGATTGATAATGCCGATCTGCGGGTTATACATGAATTTCCATACAAAAGCTACTGCCACCATGGGGGTTACAACCGGCATATAATAAATGGCCCGGTAAAAGCTTTTATGCTTAATCAACACCGAATAGATGGCATAGGCAATCCCCAGTCCTAAGCCTACCCGGAATACAATTACCACTACAGAGAAAATCAGGGTATTAAGCATTGACTTTCCAAACAGCCCGCTGGTAAATACGTTTAAATAGTTGTCGATTCCCAGAAACCGGTAGGTGCCGCTTAAGGGATTCCACTCATGAAAGCTTCCCGCAAAGGCAATACCGATGGGAACAATCAGAAACACAGTAAAAAATACTACCATAATCAATACTACAATGTTTCTTAATAAAATTTCACTTCTGCTTTGCAAAGGGTGTGACTTCTTAAACATTCCTTTCCCCCTCCTGTTCTCCGTTATGGGATTACTCTGCGTATTTATACAAGTTCTCTACGGACTCAAAGCTGCTGCCGGCCATGTCCTTAATGATGTTCTTCTGGGCTTCATCTAAAGCAGTGTCAATGTCTACTCCATTAAAGAAAATATCCTCTCCGGCCTTCTTTAAAGAAGTTTCCATAGTAGAAGGCATGGGGCCGGGCCAGATATAGCGGTCAATATGCTCAGCTAATACCTGTAAAGACGGGTTTTCCAGCACCTGCTGGTTATCTGCCAAAGATTTCTTTGCCGGGAACACACTCATAGCCAAGCAGAAGGCAACCTGTGCATCATCATTTGCCAGAAAGTATTTCACAAAATCCTGAGCCACTGCTTGCTGATCGGCGGGAGCATTTTTATTGATTCCAAAGGTAGATTCGCCGTTATAGCGGTTATATGCATAAGGATTTCCGTCAAATGTGGGAATCTCAAATACTCCGAAATCAATATCGCTCCATGTAGTGTTTAAAGTATTATAATAATGTCCCCACTGAATTACCATAGCAGACTGCCCCTGGCCAAAGCTGTCAGATCCTTTCTCGCCAAAGTCCTGGGAACCAATTCCTTCTACCTGGTACATATCTACCAACATCTGCATTACCTTTTTCATCGAATCCGAGGTCACATTGGGAGTTTTTCCATCCTCTAAAAACAGATTTTCCCCCAGCTGATAATTTAATCCCAGCAGATAGTTCTGATGGAAGTCATCATTAAAGTTTAAGCCGGCCTGGACAATCTGATCGCCTTCCTTGATGGTCAGTTTCTTTGCCACTTCAATCATCTCGTCCCAGGTCTTGGGAATATCCGCATCCGTCAGGCCCGCCGCCTGCCACATTTCTTTATTATAGTAAACAGAACCGGTCATCATACCGTAATCGATATAATACACATTGCCGTCAATAACATGAGCTTCCACACCGGTGAAATCCGCTTCCAGGTCCGCCACCGGAATATCCAGAGGAGCCATATAATTAATCAGGTTTTCATGGTAACTGTTATGTACATTGAAAAGAGCCGGACCGTTGGCACCATCTAGCGCCAAGGGAAGCTTGGTCCAGTAATCCTCCCAGGGATTATTTACCAACTTAAAAGTTACATTGGGATGGATGGCGGTATAGCCATCGATTACCTGTTGGAATAATTCATCGCTTCCCCACTCCCACAGTTCAACCGTTATATCCTTGCCGTCATTGACAGCTACAGTAGGATCATATTTTATGGTATCGCCGAAAGGTTCTTTGGGAACCTCCGCTGCCGGTGCATTTCCTGCTCCTTTCGCCGCGCTGCTTCCTCCGCCGCATCCGGTTATCGATACCGCTGTCAATGCTGCTGCTGTTATTGCTGCCCAAAATTTCTTTTTCATAATAAATACCCCTTTCTTAATGTTTTGTTTTTTCGGTTTAACGCTAAATCTATAATTAAATTATCATTCTGTATTGATTTTGTCAATATCAATTTGTTTTTTCGGTATTTTATCTAGTTTTATAGAGTATTTATTGTGCATTTTTACCTTATACCCTATTGAAATCTATTGTTGACTTTTTTCTATACTTATTCTATACTATTTACAGGCACAATTTTTAGTTTATAAACTTCTAATTTTCCCGAACTATTAAGGTTTATAAATTGAAAAAGATCAGAATTTTTCAGAAAGTGATAATTGATTATGACATTAAAAGATATTGCAGATCGGGCCGGTGTCAGCATGATGACCGTTTCTAACGTCATCAATGGCAAACACAGCCGGGTCTCAGAAAAGACAATAGAAAAAGTTAATGCAATTATTGAAGAGTGCGGATATATTCCGAACCTAAGCGCCCGCAGCCTTACCAATAAAACCTCCAATATTATCGGCATCATCCTGTCCCCTGAGTCGGAAGAACAGGAAACCAATCTGATGGAAAATCCTTATGTCAGTTCCATGATCGGTATTATTGAAAGGGAACTTCGAGAAAACGGCTATTATACTATGGTTCGTTCTATCTCCCGGCAGATGGATCTTTCCACTCTTTTAAAAAATTGGAATGTAGACGGTATCATATTCCTTTATCCGGACTGCCAGGATTATCTGCCCTCGCTTTTGGAAGAATCCGCCTGTCCGGTGGCTATTTTCGACAGTTCTCTCAAGCAGCCGGATCTGATCAACATTACCTCTGATGATCAAAAGGGGCTTTATCTGTCTACTAAGTATATGATTAACCACGGGCACACCCACATTGGCTTTGTAGCGAATTATGAGGGAAATGATCTGCTTACCAGCCGCTTCAACGGATACTGTCAGGCGCTGGCAGAGAGTGGTATTCCCTTCCGACCGGAATACGTATTCCGCTACTCCCCCTCCTATGAGGACGGCATTCTGGCTGGCAAAAAAATCGCCACCGGCCAGAATGAAATTACCGCCGTGGTTACCACAGCAGACATCTGCGCCATCGGAGTTATGGAAGGCGCTCGTCTAAGCGGCTACCGGATTCCCATTGATCTGTCTGTTATCGGTTACGATAATTTAAAACTGTGCCAGTACACGCTTCCCAAATTGACCTCCATCTCCCAAGATATCCCAAAAAAGGCCCTGTTGGCTACCAGGCTTTTGTTGGAAAAAATCCGAACCGGTACCACACAGGGCCCATCTCAAGTAATGATGGATGTAGATATTGTCGAAAGGCAGTCCGTAGTGTCCCTGTTTTAAACATCAGGAAACAATTCAAATAAGCTGAGCTGTCTTCCGCCCTCCTTTCCTCCTCTTTTGGCTTTCTCATTTTCTGTAAGCTTTCGGGGAATCTCGCCTAAAAACCTGGACGGTTCCCCGGAAACGGTCAGGATCAGTTCTTCCTTTGCCCTGGTCATTCCAACGAAAAATAAACGCCGTTCTTCTTCCAGGTCTGACTCCTCTTTTTCTGTCTCCAAAGGAAGAATTTTCTCATTTACTCCGCAGATAATCACCGCCGGAAATTCCAGCCCCTTAGATGCGTGGAGGGTCATCAAAGTAACCATATCCGGAGTATAAGATTTGCCGCCGCACCGTCTGATGTCTCCTTCTGTTCCCAGAGTCATGGCATCCAGAAATTCTGCCGTGGTTTTGTAAAAAAGGGATGCGCTGCGAAGCTTTTCCAGAGGTTCTTTGGGCACCTTTTTTCCTGCTTTCTCTATCCAGATATCCAGAAGCTTAGAAGGGCTTGTTCCCTTTATTTTAGGTCCGAATTCTTCTGCAGCCTGCTGAAATAGGATTTGAGACAGAGCATTCTCCTCCGGTTCCCACAAAAGCCTTTTGCACTGCTCCAAAGCCAGCTCATCGTCATTTTGCAGCAGATAACGGAAAAATGCAAGGGTTCCCTGAACTGCCGGGTCTGCCAGAAAATCATCTTGTCCGGCTACTGCATAGGGGATTCCCTCCTTCTGCAGGCACTTTTCCAAAACAGCCCCCTGGCGTCTGGTCCGGTATAGAACAGCAATCTCAGAAAAGCTCCGCACTGCCCTTCCTTCCCGGCTGCGGGTATTGTCTGCCGCATCCAGCATATCGATGCCGCCGGCCATCCGGTTAATCTCTTTTGCCGTAAATATGGCCTCTGAAAGCTCCCCCGCCGCCTGAACTACCCGGATCTTCTGCTCTCCGGACCTGCGGGGCGTATAGTTTCTTGCTCCCCCCGGGTTATGAGAGATTACCGCTTCCCCTGCCTTCACAATAGGAGGCACCGAGCGGTAATTATCGGTCAGACAGATGATTTCAAGCTTTGGCTCCATGGCTTTCAGAGTTTCAAAGCATCCTGCATCCGCCCCTCGGAAACCATAAATGGCCTGATCCGGATCTCCGATTACAAACAGCTCTCTGCCCTTTTTATTCCATTCTAAGATTAGTTCCAGCTGCAGAGGACTGATATCCTGAAATTCGTCTGCCAACAGGTAGGAAAATGCCTTTTGATTCCAATCCGCTCCGCTTTTTAAAAGCTTCAGCGTTTCTATCAAAAGATCATCATAATCCAGACAATTCATTTCTTTTAAGGCATTTTGATAGTATTCTATGGCCGGACTTTTCTCTGCCTCTCGATGAGTTTCCCAAGTAGTTTTGGAAATAGAAACTTCCCTCAGAAATTGCTCCGGCCGGCAGGACAGGGAAAACTGTTGTATGACTTTTTCGGCCAGGCGCAGTTTTGTCCACTGATCCGCTATAGAAAACGGGGGCAGCTTACCCTTTAAAAACTTTAGGCAAATAGAATGAAAAGTCCCTATCTGCATCCTGCTTAAAAATCGGGCGCTTCCCAGCTCCTTTTTCAGTCTTTCCTTCATCTGTGCCGCTGCTTTATTGGTAAAGGTAACTGCCGTAATCTCGGAAGGCTTGACCTTACGGTTTTCTAAAAGCCACAAAATCCTCTCTACCAGAGTTTTGGTCTTTCCGGTTCCCGGACCCGCAATTACCGCAACTGTCCGTCCCAAGGCTTCCACTGCCTTTTTCTGGGCAGGATTCAGTCCGCCTGACAACTGTCCCCGGGATTTTCCCGTAAGAGCGCTTTCCCGTTCAGGTAAAGCCTCATCTGATGCCGCTTCTTCTGCGGGAACGCTCTCCCGCGTTTCTAAAGAAGAGGCGGAAAGAATCGGCCTGGCCTGCGCCATTTCCATTCCAAAGCTGCCGAACAGATCCATTTGTCCGTCCGTCTTTTCAATCTCTCCCGGAGCAAACAAGCGTATGGTTCCGTATTCTCCGTCAAAACCAGGCTCTCTCTCTACTTTTCCTTCCCGCAGGCGCAAGATCCCTTGGGCAATGAGAGAACCGGATACCTGTTTAATCTCCTCTATGGGGACTTCTCTTAAAATGGCAAACTCCGGCCCCAGCTTTTTTAGCATATCCTCATACTGATTGATAACCTTGGCGCTGACAGCGGAGTGCTTTGTGGAAGCAGCAATTACCTCGGGAAGAGGCACAAGACTTTCAAAGTGTTTCGCTCCGGTCTTTACAAAGCCCTCCGGCCTGTCGGCAAGCTGCTGTACCCGGTTAGCAACGCCTACTGTAATTTTTTTGCCGCAAATCGGACACTTTCCCCCATATCGGAGAGTTTGATCCGGGGTCAGGCACAGATGGCATTTGCGGTGGCCGTCAAAATGGTATTTTCCTTCCTCCGGAAAAAATTCAATGGTGCCTTCAAGGCCCTCTCCGGTCTCAATGGCCCGATACAATCCGTCATAACTGAGAGGAATCCGAAAAAGATTCGCCTCCCGTCCCAGCTTTCCGGGAGAATGTGCATCGGAATTGGATATCAATTGATAAGGATCCAGCATGGACAGCCGCCAGTTCATAGGCGGATCCGAGGACAGCCCGGTCTCCATGGCACGGATGCGGGGGGTTAAATCTCCAAAGCATTCCTCTACCGTATCAAAACCTGAGAATGCTCCCAACAAGGAAAAATGAGGAGTCCAGATATGGGCAGGTATATAGATGGATTTTGGGGACAGTTCCAAAAGAATTTCCAAAAGGTCCCGGCAGTCCAATCCCAAAATCGGCCTTCCGTCAGAATGAATATTACCGATAGACTCCAGCTTTTGGGATACCCGAAATGCGTCCTCAAGGCCGGGCAGTAAAATTAGGCTGTGCACTTTGCGGACACGGCCGTTTTTCTTGTAGATAGAGCTAATCTCCCCCGTGATGACGAACCTTGTCTCTCCCCCGCCTGACGTCTGGTTTTCCAGACAATATTCTTTCTTCAGCCGGTACAGGCCGTTTCCCTCCGGCTCCAGTTTTTCTTCCAGCTCTTTTCTCCAGGCCGGATGGGTAAAGTCCCCGGTTCCTACAATGTTAATTCCTTTCTTTTTCGCCCATAGATCCAAATATTCCGGGGTACAATCACGACTTGTAGCCCTGGAATATCGGGAATGGATATGCAAATCTGCTATGTACATTATATTCCTTCTTCTTTAATAAAGGTATAGGTTTCCAGCCTTTGTCCCGACTTTCCCTCATTTGCAGAGGAGTGATCAGGGGAGTAAGAAAAGCCCAGTCCCCGGAAAGCTTTTATTTCTTCCGGATCCTCTATCTGATTTCCAGCCAGGAATCGTACCATTTCTCCCCTTGCCATCTTAGCTAAAGTGGCCTTTTGTCGAATCCTGCCGTCCTTTCTCTCCCCGAATACGCAAGTAATAAACCGATCAGGTTCTTTTAGCCAGCTCTCTATGCATTGGGAATATTCCTTAGAGGCCAGATTCAGAATAACCGGCTTACCGTCGGGTTCCTCCGAAATCAGGCTGTCATACAGACGCCTTCCCCAAAATTCATATAGATTTCTGCAGCCGCCTGCCGAAAGCCTTGCCTGCATCTCCAGCCGGTAAGGAAAGACTCCGTCAAAGGGGTGTAATATTCCGTAAAAGCCGGATAAAATCCGAAGGTGCTCTTTTGTGTACTGCCATTCCTTTTTCTCAAAGGTCATAGGAGACAGATACTGGTACTGGATTCCTTCATAAGCGATTAGAGCGGGAGTCATGGCGGACAGGCTGTCCAGCCTGTCCGGGGTCATGCGGCGAAATCTGTCGTAATTCAGTTCTGCCAGCTTATGGTTGCATTGCCATACTTCTTTTGCTTCCTCATAGGTAAGAGATCTTATTTTTTCCAAAAGAATTTTCGTATATTCCGTAAATACCGGAACTCTTTCAGCCGGAAAAAAGTCTGTATTTTCATTCATTTTCTTGGCGGGTGAAATGATGATTTTCATACCAAAACCTTATAAAAGCTCCAGCATCTGGGCCGGATTGTCCTTTGCTTTTACCTTTCCAAACGCTTGTACAATGGTTCCTTCCTCATCGATAACATAGGTGGTACGCACCACTCCCATGGTTTTCTTTCCGTACATATTTTTCTCCTGCCACACATCATAAGCCTTTATGACAGAAAGCTCTGTATCCGAAAGCAACGGAAATGGAAGGCTGTATTTCTCCTGGAATTTTTTGTGGGAAGACACGGTATCCTTGCTGACTCCTAAAACAACCCCGTCCTTTTCCTGAAAGCGGGGATAAAGTTCTCCAAAGCCGCAGGCCTGAGCCGTACAGCCAGGGGTATTATCCTTGGGATAAAAATATAAAATTACCTTTTTTCCTTTGAAATCCGCCAAGCTTATCTGATTTCCATCCTGATCCGGCAAGGTAAATTCCGGAGCTTTTGTTCCGATCTCTAACATAGGGTATTCTCCTTTCTTCTACTCCATTGGCGCCGTCCAAAAAAGTTCCGGGGCAGTAGGATCAAAGGCTTCTGTAGTGGGAAGAATCGGGCCAGGCTCGGATTCCTGCCGCGTCTCAGTCTCCGGGCGGGATTCCTCTTTTGTCTCTTTCTCAGACTTTTCCTTTGTCTCCTGCGTATTTACGGAAGGCGAACTGCTTTTTCTCTTCTCCTCTACAGCTTTGCTGATTTCCTTTACCTGCTGTGACGGTGCATATTCTTCTGTTCCATACAAGAACTGATGAAGTTTTACTACGTTGCTTTCTAAATCTATTGGAAATACATAATCAATTCCTCTCTTGTTTTCCCGAATTCGTTTGGTTTCCAAATCAAAGGGAAAACCGGCGGTATCCTCCAGATGGTACTTCTTCAGATTCGCCGCAATCGGAATCAGGCTGTCCATCTCCAGGCTGCTCATGGTTTGGGGCAGCACCCCTATAAGAATGTTATTCATTACACTGAAATCCGCCGCCTTTGCCTTTTCCAACACCTGTTTTAACACTTCTCTCTGCCTTTCCGTTCTCTGGAAGTCCGTATCCATCTTCCGCAGCCTGGCATAGGCCACTGTCTGGACTCCGTCCAGATGATTCGGCCCCGGGGACTCCAGCTGATAAGACCCCACCCCGGTTCCTTTTACCGTGCTGGTGATATAGGAGTTAATATACCGGAACTCCGCTCTGGTAATGTCCATATCAATTCCGCCAAGCAAATTCACGGCATCGGCAACAGCTTTCCAGTTGACTGCAATGTAGTCGTCAATCTCAATGTCCAGATTTTCGTTTAATGCCTCTACCGCCTGCTTAATACCGCCTCTGGCATATGCTTCATTGATCTTTCTGTAAGGATTCTTCTCCCCTATCTTCATACAGGTGTCCCGGTAAACGGATACCACACAGATAGCTCCCGTTTTTTGATTGATATTACAGAGCATAATCACATCGGCGTTGGAGCCTTTTCCCAGGCTTCCGTCTGTGGAATCCACCCCGAAAACGGCAATGGTCCAGTTCTCCCTCATCACCTGTCTGGTACCGGTGTCAATATGGGGATTGGTAATATCTTCTACCTTTATCTGCGGATCCTTTTGGATTCTGCTCATCATGGCATAAGTCCAAAAAAAGAGTCCCAAAGCTCCGGCAGCTGCCAGTATAAAAAGGATGAGAAAGAAGTACTTAACCCATTGGCCCTTTTTTCTCCTTCGTTTTCCTCCGGCAGCATGTTTGCCGCCGCGTGAATGAATATTTCGTCTGGAATCGTATCCTTCTTCCCGGTAAATTCGGACCTTTTTTCCCCTGGTTTCCGCTTCCCCGGCAAGCTTTTTCTTTGGAATATGATACTCTTCCTGCCTCATATTTTACGATCCTTTTTCTTTATTCTGTTTCTCCTTTAAAAGGCGCTCAAATTCTTCCATAGAAATGCCCGCCTCCTTCAGCCTGCGCCTGCGCGCTTCTATCCGTTCTTCCCGTCTCTTTTTCTCCTTCTTTATCTGCTGGCTCCGCATAAAAATCAGGCCCGCTGTCAAAACAGCAAGAACCGCAATTCCCGCACCGGCGAAAATCCACATTCCCGGAACCTGAAATCCTCCTGCTTCACCTGCCTTTTGGTTTTCCTGCCCTTGGTTTTCCGGCTCATTAACAATAGAAACATTTTGTTCTGTCTTTATATAAGCGCTTCCAACCGGTCTTCCCTGGTAGGTATAATTCAGACGAGCTATCGCCCCGAAGGGCGCGTCAGCCGCCAGCTCTGTAGAGATGCTCCGAACCGCATCAGAAAATGCTGCTCCTGCCGGGACGGTAATACAACCTTCCGTGTCTATTGTAATCTGTGCTTCTTCTCCCAAATTTGCTCCCAAATCTTTCAGTTCTTTAAAAAGTCCGGCTAAATCTGTCTCCTCCTGTGAAGGATAGTAGTTAATAAAGCCCTCAAACCCATAATCCAAAAGCTTTCTGGTATCGGTATAGGTCGTATAATGATCCGGCTTGCTGCCCTTTAAAATTACTACAATCAGGGTTCTTCCATCCCTTTCTGCCACAGTAGCCAGGGTATTCCCTGCCAGGATAGTATACCCGGTCTTTCCTCCCTTTACCTCAGGGTCATAATACTGACCCCAGGACTCCAACATCATCTTGTGTTCCTGGCGGATGATCAGGCCGTCGGGATCGTTTCTGGTAGGCGGAAGTTGATAGGTCAGCTTTGACTCTATTTCCCGAAACCCTTCCAGCTTCCAGGCCGCCTGAACAATCCGGGCAAAGTCACGGGCTGTAGTATAATGTTCCGGATCATTTAAACCGCTGGGATTTTTAAAGCTGGTATTCTCACACCCCAATTCCTTTGCCCGTGCGGTCATCAAATCCGCAAAGGCCTCTCTGCTGCCGGATACATGCTCTGCCAGGGCATTAGCCGCTTCGTTAGCAGACTTCAGCATCATGGCGTAAAGGCAGTCCTTTACCGTCATCTGCTCCCCTTCATCTATTCCTGCGTTGGTACTTCCGGATTCCACATTATAAACCGCATCATGAGAAAATGTCACAATGTCATCCATAGAGCAGTTTTCCAACACCAAAAGGGCCGTCATCACCTTGGTAATACTGGCCGGAAAGTACTGCTCCTTGCTGTTCTTTCCATATATAACCGCTCCGGATTGGGCATCGATAACGATTCCGGCTTCCGACTCTAAACTTACGCCGGAGTCGTCCGTCCACACCGGGGCCGCAAATACAGAATTTCCTCCAATCAGGGAAATTACGAAAGAGAAAATCAACATTCTGCTGATAAATATTTTTCTGTTCATTGAATTTCCTTTCCTCTACATTCCGGGGCCGATTTCCGGCTGACTGTCTGCAGCGGTGGTAGAAACCAATCCCGGGCCAATTTCTCCTGCCGGCGTAATCACCGGGCTGTCGGGCTGAGCCTCAGCTGTAGAAGGCACCGCCGGAAGAGTATCCGGCTCGGCCGGAGTTACAAGAGAACCTTCGGGCTGAGTTTGCGTCTCAGAAGGTGCCGGCTGACTCGGCTGAACCGATGGCTGAGTTTCCTGGAGCACCGGCTGACTTGGCTGAACCGGCGGCTGAGTTTCCTGGAGCACCGGCTGACTCGGCTGAACCGGCGGCTGAGTTTCCTGGAGCACCGGCTGGCTCGGCTGAACCGGCGGCCGGGACTGACCGGTTCCGGTCTTCGTCCCGGAGCCCCTTCCTGCCTGGGATCCGCCGGAAGATTTGCTGCTCTCCGTTCCCTCCAGGTTATAGCAGATCACCGGCACATTGGTATATACCAGGTCGTAAAGCTCTTTTGCCTTGGCATAGGGCATGTTAATGCAGCCGTGGGAACCGTTGGTCTTATAGATGGATCCTCCGAAGCTTCCCCTCCAGGTGGCATCATGGAATCCGATGCCGCCGTTAAAAGGCATCCAAAAATCCACCGGACTGGCATATCCCTGTCCTTTCAGCACTGCTTTCTTCTGTTTGTAGGTCAAACCGAATATCCCCGGAGGAGTGGTAAAGTTTCTTCTCTGGTTTCCTGAGACAACATCAGATTCCAACACCATCTGCCCGTCTTTGTAAAAAAACATATGCTGCGCCGTCAAATTAACCTCTGCATAGGTATTTCCGTAGTCATTCCCTTCGTAAGAAGCTCCTTTTTGAAGATAGACAGGTTCCCTTACCTGACTCTCCCCGGACTTTAAAATCTCTAAAAGCCGGGCTGCCTCTTCTTTTTTATTAATCCGCCAGCCATAGCTTCCGCTTACCTTTACCTCAGGACCATAGCTGGTTTGAAAGCTTCTTGTGGTGTAGGCTGTATTATATCTCTCTGCCAGTTCTTCCACAAATCCGGACACCTGTTCCTCATCTAAGGAAATTGTACCATCCTCTCCCTGAATAATCCACTGATTTATGGTATCTCCATCTAAAATCTCTTCTTTCTCTCCAAACTGATAGGTGACTTTAATCTGGACATACTTATTTAGCCGGCTGCACTGCTCCTTCAGGCCGGCGTAATCCTTATCGATCTCTGCAGTCTTATAACAGCCCGCCGCATCCAGATCAGCTTCTCTTTCCATTCCTATTATTTTACCGGCAACCACTTCCTTTACCTGTTCCCGGTTCAGCTCCGTTCCCGGAGTCTCGGGGATAATCTCATAGCCGGTTCCCGGAATATAATCAGAAAGCCGGGCATTTTCCGGTTTCTCTATTCGAGACGGATCAAAACAGGACAGACTATCTAAAGTCTTATCCAAAAGTTCCTGATCAAATACGGTAATAGCAGGTATGATATGTTCTTCCGGTTTAAAATAGCCCAGTCCCCAGGCATAGGGGTTCTGCTCCTCCAAAAGGGTTTCCAGGTCCTGATCAAACTGGGCCATAAGCCCAATCTGGCTGCCGCGGATCCGCTCATTTCCGCTTCGGGTTTTTAGGGTCAGCTCATAGTTTCCCAATTCAGAAGCAATTTGATTCATCACCTGCCCCGGTGTAAGGCCGCCTGCCTCAACGCCGTTAACCACCGTGTTAGGGAAAAATCTCTCTCTGTAGTTCTGTGCTCTTACCATATAGTAAGAAGCCATACCGGAAAAAAGAGCCGCCGCTGTTCCCATTGCAACAATCGGCAGCTTTGCCTTTATGGGTTTTTTAGTCTTTTCCTTCTCCAATCCTTCTTTTTCCAAACCAATCTCCTAGCCTTCAATCTATTTTCTGTCCAAAGGTATACGCCTCAGGGGCAAAAAGTGTTTTGACCCTGGCATCATCATTTTATCATGTATACCTGCTCTCTATCAACCATTTTCTCCCTCTAAATGTTCATCTCCAAATACCGGGATTCCATAAGCTTTTAAAAGCGCGGCAGTGACTCCGTCTCCGTCGGTCAGAGTCTTGGTAAAGGTTCCATCATATCTGCAGTTAACCCCTAAGAGACAGGCGCTTACTAAAATTTTCAAAGGCTTCCCCTCTCAATCTTTTTAATTAAAATGAGATAAACAATGCCGGAAACTACGGCTGCAGTCAAATCCGAAATAGGCTCCGTATAAAAAATATTGGTGATGTCAGACCACATGGGAATCAAAAATACCCCGGCAAAATAAACCAGTTTCCGGAAGGTGGACAGAGAAATGGCCACTCCGGCAATTCCCATCCCGGTAAATCCGTCCACAACCGTATACTGAACAGACAGAGGGATAATCATCAGAGAGTAAATTCGAATAGCCCGGACTGTCATATCTATATATTGAGGATCTCTGGTAAAAATCACCGTAAAATACCGTGGAAGGATCTGGGCTGCTCCAAACATAATCGAAGTAAAAATAAGGGATAGTATCAAAATATACTTTTGGGCCTCTTTGATCCGGTCTGGTCTTTTGGCTCCGTAATTGTAACCTAAAATAGTCTGGGTTCCCCCTGTAATGCCGGAAAGAGGCATGGTGACAATCAGCATAAAGCTTTGCAATATGGTATTGCAGGTCAAAAGCATATCCCCTCCGGCCGCCCCGCCATATTTCCGGATAGTGGCATTTAAGGAGATGATCAGGATATTATCAAAAGCGACAATCAAGAAAGGAGTAAGCCCCAGCAAAAGAATCCGTCCCATAATATTTATCTGATATCCGCCAAAGGTAATCCGGATCATTGGCCGGCGGCCAAACAAAAACCGCAGCACATAAGCGCAGGACGCCATCTGGGAAATAACCGTAGCCAAAGCCGCCCCGGAAACCCCCAGATGAAATCCGAAAATAAGTACAGGATCCAAAATAATGTTTAATATGGCTCCTATCAATACGGATTTCATCCCCACTTTGGCAAAACCCTGACAGATAATAAACTGATTCATTCCCGTAGACAAAAGGGCAAATACCGTTCCCATAAGACAGATGGTGATATAATCGTCTGCATAGGGAAACACTGCTCCCTTAGCCCCAAACCAGTTAAGAAGATAATCTTTTACGGTTAAAGACAGGATGGTAATCCCCACAGACATTACAGTAAGAAGCAGAAAGCAATTAGCCAGAATCTCCTCCGCTCTTTTTTCATCTTTCTGTCCCAAGCGAATGCTAAGCAAAGGAGCGCCTCCGATTCCCACCCAAAAGGCCACTGAGGAAATCATGGTCACAATAGGCCCGCAGACCCCAACCCCCGCCAGAGCCAGGTCTCCGATATCTTTAATATTTCCGATATACATCCTGTCTACAATGCTATAAAATACACTGACAAATTGAGCCAGCATGGACGGAAACGCCAGCCGCCATACCAGCTCTTTTATCTTATCCGTATCTAAATTATTTTCCATTGGTTTGATCTCCTTCTCGTCTCTTTCGAAATTCCTCTATATCATGGACGAAAATTCTGATATTGTCAATCATAGAATCATAGATTCCATATTTGTATAAGTTTAAAAACAATAGTCCTACCGGAACAGCAAGAATCATTCCTCCCAAACCGCTGACTTTAAAACCAATATACAGCAGAATCAGGGTAATCAAAGGCGGCAGCCCCATAGTATCTCCCATGATTTTAGGCTGGATTGCCTGACGGATAAACTGGCTTAAAATATAAAGCAGGATTAATCCTCCTGCCAGATAATATTCCCCGGACACAAGCTTGATCAGGCTCCAGGGAATCAGAACGGTACCTGTGCCGAATACCGGCAGAAAATCCAGAAAAGAGATTAGCAGAGCTAAAAGGAAGCTGTATGGAATCTGAAGAACCCAAAGGCCTATGGTCAATATAGCCGCCACCACAAACATAATCCGAAATTGGGCCATGAAATATCCACCTACCAGATGGACAGCATCCCGGCGCATATGAGCCATATGTTTTTTGCTGTTCTCCGGAAGATATCGTTTCCATAGACCTAAAATTTTTTCTCTCTCTGCAATAAAAAAGTAAGAGGACAGGATAATCACCACCGTATTAACCAACAGGCTTGGCAGGCTTTTTGCCACGCTCCCGGCTGCTTCCACCGTAGGAGTAGCCATATTTTGCAGAACCACCCCTATATAGGAGTCCAGATTATCCGCCACGGCTTCCAGGTTTTCTCCAATTTGATCCGGCAGAAACGCAAACATCCGGTCAAGCTGGCTTCCAATTTTTCTGGTCTCTGTCTGAAAGGCGGCCCAAAGCCCCGGAAGATCCTTGACCAGGCCGGAAGCCTCCATAGCCAGCTTACTGATCAGCAGATAAATCCCTCCTATAATCAGAGCCAAAACCGTTACTACTACCAGCATGGACCCATGTTTTCGTACCACTTTCAGCCTGCTTTCCAAAAAACGCACCAGTGGATTGGCAATCAGAGCAATGATCCATCCCACCACAAAGGGCATAAAAAAACGCAGAAATTTAGGCAGAAGCCAGCATACCAGCAGCGTGCCTCCGGCCGGAATCATGATGTTCAGCAGTACCCGAATATAATGATAAAATGACGTATCTTTCTTATCCGTATTTGTCATCATCTATCACCTGCTTTCTTTAGCGCCTACCTTGACAAATATTCCTTAAGAAAGACAAAGAGTATCTCCATCTCCTGCTCTGTTCCCATTGTAATCCGCAGATAATCGTGAATTCTGGGCTGGTTAAAATGGCGGACAAAGATCTGTCTTTCTTTTAGGGCCTGAAAAATCTCTTCGGCCGGCCTTTCTTTATGCTTTGCAAAGATAAAATTAGCCTTGGAATCCGGGAAGGTAAAACCCAGTCCGGACAGGCGGCCCTTGGCCTTCTCTCTGGTCTTAATAACCTTTCTCACTGTTTCCCGAAAATATCCCTCATCTTCCAGGGCCTTCACTCCTGCTACCTGGGAAGGCAGATTCATGGTATAGGAATTGTAAGAATATTTCACATCCGACATAGCCTTTATCAAAGGGGCCTGACCCAGAGCAAAGCCAATCCGCATACCAGCCATAGACCGGGACTTGCTAAAAGTTTGAACCACCAGTAAATTATCATACCTGTCAATGAGAGGCACTGCGGAGCGGCCGCCAAAATCAATATAGGCTTCATCTACAATTACCACCGAATCCGGATTGGCCGCTGTGATTTCCTCTACCTCTGAGATAGGCATAAGGAGTCCTGTAGGCGCATTGGGATTTGGAAACACAATCCCGCCGTTTTCTGTCAGGTAGTCCTCTTTTCGGATGAAAAAGTTCTCATCCAGCTCTCGGGTTTCATAAGGGATTCTCAGTAAATCTGCCCAAACCGGGTAAAAAGAGTAGCTAATATCCGGAAAAAGAATGGGCTTATCGGAGTTAAAAAAGGTCATAAACGCCATTCCCAGCACATCGTCGGATCCTACTCCCACAAACACCTGATCCTCTTCCACCTCGTAACGCTCTGCCAGAGCCCGGGTCAGATTTAAGGATGCCGGATCCGGATATTTTCGGAGTTTCTCTCCATCTATCCGGGTCAGAGCCTCCAAAACCCTGGGCGACGGGGGATAAGGGTTTTCGTTAGTATTCAGTTTAATCAATTTTTCCAAAGCCGGCTGCTCACCGGGCACATAAGGAACCACCCTTCTTATGTTCTTTTCCCAGCCTCTCATAGACCACACTCTCCCGCAATTTCTTTAAAAGCCGGAAGGGATCTTTCAATCTGCTGGTAAGATACGCAATAGGCAATCCGAACATAACCGGGGCAGGCAAAGGAGCTTCCCGGAACCACCAGCACCCGGTGACTCTTGCACAGATTGACAAATTCCTTTTCGTCTTCCATAGGAGACTTTACAAAAAGGTAGAAAGCCCCTTCCGGCTTAATGCACTGAAAGCCCAGCTCTTTTAAAGAGTTGTACAGCAAGTTGCGGTTCTTATCATAAGCCTCTAAATTTACCTTTTCGTTGACGCACCGTTTAATTACCCTCTGCATCAGAGAAGGCGCGTTGACACTTCCCAGCACCCGGTTGGCAATGGAAGCAGCGGAAAACACCTGGCGGCTGTCCTCCATTTCATCCGGGATTACCAGATAGCCAATCCGCTCGCCGGGAAGGGACAGGGATTTGCTGTAGGAGTAGCAGACTACGGTATTATCATAGAATTTGGTTACATAAGGAACTTCTACGCCATCATAAGCCAGTTCCCTGTAAGGCTCGTCAGAAATCAGCACAATGGGACGGCCCATTTCTTTGCTCTTTTCTGTCAGGATCCGGCTTATGGCCTCTAAAGTTCCGGCCGAATATACCACACCAGTAGGGTTATTCGGTGTGTTGATAATAACTGCCCTGGTCTTTGGGGTGATTTTTTTTGCAAATTCCGTAAGATTGGGTTGGAAGGTTTCCGTATTAGGAGAGATTACCGTGAGAATCCCGTCATAATTTCTCACGTAAGCACCGTACTCCATAAAATAAGGGGCAAAGGCAATGACCTCATCTTTTGGATCCAGCAAGGACTTTAAAATTACATTCATACCGCTGGCGGCACCTACGGTCATCAGAATATTGTCCACATGAAAAGCTGTCCCAAACCTGTCATTTAAGGATCGGGCAATGGTTTCCCGCACATCTTCAAAGCCGGCGTTGCTCATGTAACCATGTACCATATTTTCGTCCTCTTCTTCCAGGATGTCCAGGATAGCCTGCTTCACCGCCGCCGGAGCCGGAACGCTGGGGTTCCCCAAGCTGAAATCATAGACATTTTCCTTTCCATAAACCGCCGCCATTTTTTTCCCTTCCTCAAACATGGCGCGGATGGCGGAATTGTTCTCCACAAAAGGCTTCATTTTTTCTGAAATCATAACTTCTCTCCTTTTTCCTCATATAAATGATGTTGGGGTCAAAAGGTGTTTTACCCCCTGATGCCTACGGATTGCTCCGCGCTTTGCGCTTTCACAATCCTAAAAACATTCAAAATCCGCCCTATCGGGCTGCTTTTTCATGTTTTTACGGGTCCCAAAGTCATGTATTGACATGCGAGCATGTCATACATGACCTTTTGACCCTGGCATCATATAAATGATGTTATAAATCAATCACCGGATCCCCTGCATGAACATCCATTCCCGTATGGCAGACCATATCCGGGAATTCCGGAGTATTGCATACAATTACCGGGGTAATAACATCATACCCTGCTTCTTTAATTTTTTCCAGATCAAATTCTATCATCAATTCCCCCGCCTTTACCTTATCGCCGGATTTTACAAAAGACTCAAAGTATTGGCCCTGGAGATTTACCGTGTCCAAGCCGATATGAATAATCAATTCCGCTCCGCCTGTGGTGATGCTGATAGCATGCCTGTTCTCAAAAACCATGGTTACTTCCCCGTCCCCCGGGGCCACGATCCTTCCCTCAGAAGGAATGATTGCAACGCCCCTTCCCAGAATCTCCTGGCTGAAAGTGGGATCTTGTACCTGACTCATAGGAACACAGGTTCCGCTTACAGGAGCCAAAATCTGACCCTTTGACTTTCCTCCGCCAAACAGATCTTTTAAAAACATATTTTCTTCCTCCTCTTCACTTTTTGCAGGACTCATCCCCGTTGAACAGCCTCACAGAGCACCCATACCGCCCCGGTGGCCGCCAAATAAAACCAAGTGGTGGGATTAGAAAACCACGTGGTAAAAAATGATAAAGCCATATACATTGCAATCTGAGCATATAAAAGATATCCTGCCGGGTTTTGCATGTGCTTTAGCTTCTTTACCAAATAGCCGCAGATAAGGCCCAGCAGGGCGGAAAATCCCCCAACCCCGGCAATGCCGAAGTCGTAATAAGCGTCATACAAAAGCGTTACTGTAGTCAATTCTTCTTTCGTCACATAGATGGGAAACGCCGTCAGGGACGGGTAGAAAAATTTCATTCCCGTCAAAGCCCACACCGGAAACAGCATCTTAAGCCCCAGAGTGTAAGAAGGCAGCTCTTCTACCAGGCAGTTAAAATTGTCGTAATTATTGGCAATGTACATATAGGGCTGGGTAATAAATATGGGGGTCTCGCTGTTTTTCATCTCAAAAATCCCGTTTAAATAGGCCACATCATGGCTTCTTGCAATGGTCAAGACAACATATAAAGGGATCATAACCGCTCCCAGACCTGCAATAATCTTTAAGTTTATCTGACGCTTTACCGAAATATAGGCAAACACCGACAATCCTACTGCGAAAATCAGCTGGAACCGGGACACACATAAAACGGGAATTGCCAGGCTTATGGCAGCTGCGGCTGCGGCCCCGGCCTTTTCCGTCCGGGATGCCCTGGGGTTTCCCAAATAAAACAAAACCGTCAGGGGAGGAACCAGCACGCAGGATACTGTAAAATAATGAACCCCGCTGATGTGGAAATAAGAATATGCATGAGGGACTCCCCGGACAAAAAACGGAACGTAGCCCAGCACTGCCGCCTCCAGAATAAAAGCTCCGGCGGATACCGCCGTAATACCCCAAATAGCCGCCATAAGGCCGCCGGAATCTGCAATTACCCTTTTTTTCCGCCTGTTCATGCCGAATTCACGCAAAGTCTGACCAGCAGGATCCCTTTTTATCCTCCTGCCCATCTCTCCGGCCTCCCATCTGTCCGGATT
>JAETNT010000134.1 GCA_021772025.1 Enterocloster bolteae | reverse complement strand
TGGCGTTGCAGCAGGCCATGGACACATACGATTGGGCGGTGCTGGGCATAGCTGATATAGAATAAGGGTCAGGCGAAAGGATGGATATGGATGAAAAAAATCAGAGTGGCAGGATGGATGACAGGTATGGGGGCAGCGGCAGCGGTACTTGCGCTGTCCGCCCAAACAGCCTGGGCCGGAAGCTGGATTGAGGAACCCATGGGCTGGTTCTATGAGAAGGATGACGGGGAGACGGTACGAGGCTGGAACCAGATTAACGGCATTTGGTATTATATGGACACGGAAACCGGCGTGTGGCAAAAAGAGCCTGCCATCAACCGGGCAAACGCCCCGTATCTCATGGAAAATATGATGGCAGAGGCAGGGCTTTACCAGGATGAAGAAAAAGAGATGGAATACAGGGTGCAGTACGAGACAAAAGACACCATAGAGGTTTTGGCAGGTTGGGAAGAAAAGCCGGGTGTATTCCACTCTGTTAATACGTTTGAAATAAATAAGAAAACAAAGACCGCAGCATCGAGTGTAACCAAGGAGGAGTATGGAGTATATTAACCATATGGTGGGAATCTGTGTTACCGAAAAAGGAGAAAATGTCAGGCTGGACATCTATTGCAACCAGGGCAGATATATGGAAAGAAAGACATTGAGATACAGGAAGGAAGAATCTGCCCTGTGTGATGCTGCCCTGTACGGATTGCTGAAAAGAAGAACAGGTGATGCCCCACAGGACTGTGTAAAGGGAGGAATAGAGCCAAGTCCCTCTCTGAAGGAAAAGAGCGAATTGTGCCGCTGTCTGTCCAAAACCTATATGGTGGGAAAGCGCATAGGTCCCTTTTGGTGCTTCAAGGGAATGCTTTCAGGCAGGCTGGGGCAGAGGAGGCCGTTATCAGCCCTTTTATATGATACAGAATACGGCCAGATTGTGATAGCAGCCTGCGGCCCTGAAGTCAAAACATGGTATTTGTTTGAGGGAGAGGCAGGGGCAGATATAGGAAAAAATGGAATGGATAATGGATATATATTATCTATTTGGGGCATGGGGAAGGTTCTCCAAAAATTTTTCTTTAAAACAATAGTAAGCTATTGAAAAATGCAAGTGATTGTGCTATGATTTTTTGCAGTAATAAGGAGGTGAAGAGATGATTGCTCAGAATTCATGCGGCGCCTGTATTAAACAGATACATGATGCGCTGGAAAAAAATGCAAATAATGTGCTGCGTCATCAGGATTTGACCATGGCCCAGGTAGGAGTTTTGCTTGCTCTGAGCGGTGCGCCGGATTATCAGCTGACACTAAAGGAGCTGGAGCATGCACTTCATGTGGCCCAGTCTACGGCAGCAGGTATTGTGGCGCGTTTGGAACAAAAGGGCTTTTTAGAGGGCTTCGGGGACCCGTCTGACCGGCGCGTTAAGATGGTGAGGCTTACTCCGGCAGGGATAGAATGTTGCTGCGAAGCGGAAGATAACATGAAAAGGGCGGAGAGGATGCTTCTGTCCGGTCTGACAGAGACAGAACAGGGGATTCTGGGCAGCCTCCTTCGCAAGGTTCGGGACAGTTTGATATAGATACCAGCTGCGCACAGCGGGTATTTTGCGGCAAAAATAATAGCATGATATTGATGTGATGGAATTTATCTGGCGCAGCTATTCAATTATTAACTTGCGGCGGAGTGCGCCATTTTCAAGGATAGGAGGAAAACTAAATGAAAAAAAGCAATGCAGCAGACATATTTGGCAAAGCGCCTGTGTTTCAGGCGGTTTTTAAAAATGCTCTCCCTGCTATGGCGGCTATGCTTATGGTATTGATATATAATCTGGCAGATACTTTTTTTATAGGCCAGACACATGATGCCCTGCAGGTGGCTGCCGTATCTCTGGCGACACCGGTATTTCTTATATTTATGGCGGCAGGAACGATCTTTGGTATTGGCGGTACGTCAGTTATATCCCGCGCTATAGGGGAAGGCAGGCATGAGTATGCCAGAAGCGTGTGCGCGTTCTGTATGTGGAGCTGTGTTGCCGTAGGCATTGTTATGGCAGCCCTGTTTCTTATATTTATGAATCAGATACTGGGATGGATGGGCGCCAGCGCGGATACCTGGGAGCTTGCTGAGATTTACCTGACTATTGTAAGCCTGAGCGGTCCATTTGTCCTTATTTCCAACTGCTATTCCAATATAATCCGCGCTGAGGGACAGTCGGGGAAGGCCATGATGGGACAGCTTTTGGGGAATCTTCTGAACGTAATACTGGACCCAATTCTGATTCTTGGTTTTGGCTGGAATATCGCAGGAGCGGCGATTGCCACAGTGATTGGCAATATTGTTGGTGCAGGATACTACATCCTTTATTTTAAGGGAGGAAAATCCTCCTTAAGCATTCAAGTGAAAGATTTTACAACCAGGAATCGGGTGTGCAGCAGTGTTCTGGCTATCGGTATTCCTGCGTCTCTGGGCTCCCTGCTTATGAGTGTTTCGCAAATTATTGTCAACAGCCTGATTGCGGAATTTGGGGATATGGCACTTGCTGGAATGGGAGTGGCCATGAAGATAACCATGATTACCGGTATGATATGCATTGGTTTTGGCCAGGGGATTCAGCCTCTTTTAGGCTACTGCGTGGGCGCGGGAATGTGGCGGCGGTTTAAGCAGGTGATGAAATGTTCCATCCTTTGTTCCTTTGGGCTTAGCGCGGTGATGACTATAATCTGCTATTTTTTTGTCAATCAGATTGTCAGCGTATTCCTGACAGAAGCGTCTGCTTTTAACTATGCGGCCCGGTTTGCCCGAATCCTGCTGTGTACCAGCTTCCTTTTCGGTATGTTTTACGTTCTTTCCAACGCACTGCAGGCCATGGGGGCTGCAACAGAAGCCCTTATTATCAATCTGAGCCGCCAGGGGATTATCTATATTCCTTCACTGTTCCTATTGAAAATGGCCATTGGACTGGACGGTCTTGCCTGGGCTCAGCCTGTGGCGGATATACTCTCTACAGGACTGGTGGCTATCCTTTACATCAGGACTGTGAGGAAGATGGAATATAATTGCTCCATTTTATCCGGCGACTGTCAGATGGAATCTTAATTTGTGACAGCGGATGACAGAATGGGATATGCTGTGATGGAATAAAATATGATAGTTGGATGTGGTATTGGCGAGGCGATGATTAAATTGCCTCGCCAATTGTATGTTTGCGCGTCCTCCAAGACTGTCATGCTATCTGAGCGCCGCCTTTCATAAGAAAGTGGCGGTTGAGTAAAAAAAGACTAAAGGTTAGAAATGACGGAAAGTTTACTATAAAAATGAAAGGTAAACTTTAAAAGGTTTACTGAGAAAACGAAACAGCGGGAAATAAGAGGGGAAATAAAGAAATTACCAGTTTATGGTGATGACATATGTGATAAATGCATAAAATATAGGAAAAAATACTATGCAATATGCAAGAAAAATATTTAAAACAAAAGAAGATATTGACAATCATTGTGAATAGTACTATACTCCAAATATCGGTAAACCAATTTACTAAAACGTGACATTTACAGGGGACGGAAAAGATTGCTTGAAGATGTAGTAAACTAATAGGAAGTAAACCTGGAGGAAAACTGACAGGAGAAAACAAACAGGAGAAAACAAAGCAGGAGGAAGGAAAACGCATGACAGGAATCATTGTAACAGGACACGGAACGTT
>JAETNT010000040.1 GCA_021772025.1 Enterocloster bolteae | reverse complement strand
TGATAAGCGAAAAAACTTATGAGACGCTGCAGAAATTGGATCACCCATCTCAGAGAATCTTTAACAATGCCGGGAAACGTCTGCGTAGGAATATATACAGCGTATCAGACGATGATTTCCGCTTCATTAACTACCGCCAGTGTTACCAGCTGAAAGTAATGTGGAATGAGATCATAAATTCGTCAGGACCGGTTTCAGGAAAGGGGAAGGCATGAGGGAGACAGTCAGGGAATGGCAGGAGGAGTGGATTGGGACAAACGGCCTTACACATGAGCTGGAAGTAATCATATCCGACAGCAGCCTGGAGGCATTCCGTACAGAGGTTTATTCCGGAAGTTTTGCAGATATTCCTCCAGAGCTGTTCGATAAAAAGGTAATCGAAAATGGGAAAATCATTGCGTCAACCGTTCCGGAGCGCATCGGAGCCTATTCATTGCTTGTGTAATTGGGATACGGTTGGAAACTTGAATTCGTTATTGATGGAGGAATGATTTCATGACAAATTATGCGGCAATGGGATATGCGTTGTTTGCGGCGGATGAAATGAGATTGTCAGAAAAACAAAAAGAGCGGTTGTGGCAGCTGATGTATTCAAATTTCGACATAGTCAGTGAAGAGAAGGCAGAGAAGCGATTTCGGGAAGGAAAATGACTTTTTTTAAAGGGAATGTAAAACAGCGGTATGCATCCAGATAGGGTGCGTACCGCTGTTTTTCGTTGAGTTGGTTTAAAAATGAAATCTCTCCAATGTATAAATCGGACGAGTAATTGTATTTCCTTCTACGCCTCCATGGGTATTGCCTTTTAGATAAAGCAAATAGTCTACTTTTCCGGTATCCAGTGCTTTCTTCGCTGTATTTCCAGCCTGTTTACCAGTTTTTACTTCAACCGCATATCGCGTTCGCTCCTTTATGCTTTGTACATAAAAATCAATTTCTCCATTTTTATAAGTGGCAAAGGCCGGAGTCTCAAAAGCAATTTGCGGTGGAAAATTCAGCCGCTTTGTCAGATTGATGTATACATAGTTCTCATTGATAGCACCATGAATAGAGGCTTCGTCAAGACCAGCTTGTGTCATATAAAAATTTGCAATTCCTAAATCCATAAAATAGCAACGTCTTCCAGGTTTAAAATCAAGAATATCAAGCTCTATAATTTTCCCACAGAATCCAATGATACCAGAATGATACAACCAGTTAATAGCGCGGATTACAGTTGCTTTGGAAAGATTACTGGTGCTGTCTTTAACAACCAGTTTCTGCAGTTCTTCTCCAATACTGTCTTGCTCCAGCCCTTTTTTTTCTCTGGCTAATATCCGGCATATGCTTAGGAAAATATCCGTAAAGACACTTATATCCAGAATATCCGTGAAATAGCGCATGGACTCATTTAAAAAAGTTTCGATAATTTGTGTCAATTCCTTTGTGGCATTTTCTATGGAACCACTTGTAAGATATTTTTCTACAACAGCCGGATAACCACCGATCTGGCAATAAATATCGTACAACTTCTTTAACTGCTCATAGTAAGCCTTATCCTCATATACCGAATTACCAACCAGGAGATACAAGCGGAATAGTTCACTGTCCGCTGCCGCCAGAAATTCCTCAAAGGACAAAGTATAGATGGTAATGCTGGTTACATCACCGCTGGAAAAACGGAATTCTGGCTCCAGGACGCGGCCAAGATAACTGCCGGTGATGATAAAATGACATTGAAACTGTCGGGTAAATTCCCGGATTCGGTTATAAATCTCGGCAGATTCCTGTATTTCATCAATAATAATTACGGTGTCATCTGTATCCTCAAAATCTTGATTAAACAGATGAAAAGCGTCTTGCAGCGGATGTTCCGGGCGCGGTGTACCTGGTACCCAGGCGGTAGCGCTATTGTAACATTCCATAAACTGTTTTCCACTCAATTCAAAAAGGTTAATATATATCTTATGTTTAAAGTTCTCATCAGCAAATTTATTGATAATATAGGTTTTTCCAACCTGTCTGGCTCCACGTACCTCCAGGGTGCTGTGGCTGGATTCATTCTTCCAATTCATAAGCTGTTGATAGATATTGCGTTTAATATACATAAAAACTCTCCCTTCTAAGAGAATATCCTTATTATATCAGATAGGACGTATGGATTCAATGCAAGAGTGGACCGTGTAATGGCATTATCATTGGCATTAGCACGGCCCGCCTTCGGCTCCATGGAACGCCCCGGCCGGGTACATCCAATCACCGGCCACATATATGTCATTTTTCCCAAACTCACCTGTTATCAGACTATGTATGGCGGCTCAATCTCCGTGACAGATACAGGATTGTGCATCTCCGACAAATGTATCCAGATCACATTTATTATCTAAGGTAAATCCCAAAATCTGTTCATCTCGTTTAAGCAGTGCATAGTCTTCTGGGTATAGCTCTCGGATTCCTGCGAATAGCGAGGGCGTTGAAAAGATACACATGGCACAGCTGCATCGGTTCCAACCGGCACGATAGCAAGGGTGTGGATTGATTCGATGGCGTTTAAGCACTTCCCATACATCTTTTTCGGAATAATCAATTACTGGCCGCCACTGATGTACGAGACGGTTTGCTTTCGCAGTAGCATTTGTGCGGTGGATCTCCATTTCATTGTATTTACTTCTTCCGGGAGACTCGCCCCTGCGTTCCCCTGATACAACCAGAACCTTAACGTTGCTCTTAGTCTTTTTTAGGTTTGATGTAACACTGTCCTGTACTGCGGCTTTCAGATTTCCGCTGCACCAGCGGCCCTGATGTGTTCCGCTCTTTGCCGGGAACTTATGTCTTTTTCCACCAAGGTTCTCCAGCTCTCCCAACTGGCTCAAATTGCTCATAACGGTGTCTGCTACCATGATTTTTAGATAAGCAGAACACCAGCGCCTGCTCAAATCTCCTGATTTCATTGGGAATTTCATACGATAGCCCATTTTCTTCAGCTGGTCTTCCATATCTTCAGTGACCTGTTGCTTAATTTCCCGGCATTTCAGATATTTTGGTGACAGCTTACACTGTCTTATTTCCCCCGTGTATGGCTCCAGCCATTCAACTGGTTCTGATGCGCCAATACGGTATAACTCTCCAAAAAATCCGTTTACACGCCACGACAAGCGGAGCGGGATATGCTCTGCTTCGGCCAGCGCCCGGACATAATTCTGCGTACATCTCCAGTCCATACGTCGGCTGGGATGGCCGCCGTCGATGTCGTGGTGCCAGAACTCTATTTTATCTTTGGGTACTCCCAATTCCAAAATCTTATAATAGCAGGCAATGCTGTCCTTGCCTCCGGACAGAAGGATTGCCACTAAATCATATTCTTCCAAAGGTAGCAGCTCTGGAAGAATAATCTTTTTCATATGCTCAGAGTCATCACGGCCTGGAATGCGCGGTTTGATTTTTACCCCTGTCCCATAGATAGGACAGTCTTTCTTCCCATACATGATAGGTGTGTCTTTGGTGCAATCCATGTCCCGGATAAAATCCGGAGTAAATAAACTTAACTGTCCTTTCATTTCATTATACACCTCTCCGCTGATTGAAAAACGCTGCCGAAATAATCGGCAGCGTAAGTAATTTAAGAAATGTTAAAGCTATGCCCACAAGAACTGTGATAAGCATGTACTCCCATTTCATCTGTAGTGATATCGCAGTCCTCAACTAAAAGCCACATACCGCAATGCTGGCAGGCGACATGATAGAAAAAGCGAAATCCCTGTATATCCTGTTCTGTGCAGCCATGAGCGGTTAAATATTGCGTTGCCTGGCTCTTGTCCGGGAACAGCATAATATTCTTGTTATCGCCCCAATACAGCCATTCCAGGCCATTGAGGGTGATCCCGTTTACTGGCCTGCTTACACAGATCCCGGTAATTTCGCCTGCAGAACCTAAATATCTTTCTTCCGTATCACATTCAAAAATCATGATTCTCTTTTTCCTTCCATTAAGCCTCACCAATCATAGACAGGAATTCATATTCGGACAAAATCCGTACACCGAGGGACTGGGCCTTTGCGAGCTTGCTTCCGGCCTTATCTCCGCAGATCAGATAATCTGTGTTTTTCGATACGGAGCTGCCTGCTTTGGCTCCCAGACTTAAAATTTTCGCCTGGATACCGTCTCTGGTGTAGTTCATCAGCTTTCCGGTTGCGACAATCGTGCGTCCGGCAAAAGGATTCTGCTCACTCTGTTCTACGTTCATGGTTTCCTCTGTTCTCTCTTCAAATGTCATCTCTTTCTGTAACTCCTTCCATAATTTTAAGTTGTCCATATCTGAAAACCAGGTATGGATGTTGTCATTGATAATCGTTCCGATATCCTCCAGCTGGGTGAAATCATAGGTGCCGGTTGCGGCCTGTTCAAAGTCATCCAGACTTCCGTGGAACTGCTGTCCCAGGCTCCGGCTTATGGTCCGGCCAACGAGCGGGATATCCATAGCGACCAGATAGCGCTCAAAGGTTGTATGCCGGCTTGCTTCGATGGAGGCCCAGAGGTTTTCATAGGATTTAACTCCGAATCCCTCTAAGCGGATAATCTCTTCCCGGTGCATATCCAGGTGGTAAAGATCCTGGAATGAATCCAGCCAGCCGTACTCTAAAAACTTTGACAGTGTGGCCGTTGACAGGTCCTTGATATCCATGGCCTTTTTCCCGGCGAAGTGAATTAACTGCCGAAGCCACTGTGTCTCGCAGTCCGGATTATCGCAATGCAACGTTTCAATGATGCGTCCCTTGTCCCCTTTTCGTGTATGGACTCTGG
Source organism: Enterocloster bolteae (assembly GCA_021772025.1). Classification (GTDB taxonomy): domain Bacteria; phylum Bacillota; class Clostridia; order Lachnospirales; family Lachnospiraceae; genus UMGS1370. The sequence goes on along the minus strand of JAETNT010000040.1, from coordinate 31,749 downwards.
TTGGAGCCCCGCAGCTGGGACAGGTGGCAGGAAAGCTGTATATGGAATTTCCCCGGTCAAGATTGTCCTCTATATGAGGGATAATCATATTGCGTTTGGAGACTAATATCCGACAGCCTGGCTGCAGCTCCAGATCTTTGATAAAGGTAAGGTTATGGAGACTTGCCCTGGACACCGCGCAGCCATCAATTTCAATGGTGTCAAACAATGCGACGGGGGCAAGCTGTCCGGACCTGGTAGGCGTCCACTCGATTGAACGGAAGACTGTTTCAAACGTATCATCCTCAAATTTGAAGGCCAGGCCGTCTTTATAAACGCGGCCCGTTCTGCCACAGCTTTTTGAATAGGAGATACTGTCATAGACAGCCACAATCCCGTCAATCGGAATCATTTTTTCTCTGGCAATCGTCTGAAGGCACTCGATGTAAGTCTCAATCTGTTCTTCCGTGGCACTTTTATCAATGGTGTAGGAATCACAGTAGCCAAATCCATAATCTTTCAGCTTTGAAAGTTTTGCGGATCGGCTGTCACCGATGACTGCTTCATAGTCAAGTCCTTCTAACACATTAAATGGGATAAAAGATACACAGCGTTCTTTACAAACAGCGGGATTTAAGGTACGAACCGAACCGGAAGCCAGGTTTCTGGGCGTTTTATAAGGTTCTCCGTTCCGATCCAGGATAGAAGTCCGGAGCTTTTCAAAATCATCAATCCGGATATGTGCTTCTCCTGTAATAACCAGCCTGTCCTTATAAGGAACCGTAAGCGGCACGTTGATAAATGCCGGAATATTGTGCGTGATGTCTTCTCCAATCTCTCCGTCTCCACGGGTGGAGGCTTGCTGGAGCTCTCCGCCGTCATAAACCAGTTTTACCGTGAGTCCATCCATCTTCAGCGCCAGGTTTGTTAAGCCTTTCCCCTTCTGGACAAAGTCTAAGATATCTCTTGTCAGCTTCGTTTTATCCAGAGACAACAGGGGAATGGGGTGTTTTACCTTCGGCAATTCACTAACCGGGTGATAACCTACGGTTTGTGTCGGGGAACCGCTCAGGATAATGCCCGTGCGTTTCTCCAAAACCTCCAGCTCATCAAATAACCGATCATAGGCGCTGTCCGGAATGGACGGGGCGTTCTGGTTATAATATTCGTCCCGATACTGATTCATTTTTAATACCAGCTTTTTCATGTGTGTGATCTGTTCTTCTCTTGTCATGCTTCATTCTCCTCTTTCAATAATGTAAATTCCGCGATGAAATCCGAAATCTCTAATTCCATGCTGAAATAGCGATATGTCGCGCACCAGAGTCTTGGTTTTACAAAGTATGAGCAGGAACATTTACCTTGCTCATGAAGTATTATTGATTCATGTGCCGCGGACAGCATTCTGTATCGGGGATTTTCTGGCGTTGCCGGCTGGCACTGTGCCATCAATTCCTGGAATAACTCCGGAGTATAGGCTGTATTATGGAAATGAGCCAGAGCCGATTTTAAGGATTCATTGTGGCTGCAGTCAGCACTATGGTTATGCCAGTATTTTTCAATCAGCCAGGTCATCAGCTCCGTAACTGCTTCCAGATCTTCTACACGCAGCCAGCTGTAACTCGGATTGTAATTCTCTTGGACCTTCTTAATAAAATCCTTTTTCAATTTAAGATTTATCGCAGAATGGCAAATTTGCTCTAATTCCGTCTCGGTAAAGTAAAGAGGATAGGTACTCCCATCCTCTTTAGAAATCTGTATGTAGTTCATAGGATTCTCCCTTTCATACCAGTTCTTTAGCTTTCGGCAGCTTCCTGTAATGGATTGACGTGGAGCGGGCCTCCTTGCGGTTCATCGGACTCTAAAATCCAGGCCCCGTTCTCATAGATACAGCCAGTAGCCTCATTAAAGATTAAGGGGATGGCCGGAGGTTCATCAAAACATTCAGGTGAGAGCAGGAGACAGATGTATTTTTCAAAAAATGGGGCAAGAGCTTCCTGATAAGCATTTCTCAGCTTTTCGGAAAGTTCCTTCACTTCCGTCATACTTTGCCTCTGGAATAATGCACGGCTGATTTGCGGCATGATCCCGGAATCCTCCTTGGCCTGTAAGATGACGGCCAGACACTCCTCCCAGAATCGCTTGTTGCATCGGAAATCATGGAAGCAGACTGCCGTGAGATAATCAGAGCAGGCGCTTTTGATTTCCTGGCACAACGCATCATAGGGCTTTTTATACCTGGTATGCAGCTCCTCCAGGGGGACATGATCCCGGTTCTTTTTCAGGGTGGCAAGTAATTTTGTCAGCTTCTCCTCGGTTCCTTTTACATCCACATTCTCACACTCCTTCCGAAAGGGCGGTCGTAGAGCTGTCTAAGACCGCCGCAGAGTATTCAAATTTAAGCGCAGGTGTGTGTAGGCGGAAGACTGCGGTAACTCACAATGTAAATGGAGTTCCTTGTCTCAAACTTGATATAATCCGCCGTAATCTCCAGAATTTCAGAAACCGTAGAGGTATGCACTACCTGGCCGTTATAAGTGAAAATTGCCCGTTCTCCACATTTGACAGGGTAGATAAAGGTTCCTTTCAATATTACTGTTTTCTTTTCCATGGTTTCCGGTATCGGCTGCAGAGCCATCATTTCATTTTCTTTACAGATCATCATTCATTCCTCCTAAGCTACTTGATAATTTAATCCGTATAATCCATCACCATAAGCAGTATACTGTGTTCTATGCTCATAAATCGTGGCACGGATACGTTCTTTGTAATGGCTGTTTTTCTTTGCTTTTGGGTGGGTACTCAGGCGTTCGTAAAGCTCCGTCAGGGTACATTGCCCTCCAATACTTTCAAGTGTCATGCGGATCAGATGGTGCCAGGTCAGCGCGACGATATCAGTATTGCTGATAGAAAAAGTTCCTTTATCCTGATAAGTAAATGGAACAATTAGGGAATCCTTTTTATGAAACAGTAAAAGATACTCTGTTACAATGGGGATCAAGGGCTTTTTATAGCGCCGGGAATCCGAAACACAATTAAATTGTGCTTTCACTAAAAATGATTCAGCTTCTCCCATCTGCATCATGTCACGCTGGATACTGTAAAATTTGCCGCCTGATCGGATATCACCGACCAGCACCGCCAGCCTGCCGTCTCTCCTCAAAGCCATGTAGAACTTCCGTATACAGAGGTTCAGCTTCTCCAGGAAATCATCATAATTTTCACATCGGGATAGATCATCTGGATGTGGCTTCCCCCACATGTTTCCGGAATAGGTAATGATATTGTGATACGGCGGGTGGAAAAATACGAGATCCGCCGAGTCCTCTACATCATCTTTCAAGGCATTCCAGTTACCCAGGCCAGCTGCGGGATTGGGATTTAGGTCATACAGAATGGACCGTACTCCAAGCCGATCCGCTGCGGCCTTACTGGTGCCGGAACCGGACATGGGATCAAGCAACGTGAAGTCTGAAACATCTTTCCCATAATATTTCTTACAATCTATGACATAACGCAGGATAGAAGATACCACCTGCGGAGAGCAGTTTCCTCTCCATTGGCTATCTCCGCCGTTCCCTCTGTCTGGGAAGGCCATAAAAGATGTCAGCTCCTTCCCAAGGCGTTTCCGTAGATTCTCCGTTCCAAGTGTCTGGGCAATACTCTGCCAATCCGAGCCAAATTCCCGTTGTAACAGCAGGACGGCCCGTTGTATCAATTCTTCATTCATTTACATTTCACACTCCTTTAGACAGCTTCTATTTGCTTCAGGCGCCTTCTCATACGGGCGAAGCGGCTGCCAACGGCTTTAATGCTCAGGCCGCATTGTGTTGCTATTTCTCTGTATGTATAGCCATAGGCTTTCAGCTTTACAACTTCCTGCTCCTTTTCCGTCATATACGTCATGAGTTCCAACGCGTAAATCTTATCCGTGGCGGATTCATGGATACTTTGCCGGCGATCCGGAAGCAGGCAGTCAAGGGATGATTCTTCATGGCTCCCGCTACTGTTCATACTGATAACGGGGGCGTTGCGTTTTTTGCGGCTGTTATTTCGGTAATGCTCAAATAAGCTGTACCGCATTTGCTTCCAGGCAATCGTAGAGAAGAGGTAGCGGTTTTTCAACCGCTCATCCTCATCATATAGCTGTACTGCCAACAGATAGCCGAAAATAACAATGTCATAATACTCATCAATATCCAGGTGATTTAAGTATAGAAATTTATATACAAGTCCAACATGGTTTCCTGCATAGTCGCGCTGGGTATCGGTAAGAGGATAGATTTTTTTCATAATTCCGTCCTCCATTAACTGACAATTTTCAGGCTTCCGTCCGCTCTGTTATACCGGTAGATATGAGCCGTCAAAACAAGCGGTTCATTAATATACTTCTCTGTAACATCCCGGACCTCTTCCTTCAGCTCTGCTAACTCCGATCCCTCAGAGACTGCTTCAATTACGCACTCATCTCTGCTGCAGGGGAGGATATAGAAATCACTCTGGAGTTTTTCAGCGATACTGCCCAATAATTCGGGATACAAAATCGCGGTGGAACCATACAGGTTTCCTTCACAGCTTAATACATATCTGGAGGTATACTCTTCTTCCGGAATCAGTCCCACCTCTTTGCCGAACATTAACATAAGGCTTACCCTTACTTTCGGATCATTCAAAAGACTGGGATCATTGTCTAGTATATCAAGCGCGGCATCTTCCATAGGCCGTAAGGTGTACGGAAACATCTGCGGTGTATTTTTGTTCGCCAGACTCATGAGATCCGATATGCTCAGTTTCGATTCGCGCAACATACTGTTGGTAATTCTACGGGACTGAATGGAATCCTCAGTACACGCAATATTGATGTAAAATACAATCGCAAGGTCCAGAAAACGCTGATACGGAATATCCTTATATTCTTTTTGGACAAGCTCCAGATTTTCTAACCGGTAGAATACCCGGCTTTTGTTAATACTGCCGCTATCTTCACCGATACCAAAACTGGCCTTCAGAGCGCTTGCGAGAATAGCCGGAGGGACTTTGTGATTGGTATGAATCTCGTAAATGGGTGCCATTTTCGAGCACCGCATTACCAGCTCAGATGAATCAAAGATTACAACAAAATCCTCTAAGTTCTCTGTGAAATCCGTCTTCTGAACACTTACCAGGTAGCGTGTCCCAATGAGATCCTGTAAATTTGATACTAACTCCTGCTTGAATTCTGTGTACTCCATGATAAAATTCTCCTTTGTATTTGATTATTCTTCGATTTCTTTCAGTAACCTGGAAATCAGTATTGCAGTATAAGATGCGAAACTGATCTGCTGGTCGGAATAAGGTTTTCCGTTATCCAACAGGAGCACGGCGCCTTCCATGGGCCGCCCTTCTCCTGGCCCTATCGGTATGAGAACGCGAATAGGAAAAAGGCCAGATGGAAATACGGATAACTGATCGGACTGGCTGCAAAACCAGGTTTTTGACTGTTTGATTTTTTCTTTGACGGCAGCATCAATGGAGGCAGTAGAAGAAATACTGCAGCCTTTGGCTGCTAAGACGTTCTCTTTGTTACAGATGGCCGGAACACCTCCGCACACCTGATAAAGTGTTTCTAAGTACAGGCTGGAGAGTCCTTCCATATTTGAGAGGGACGAATACTTCTCCAGTACAATCCTGCGGCCTTCCACCCCGATTTCAAGAGGATCACCCTCTGAAATGTCGAGGGTCCTCCTAAGCTCTTTCGGGAGTACGATACGGCCTAAATCATCAATTCTTCTTACAATTCCTGTTCTCATGAGTATTAGATCCTTTCCTGGTATAAAAAAGAGAATGCGTGTTGCGGCATTCTCTTTCTTAAACAATGGGTAGAGGCTATGCGGCAGGCTGATTCGTCTGCCCTTCCCCTTCTGCCTGATTTTCCTGAATGGCTTTTTTTGCCCGCGTAATGAGAGATGGGGCAATGGCCTTTTCCCAGGCATCAATATAGGAGGAGACGCGGTTTAACAATTTGAATAGATCCAAATCCGTTAAATTCGCAGAAACCTTCTTTTCACTGATGTAGGAGTTTGGCTTCATGTAGGTGCCGCCGTTGCTGTTACGCTGTGGAATCCCTTTTCCATTCTCAATTTCCATGTACCATGGGCAGTTACGAGGTTTACCCGCTTTATCTGTAGCAGCGCGCTGAAGGCGGAGCTTTGTGACTGACGAGTATCCGTTTGCATCCGGAGTACCAAATATTTTGTCCTGCTTAAATTCAAAGGTTGGAAATCCGGCATTTAACCGGCTCAGAACAAACTTGGATTCATCCGGCGAAATATTTGCCATTACCGTTATCGCTTTATCACCGGTTCCTGCGGAATAATCCTTCATCAGAATACCGATCAGCGAGGTGCGTTTCCAACTGTCTTCGGTCGCTTCTCCATCCGCATGAATATGTGCATAGCATTCCAGGGAAGCAACTTTGAGCTTGTCCCGGAACTCCACCAGATTTTTTGAGTTCTTGTAGACAGCAATCTGCGGAGAGATATAATCATGATTCATATACTGATCCCTTCTTTCTATGCAGCTTTTTTTATATAGCTGGAAATCAGCTTTGTCATTTTCGTGGGCAGCTCATTGAGGTTTGTAATATCTAAAAAACCGTCTCCATAAATTCTCTGGATATTCGGCTTATCTTCACCGATTGCTGCCGCAAACATGGTGATTCCTTTTCTGCTGTATTCACGTTTGATTCCGCGCAGATCCGCTTCCGCTTCCGTACCACGGTAGCCGGAAGAACTGGGCTGGCCGTCAGAAACTAAAATCAGCAGTTTCGTTTGTTCAGGCCGGGGAGCCAGACGCTCTGCAACATAACGTAGCGCAGCTCCGTCACGGTTACAGCCTCTGGAGGCCATATCCATGATCCGGTATGCATCATTTCCATCAAGAGAATCAAACTCGGCATAGGAAAACAGATCCACATCTTTACCGCTGGAAGAATGGCCGTAAACAATCACAGGGATGTGTAGATTCCTGCAGAAGTCATAAATAATAATGGCTGCTTCCCGCGCTCTTGTGATTCTGTCATTAGATGACATGGAGCCGCTCTCGTCAATCAGTAGTGCGACGGCGAGCAGGGGTTCCTCATCCGGCAGATTCATCTTATAGAAAATGTGTCCGTCATTGTGTACGATATTTCTTGTGTCAATCCGTCTGCCCAATAAGAGCCGGTTCCGTTTCCCGCCTTCCCGTTTGTCTTTTAAGATCTGCTTAACCTGCTTCTGCAGCCGTTTGGAAATCAGCAGTAGGGGCGGCGAAACAAATGCGTAGCTTTTTTTCAGAGTGTCATTCACATAGGAAATTCGATTAACCGTAACATGCACATTTTTATGTGCATTGCCATACCGAATCCGGGTGGCCTCAGCCTGAAGATCGGCTTCTAAATCCTCCTCATAGTGGATTAACGCCTGTTCTTCCGCTAACTGGTTTAGTATACGGTTCATATCCTTTTCAGCTTGTGGTGCATACCCGGAACCAGTATAATCATGGTTATAGGTCACACCGCCGCTTCCGTTGTCACTGATATCGGTTGTTTTTTCCAGCGCCATACGGCCGGTTTCATAAGCGATGGCCTTCTCAATTTCTGTATTTACATCATTGTCAGAGGGTTTTTCATGCTTCATCTTCTTGCGGCACGGTACGGCTTTCCCTTTTCGATCCGGTAAAGAGGCTTTGGCGGATTGGTCTGCCAGTGCATCGGTCAGATTCTGAATCAGCTTAGCGGTACTGCCAGCGCCGTTTGCCTGGTCCTTTTTCACCTGCTCAATCATTTCTTTGATGTAGTCCCACAGGATTAACACAATTCTGTTAGCAGCCTGATAACGCACGCGAGCGTCATCGTCGCAGGATGAATCGTCAAGCAGGGGAACACACTCATTTAACACATCTAAGTATTCTCCGGTATAGCTCCCCAGGTTATTGATATCCCCACTCAGTAAGTATTGCGTAATAAGATTTATGAGCAGGAATACAGGAGGTGTTCCATTGGCAATCTGTGCCTGAATCGATGGGGTCTGTTCACAGATACGGATATTATTAAGCAATATTCCGGTCCGGAACGTTCCTGAAAAGGATTCGCACATTCTGGACTCGATATAGACGTCCTCAATGGCATTTACCAGATTATGAGCAATCATGGCAATTACACCAATGGCTGCTTCGTCCTGATCGCTGTAGAGCTGCCTGATTTCATCAAGATGTTTTCTTTGTGTAGGCGTCAGCTTTTTTGGCTCCTCCGGATAGAAACTGCCCGCAGACAGAGCATTCATATAGATGTTCAGCATCTTAAAGTCTGTATACAGGAGATGTCCGATTTCGTGTCCATCCAATCCTACCAGGCTGTCGGCTCGTAAGCGTCGGCTCGGAAAACTTTGGGTGATAGGATTTCCGGCATTGATACGGATTAATTTAGAATTTGTATTAGCCAGACCTCCATCTTCATCCGGATTCCAATAGACAGATACTTTGACCGACCGCTTATACCGTCTGGTAGCTGTTTCAGCAATATCTGTCAGATAATTTGCAAACTCTGGTGAAGCGAAAAGCTGCTCATCGGTAATGCTTAGTTTTTCATTCTCAATCCGTTTTCGGATTGTTAAATGGGAAGTTCTCATACTTACAATCCTTTCTTTTTCAGATCCTTACATAACAGGTCATCCACAGGAATATGGGTATACAGAGACAACTTCAGTACAAAAACAAGAGAGGGAAGGTAATCACCACGCTCGTAATGAGAAATGTACGTTCTTGAAGTGTCTAAACGTTTTGCAAGTGCTTCCTGGGAAATTGGCGGTTTTTTTGACAACCGCAGATATTTGAGATTGTATGGAAAATTAGATAAGATAATTGATTCAACTGATTCAACTGGCATGTTTTCTCACCCCCTTCTACGCAGCAAACTTTTGCGCCAGGCAGGTGGACAGGATCTCAGCACGGTTTTCGGCGTCACTGGACACAGATGATAATACTGTGTATTTGGCCGCTTCCAGAATACTTCCGCAGACCATATAAGACTGGACCCAGGAAATCAGTTCCCGGACACCACAGCTTCCATCTGTAATCATTGTTTCCCGACAGTGCTCAGCTATTTCCTTAATTGCATCAGCCATTGACATTACGGCCGTCTGATCGGTACAGCCAGTGAGACCCATAACGCGTTTCGCCATTACATCCGCATCAGGGGTATCAATATCCATTACAAGGTTCATTCTGGATATGATAGACTGATTCATGTCCCGGCAGCCGGCATAATTACTGTTTGTCGTTACCACAACAACCGTGTCGGGATGACGCTGTATGGTCTCCCCGGTTGGAAGGGTGATACTTGCACAGCGGTCCAGTAGGGAGTTTAATCCTACAAGGACACCTGGATTTGCGATAACGGTAGGCTCCTGGATCTCGATCACATATCCATTCCGGATTGCACGTACCAGAGGCGTATCCACATAGCGGAACCTCTGGCCCTGGGATTCAGAACCGGCCTCATGTTGTGCTTCTGCTTTTATGACCTCCAGAAGTTTGTCATAGACCTGTGCTTCAAGGATATTTTCATCATATATACCCGTCAGCTTGTAATAAGCAGACGGAGGGTCCATTTGGATATCTTCAAACGTGGGATAAGAAGAGATGGGGGAATCCGTACTGTTCCCTGTATCTGGCAGCATCTGCCCCAGGAAATCAAAGATTTCGCTGTTTGCGGAACAGGTGTAAAAAAGATACGGAAGGCCCAGTCCGGCGGCAATCGCTTTTGCCCCTTCTGTCTTTCCCGTACCAGCATCTCCACGCAACATATAGTTGCGCATTGGTTGAGCGGTACTAGTAGTAAGTTTGGTGTGTTTACATATGGAGACAACTTCCGGAGGAATGATATACCAATCCGGGAGCTGTGGAATAAGCTCCTTTTCCAATGGGGTAAAGTTTCGATTACTGGTTGCGTAGCTGCCGACAAAGTCCTCATGCCGTAAAAGCGGAGTGAACTTGGCAGGAACAATTCCGGGAGATAAAATCTGAAAGGCACCAAATAAGGTGCTGGTTGGATTATAGACCCCATTCTGCATGTTGAGCGGGGTCAGCTGACCGATGTTCCCAGTTGAGGGAATCGTAAGGCTGATACCGGCAGGAATGGTACTTGCCAGCTCACACCTCCGATAAACATTGTCACATAACACCGCAGCGTACTTTGCAGCTTCATCTATATCCGGGTATCCCGCTGAACGGCAGGCAGCCAGTTTGTTATAGTATTCTTTGAATTCGTCATCGTCCAGAGCCTCTGTCATTAACGCAAAAAAGAGGGCGGTGCCGGTATTCTTGCCATCCTTGACTGTATACACCGTGGGAGAGGCAGACGGGCTGCTGTAACATCCCGCAATAAACTTTCCTGTAGTTTTATTGAAGACAACTACATGGATTTCTCCGATACGGCTATGATACTCGGCCATTGTCAGGTTGTTTCCCTGGGTGCCGATGGCCCCGTTCCCTATTGCTCCGGGGGTAATTGAGGTATCAATATCCATATACGCAAGAATTGCTGCGATTGTCATTGAATGGATGGTCGCCCGGGGGGTACCGGTCATATTGTTATATTTGGAGTGGACATCGGTTCTTGCAGCATTTGGCAGGCTGTCAAAGGGAGCCGGAAGTGCCCGGTTCCATGTCCAGCTTTCAAATAGTTTTGATCTTGGCATTCGTTTTTCCTCCTCTCTTTACATCCAGGAGATACAGAGGCTGTCTTTTCTGGCCGTAGCCTTCAGCTCATTTTCCTTAAAGATGTTAATGAGTTCATTCCAATAATTTTTAGCCGGGAAATTATCCAGATGTTTCTGGACGGCTTCTTTGCTGTTCTGCATAACAACGATATCGCCGTTTTCCTTAATGGAAAGACGCGAATGGCCTTTGGCGTTTAAATCGGTTATGAGAGTTTCCAGCACTTCACGGCCGATCAGGTCATACCATACCCTGATATCTACAACATCAGGGACAGTTTCCGGAGCGGGAACTTCAGGCTGTTTAGGAGCTGCAGGTTTCGCTGCAAAATCCTCCACAATCAGCATTTTGATATTCACCCGTGCAAAGCGGTCAAAGCAAATATCCGCATGGGTGTTGTTTTCAATACCATCTGTTTTTACCCGCACGGTTTGGCCGTTTAAAATAGCTTTCAATTCTGGTGTATCCTGCCATTGCCAGGTTGCTCCTGAATAAGCAGACTGTAATTTCTCTGTAATCCGGAGCGCGATGTGGCACAGCAGTGTATTCTGTTCTTCCTGTGTCAGATCTGTTTGATTGGTTTCAGCGGCTGGACCTGCCTGCTTTACGATTTCTTCTGCAACAGGTTCTTCCCGCTCATATATCGGCTGAGGCCTCAGCTGGAATTGACTCCATGAGGTCTGGAGCTGATGACCGATTAGATGTCTCAGACCCTTTGTCCGTTTGAACAGATAACAACCGAGAACAATGATTAACCATATCACCGCAGCGCCTGCCATAAAATACTGTGAACGATCATTTGGAAGGCATACGGCCAACAGGATCAGAGTAACGATTAAAACTTTCATGCTTGTAGAAAATACAGAATGTTTCATGATGTTCTCCCTTCTTTCTTAAACAAAAAAAGAGGAATTGCGTTAGAAACAGATTCATCCTGTCTCTTAGCAATTCCTCTTATACCCATTCAACATTAGTTAAATGGAAGTCCATTCTCTCCAGCTTCAGCAGGTACATCAAGGAAGCCGTCCTGGCTTTCCGATTCGTTGTTGCTGTCAGCTGGTTTTGCTTTGCTTGTGGGTGCGTAACACCAGTCATAAAGCGTGACTTTTGGGGAGTGATTCTTTGACTGATCGGCTCTGGTGTATTCTGTGATATCCAGATTGCCAACAATGTATATCAGGCTCCCTTTTTTAACATTCGCCTTTACCATTCGCTCAGCCTTTTCGTCATAAAGGACGCATTGCAGGAAAACGGTATGTTCCTTGTCTCCAAAGCCCTTGTCTACGGCGAGGGAGAATGAAACATAAGGGGTGTTATTACCGTTCTGGCTCGTTTTGAGTTCCAGATCTGCAGTTACCCTTCCAAATGTGGAAATGGGCGTCAGCATGTTCATAATTGGTTCCTCCTTTCTTAAAAAATATCTATAAATAAAAAAAGTGCCAAAGAATCCCTGTTAAAATCAGGGTGATTCCTTGACACATTTCAATCTTAAACAACGTGTGCTGCGGGGGTCGCATATGCACAAAAATCAATCACACTAGAATATTAACACAATATATAGATATTGTCAAATCTAATATTCTATATATTGCGTTAATGATGATTTTCAAGCAGCTCCAGGCCAAGGAAAGCCTCTGTTTGAAGCGTCTTCTTAATATAAAGAGGGTAGGAAACCTCTTTTCCTTGAAATGAATTTTTAAAATACAGCCGGTATCGGCGACCGGTCTGGATCTGGCTGCTTTTGGGAAGCTGCAGGTGGTAGATTTCTCCGGTATCATCGGTAATCTGTACCTGGCAATATTTCTTCAGCGTATACTGCCTGTAAATACAAATCCCCTCCAGGCAGTAATATGTTTTCTTTTTTATGAGCTGATAGAGGGACAAGCCGTTGCTAATGCTGCCCAGGAAGAGAACGGTACCAAGGATCAGAAGGATGCGGTCTCCAGTACAAAAATAAAAGAGTATGCTGAAAAGAAAACAGCCAGTTCCTACCAGTAAGGCAAGAACCAGCTGCTTGAAAAGTGGGGGAGGTATCATAATTAGTCTCCTATAAACAGTCGAAGATAATCAGTCTTTTTAAATACAGGTTTGCGATTGCGGTAATAACAGTCTGCTGATAGTCCGGCGAGGCGGAAGGAAGAATAATTTTCTGTGACTCCATGTCCCGAATTAGCTCAGAAGGAGACAGGCGCCGGTTCCTGCTTAACCGGAAAACATATTTTTCACATGGATTCAGCTTCTCTTTCCGGAATATCTGGACGGCCATTCGGAATGGCTGATTCATTATCAGATGGAAAAACGCATAGATTTTTGCCACAATTCCACCTGTAATCGGTTTTATGTATAAGTATCCCAGTAGGTCGCATAGGGCCTCTAATCCGGTGTAACCACAGCCGGAGGTCACCAGTCCTCGAAAAACCAGGCGCTTTAAGTACCGTTCAAAGTCCTGTTCATCCAGAAGATGAAGCTCAGCTTCTTTTTCTCCATAGAGGCTTTTCAGTTCATCAAACGTGAGTAGGTTCCACATCAGGCTGGACCACAGGAGCAGCTCTTTTGTATCCAGCCGGTGTTCCTTCCCATTGGCGGTTATGACTGGATAGGACACGTTATTCTTACCGGATACTAATCGGTAATGTCCGATGGAAGTATATAGTGTAATCATATGGTATCCTCCTATGAATAGCATAAATCTGTCAGTGGGTAGTCTGCCTTCAGCCTGCTCCGCGCACGGGAGATCCATGCCGAAATATGGTTGGCCTTAACATGGTAGAGGTTAGCGATTTCCGCATTGCTGTATCCCTGGTATTTGAGTGCAATGGCCTCTATCCCTTTTTTGGTAATCCCGTTGTAATTACTCTTGGCCCGGTTCAGCAGCTCCAGAAGTTCTTTTTCTGACAGATACGCGTCCGGTTCCTGGGAATCATGGATAATATCCAGATAGCTTTCTCCCTCATCGGATGAAAGCGGGGAGTCCAGGTAACAGAGACGGCTTTGAATATAGCTGGCATGTTCCCGGTGATCCTGAAGCATGTTGCGGATGACTCGGCAGGCGTAGGTTTTAAAAGTGGCACCCCGGTCCGGCCGGTAGTGCGCTGCAGCCTTACACAGGGCAATGCAGCCAATCTGGTATAAATCTTCAAATTCCATACCGACTACACCTTTCTGGTATCCAACCTGATAGATGAGACTTTCTACTAATGTTAGATGGGTAAGGATTAAATCCTGCTCTTTCTCTGTCATAGAAATCACCCCGCTTTCCTTTCTGCCTGGCTAACAGGCGATTTGATTATTTTCTAATACGGCCCGGCATTCTGCCATCAGAGCGTCACACATATAATCACTGAAACAGCCGATGTGAGCCTGTTCCGATGAGAGGCCGAACCGGTCCCTCATCCAGCAGTAAGCATTTCTGCGGCTCATGATATTGGACTTCCAGATTTTATCGAAAATCTGATGAGTGCGAATCCGCTTATTCCTTAAATCTCCGTTTGCCAGTGATCCTTTGGGGATCATGGTTCCGGCATGGACTCCAACATAGGAATTGCATTCCGGATAATTGGAGCAGACGTAAAGATAATCTTCCCGCGCGTTGTCTTTATAAATATAGGAGGCTGGCCGTAGTATAGCTGGTCGGCCGCAGTATGGACATTTGATAGAAGCCGGTCGTTTTTTATGTTTCATGAGGCTGCCTCTCCTTTCTACTACTTACGGTATACATAAGCTGTACGTATTGTTTGCTATTATTGTAGAAAATCCGGATATAAATAGACAGCACTGCCAGAGCAAAACTCGTATTATCTTCACACGGATTTCCTTAATTTACCGTATTCATGTGGTTGGCGTGGTGCAGTATCTGATGGTACGGGCATGTATGATCGGATACAGTGTGAAGCTCGATCCATTTGTGGTACAGCCGCAGGAAATCCTGGTTCCCTATTCGGCCATTGCAGTCAGAATAATCGATTTTGTACCCGAAGAACTGCTCTGCATCGGATATGGGAAGCAAAATAGGAGATCCGTCCGAACCGGCAATGAACAGAAAATCTCCACAGTGGGACTCCTTACTGTAGCCACAGACATTGCAGGAAATATAGAGTGCATTGCGGTAATTCCCCTGTGCAGCATCCATAAAATCAGCGATGGTTTTTAAGTTCACACCTAAGATTTCAGCCATAAAATCACTTCCTTCCTGTCCTGATTGTGTTCGGAACCATGATTAACCAAATAATGCCTCGATTTCATGTGTGATCCGTGGGATAACTGTGTCATTGAAAATTCCGGAGAGCGCTGCCAGGAGCAATGCACCCAGTACGACTGCAATAATGATTTTGACGCCATCTGAAATGTAAAAATCTCCCCGCTCATTGCAGAGCGCTTCTTTGGCCTGTCTCTTTGTATTCCATACGGTAAAGGTTGCTGCAGCTGCGGCGCGGTTAATTAAATTTCTCATAGTTTTGTTTCCTCCTGATAAAAATAGTTGTGATGATCCCGACGACTAACAGAACGGCCGGGATAGTGAATAACTTTCTCATAGTGAATCCTCCTTTGCTGGCTGCCCGTATGGGCGATTTCCAGGGAGCTTTTATCATAAAAAGCCACTGGTATACATCGGTTCCCCCCTCCTTTCCGTTAGAAAAATGATCCCAGAGATCCGATGACCTCGACAGACAGGACCACCACATAGATGAGCAGAATGCAAAAAAGCATCATCATGGAATATTTCTGCATCTGTTTGGGGCGTTTGGCTGCTTCCTTTTTCAAATTGCTTTGTTCAATCTGACGCATATCAACGGTGAGCATCTTAAAAAACATTTGCTGATCGTCACCACGGAGGGTCCCGATCAGGCCCCGGATAATGTCCGAGAGCATGGTGCTGCCAATCCGGTTTTGGAAGCGCAGCAACGCATTTTCATAGTTCCCAGTCACCATATCCGCAATGGTGACATCCAATTCATGTCCCAGCTCCGGACCTGCCACACGGCGGTAAGAGGACAGGATTTTGACAACATCCCGGTCGTTCTCCAGATTGTGTGCAATGGTAACCGCAAAGCGCGGCAGTTCCGCCTCAATGATTTTCTTTCTCTTTTTTACATAGTCAAAGGCTTCATAATAGGTGGCAAACCACATCATGACAGCCAGGCCGAGCAGGAGAAAACCGAAAAGCGGCATAAAGGTGAAGCAGGGAAGCGCCGGTAATGCGACGGCCAGGGCTGTGATGTATGCCTTCAGAGTGTAGCTTTCCGGCGTCAGATGAATTCCGGCGATTGCCAGTGTGGTCTGAAGGCGGTTCTTCTTTACCGGATCGAGTTTAACAAAGCGGGACAGACCTACAGCCAGTTTTGATACATAGACATCAAACAGCTTTTCTTCTCCGGTCCCGGTCTGCTTTTTGGCGCGCATCATTGTTTTGGAGGTCCGTGCGGTCGGAACGTCGATGAGCGCGCAGGAAAGATGGTATATGCCAATCCCTGTAAAAACCGCCGCACATAGGATTAAAAGTCCAATCATAGATATCACCCCTTGTATTCGATTGGTTTACTCAGCTGCATGATTCTGGTGAACGCGAAGAGCACAATGCCGCCGCAGATTGCCAGTGTCAGTTTCCCAGGTGTAGAGAACAGAAGCGTCTCAAACCAGGACTTATTTAAAAAGTACAAAAGCGGTATATTGCAGACTACCAGGAACATCATGGCGAAGGCTTCCTTTTTTGGTTCATTGATGATGGCCTCCAGTTCAGACTGAATAATACGCATGTCGGAAAATTTCTGAACGGTAAAGGTAAGCGTATTCTTCATGCTCCGGTCCGACTGGCATTGGATTAAGGTGTTGCACCACTCATGGAAGATAACATTGGGAATCTTCATTTTCAGACTGTTCAGGGCTGAAATCAGGTTCGCATTGATGATTTCCGCTTCCATAATGAACGCTTCAAAATGTCCCTTGATTGGTGGATTTAAGTAAGGGATATTTTCCTTGACTGATTTCAAAATATCTCCAGTACGCAGGTAGGAGGTGGTTACCACGGAGATTGCGGTTTCCAGCTCCTCGTTTAAGTGTTTCTTATAGATCATGGCGGTAGAGCGCAAATACCAGACCGGTGCAAAAGCAAATCCCGCGCCGAGCACTGGGATTAAAAACAGGTTGTTGAAGAGAACGGAAACAAGCACTCCCAGAGAAAATCCAATCAGGGACAGGCGCTTCACCATGGTAAAACGTCCTTCCCTGCCGGTGGTCTTTAAGAGCTGTTCAATCTCCACGGTTTCCCGGTTGAAAAAGCCTTTTGCAGGTTTTCCCAGTATTGCATCAAGGTCGTCCTTCAGTGTGCTGGGCTTTCCACGGGCGGCGAGCTGAAAAAAGTCTTTGAAATTGACGTTTAACAGAGTCATGATCCCGCCTGCCACCAATAAAAATATGACAATCTGAATCCAAAGCATTTTATAGTTCCTCCTCATGATTGATAAAGGGCTGCAGCTCTGCGGCGGATATACCGTTATCCAGGAAACGTTTCTTCAACGATTCCGATATGTACCCTAATTTCCGGTGGCGACCTACAACTTTTATGTGTCCCTGGGCATCGGTCTGATTGTCTGTGACGTCAAACTGATATAATGGGCGGTAGATCAGACGGCCATCTAAATAATCCTCGCCTTCAATAATCTGCATGACCTTCCGGCTTCCGTCCTCCAGCTGCTTTGTAAAGACCACAATCGGATAGGCTTCTACCATAATCTGCATTAAGATATCGTCTGCCATGTTATACTTTCGTTTGGCAAGCGTCATCATCCTGCGGTAGGTGGCCTCTGATGAGTTGGAGTGGATGGTGGTGACAACGGTATGGCCGGTTCGGGAACTCTCAGCTACAGACAGGGCCTCTTTAGCGGAGCGCATCTCGCCAACGCCAATCACGTCCGGGTGCTTTCTTAAAACACGCTCCAGAAGCACATCCTGGTCGATATCCAGAGCCGGATTCTCATGGGGCCTGGTGAGAAGATGGACCACACTGTTAATGGCATTTCCGTTTTCGTCCCGCTTGATTAGGTCAAACTCACGGCTTCCCTCTTCAATGGTGATGAGGCGCCGATTGTCCGGCACCATGGAGAGCAGCCAGCTCATGACCGTGGTTTTGCCGGAACCAGTGCTGCCGGCAATGCAGACAGATACTCCATACCGGATACAGCAGGTCAGAAAGTCCAGCATTTCCCCGGTGGCGGAACCGGAACCGATCAGTTTCTCCCTGGAGACAGACTGCTGGTTCACAATACGAATGGAAGCGTTGATCCCGACTTCCGGATCAACAATCGGTGTCTTGTCCACAGAGATACGGATATTTTTATCAAGAAATCCAATCACGGACGGCATGGTATCATCAATTACCATTCCACAGGTGCTCAGAAGACGCCGGATCACATCAATGGCGTGCTGCGGACTTAAAAACTTGTCCGGTATTTTTAAGGATCTGCCGCCGCTCATGATAACTTCGATGTCATCATAGGCGTTAATATTCACTTCCTCGACACCCTTCTTGTAAATCCAGTGCTTCAGGAACGAGCAGCCTGCCATATCCTCATAGAGCCTTTCACTCAGGGCTTCTAAGCTCAGGCCCTCCACGGCATAGTTGCATTTCATGACATACTGCATGATGAATTCCTGAAGAAGTGCTTTCGCCTTCTCCTGGCTCCCTTCTCCAGAGAGGGTGTCGGCATGATTCGTGGTGCAGTATTGCTGAACATCGGCCAGGATATCCTCATAAGTCATGCCTTCTGCTTTGGCAGAATTGAAAAAAATCTCATTCAGTGAAGTCATGATCGGTTTCCACCTCCTCTGTATCTTCCAATGAGGATTCCTCCCCGTCCGTGTCATCTGGCAGGATCATCTCTTCCGATGGCTGCAGGCGCTCTTTTACCAGTTTTAAGGACTGGAGATAGTGTTTATTGCAGTACCCCAGGGCGTGAAACATCTCACCGTAGGTACCGCAGCGCTCTATTTCTTTGGCGTAAGGGAGCAGGCCGTCAAGGCCGCCTATTAAATGTCCCATTTCATCAATGGCATGGAACGGCCGGGCCATGCCGGCAAACGTTAAATGATCCTCGAAATGAAATTTGGCATCTGTGAGCAGCGGCTGGTGCGCTTTTAAGTAATTCACCCCGCGCAGATCCGGTGTGAGAATCCGGATTGCCAGATCGGAAGCCTCAATCGCTGTGGGTGTAAAAAAGTTGATGACATGGGAGCTGCAGTCCAAAATGATAAAGTCCACCAGCTTTGCGGCCTCCAGGATCAGCTGTCGGATCTTCTCATACTTCAGCTCCGGATAGGAAAAGGGAGTTTCGCCTGCCGAATACCCCATCACGCCAATGAAAGGGTAATCCTTCAGAACACATACCCGCTCCGCAACCAAGGCCGTGTTAATCTCCAAAGCAGACAGGACATTGCCGATGGAATCCGAGGCATCAAACAAGCGGTCGGGCATCCAGACCGGCAGCATGGGAGTGGAGGAGTCGGCATTGATAATAATGGCCTTCTCTTTTCCGGCCGTGAGGACTTTTGCCAGGTTACAGCAGAACATTGATTTTCCGGAACCGGGATTTCCCCAGACAGTAATAATTTGTGACATGGCATTACCTCCTGCTCTGTTCCGGCTCAGTCTCCGGTGTCGTTTCTTCTGACGCAGCAGAGCTTTCTTCTGTCGTTTCGCTGGTCGTTTCCTCTGGGGCATTCAGTTCTGCATCCGCATCTTCATTTTCATACAGCTGTGTCAGGATTTCAGCCTGCTGGTTGAGCAGATCTTTGGCAAGAGCTTCGTTTCCCCTGCTGATAAGCGCCACATGCAGCATTCCTTCATTTTCATACTGGGTGAGCAGCATGGCCTGTTCAGGTGTAGCCTGAACTGTGAGTGTAGCCGTCTGGAGTCTTTCTTCGTCCTCCTCCGGCTGCTTGGTGTAGTCGATGTCCAGTCCCTTTGAATCGGAGACGGATAAGACCTTCACAAACTTCAGCTCCGGAATGTCCTGCACTACATTTAAGGTCCCGCTCAGATCGTTATAATGGTACAGGCGGATAATATCCCCAGACTGTAGCTTATCGGACAGCCCGGCAGCCAGGGATTGAACGGTGATGGAGATAGCGACCATCCCATCGGGGATTGCATTTAAGGTAAGGTCAGATGATAAGGGGGTGCTGCTGACCTTTCCGGAGAGTATATAGTCTCCCGGATAGAGACTGGAAGCTGCATAGGTTCCAATCACATCCTCCAGTTTGGTTGCCACGTTATCCGGCAGGTTAAAGCCGCCAACCTCCGCCAGTTCCACGTCTTTGGCTGTAATGGGATCGCCGCGATCCAAAGCGGTTGTGATGCGTACAATCTCCACTTTGCTGTTGGTTTTCCGTGTGACGGTCGGAATGGCAATGAAGGCGATAATGGCTGCCAGCAGAATACTTAAAATTCCGTACAGGAATCGGCTGTTTACTTTCATGTCAAGGTTCTCCTTTTAAAGTTTATTGTGAAGCCGGTTAAAACCGGCATTGAAGGGATACCGCCATTATGCTTCCCAGAAAAAGAAAGGGAGCAAACGGCAGAGAGGTCCATTTTCGGTAATAAAAAAAGCGTTCCAGGGCCTGAAAGGCCAATGCGCTTAATGATGCGGCAGTTAAAATAAATAGCACCCCATAGGGGCCGTACAAGATTCCCAGTAGTGCGGCCAGCTTGATATCGCCGCCGCCGATTCCATTATTTGAAACCATGGCAGCGATGAGGAGCAGAAGCCCTCCAAAGAGAAATCCCATCATCGCCTCTAAAAAGCAGAAGGCGGGAATGATGGGAATCGTTGAAAGGTTTACCGGTATAGATAAGAGGCACCAGAAGAAGAACGGGATGAGCGCGGCGTTCTTAATCTTCCGGTGCCGGATATCATATTCTGCAAAAGCGGCCAGGCACAGCAGGGAAAGGCTGTGGTAACAAATCCACAGGCTATTCACGTTTTGTATAGTAGGCTAAGCACCCGGCGCCTTACCGTGTTGCCACGGCAGATTTCCAGATACTCGCCCCCGAACCGTACTTACGCCTCTCGACGTATACGGCTCTCCAATTACCCTCTACCTTTACTTGCCTGTTATGTTTCCATAACATGTATTACAAACAACCAGAGTTTTTCTGTTCATCTGAACCATTTTTCTTTCCCATTCTTTCATACCGGCTAATTCTTTCAGCTTCCTGACATGATGAACTTTTACATTGTCGGTCTGCTGTCCGCATAGTTCACATTTTCCACCCTGTAACCGCTCAATTAAGCCGTTTTTCCGACTATATTTTGCGGCAGGATAAGAGGGGATTTCATCACTGTAATCTAAGCTGACAGTCCGTTTTTGGAAGCTTCCTTTCACGAATGTCGCCCGTTTCTCGTTGCCGGTTTTTGTAGTGTAGCTGACACCAAACACGCCGTTTCGGGTATGCTTGTTAATCGTTTTCCGCAAATTATCACGGTACTTCGCTGCAAACGTCTGGTACATGCTGTATTCCATGATGTAGTAATATTTCTGCAGCTTGCATACGTTGCTTGCCAAACAATAATAATTGTACAGCCCACGAATTTCGGCATTGTAAATGCTTAGGATTTCAATCGGCTCTTTGTTGATGAGGTCTTTCCTCGCCTGCGGTTTCCATATTTCTTTGCCGTCCTGCTGTTTGATTTCCATTGCTCCGCAACTGGTCAGCTTCTTAACCCATTTATTATGTGGCATAAATAGATGAACACGCCCATTAAAGGTTCTTGCCTTCTGTCCGTTGCTTATCTTTTTGTATTCATTGCTTCTGGAAACAGCGATTTCGTAGCCAAGGAACGCCGCTTTTTCGTTTGAGTGTGTAATCAGTGTCTTTTCTTCCGACATATCCAGTCCCAGCTTTTCTTTCAGGTACCGGCTAAAATCAGCCTTGATGGTTTCTGCATCTTCCTTGCTTCCGATTACTCCGCAAATAAAATCATCCGCATACCTGCAATAGAGCAGACGGCGGTAATTGCTGTCCATCGGATTCATAGCTGGAATCTGTTTTGCTTTTTTCATGAGCTCATTTACTTCACATTTGGCTTTTTCTTTTTCATCGGCTGTCATTATTTCCCATAACCCGCGGTACTTTACCCTCAGTTTCGATGCGCCATCACTATAAAAGCGATACTCACTGTTTCTTTCACGTCTTTTACCACGGTTGAATTTCTCTATGTATTCTTCAACATAGGTATCGAATTCGTTAAGGTAGATATTGGCAAGTATTGGACTGATGACCGAGCCTTGCGGAGTGCCGGAATAGGTAGGATTGAATTTCCAGTCTTCTAAGTATCCGGCTTTCAGAAATTTCCATATCAGCGAGATTAGGTATTCGTCCTTTATGCGCCTTCTTAAAATATCCACAAGGATATGGTGGTCGATGGTGTCAAAATAACCTTTGATGTCCCCCTCAATGAACCATTTAACCCCTGTGAAGTTTCTTTGAATCTGGGTCAGTGCCGTGTGACAGCTCCTGTTCGGTCTAAAACCATGCGAATGTTCAGAAAAATTGCTTTCATACACACTTTCGAGAATTAACCTCACAACTTCCTGCACCAGCTTATCGTCAACAGAGGGTATGCCTAACGGACGCCGTTTTCCATTAGATTTTGGGATATAGGCACGTCTCGCAGGGGACGGCTGGTAACTGTGGTTCCGCAGGCTTTCAATCAGCTTGCGAATCCGCTCCATTCCCATTCCGTCTATTGTGGCGCCGTCTGTTCCCTTGGTCAGATTTCCCTCTTTTGCAGAGAGATTTCCGTATGCCAATAGGAAAAACTCCTCGTTGTACAGATTTCGGTACAGGCGTTCAAATTGATAGTTCTCGTTGCCTGCTTTCTCTTGTAGAGTTTTCAATACTTCAATCGGATTTCTCAAATGCCTCACGCACCTTTCTAATATTTTAGTATTGAAGGTAATCTGCTCTGCTTCGCCATGTACAAGGTTTTCCCTTGCCCGGACTACTACCAGAGCTCCGTTGCCATATCGGATATTCAGGGACTAAATCCCATAGCAGAGCGTTCTGCGTTCCAACTTAGGCAATCCCCATTTAGAATAGATAAAACATGGCTTACTGCGTTCTCGGATACGACTTTCGTCATTTTCTGCTTATTGCAGTCGGTCGGTTAAGGGTACTTGTGATTTCCCGACTGGCATAGGAATCCACCTATAACCGTATGGCGTTCATAGTCACTTTCCGCCATAGCCTTCGATTCAACACCTCTGACTATCGTTCAAGCAATCCAGCTTTTATCCTTATACGCAGCTTTTCGTTTCGACATTCATTCGCCACATAGTGACTTGTGGAATTATGCCTTTTCAAACATGCTGTTGTCACCTTATGGGTTTCCCCGCAGGCTGAGTTGATAACGATGGGCAGTCAGTACCTTGCCCACTGCCTTGCCAAAGGCAGATTTTTATCTATCCCACGCTTCACGCATATATGTGAAGCTATATGGGCGCACCCAATCGTCAAACAGGCTGCCATTGATGTCTACGGAATCATTGACATTCACGGACAGCATACCGGCCGGGGTCCATGCATCTATGATTCGGGTGTAAACCGTATAGTCGCTGTAATCTGGATACCACACAGGGGAAAAATGGACGTTTCGGTTGTACGTGGAATAGGGATTCTCCTTAAACTGGAACGTGGAGTTTAAGCCATTCTGCCTGCGGGACAGGAGCCGCCAGTACGTCTGGTATTTGAACTCTGAAAAGTAGGATACTGCAGTTTGGGCCGTGGTGTAATGGCTTGACGGAGCATTGGAGGATAAACGCGCGTTTGCGTTTTCTTTTACTCCATATCCGCTTTTCATGTTCTTGCCGGAAGCGGTCGGCACAATGTCATCCGGCCACAGCTCCATATCCCCGCCCAGGGAGGCATAATAGTAATTGGCGTCATATTCCCAATCGCCGTGATCGTGTCCCTCATCACAGAAATCCGACACCCAGTAGGCGTACCAGACACTCCAGGAAGCGGACGTCTTCTGCGAATCCCTCGGCAGGGAAGGCATGGTAAAGCGCGGATTCGTGTCTGTGGCCTGCGGATCAGGTGGCGGGTTTTCATCCAGGGACTCAATCCGGGCGATAAATTCCGTCTCAGATGTATTTCCGGATGACGCGCTGACCCGGATACGGATATCCTGGGGTGTGGATGGAGTATGCCACTTCACCCAGACAACCTGGGAGCTGTAGGAAGGCATGACAATATTGGTAACACGGTAGGTCCGGTCTTTAATGTAGAAGGTTACCTTTCCGGGGCTGCTCGGAGTCAGACGCCTTCTGGAGTTAAGCGTAATACTGGTGATGACATCGGTATCGACGCGGTATACAACATCAGGGGCCTCAATCTCAGGTGCAGGCAGATCCTTATAGCTCACGATGCCGATTCCCAGAGCTGCGATAATCTGCTCATCCGTTACCCGTTCGTTGGTAGGACCAGTCCAGGCCGGAAAGCCCAGATCGCCTTTTTCCAGGAAAATAGCAAGAGGCAGATTTTTCTGGATAACATTCGGCAGCATGGAGACGAGCGCGCCGCCGCTTAACTGGTTATACAGGGCCGCCTCAGTAGCCGTCATGGCGTAGAAATTACCCTGGTAGGTAAAATAGCAGATTGGCTCAATCACAAGTTTATAATCGCCGCCGATCAGCGTTTCATATTCCAGGCCGGTTGCGTCGGATACCATTTTTGCCGCAAATTCCGAACAGAAGTATTGCCGGATTGCCTGGATGTTGGCCGGATGGGTATTACTCGTCATAATATAAGGGATGGTAGCGGCCGGTATATGATAAGGATAATTTCCCTGTGCCGGGGTAAGGGCAGCTCCGGCCCGGTAGTCCAGCTTACTGTATTTCTCGAAATGGAAGATAGGCTTCGAGAACGACTTATTGGAAAAATCAGCAGAGGGAGCCGCTGCTTCCCCTGTTTCTGCATTCACCACGGTAATGCGGACGCCGTCATTACCCGGGGACCAGAAGTTCTGGGCAGTTCCCTGTCCCATTCCGGAGCCGCCTCCGTCCATATTCCCTTCCCCTGCAGCAAGGACCTGCACAGGGCAGGCCAGCGTAAGGAGGAGGGTATACAGAAGAATCTGCCGAAAGATTCGTTTCATAATTCAATGTTCTCCTCTCATAGAAAAAAGGCTCAGGTGGATTCCCTAAGCCTTTCTTGTCTTTACCTATTCAATGTAACCGATTTGTTTATTCACATCCCCATCGTTATCCAGGATATCTGCCTGGGGAGCACCTGGGGTCGTCCAGCCGAAGACAGGGTCATAAACCTGACCTTCATGCTCGTTTGAATCGGCTGAAGGAGCTGCAGCTTCCTGTCCTTCCGTATCCGGAGCCGCTTCTGTTGGAGCCTGCGTTGGTTTATCCGGGCAGCTTTTTGCTGGCTGTGATTGCGTTTCCGGGATTTCCCTGGCTGGCTTTGTCACTGGCGGAGTCAGGGCAATTTCAACCTCATCGCCTTCACTTTCCACTACCTGTATTTCATCATCGGGAGTTCCCTCCAACAACTCCCGTGTGGGTGCCTCAGTCTCCTTTGGAAGAGAAGCGGCGGCCGGTTTTGTCTCAGGTTCGCTCCAGGTGACGGTTTCGGCGGCCGGTTCAGACGCTGCCGGCTCAAATACCGGTTCCGGACTCCGGTTTAAAAGGAAGGCGCCTCCCAGAATGCCGACGCATAATAAGGATAAGGCGGTAACTGCTATTATATTGGAATGGTTCTGTTTTCCTTTTTTCATAAGCTCATCTCCTATCTATGTGCTGATATATACTATATACAGACCGGCCTCTTAAAACCAACAACAAATTATCTTAATATTTGGTGTGATGGGAACCAGTCAGCTCAATCCGCTGTGTAACCGGTGGAAAGGCCCTGCCAAACATATGGATTCTGAATTGGGCCTCACAGTAAAAAACGTATTCAATTTTGTCGTCATACTGGTTAAAATCCAACCGTATGTTCCGGAGGGTATAATTGTCATTCTCCATATCAATCCGATCCTTCAGGCTGTTAATGAAGTCCGCGCGGAGCGCTTCCTGATAGGAATGGCTCAAATGCAGATCCTTCATGTAGGACTCCAGATTCGCCTCACGCTGGGAATGGAACGTATCGGCATAGATTCGGGCGCTGACATTGTTTAACTCCATTTTGGCTGCATTCCGGATATTAATACTATTGATTTTAACCATTGCGAACAGCAGGACAAAGGCCAGGAGCATGTTGACGGCCAGAATGACAAAGATAGTAAAGTAGGATAAGTCACCACGCTCATCCCGGTATAATCGCTGCATCATGAAATTCACCTCGGTTTCCAATAATGTTCACTCACACCTGCGCCGCTGGCCCGGATGGTAATGGGTACCAGACGCAGCTTCCAGAAACCGCCCAGATGGCATCGGCCGGAAACAGAAACATAAAACGGTGTGCCAATTTGAATCTGATCCGTGTCATCCGGTGAATCCACATCATAGGTAAGGCCCTCGGCTCCGGATATCTGATCGGCCAGATAGGTGAAAAGCGAGTTGGTGTCATCGTTCTCCCCTCCATTCAGCTGGATCTGCTTTACCAGCTGATCGGCCAGGTGATCCATCTGCTGTTTTACGGAGATTACTTGAAAGACATTGATGATAAAAGCGATCATAATAGCGGCGACCAGGATATAAACAAAGGTACCAATATAGGACGCTTCCCCTTTCTCCGATTTTAAAGTCTGAAATACTTTCTGTTTCAAAAAATCCCCCCTTTCTGCTGGCAATAAAAAAACGCGGGCCTGGCTGGAGGGCCAGAAACCTGCGTTTCTTTGGTCTGCTTACTAATTTTCACAATACCAATTTTATCATATGGGATTTACCGTGTAAATCGCAAAACCGTGCCAGTTTGGGATATTTCAGTGCCATAGTTGTGCCAGAGACAAAATTCCCTATTATTTTGGATTCGGCAATCCGAGCAGATCATAAATGGTGACATTCAGAGCTTTGCTTAAAGCGAATAATTCATAATCGGCAACTACCCTGGTTCCAGCTTCAATGCGGCTGATGGATTTTTGTTCCAGTATCACATCATAGGTCTGAAGGCGAGCGGCCAGTTCTGTTTGTGATACATCTTGCTCACGTCTGTATTTCTTCACATTTTCGCCGCACATGTTGGTTTTGTCCTGATATTGATAAATCTTCATAAGTGTTCACCGCCCCTGTTACAAAATGATTTATTCCAAAGATGACTAATTGACACTATCACATAAATTGGGTAAAATTATCCCAATGATGACTAAAAAGAAGAAAAGTCACAGAAAAAAACATCGGAAAGAAGGGTATGGCATGTAAAGGCAGGAAATAAACGTGAAAAGAACGGATTGACAACGATATGAAAGGGGATGCGGTGAAAAAATACTGGAAAAGAATCATGGTCGGCGTGACCTTTTTGGTTATCGCCTGGACAGCATTAAAGCCAGAGTACCGAGTGGTTTTCCAGCTCCGGTCATCTGGCAGAGACTACACAGAAACTATGGTCTGTGTTGTGGTAAAGCATGTATGGTTAAAAAAGCAGTTAGATAAGACTGCAGATGAAGTAGTACGGGAACACAGGCGGATCAATTATGATACGCCTACAAATGAAATCACACTTATATTTTACAGGAACATGAAAGATTTTGACAACGGAATCGGCTGGAGGCAGTATACATACAGAGCCGATGGTAACGAAGTAGAATTGATAGCAGAAGACAGCTGGCCGTAGGCCAGGTATCAGATCGTCTTCATGAACTGGAGAAGGGTGGTCTGTTGTTCTACTGTTAAACGGTTCCAGGCATGGAACATGGATTTCTGTGACTCTGTGAGACAGATGGCCTGCGAATCGTCCTCCAGGAAAAATTGAGAGAGGGTGATTTGGAAGGCATTACAGATCTTTTCAAGGTTCTGGATACTGGGGACGGCATTTTGCCTGGACCAGGAGGATATGGTGGATTGGGTAATACCTGATTTTTCTGCAAGCTGGTATTCCGACCACTTCCGTTCCAGACGCAGGGCTGTGATTCGTTCTGTAATATTTATCATTCAGGGCCTCCCTTAATACGGTTATATCGTTTATTTTACTTCATTCTTTCGTTGCAATTTAATATTGCCTATCGTATAATTTAAACAGTTTGTCGTAGCGTTATGCAGAGAGGAGAACTAATGCAGTATCGGATATTGTCAGAAGAAATGCAGGATAGAGAAGTTAAGGTGTTAATGAGTATGCTGGTCCCTGGGAGTGTAGTCCAGAGAATCGAACGATTACATGATGTTAATGGAATCGATGTCTATTTTAAGCGAGGGGTATCGGATCAGGAGCTTATGGTTTCTTTTTTCCCGGATGAAGTGGAGGAGTGCCAGTTTTATATACCGATTGAAAATCTCAGACTGTATACGCTTTACAATTTGATAGAGGGGTACAGCACGTTCTGGAGCCATGCTCCTGTTAATCCGGATAAAGAGTCCAAACTGGCCGATCCGCTGTTAGATGAAGTCATTGCATTTTGGGAAAGACAGTTTCTGGAAGAAGGAGACCTCAAAGATACACATATGAAATGCGGCGAGACATGGGATCGTATTGTCCATTACAGTATGGAGGCGAACGACGGCCTGAAGGAAGATGTATCACGGCTGGAAGAATTGGACAGCACTTTTCAGAGAAGCTGCAGGAAATATTTTTATGTTCAGGGCCTAACAGACGCCTATCGGGTACTAAGCCTGGTTGGGGCTTTAAAACCAGAATAAAACTTGCAGATGCTGCTGGCTTTATACCGGCAGCATCTACATATTAATTCCTGCTATTTACACATTTCTTTCTCATATGCGATGATTTGTTCCCAGGTCAGCCATTCCGGCTTTTCCAACTCAGAAAAACTAAGCCATATTTTTTTGATTTTCTCAATTTGTTCTTTCTCATCATGAGTCCAGAGCTTGTCAGGATCTCTATATCCATATCCTAAGTAATACTCACAATCAGATATTAACCGGCCCAGCATTTGATACTGGAACTTTTTTTCTTCACTAATCCGGTTTTCTGTGGGTTGTATGATAAACTCCTGATTTATGAGGGTACATGGTTCGCCTTCAAATTCATTATTGATGGCCGAGTATAAACACGGCTGCTCACTATTTCCTGATTCAACATCTTTCCATAAGTGATCGAACTGATCTTGATATACCGGTTGGGACCAGAAATCTTCACCGATATATTTTAATACCAGTACAATCTTTTCTTTGCCTTCTAAAGTCATAATCGTTCCTCGCCTTCAGAATAGTAGTTAATTTTCTTCCTGTATGCGTGTAAATGGGGCAAATCTTCCACATTTGGGGCATGGCGCTCCGGCCGGATTAATCTGCTCTGCAGTTATTTCGCCAATCGCTCCGCAGCATTCAGATTTAATCGTTATGAATTTCATATCTTTAATGAAATCAGGGCGATATTTTCGGTTGAACGGAACAAAGCCAATCCACCCTGGATGGTCGAAGATACGATCCGCGTAAAGTTCCAGGGTGTACTGCCTCAGTTTACTAAAATCAAAGCAGCGGTTATGAGTTGTCTCAGTCTCAAACTGGAGCAGGTTATTAAACAGCTCTTCTTCATGTTCACGTCGTACCATGAATTCTGCCAGCTCGTACCATACAGATTCCTCAATTTCTCCTATTGGTGTCTTGACGCCTTTCGTGTAATAAGTCTGTTTTTCAGATCGTTTGCCGACGCTGCGGCTCATGAGCGTTCCGTATTCCCAATGCATTTTTTCAAATGTGATGTCGTTTAAGTCTAATTCGTTGATAGATGTAATCATGCCACCTTTCATTGATGGTCCCTCCTCTTAATTTTATATAAAAAAAGAATGGCAGGGATCATCCTTGTCATTCTTCTTTTAAAGCTATTCAAAAACAAAAGCCAGAAGCGCACCTGATAAGAGGGCGGACTTCTGGCCGAACGTACAATCATAAACAACGTGTATTCCATACTGGAGATACAAAATAAGATATACTGCAATTTTATAGGGAGGATGGGGGGAAGTCAATACGGTTGGTGACATAAAGGAGAAATATATATGAAATAGGGTTGAACTTTTTTGATGTGTTCAACCCCTTAGAATTACTATTTCAATAATTTTTTGAAGAAATCAAATATAGAGAGCTTCTTTTTAGCTGCCTGGGCTGGCTGGGTAGAGATACCTATAGGTGGAAGCCACTCTACATCACCGTTCCTCAAGAAATAATGGGAGTGACAAGGGTATGCGCCATTACCAATTGAAGGAGAAAGAGAAGCGTTGTCCCCATCATAGCTAACTATCCAGCCATATTGTTTGGATATTGGAGTGAAAATTTCCGATTTGCATCCGCAGGCACATAAATGCGCGGCTGTATTATACGGAATACAAATGTATAAAATACCTTCTTTTAGCTGTCCTGGTATTGCAGGTACAAACTGTGTTTTATAGTGCTGAAGTATTTTCATGGGCGAGAACTCCATCGTTTATGCTATAAACATCTGTAGTATATTTTCTTACATCTTGATAAAAACCACAATATTTTTTCCACTGAATGATTGCAAGACAGGCACTAAGACAATTTAATTCTGCAATCTGTATATTTGTCTTATATGCATTATCTATATCATCGTCAATATTCATATCAATAGATGATAAACCTGTTTGAGAGTCTGGGGTAACCAAGGTAGAACGTACTTGTCCGAGGAGAAAATTTTCCACAGAGGTTACTCCTATTCCTGTATCAATGAAAGGAATGCTATTATCTATTAAATATTGTGTGATGATTTTTTTGCTATCACCTTTATCAATGCAGATAAAAACGAAATTTAATCCGTTAAGAGAAGAAACATTATCCTCATCTATATAAATGTTATGTGCATGAATATTTTTATGAATATGTGAATATTTTTCATGAAAATATTCGGCTTTTGTACCACATGCATTTAAATCTGACATATCTGCGGCGCCAGGCGCTCTAAATGCATTATGTTGATAGAAATGATCTGCATCGTAAAGATGAATATTCTGTACAGGACATTTAGATACTAAGTCCAGTACATAAGATCCGCTTCCACCCAAACCAATAATGCCAATATTTTGCGATGCTAGTTTTTCGGAGATGGCAGTGATGGACGCTCTGCTGGAATTTGTATCATGATACTGAAAAACGGTATTACTGTCTTCAGAAGCAGTGCAGTATGTTTGGGCAGTGGCATTTCTATCGATTGATAATGCAGGGGCAGAAATAATTTTAATATACTGTACAAATTTCTCATAGTAATCTTTATACCCCTCAATTGGCTTATTAGAAAAGGAGTGGTTTATTATGATTCCCGAGCCCAAATCTTGAGTTAAATCTTGATGCGTGATACAAGACAGCTTGTCTCCATTTTTATCACATGGATGTTCACCTATAAAGTATATTACATGAGTTTCAGGTTTAATGGTAGCATTATTTGATAACGATAAGGGAGAGACTAGAGTTCCATATAGAACTTCTGCTTGCTGATTTACGTAGGGAATGTGGTGTACTAAGGCAAATGCACCACGAATCTCTAATTCGTAACCATCTTCCACAAGTTTCTGTAAGTCTGTGCTATGATCGAGAAGTTTTTGTGACATTAAAAACCAGCTCCTTTCGCACAGTAATAACATCACCTTCTGTTAGCATACCCTTATCATGTTCATTTTTAGAGTATGTAACAGTGTAGACGGTTGATTCACTTGGGGTATACTCATTAAACGCCAACTGGACAATCTGCTCAAAAGTGAGTTTCTTTTCAAAAGTTTCAATGCTTCTTCCGTTTACGATTATAATGGTCCCTTTTTTATGAAGATCAGAGTTGTTGTTGATATTATTTAAATTATTCATGTTTTTCACCATTCCTTTCGCTTCGCTCAAGGCACAAATAAGTCATGAAAAAGCTTGTTGTGTCTCTCCTCTAATTTGTTTATAATAGATTTTGAAACAGCAATACACTAC
>JAETNT010000039.1 GCA_021772025.1 Enterocloster bolteae | reverse complement strand
ATTTCTATGGGGGATGAAACCACAAAAATATTTCTGAACGCAGACAGTAAAATGGATGATGTAAGCAAAGAGCTGAAGGCATTTTTAGATTATGTAGGCGGAAAAATTACGGATGATACTTTTGTGCAGGAACTTGATGAAGCTGTAGAAGAAGCAAAACAGAATCGGGAATGGAGGCATGAGTATATGACGCTGTTAATGAGAGATCAGGTCAATGTCGAGAAGGGAATTGAGCAGGGCGAAGACAAACTTTCTAAGCTGATTGCAACGCTGATGGAAAACGGACGGTCACAGGATGTAATCAGAGTCACACAAGATAAAGAGTATAGAAATAAGTTATATCAAGAATATCTTATTAACCAGTAATAGCATTAGGTTTTGCCAGTTCTGTATTATATAGGGCTGGCAATTTTATTTACTAAAATTCTGAAAAAGTATCCTCTTAAAGATTATAGCAATGGTTTTGTAGAAGGAACAAATAGTCGATTAAAAATGATAAAGCGAACAATGTATGGAAGGTGCGGAAAGCGGTTACTTGAGGCAAAACTAAGATTTCCCAAAGCAGTCGTTTACGGATAATTGCGGAAGAACCCATTATATGAACCCAAATAACAGTTAGAAACTGCTAATATCTCTTGAACATAATATTTTTCAAAAAGTTTTTATACTCCAGCTATCCATCAAAACACTATTAGGAACAAGCAAGTGATATTCCGGCTCATCTTTTTCAATATAAATATCAAAGCTTTTCCCGATATTTAGCGATACAATATAATTCGATCCATTATTTATAAGTTCAAAAATATTTAACATAATTTACCTACCTCTATATACTTCTATAGCATCTTCATGAAATTTTATCATCCTATTTCTAAGGCTCTCGGGGTGTAAAACCTCGGCAGAACCATTTTCAAATCTCTTAAAGTACAAAAAAAGTTGGTCTAAAGAACATCGGAAATATAAATATGTTTGATCATCTTTCTTCTCAATCCGGTCATATTGTGGTCTTCCATAATATATCTTGTTAAAAGACTTTATCCCATATGAATTCAATCTAACACAAGCTTCTTCCTCCTCGTTTATCATGTTCCACACCCTTTCCAGCGTTAAGTGCTTCCACACCTCTTCGCAAATGTTCCATATTGCTTTCCTTATAAAATGGATCAACAGATACTTCAAATGGAATTCTCTTTTCTCTTGTCATTTTTTTGCAAATATGGTTATTGCAGTAGTCATATTTATCCCCAATTCCTGACAGGTCTGCTCCCAAATATCGAAAAAAGGAAAAGAAGAGGACCTTGAAGGTGTGATCCCTCAAGGCCCATCTGGTAATTCTATTGTTTTTTGGTTTCCGTCTCAATGAAATTTATATTCTGCCGTGAGACAAAATATTTTCTGCAAAATCAAAGTGAAATCCTAACTGAGCTTCAATTGATAGCCGCCTGTGCAGCTGCCAATCTTGCGATAGGCACGCGGAAGGGTGAGCAGGATACATAATCCAGACCAATCTTATGGCAGAACTCTACAGAAGACGGGTCGCCGCCATGCTCGCCGCAGATACCCACATGCATATCGGGACGTACCGGCTTGCCTAACTTGATAGCCATCTCCATCAGCTTTCCAACGCCGATCTGGTCTAACTTAGCAAAGGGATCATTCTCAAAGATCTTGGCATCATAGTAAGCGTTCAGGAACTTGCCTGCATCATCACGTGAGAAGCCATAGGTCATCTGAGTCAGGTCATTGGTGCCAAAGCAGAAGAACTCAGCCTCTTTTGCAATCTCATCAGCGGTTAACGCTGCTCTCGGGATCTCAATCATCGTACCTACTTCGTACTTTAAATCGATACCTGCTGCTGCAATCTCAGCGTCAGCAGTCTCTACTACAAACTTCTTCACATACTTTAACTCTTTTACATCTCCAATTAACGGAATCATGATCTCCGGTACGAGATTCCAATCAGGATGAGCCTTCTTTACGTTAATAGCAGCACGGATAACTGCCTTGGTCTGCATCTTGGCAATCTCCGGATAGGTAACTGCCAGACGGCATCCCCGGTGTCCCATCATGGGGTTAAACTCGTGGAGAGACTCAATAATGTTTTTGATCTGTTCAACAGTCTTACCCTGAGATTTTGCCAGCTTCTCAATATCAGCTTCCTCGGTAGGAACGAACTCATGCAGCGGCGGATCTAAGAAGCGGATAGTAACCGGATTGCCTTCCAAAGCCTCGTATAACTTTTCAAAATCACTCTGCTGTACGGGAAGGATCTTCTCCAGAGCTGCTTCTCTCTCTTCTACAGTATCGGAGCAAATCATCTCGCGGAATGCATCAATTCTGTCGCCTTCGAAGAACATATGCTCGGTACGGCAAAGACCGATACCTTCTGCACCTAACTCTCTTGCCTTCTTAGCATCGGCCGGAGTGTCAGCATTGGTTCTTACTTTTAATCTTCTGTACTTGTCAGCCCAAGCCATGATTCTGCCGAATTCGCCGGCAATGGTAGCGTCTACAGTGGGAATAATACCGTCATAAATCTTGCCCGTAGAGCCGTCAATGGACAGCCAGTCACCCTCATGATACTCTTTTCCGCCTAAAACAAACTTCTTGTTTGCCTCGTCCATGGCAATATCAGAGCAGCCGGATACACAGCAGGTACCCATACCGCGGGCAACTACCGCTGCATGAGAGGTCATACCTCCGCGGACAGTCAGGATACCCTGAGCGGCTTTCATACCTTCAATATCTTCAGGGGAGGTTTCCAGACGAACCAGAACAACCTTCTCGCCCTTTGCCTTCCATTCTTTTGCGTCCTCTGCAGTAAATACAATCTTACCGCAGGCAGCGCCCGGAGATGCAGCCAGAGCCTTGGCAACCGGCTCAGCCTTCTTTAATGCGTCGGCATCAAACTGGGGATGAAGCAGGGTGTCTAAGTTTCTCGGGTCGATCATCTTAACAGCCTTTTCCTCGGTAATCATGCCCTCATCAACCAAATCGCAGGCAATCTTTAATGCAGCCTTTGCAGTTCTCTTACCATTACGGGTCTGAAGCATATACAGCTTCTTATCCTCAATGGTAAACTCCATATCCTGCATATCGCGGTAATGGTCTTCCAAGGTATTGCAGATGCCTACAAACTGGTCGTAAACTTCCGGCATAACTTCTTTTAACTGATCAATCTTCTGAGGCGTACGTACGCCGGCTACTACGTCCTCGCCCTGTGCGTTCATTAAGAACTCGCCCATCAGGTGCTTCTCGCCGGTAGCAGGATCGCGGGTGAAAGCAACGCCGGTACCGGAGGTCTCGCCCATATTGCCGAATGCCATCATCTGCACGTTTA
This sequence comes from Enterocloster bolteae, assembly GCA_021772025.1. Taxonomy (GTDB): domain Bacteria; phylum Bacillota; class Clostridia; order Lachnospirales; family Lachnospiraceae; genus UMGS1370. The sequence continues at coordinate 33,750 of JAETNT010000039.1, read as the reverse complement.
CAGCAGTACCCCAAGAATAGGGGATATCATTGTCGCGGCGGTATACATTTGCTCTGGGGTTGTCCCAAGAACGGAATACGGCTTTAACCGCTTCCATAAGCTGAACCTTAGGATCAGTGGGGAAGTCTTCGCCAATCTTAGCCTTGTACTCAGCCTTAAACTGGTTAGCCAGCTCCTTTAAATCCTCCGCAGTTAAATCTACGTCTTGAGTAACGCCCTTCTCAGCTTTCATCTTGTCGATAAGCTCTTCAAAGTATTTCTTTCCAACCTCCATAACAACATCGGAGAACATCTGGATAAATCTTCTGTAGCAGTCCCATGCCCAGCGGGGATTACCGGACTTAGCTGCCAGAACTTCTACTACTTCTTCATTCAGACCCAGGTTTAAGATGGTGTCCATCATACCAGGCATGGATGCACGTGCGCCGGAACGAACAGAAACCAAAAGGGGATTTTCTTTATCGCCGAATTTCTTGCCGGTGATCTCCTCCATCTTGGTAATGTACTCCATAATCTGACCCATAATTTCGTCATTGATTACGCGGCCGTCCTCATAATACTGAGTGCAAGCCTCGGTGGTAATGGTGAAACCCTGAGGAACCGGAAGACCTAAATTTGTCATCTCAGCCAGATTTGCGCCCTTGCCGCCTAACAGGTTTCTCATGTCGGCATTGCCTTCTTTGAACAAATAAACCCATTTTGCCATCGATAAATTCCTCCTAAAAGTTTGAGTGTGACAACCGGAATTTGGTGCAGAGCAACGCTTCCGGCTGTGCGCCTTTACAAGCGCACATATAGAAAAACCCTTAGGGCTTATCCTACTCTCTGGGTTCTTCTATACATGCGCTTGTTATTAACGTCTATCGTAAACATTATAGCATAATTTCATTTACCGTAAAGTAATTTTCCTTTTGATTTTCCAAAAAAATGCAGGTTTTTCAGCCTTTTTTTTCTGTAAGGGCTTACAAATCCGAGCGTTTTCGGGTATCTGTTTTTTGTTCGGATTTGCGAATGTCGGCATTATTTCGTCCTTTCGGCTGACTGATTTACTCTGTCGGCGGAAGGAGACAGGAAATGAATGTATTCAAGTCAAATTCTTTTTTTGATGCAAGTTTTTTTTCCAAATACTCCAGATTTCGTTCCTCATGTTCTACTTCTCTGGCGTAAATATGGAGAAATTTGGGCAGCCCTTTTCTCAGCCGCTCTTCCATCTGTTTAAGCATCAAGCAATGGTAAACCGCCAGTTTAGCCTTCGTAAATACATCATCGTCATAGGCAGCGCCCAACAGATATAAATCCAAATACGTAACCAGCAGATGCTCATAGCGGATCAAACTTCTCTCTTCAGCAATATTCTCGCCGTCAGACTCCGGAATCTTCCGAAAATCCCAAAAGTTCATCCGGGATAAACATTCGTTCCAGCGGCTGCAGGAAAACGGCAGCTCCCATAGAAGATCGAACATCCGGGCCAACCTCTGCTCTTGTCTCCGGCTGTCTACCCGGCAGGAATCCAAATGCCGGAAAAGACGAGAGCTTTTTTGTGTCACAGCAAACCGGTATTTTTCCAAGACAGAGACAGCAGATGTCAATCTGGGCCGGTTTTCATAGGTTCCTAGCCTGGACTGAACATCATGGGTCATAGCCAGCACTACCGCCATGCGGATTCTCAACGGCAGAGTCCTGTCCTGGCTGATTCGGATTGCAGTATCCCGAACTGTGAGAAGGGCAGAAACAAGAGCCGTCTCTACCTCTTCTTCCGGCCGGGCGGTTTTGGGAAGTTCTTTTTCTATAAATTTAATGGAGTCCTTTTGGTTGAGCACCAAATCCACAACAGCCGGACAAGATAAGGATAAAGACCATTCTCTTCTGGCGCCGTACTCCTCCGGATGGCGCGGATAGCGGCGGCAGGCAGCACAGAGCATACCTGCCCCCTTTTCTATCTGGAGGCGGCACAGGCCCTGATTCAAAAACGGACAGACCCCATCCTGAAAAATCAGGCTTTTGGCAGAAAAATCGACCCCGCGCTTTAAGAAGCTTTTTAAAGGCCCTTTCTCTGTCTGGTAACGCCGTAAGGTTTTTGGATCTACCGGAACCTTCCACCCCTGGCAGCAGGTATCCGGACATTTGTCCGCCAGGCAGTAAAACCGGGGCATGTAAGTTGCAAAGCGTACTATCATAAAATCATCTCATTCTTACCGGCTGATAATAAACGTAAATTCTATGTCCTGTTCCGCGGATACCCGGTAAGCTTCTTCCACATCGCAGCCCCAGCTGTCAATTCCGCCTACCCCCCGCATAGCGGCCAAAACAGACACGGCGGTGCGTCTGGGCATCGGAAGTTCTTCTTTATGCAGGGCACTTTCCAGCTCCTGAGGCGTGTAAGGAAGAGCGCTGAAATGGAAGGGGCTTTCTCCTGCCATGGTAATTTTTAAGCACGCCTCTCCTTGGGCATAGAGCTTCATCCAAACCGTATCCATATGACAGCCGTATTCCTGAGGCACCAGATAATCCGGTTTCTTCAGAGTATCTTCCCAGATACCGAACCTGCCGCCCTTTTTCCGATCCGGATAAGTCTCGCCGCTAAGGCCCTGCCACTCTGTTCTGACAGCTAAAAACGGCAGGATAAACCGAAGGCCAAACACCGGAAGAGACGGCAGTCCTTTCCTGCCGAAATAGTGGGTATTTACCCGGATAGCGCCGGAAGCATCTACTGTGTAAGAAACCTCTACTCTGGCCGTCGGATTCGTACACGTCTCATACTGATAAATTATGGAAACCTGATTTTCCCCTTCCTCCACCTGCCAGCCGGTACAGTTGATAAATTGATCGGCAGCGGCCCACACAGCGCTCTTTTTATCAAATCCATTCCCTTTATCATTTTCTGTAGAAGCGCGCCAAAAAGCGGGCAGAGCCGGACGGTAAATCCATTCCCTATCTCCGTAAACCAGCGACACGATCCCGTGCTGGGCATAGGAAAAAATCACATGAAAATCCTGGCCCTTTACCCCTAGGTTTACATCTCCCCGAATCACTGTAAAAGGATTTTCCCCATTCCTTTTATAGGATAAAATATCTTTTTGGATTTGATTCCGGGCTTCTTTTGCAGCCGCTTCATTAGCTTCATCCCATTCCCGGCGTTTCTCTCTGCTGCTGTACCAGTACCGCACCTCCTGCATCGCCGGTTTTTCCGTGCGGTCGGCAAAGACAATACCGTTGCCGCTAAAAGCATAGTCTGTGGGCCGGTCGTCAAAATCTCCCCCGTAACCCAGAACTTCCCTGCCGTCTATATCCTTGCGATAAATCGCCTGATCAATATAGTCCCAAATAAAGCCTCCCTGATACATGGGAAACTGCTCCAAAAGGCGGATATAGCTTTCCATGCCGCCTATGGAGTTGCCCATATCATGCATGTATTCGCAGAGGAGAAAGGGCTTTTCCGGGCTATTTTCCAGATACTCCCTTACCTCCTGGGGAGTTGCATACATTCGGCTCTCCACATCGCTGATATCATTAAATTCCCGATTCCAGAATACGCCTTCATAGTGTACCACTCTAGAAGGATCTGTGTCATGAAAATAGCGGCTCATAGCCCGGATGCACTCCCCGGCATAGGACTCATTTCCACAGGACCACCACAAAATACAGGTATGGTTTTTATCTCTCTCCAGCATGGATGAGGCCCGATCCAGCACACATTCTTTCCACTGAGGCAGGCTTCCGGGAATATTCCAGGAGGGCTCACAAATCCCCATCTTCTGCCAGGAACCATGGCTTTCCAGATTGGTTTCGTCCATAACATAAATACCGTTTTCATCACACAGCTTATACCACAGGCTCTGGTTTGGGTAATGGCAGGTGCGGACAGCATTGATATTGTTTTTCTTAAGAATGGCAATATCCTCCAGCATATCCTCTTTGGTGATGGAACGGCCCCGGCGGGGATTCCACTCATGACGGTTAACGCCGTTTATGATAATCCGCTCCCCGTTTATCTCCATAATTTTATTTTTAATTTCAAAGCGGCGGAAGCCTACCGTATAAGGAACAACCTCCATAAGACAGCCTTTCGGGCCATAGACACTGATTTCCAACTGATAGAGATAAGGATTCTCGCTGCTCCACCGTTTTATTTCCGGAAGCTCCGCCTCTCCGAGCAGAATATAAGGACCATAGGAAAAGGGGGAGCTTTCATTGTCTTTATTTTGTAAATTGCCCCGGCCATTACCTTGGCTGTCAGTCCCTGCCGCCCAGTCTCCTGACAAAACCGTCTGTTCTTCCTGATCCTTTAATTTCCAGGAAAGAGACATATTTCCTCCTGAGGTTTTCACTCTCAGCTTAAAGGTTCCTGTGGTGCAATCCTCTTTCAGCCCTGCCTGAATCCACAGATCCTCTATATGACATTCCGGTTTTGCAAACAGATATACATCCCGGAAAATCCCGGAAAATCGAAAGAAGTCCTGATCCTCCAGCCAAGCGGCGCTGGAACGCTTGTAGACCTCCACGCACAGCCGGTTTCCAGTGTCTTTCACCACGTCGGTCAGGTCAAATTCCGAAGGAGTAAAAGTATCTTCACTATATCCGATAAACTGACCGTTAAGCCACACGAAAAAGGCCTGCTCAACACCCTGGAAGGAAATGCAGACTCTTTTGTTCTGAAGAGGTTTTTCCAGGTCAAAGGTAGTTACATAAGACCCTACCGGGTCATAATCCCAGTCGATGTGAGGCGGGCGCAAAAATGTGCGTCCGTCCCAAGGATACATAGTATTGATATAGTGAATTTTGTCATAGCCTTGGAGTTCTATATGCCCCGGCACCTCGATAGTTCCAAATCCTGAATCATCATAATCCTCTTTGTAAAAGTCCTCCGGCCTATCTGCAGGGCGGCTGGAAAAGGCAAAGCGCCACCGGCCATTTAAAGACTGATACAGACTTTTGTTCCCGGCTTCTTTGTCTTCATTATTTTCGTAATAGACATGATCCGAATGAGCGTCCAAACGATTTACCCGGAAGACCTCCGGATCCTCCAGCCAGGATAATTGGGGCCATGTAATTTTCTCCTTCATGTTTCCTCCTTTTCGCCCTGTTTTCTGGGCATATAGGGATACCCGCAGGGTGTTTCCTCCTTTTCGCCCTGTTTTCTGGGCATATAGGGATACCCGCAGGGTGTTTCCTCCTTTTCGCCCTGTTTTCTGGGCATATAGGGATACCCGCAGGGTGTTTCCTCCTTTCGCCCTGTTTTCTGGGCATATAGGGATACCCGCAGGGTGTTTCCTCATCTTTCTCTTTAAAAAGACTGCTGAAGATATTTTACTCCTTAACTGCTCCTGCGGCAATACCTGCCAGAATATATTTCTGGAAAAATAAATAAATCAGAATAGTAGGCAGCATAATGATTATAATACCGGCTGCCAGGCTTTGCCAGGAGCCCTGCTGGGCATTGGCATAATTCATCAGAAAAGTGGTGAGCGTCCGCAGTCCGTTTTTAGGCATATACAGATAAGGAATATACATATCGTTGATAATATTGATGGCTTTGATAATGACAACGGTAGCCGTAGCAGGAGCTAAAAGAGGGAAAATAATCCGGACAAATAACTCAAAGTATCCGCATCCGTCTAACAGAGCGCTTTCGTCCAGAGACACAGGCAAAGTGGAAATAAACTGCCGGTAAATATAAAGCTGCATCAGGTCTGATGCCACATAGATAAGAATGGGGGCTCCCAGGGAGTTGTAAAGCCCAAGTCCGTTAATAATCTTAAAACGGGCAATTTCGGTTACAAAGGTGGGAATTAACATTCCTGCAAAGAACAAACCTACAATGATTTTCTTAAACCTGAACTGGAATCTTTCGATAATAAATGCCGTCATAGTTCCGAATAATACATTAAAGAAAATGCTGACTATCAGAATAATTCCGGTATTTTTAAAACCTATCAGCAAATATTTATCGTGTAAAACCTTTCGAAAGTTTTCCAGAGTAAACCGGCTTTTGGGCGGCAGCAGCAGAGGAGAAATCTTTACCATATCCGCCTTGGTTTTAAAGGCGGCAAACAACACCAGCACTATTGGCGCCAGGACAATGGCCACCATGACAAAGCATAAAATCTGCTTCAGAAGCTGGGACAGAACTCTTTTCGTTCTCATCATCACTTGTCTCCTTTCAGAATCAGTCCATGGATAATCTTGTTCTGTACTGCATAAATCAATACGATCATTACCATAATGGCCACTGCCATAGTAGAGGCCAGACCAAAATTCGAGAAAGTAAAGGCGGTTTTGATTGTATACAGAGTAAAGGTGGATGAGGCATATCCCGGTCCGCCTGCAGTCATAACAAAGGGAATGTCAAATACCTGAAGAGCCCCTCGAATGTTATCAAAAAGAACAAAATCTACCATTAGCATAATCGCCGGGATCTGAATATACCGAAACATCTGCCAAGCATTTGCCCCGTCCACTCTGGCGGCTTCCTGGACATCCTGGGGAAGGGACTGAAGGGCAGCCATAAACAGAATTACATGATAGCCGGAAAATCTCCACAGAGATACAAAAGCCAGTACAAAGTTAACAATCTTAGGATCTGACAGCCAGTTCCGGGACAGCATGCTTAAATGAAAGACTTTTAAGATCTCATCAAAGGCTCCGTTAATGGGAGAAAAAAAGTAAGAAAATGCATAGGAAATAGCTACTCCATTGATAATATAAGGCATAAATACCATCGTTTTATAAAGCTTGGCCGCCCGCAGCCTGGAAGTCAGCAGTACCGCAAATGCCAGCTCCACCGGTATCATTAATAAGTGGGTAAAAAAGTATACTGCATTATTCTGCAGGGACTGCCATAAATCCTTGTTTTTAAACATAGAAATATAGTTTTCAAATCCAATAAACTTACTGGTTTCCGAATATCCGTCCCAGTCAGTAAAGCTCATACGCAGCAAATCAAAAGCCGGAAATACTACAAAGCATACCAGCAGGATGCTGGGGACAATAAGAGACCGCAGAATAAAACGTCTTTTTTTCTTAGCAAGAGAATTCATTAATTTCCTCCTTTTTGCCCTGTTTTTGGGCATACAGGGATACCCGCAGGGTGTTTCCTCCTTTTCGCCCTGTTTTTGGGCATGCAGGGATACCCGAGGGTGTTTCCTTTTAAAAAGGCTGCTGCGTTATCTGCAGCAGCCCCTTTCCTTTCAGGTTAAAAGTGTCTGTTTTTACTGGGTTCCCAATTTTGTTCTTGCATCTTTCCACTTTCCATTGAGCTCCGCCAGTCTGGCATCTAAATCAAAGCCATCGGTAAACATCTCTGCTCCCAGTTTCTTATAGTCAAATGCGGTCTCGTTCTGAATAGTCTGGAAATCGTCTCCGCCTCCGTCATACATTACCAGCTGACTGTCCGGCTGTGCGGCATCTGCCTCTGCCAGGATAGGATCCTTTTCTTTGGGGAAGTTGGTCATAGAAGAGGCGCTGGTTACGTAATTAATATATCCTGGATACCATGCATCGCTATAGAACCACTCTACAAAGGCTTTTGCCAATTCCGGATTCTTGCTGTGGGTAGTTACTCCCATAAAGGAGTCGCCCTGTACTACAACCCGGAAAGGATCTGCTTCGGTATCCCTTACCGGCAGGTAAAAGCAGCCCAGCTGAGAATAATCCTCGGTTCCATCCTTAATATTTTGTAATCCCCAGTCGCCCAGTGCAATAATGGCGGCTTCCTTCTGAGCAAACAGCGCGGTTGCCTGGTCATTTCCCAGTCCTAAGGGGTCTTTTCCAAATACACCGGAAGTAAATAAATCATATACTTTGTGATAAGCTTTAGAGATATCGGTTCCATCTGCAAAAGGTTCGTCCACCTTTGCCATGTCGTTCCAATTCTGACCGTTGCCGCCTTCCAATGCAGGCATAAATTCCATAAACGGATAGTCCGGCCATTCGTCTTTGGCTCCCATTGCGATTGCCATAAAGTTGGGATTGTCTTTTCCAAAATGTTCCTGGAGCTTTAAGGAAACCTCTTTCAGCTGTTCCCAGGTAGTAGGAACCTCTACGCCTGCTTCCGCAAACATGTCTTTCCAATAGTATACATACTCATATCCCGCAGTCATAGGGACACCTAAGGTCTTGCCGTTTAATGCATAACCAGCCGCCAGTTCATTATTTTGGGTAGCCTCTAAGTCAGATAAATCCAACAGGTAATCCTGAAATCTGGACAAGGTAAAAGGCTTGTTAAACATAACATCCGGAAGCTGGTTTGCAGATGCACGCATCTTCATGGCATTCCAGTATTCTGAGTCATCCTTAATTTTCTCTACTTCAATGTTGGCGTTGGGGTACTGCTGCTGGAATTTTCCTACCATATCGTTGGCATCAATATAATCCATCAAATTATTGTCCCAAATCGCAAATACTAAATCGCCGCTTAACTCTTCATTTACCTGAACCGGGGCAGTTTCCGCCTCTGTGGTGTCCGAAGCTGCCGCCTTTGTAGTCTGAGCTGCGGTTGTAGCGGCGGCATCCGCTGAATCCTCCGGCGCGCATGCAGTCAGCGCTCCCGCAGTTAACGCAGCGCACATAGTCAACGCTAAAAATTTCTTTTTCATAAAGAAAACCTCCCTTGTTGATTGTTAATCATATTTTATCAACTCAGGAGGTTTTATTCTATGAATAAAAGTTCGATTTCTTGATATTTCGTTAGATCTTTTATCCGACATCTATATCTGTTTCCACAAAATGCACAGCAGAATTATCCCAATACTTTTTAAAAACGCGGCTATCCTTTTCATTAAAATTTAACTGGTACATTCGAAAGGTAACCGACAAATCTTTGGGTTGCCATTGTTCCACATAAGAATATTGATATTTCATGCCTACTTGTTTCATAACACCGCCGCTTCGGGGATTGTTAATATCATGGGTTGCTGTGATATAAGGCAACCCATCCTTTTTCACCTGTGCTGCAACGGCCTTTCCGGCTTCTGCGGCAATTCCCTGCCGCCAAAATTCTTTCCTGAGCCCGTAGCCAAAATCATGGCTGTCATCCATATCAACCTTTATGTAGCCAATCGGATAATTGTCCTCTTTCAAACAGATAGCATAAGCATAGGCTTGCGGCTTTTTATACTCTGTCATATATTTTGTTTCAAAAAAGTGCTGCGTTTCATCCATGCTTTTCAGCGGAAACCACGGCAGAAAAGTGTTGATCGCTTCGTCTTTCAGTATCAAATACAATGCTTCTATATCATTTCTCGTAAATTTTCTTAATATAAGCCTTTCGGTTTCCAGTTGGGGGGTATTCATACATTCCTCCTGATTTCGACGAATCTCTTGATTTTTCCATCATGCCGCAAATCCGAAAACGCGGAATTTGAAAAAGCCTTAGCCATTACCGCTTTCTTCCGGATTTTCGATACTCACTGGGGCTGATTCCCAGATTCTTTTTAAACATGCGGTTAAAATGTTCTACATTATTGTAGCCTACCCTGCCGCTAATCTCATAAACCTTCAAATCTGTAGAATCCATAAGCTGTTTAGCCTTCTGAAGCCGCAGTCTGGTTAAGTAGACACTGAAAGTCATACCGGTTTCTTTGGTAAATTTGGAACTGAAGTACTTTTCATTCAGGCCTACATAATCGGCAGCCGCCCTTAAGGTCAGCTCCTGATTGGCAAAATTGTCAGCCAGAAAACATTGAGCCCGCTCTATAACATCTGCCTGCCGGTTTTCCCGTGCCATTTCCAAATGATAGCTGACCCACCGAATATAATTGTTAAGCCACAAATTCAGCTCTCCTATGGTTCCCAAACGGCCTATTTTTTCGTAATAATTTATCTCCTCCGGAAACAGAGAAGAAAAATCCAGTTCATATTCCCGAAATTTATCTGCCAGCTGGCAGATAAGCTGCAGGCATCGCTCCTTAGCCCCTTCTAAAGAAAGCTTTTCCAGGTTAGTCAAAAAATTTTGCTTCTCTGTCTCTGCTCCTACCTGATCGCCGGAAAACAAAGCGGTAAGAAGCGGGAGACACTGGTCTTTTTCCTCCATCATCACCTGAATACGGCTTTTAAATTCCCCAAAGGTACTGACTCCGCAGGCACCGCAAAGGGCGCTCCACTTCAAAAGCTGGATATCCTGTCCCAGTGCCTCATCCAATTGGCTGCCGATAACCGGAGTACTGATTCCTGCCAGTACCTCTAAATTCATGTAATCCCGCCATACCGCCTGAATCTGACGGACCAAAGCCAAAACGGCGGCAGGATACTGAATTTCATCTGTCACTTTGTAATAAAGCAAAAGTTGGGACGGATAAACTTTGATAATACCGCCTTTTGCGCTAACTCTGGGAATTTGACGGGCCAGTTCCAGCATAGGTTTTTCCAGCTTTTCATCCAAATTTTCTCCGAATCTGGCTGTCTGCCGTTTAAAATCCCTGATCTCAAACAGTACAATACTGTACCGGCCATCTTTGGGAAGCTTAATTCTTCCGGATTCCAGACTGTAATTTTCCGGCCTGCTGCCTTTAAAAATATCTTGATTAAGTTTTTTTAGCAAAGCAGTCAAAGACTCTGCATTTAAATCACTTTTTAGAAGGTAATCATAAGCCCCCTTACGAAAGGCTTCCCGAACCAGCTCAAACTCATTATATCCGGACAGGACCAGGGTCACCGGGGCTTTTCCTTCCCGTCCTACCGCTTCCATCAGCTCCAGGCCATCCATTCCCGGCATCTTCATATCCGTAATCAGAAGATCTACCGGAGTCTTTTTCAAATAATCCAAGGCCTGCTGACCGCTCATACAATCTTTTATAATGGTATAGCCGTTGGCCTCCCAGTCGATTAAAGATCTTAATGTTACCCGAACAATGGTTTCATCGTCTACTATCAGAACTCGGTTCACCATTTACATCCTCCCTTATCTTGGGTATCTCAATAATTGTTCTGGTATATTTTCCCAACCGGCTCTCCATGGACATCCGACATTTTTCTCCAAAATACAACTTTATTCTAGCATATACATTTTCCACTCCGATGCTGGTGTTATCTCCTGCCCGGCGCTCCTTAGAGGTAAAAAGATACTTTATTTCATCCTCTGTCATTCCTGTGCCGTCATCTGCTATAGTGAAGATTACAAATTCCTCATTCTGGCTCACCTGTACCTGAAGGTGACCGATATCGTCTTCTTTTTCTGAAAGGCCATGAACTATGGAATTTTCTACCACTGGCTGGAGAATCAGACGTGGCATCCGGTAATCCAGACAGCCTTCATCAATCTGGTAGGCAACTTCAAATCCATTGGAATATCGTATTTTCATTAAATACAAATAGCTGTCCAACACCTCCAGCTCTTCCTTTACCGTATAAAAGCTAATGTTTCCCCGGAAGGAACAGGATAAAATTTTAATCAGCGCCTCGGCCATTTTGCGAATTCCCTCAAACCGGGAAACCTGGGCCATAAAGCGGATAGAGTTTAAAGTGTTGACCAGAAAATGAGGATTTATCTGGGACTGAAGCGCCCGCACCTCGGCTTCATGTTTCTTTTTCTGAACCTGCTCATTTTCTGCAATGGAAACCTTCAGCTGGCGCACCATTCGGTTAAAGGAGTGAATCATATTGCGGATCTCTGTGTGCCCGGCCGGTTCAATATGAGTATCCAGATTACCTGCTTCCAGTTCCTGAAGCCCTTCTACCATGGTATGTACCGGCCCGATAATAGAACGCAGGAAAAACCTTGAAAACAGATAGAACAAAAACATTAGGACTCCTGCAACCACCACCCAGATTACTGCCATTCGATTATAGGCGGCCGTCAGATTTCCGGTTCTAACACAGGTTACCAAACGCCATCCCGGCTGCCCGCCCTCTGAAAATACAATGGTATAGTTTCCCCTTCTCCCAGTATCCGGATCCGGCAGCCGTCTGCGAATGCACTGGCCGTTCCCGCCTGTATTTAAGTCTTCCAGAGGCAAATGCTCCAGAAAGCCGGCCGCCTGTTCATGGGCCTCCCCCGCAAATAAAAGACCTCCGGATTTGTCTATGAGAAAGGTAGTTCCAAGCAAAGGATCCCGATTATATTTTTTTATCATTTCCCCAACAGGCGTTACATCAAACAGCATTACCATTTCAATGGTTTTAGAGCGATCCAGAAGCCGGCCCGGAGAAAGGGCCGCCACTAAAACACACTGGCCGCTTTTCAGGCGAGAGTAGGTAATATTCTGCCTGGAAGTGTCAAAAATCCCCAGACTTACCACATCCTGCCACTCAAGTGCCCTTTGATACCAGGCCTCGCCTTCCATTTCGCTTCTTGAAAGACGGATCTCGTCTTTCAAATAAATATTTTCTCCGTTCTTCATGTAGAACATGGCGGAAATAGTATTCTGGGACGGAGCAGCCGCTACCCGAAACATTTCGTTTAACCGGTTATCATATTCGTACCGTTTGCTGCCGTCAGAGCCGCCAATTGCCGCTGCCAGAGATAAGACTTCATTGTTATTAACAAATACCAAATGGGAGAGTTGAAGCGCAGTTTTCCGGGATGCTTCTGTAAGGGAGGAGCGGATGGCATCCTGAGAATTCCGAATATTGCTTACCGCATTTTTCTGCATCATATACCGGGTAATGCTTAAAGACACAGAAAACAGCAGCAGAATCGGTACCACAATCAGCAGTACAAAGCTTCGGTAATAAACTTTCTTTAAAGAAGAATGCTTTTTAAACGGGTTCATACTCTCCGGTAAACACCTCCGCCGCCGGTCCGGTCATAAATACATGATTGGTTTCCCGATTCCATTCTATAAGAAGGCGGCCTCCCCGCAGAGCTACATCTACCTGATCGTCTGTATACCCCATTAAAGCGGAGGCCACCGCACTGGCAGTAGCACCGGTGCCGCAGGCCCAGGTCTCCCCGCTCCCCCGTTCCCACACCCGCATCTGAATATGCTGCCGATCTATCAAACGGACAAATTCGGTATTTACCCGATCCGGAAACCTTTCGTGGTTTTCAAAAGCCGGGCCGATTTTTTCCAGATTCAAGCTGTCGATTTCCTCCATAAAGTAAACCGCATGGGGATTGCCCACGGAAATTCCGATAAACTGGTAATCAATTCCAGCCACCGTAATGCTTTCCGGAAGCCGGGAAATCAAAGACGGTTCCCCCATATCCACTTTAACCAAAGTAACCTTGCCGTTTTCCACTGTCATATCCAGAGTTTTGACACCTCCCCTGGTCTCTACGGTAATCTTTCTTTTATCCACAATCTTGTGGTCATACACATATTTTCCCACACAGCGAATCGCATTTCCGCACATAGCCCCCTCACTTCCGTCTGCGTTAAACATCTGCATCCGGCAGTCTGCTATATCTGACGGGCAAATTAAAATCAGGCCGTCAGAGCCTACGCCAAAATGGCGGTCGCTGATTGCCACTGCCAGTTTCTCCGGGCTTTCAACCTGCTCTTCAAAACAGTTTATATATACGTAATCATTCCCGATCCCCTGCATCTTAGTAAATTTCATAACACTGTTCCTCTTTCCGTCTTTTGTCCCGTCTGTTTCGAAGGCAGGCAGTTATTTCGCTTTTCTGATTAGCTGCTTGCCAAACTGATAACCATCTGGGCTGTTTCTACCAAATTAGTGCCGTTTTCCATGCTGCATTTCTGCAGATAGTGGTGGGCTTCCCCTTCATCCATCCGGTTCCTGGTAATTAAAATTTCTTTGGCATGTTTTATAATCTCCAAATCCTCCTGACTTCTTACCGCCGGTTTTTTACGCTTCCGTCCCCGGCGCTGCTGGGCCCGTGTCATCATCTCCATGGTACCGATAAGTTCATTAACCTTTAAAGGCATGGCTAAAAGTACCAGATTCTCCACTCCTCCGGCCGCCATATGGGCCGGAGGCGCAATCACCAGCATATCAATATAGACCGGGAGACATTCCCTTAACTCCGTGTACATCATATCCGCAAAATGACTTCCGCAAACTACGATTCCTCTCCCTAAGTCTTCTGCTGCTGTCAAGGTCTGAGCGGCACTTACACAGGTAGCCGCCACGTGAAAACCATTTCTCATCAGAATATTTTTTATATTTTTTCCGTTTTCAGGCTTTGAGAATGCTACGATTATCTCCGCCAATCTCCTTCACCTCCCGGCCCGGCCCCCGTTCCTATATTTTCTATGTTTAATAGCGATAGAGATACTCCCGGGTTTCCCAGTCGGTTACGGCGGCTCGGAATTTCTTCCATTCCCGCTTTTTGGCTTCTAAGTATTGCTGAAAAATATGGGGTTCCAATACTTCCTTTACAAAGAAGTCTTTCTCAAAAGCCTGGATGGCCTCCCCAAGAGTATGGGGCAGCAAGTGTATCTTTTTCTCTGTCAGCATCCCCTCATTCATTGTAAACACGTTACCTTCCAAGCTGTCTGGTATCTCCATTTCTTTTTTCATCCCGTCCAGGCCGGCGGCCAGACAGACGGCCAGCGCCAGATATGGATTTGCCGCCGAATCCGGACAGCGCAGCTCAATTCGAGTGCCCTTTCCCCTGGCGGAGGGGATGCGGATTAAAGAACTTCTATTGGATTTTTCCGACCAGGAAATAGAAACCGGCGCATCGTATCCCGGAATCAGCCGCTTATAAGAATTGACCAGCGGATTGGTCAGAAGGGTCATCCCCTCCATATGGCAAAGAATCCCCGCTATGAACTGCCTAGCCTTGTCGCTTAACCCCATAGGGTCAGACTGATCCGCAAAAACATTGTTTCCCTTTCTGTCTGCCAAAGACATGTTAATATGCATACCGGAGCCATTAATTCCTTCTCTGGGCTTAGGCATAAAAGTTGCGTGAAAGCCATGGCGTTTGGCAATGGTTTTTACCGCCATTCGGAAGGTCATAATATCATCGGCAGTTTTTAAGGCCTCCCGATATTCCAGATCGATCTCATGCTGCCCCGGTGCCAGCTCATGATGGGACGCCTCCACGCAAAAGCCCATATCCTCCAGGCTCAGCACAATATCCCGACGCACATTTTCTCCCATATCCAGAGGCGAAATATCAAAATAGCTTCCCGCCTCCTGAGTTTTGGTTGTAGGGCGCCCTTCCTCGTCCATATAGAACAAGAAAAATTCACATTCCGGTCCCACGTGAAAAGAATAGCCCAGATCTCCCGCTTCCCGCAGAACTTTCTTTAATATATATCTAGGATCCCCTGTAAAAGGCTTTCCGTCCGGCAGATATATATCACAGATAAGCCTGGCAACCTTGCCCTGCTGGGGCCTCCACGGAAAAATCTCAAAGGTATCTAAATCCGGATGAAGGTACATGTCTGATTCCTCAATATGAATAAAGCCTTCAATAGAGGAACCGTCAAACATGCACTGGTTATCCAAAGCTTTTTCCAGCTGGCTTACCGTCACCGCCATGTTTTTCAAAACCCCGAAAATATCCGTAAACTGGAGACGGATAAATTCTACGTCCTCTTCTTCTACCATACGGAAAATATCTTCTTTGCTGTATTTCATTATCTGTCTCCTCCCTGATAGTCTGCTGACTTCATACTGATTCTTATGATAATGCCTTTTAGGCTTTTTTGTCAAACTTTTATAATTCTGTTTTTACAAATTTCTCTTTTTTTTACATTTTCCCCCTATTCAAGAAAAATTTTTGTGATATAATCATTTAGATTAGAGTTTTTTTGAATCCGCAAAAACACTATACTTATGGAGGTCCATTATGCCCAAACGCAATGACATCAACAAGATCTTGATCATCGGTTCCGGCCCGATTATTATTGGTCAAGCCTGTGAGTTTGATTATTCCGGTACTCAGGCCTGCAAGGCTCTCAGAAATCTGGGATATAAGATTGTGCTTGTCAATTCCAATCCGGCTACCATCATGACCGACCCGGCCACTGCTGACGCCACCTATATTGAACCTTTAAATGTGGACCGTCTTACCGAGATCATCGCTAAGGAACGGCCCGATGCCCTGCTCCCCAACTTAGGCGGCCAATCCGGCTTAAACCTTTGTGAGGAGCTTTATAATGCCGGTATACTGGACAAATTTGGAGTTCAGGTTATCGGAGTTCAGGTAGATGCAATCAACCGCGGCGAGGATCGGATCGCTTTTAAAGAAGCAATGAATCAGCTTGGTATTGAAATGGCCAAAAGCGCCCCCGCCTATTCCGTTGATGAGGCTTTAAAAATTGCGGCCGATTTAGGGTATCCTGTTGTTATCCGTCCTGCTTATACCATGGGCGGCACCGGCGGCGGCATTGTTTATAATGAAGAGGAGTTAAAAAAAGTAGCTGCTCGCGGCTTGGCGGCTTCCATGGTTCATCAGATTCTGATTGAAGAGTCTGTGATTGGATGGGAAGAGTTGGAAGTAGAGGTAGTCCGTGACTCTACCGGCAAAAAGATTTCCATCTGCTTTATTGAAAATATTGACCCCATGGGCGTTCACACTGGCGACTCCTTCTGCAGTGCGCCTATGCTGACCATCTCCAAAGAACTACAGGATCGTTTAGAGAAACAAGCTCACGCTATCGTAGAATCTATCGGTGTCATTGGCGGCACCAATGTGCAGTTTGCCCATGACCCCCAAAGCGACCGTATCATCATTATCGAGATTAATCCCAGAACCTCCCGCTCTTCTGCATTGGCCTCTAAGGCTACCGGCTTTCCTATTGCTTATGTATCAGCACTGTTAGCCTGCGGCCTCACTCTGGATGAAATTCCTTATTGGAAGGACGGTACACTGGACAACTACAAGCCCTCTGGCGATTATGTGGTAATTAAGTTTGCCCGCTGGGCATTCGAGAAATTCAAAGGTTCACAAGACAAGCTGGGCACTCAGATGAAGGCTGTAGGCGAGGTTATGTCTATCGGTAAGAACTATAAAGAGGCCCTGCAGAAAGCTATTCGTTCCCTGGAGACAGGACGGTATGGCCTGGGCTTTGCAAAGAATTTCCATCAGTTGAGTTTGGAGCAGCTGTACTTAAAACTAGCTGAGCCCTCCAGCGAGCGGCAGTTCATTATGTACGAGGCAATCCGCAAAGGAGCTCCTTTAGAAAAACTTCATGAGATGACCCACATTAAGATGTGGTTTTTACAACAGATGAAGGAGCTGGTAGACCTGGAAGAAAAAATCCTCTCCTCCAAAGGGAAGGAGCTTCCTGATGAACTGTTAATTCAGGCAAAAAAAGACGGTTTCTCCGACAAATACTTGGCTAAACTTCTGGAAGTTGACGAGTGGGATTTGTTTAACCGCAGAGAAGCTCTCGGCGTAAAGGAATGTTGGGATTCCGTTCCTGTAAGCGCTGTAAAGGATCCGGCTTCCTATTACTATTCCACTTATAACGGCGAGGACAAAGCCCCTGTATCAGATCGCAGGAAGGTTATGGTATTAGGCGGCGGTCCCAATCGCATCGGGCAGGGAATTGAGTTTGATTACTGTTGTGTTCATGCGGCTCTGACCTTACGGGAATTGGGCTTTGAGACCATTATGGTCAACTGCAATCCGGAGACTGTTTCTACCGACTACGACACCTCTGACAAACTGTACTTTGAGCCTCTGACCGTTGAAGATGTTATGAGTATTTACAATAAGGAAAAGCCTCTGGGCGTTATTGTACAGTTCGGCGGCCAAACTCCCTTAAATATTGCTGCCGAACTGGAGAAACGCGGCGCCCACATTCTGGGAACTTCTCCTGCAGTTATCGACATGGCCGAGGATCGGGATCTGTTCAACGCAATGATGAATAAATTAAATATCCCTATGCCTAAATCCGGTATGGCGGTTACCATTGAAGATGCTCTGGAAATTGCCCACCGCATTGGCTACCCTATGATGGTTCGTCCGTCCTACGTATTAGGCGGCCGGGGTATGGAGGTGGTTTATGATGATGATATGCTGCGTGACTACATGGCCGCCGCTATTGATGTAACCCCGGAGCGCCCCATTCTGATGGACATGTTTTTACAAGACGCAATGGAATGTGAAACCGATGCCATCTCCGATGGTACCCACGCATTTGTCCCTACAGTTATGCAGCACATTGAACAAGCCGGTATCCACTCCGGAGACTCCGCCTGCGTAATTCCCTCTGTTAAAATCTCGGAGAAAAATAAGGAAATTATTCGCAAGTACACCACTGATATTGCCTGTGAGATGGGTGTTGTCGGTTTGATGAATATGCAGTATGCCATCTACAAGGATCAGGTATATGTTCTGGAAGCCAATCCCAGAGCTTCCCGTACCGTGCCGCTGGTATCTAAGGTATGCAACATCAACATGGCAAATATTGCCACCCAGCTTATGACTTACGAACTCACCGGAAACCGCCCGGACGTCACTCTCTTTAAAGAGAAGGAGCATCCTTACTACGGGGTAAAGGAAGCTGTTCTGCCCTTTAATATGTTCCCTGAGGTTGATCCCCTTCTCGGCCCGGAAATGCGTTCCACCGGCGAGGTGCTGGGTATCAGCAGCACCTTCCCTCTGGCCTATTACAAAGCAGAGGAAGCTACCGGCACAAAGCTGCCCTTATCCGGCACTGCTCTGGTCAGCGTCAACAGCGGCGACAAAGAGCTGGCTTTAGAGGCTGCAAAACAGCTTTTTGATCTGGGCTTTCAAATCGTAGCTACTGAAGGTACCGGGCAATATCTGGAGGAAAATGGTGTTTCCTGCCGCATCTTAAAGAAGCTTCAGGAAGGCCGTCCCAACATTTATGATGCCATGGTTAATGGTGAGATCGATCTAATTATCAATTCTCCGGCCGGCAAGCAGAGTAAATATGATGATTCCTACCTGCGTAAAACCGCAATTAATAAAAAGATTCCTTACATCACCACCATGTATGCCGCCAAGGCCGCTGCCAAGGGTATTGCAGCTATGGCAAAAGGCGAACATGATGAACTGAAATCTCTTCAGGAATATCATGCCAGTATTTTAGAATAAACTATTAAAAATGTGCTGCCGGAATGAGACATATAAAGTCCTATTCCGGTACAGCACATTTTTAATTTCTCTTAGATCTGACAGCTTCAATATCCGGCGTTCCGGCTCTTTCCGTTCTCCATTATAAAAGACCACAAAATGGGGTGTAGGGATTTTTAAGGGAGCAGAAGAATATAGTGACCGCTCTTTTACCAGTTTTTGGTATTCTTTGGCAACATACAACAGATTCCGAAGCGGCATATTGGGGTTATAACTGGCTTGGTGTTCATAAAGATTCAGCTGAAAATCAATGATAAATGCCAAATCATTTTTCATATTCATGTAAATGGCATTATCCAAGGTCACAATCTCCAAATCCTCCGCCTTTTTATAATCTGTATCATTGACTGCGTTAAACAAGCTATGCTTTACATCTCCAGTATAATCCGACAAAGCTTGATATACAAGGGAAATCGTCCGACTCTTTCCGACATGATTAAACTATAAAAGCGTCCCTATCTGCTTAACCACAGCAAAAAGAGACGCTTCCTCTCAGAAGGGTATGCCGTTTTACCGTATCATCTCACTCACGCATATAGCTCCATAAGGCCGGATGTTCATCCGGTATGCGCTGCCCTTTCCTACCGCATTTTCAATATATGTGATATACTCATCTACCAGATCATTAGGTAACATGGCCATAATAACTCCGGCAAAGCCACCGCCGTGGACTCTGCACGCTCCCCTCTTTTTATCTGCAATAAACATCTCTGTAAGGGCCAGAGTAACGGTAATCCCCTGTTCCTGAACACTGGCATTAGTATAACAGTTCTGCAGCCATTTCCAAGAAGAATTGCCAGAGGCAGTGATGCCGGCTAAAAATCCCTGAAAATCTCCGCTTTTTAACGCTGCTACCATAGCCTCTACTCTTTTGTTCTCCTCAAAGAAATGAAGGGCACGAAGAACAGAACGATCTCCTGCATACTCTCTTATTTCCCGGAAATTCTCAACCACCATGTTTTCAGTAATCTCAGCCAGAACCTCTTTTCCAAAATACTCCGCAACCTTTTTCATTTCGTTTGGTACAGAAGAATAATCTGCGCTTAAATCCGCATGCCCCTTACCGGTCTGGACAATAATCAGACTGTGATTCTGGGACGCAAAATCAAAGTCAATTTTTTCTACAGCCGGCTCTGCCGGATTGACAAAATCAATCGTAATCAGGCCGCCTACTGCACAAGCCATCTGATCCAGAAGCCCGGATGCCTTGTTCCAGTAGTGATTTTCTGCATATTTTCCAATGTGGGCATAGGCAACTGCATCCAGTTTCCCCTGGTTATAAAAAGTATTAATTATAGAGCAAATTAGCATCTCAAAAGCAGCGGATGAGCTGACTCCTGCCGCGCTAATAACATTACTGGTAAGATATGCATTAAAACCGCCAATCTGGTAGCCAAAGCTCTCAAAGCCTTTTAACATTCCTTTTACTAGATCGATGGTTCCGGATGCTTTTGGGCTTACCTCCAAATGATCCAAATCAATGGTAAAGTCCTGATTATAAGTCTCGCTGACAATACGGATCTGTCTGGAATCATTCTTTGCGGCAGCGCCTACACAGTCCAGGTTAATACTCCCTGCCAGAACCTTGCCATGGTTGTGATCGGTATGGTTACCGCTGATTTCCGTACGGCCCGGAGAAGAAAACAGCTTAATGTCGTCATCTCCAAAGGTCTGTACATATCCCTCAACCATAGCCTGATAACGCTTGCTGTTTTCCTCCGCCTGAGACTTGCCGTACAGGCTTGCCATAAAAGCCGCTGTCTTTTCCTCTCCTAATACCTGAATGATTTCCTTTGCACTCATAATTTCCTCTCCTTTTTATCTCAGCAAGACTGCCTGTGCCGTCTTTCCCCCGCACAGGCAGCCGCTGACAAATCGATATTCCAGCCTTACCCTTATATGCCGTATCTACCAGGCTCAAAAACACCTCGCCAAGTGTTCCTATTATACCATGCCTTACCCCTGGGCGACAATTCAATTTTTCACCAAATACTATATAATTTTTTACGATTTCATTGTATACTGACATACAGAGCTTCGCCATTGAAAAATTAATCGGAGGATACCTTGATGAACTGGAACGGAAAGCCCTACCATTCCCTGGATTTCTATCTTCGGAACTGTTTTGGAGAAAAGCTTTATAAGTTGGCACTAGACGGCGGTATGACTTGTCCCAACCGTGACGGTGTCCTCGGGACTGCCGGCTGCATTTTCTGCAGCCAAGGAGGCTCCGGAGATTTCGCCCAAAAGCGGACCACGTCTGTATATGAGCAGATCGAGTCCGCCAAGGCACGACTTGCTGGAAAGTTTAACGGCAGATATATTGCCTATTTCCAATCTTTCACCAATACCTACGCTCCTGTTTCCTATCTGGAACCGCTTTTTATGGAGGCGGTATCCCATCCGGACATAGCGGCATTATCGATTGCTACCCGTCCTGACTGTCTGCCGGATGACATTCTCTCCCTCCTCTCCAGGCTTAGCCAAATCAAACCGGTTTGGGTGGAGCTGGGCCTCCAGACTATCCACCCCGAAACTGCCGCGTTTATCGGCAGAGGGTATGAATTGAGCTGTTTTGAGGAATCCTGCCTTCGTCTTAAAAGGATTCATATTCCTGTTATCGTTCATGTAATTCTGGGCCTTCCCGGTGAGACTAAAAATATGATGTTGGATACGGTAAACTATCTGTCCGAGTTTTCCCCGGCCTTAGACGGCATCAAGCTTCAGCTTCTTCACATACTAAAAGGGACCCCCCTGGCACAGATCTACCAGGCGAATCCCTTTCCCACTCTTTCAATGGAAGAATATATCGATTTAGTTATCGACTGTATTGAACTTCTGCCGCCGGAAATGGTAATTCATCGTATTACCGGAGACGGTCCAAAATCCCTGCTTATTGCTCCTATGTGGAGTTCTAACAAAAAGTTAGTGTTAAACTCTCTAACCCGGCGCTTTAAAGAGAGGGCTGCTTATCAAGGGAAAGGACTGCTTTGCAGATAATGTCTACACAGCCTTCCACTCCAAAAGCCTGGCTGTCCATCATCAAATGATAGTTATTCCTGTCTCCCCACTCCTGCACGGTATATGCTTCATAATGAAGTCTGCGCTGCTTATCTATATGGCGGATTAATTCTGCTGCCTGTTCCTCGGCCTGGCCATATTTTTCTACAGCCCGGCGTGCTCTCTCCTCGGGATCCGCATAAATAAAAACCTTTAACACATTTGGCTTATCCCGCAGGATATAATCGGCACACCGGCCTACAAAAATACAGGGGCCCTGCTCAGCCAACTCTTCAATTACCTTTTTCTGAGCCAGGAAAATCTGTTCCGCTACAGGCAGTTCTTTCATTTCCGGTTTCCTTGGGTAAGCCAGTCCATAAATCCCTCCGAGAGCAAAGTTATAAAGAAAATTATTTCCAAGACGCTGCTCCCGCTCCGCCACAAATTCCGGTGTAAAACCGCTTTCTTTGGCAGTTTTGTCAATCAAATCCCTGTCATAAAATGGAATTCCCAATCTTTCTGCCGCCTTCTCGGCAATCTCTCTTCCTCCGCTTCCATATTCTCTGCTGATTGTAATAATGCTGCTCTCCATAGACACCTCCATCTAAGGCTGCACCGCCCCACTGCATGCGCTAAATATTTCAGAATTATTTATGTTTATATTGATATTATACAGAAATTCCGTCATTAAATCAATCTGTTTTCTGCCATATTTTCATATTTCTATCACTGTTCCCTGCAATCTCCATGACAATTTCCGGAACAACCACTGCACCCGGAACAGCATTTTCCTTCCTTTTTATTTTTGTAAATGCTTCTTACTGCAAAGCCTATAAGCAGCAGCACAATCAATAATACCGCAAATGTAGAAAAGTTCATCATACCCTCCTTTAGTTAGTTTCAACTAACCTCTGTTTAGCTTAACACACTCCTTCTATTTTGTCAACACTTCTATTTGAAAAACTTTTGGATATATGGTATCATATCCACAGCAGCATCGCTTCCAAGTTTAAGGAGAATATAAATTGAAAGTGCAAGAATCCGCCGAAAATTATTTAGAAACGATTTTAATCCTGGGCCGCAGAAAGCCTCATGTCCGTTCTATTGATATTGTCAATGAGTTAAATTTTTCCAAACCCAGTGTCAGTGTTGCCATGAAAAATTTACGAGAAAACGGGTATGTCCAGATGGACGACAGCGGTTACATCACGCTGACCCCGTCAGGTCGGGTCATTGCGGAGAAAATCTATGAGCGTCACACCCTCCTTACTGCCTGGCTTATCCGCCTTGGAGTAAATGAAGAAACCGCTCAAGAGGATGCCTGTCGTATAGAACATGTCATCAGCGCCGAAAGCTTTGAAGCCATAAAAAAACACGCCGGCAGAGAGTAACTCTCACCGGCATGTTTTTTATGGCTGTCAGCTCTGCTTTTTTATCGTTTTCCTATCCCTTTTACATTAAAATCTTGCAATCCGGCTCCACTTTGGCACAAACCGCTACCACCTCTTTCATGATCTCATCAAATCGGGCATCCTCTGCTTCAATCACCAGCTTCTGAGTCATAAAGCTGACGCTGGCGCTGATCACACCGTCAATTTTCTTAATTCCGTCCTCCATCTTAGCCGCACAGTTTGCACAGTCCA
Organism: Enterocloster bolteae; assembly: GCA_021772025.1. Classification (GTDB taxonomy): domain Bacteria; phylum Bacillota; class Clostridia; order Lachnospirales; family Lachnospiraceae; genus UMGS1370. The sequence continues at coordinate 10,143 of JAETNT010000039.1, read as the reverse complement.
GATCCTCCAGTTTAAATTTCTTCTTCATTTTAATACCTCCTAGTCTTAAAATTTTTACAGAATTCTTTCCTCGCCAATTGCCATATGGCGGAATAATCACAATTTATTCTTCAATATGATCCAGTCCCTGTCTCATAATGGTTTTTACATGTCCGTCTGCCAAAGAATAAAAAACCGCTTTTCCCTCTCTCCGGTTCTTCACCAGCTTAGACTGTTTTAAAATTTTCAGCTGGTGAGAAATTGCCGACTGGGTCATATTAAGAATCTGAGCAATGTCACAGACGCACATCTCCGCCTCCGACAGCACATACAGGATCTTAATCCTGGTGGAATCACCGAACACCTTAAACAGCTCCGCCAGGTCATACAGCACATCTTCATCCGGTATATTTCCATGAACCGCCTCTACCACTTTTTCATGAACCTGGTAAAAATCACAGCATTCCACATCATGAACTGCCATCGCCGTTTCTCCTTTCCACCATCATTCATATAAACATCTGAATAATCGTTCAATTATTATTATATCTTATTTGAAGAAAAAGTCAACACCCTAATTTTCGTCAGGTACTCTGTCCAAGCCGTTACTTCCAAGCTTCTCTATCAGGCAGAGAATTCCAAAAAGGCAGATGCTCAGCAATGTTCCCCAAATCACATCCACTATGGAATGCTGCTTAATAAACATGGTAGACAGGCAGATCAATACCACCCATATGTACAGCAAGAGCCGAAATATCCTTCTGTTTTTTAAAAGCTCTGATCTCCACCCTGTCAGTGCTACCGCTACTGAACTGGAAACATGAATAGAAGGACATACATTGGTAGAAGTATCCGCCCGATACAAGAGTCCAACCATCCACCCCCACAGATTATCCGGCACCATCTCCGGCCTCAGAGCAATTCCGTTGGGAGCAATCAAGTAAATTCCCAGACAAATAGTATTTCCGGCAAACATCACAAAAGCCAGCCGCAGAAAGTCCTTTTTACAGCAAAACATGCTCCAAAATAAAGCTCCCGCCAAAAGTCCGAACCAGGACACATAGGGGACTACAAATTCCTCAGCAAAGGGAATTTTTTTATCCAGGGAACATTCAATTAAATAATACTCCCCCTCTCTCATTTCCAGCAAAAAAAAGGCTGCCAGGTAAAAAATCCAGTACAGCATCAGATAGCAATGCCGGTTTTCCCTAACCCAGGCTGCCGCCTCTGCCATAGTGCTTTTTCGTACACCTTGCTTTTTCATCAGTCTCTCCTTGTTCTCGGTGCCTTCAGCAACGCCTCTGCAGTCAAATCAATCCTGAAATAAGCGGCACCAAAATCACCGTCATCAATCCTGCCACTGCAATAGAAAGACTGCTCATAGCCCCCTCTATCTCCCCGAGTTCCAAAGCTTTCGAAGTACCCACCGCATGGGCGCTGGTACCCAGAGCCAAACCTCTGGCTATTGGGTGAGTAATTCCGGTAATCTTAAATACTGCCTCTGCAATAACACTTCCCAATACTCCTGTAATGATAATGGAAATCACCGTTAACGTAACAATACCTCCTGCTTCCTCGCTGACTCCCATTCCAATGGCCGTGGTAATGGATTTCGGCAGCAGCGTTACGTAATGTTCGTGTCCAAGCCCCATAGCCTTTGCTAATGCAAGCACACCGGCGGCGCTGGCCGCCACACCGGAAAAAATAGCTCCGATTACCGCAGGAAAATATTTCTTTAAAAGCTCTAACTGCTTATATAAAGGAATCGCCAGACACACTGTGGCCGGAGTTAGAAGGTAGCTAAGATACTTAGCGCCATTGTTGTAGGTCTGGTAATCTATTCGGAAGATTACCAGAAGAAGAAGCACCATAACGGAAGATACCAAAAGCGGATTCAACACAGCCCACCCGATTTTCTTTTTCAGCCAAGCGGCGGCCAAATAGCTTCCCACGCTGACAGTCATTCCAAAGTATAAAGAGTTCTCCAAAATTTCATTCATGATTAATCTTTCGCCTTTCCGATTAAAAATTGAGCTGTCCGCCCGGTAACCACCATTACAAAAATAGTAGTAAGACTAATAATAATGCTATAAGGAACTGCCACCTCAAAAAGCAATTCCTTAGACTCTATAATCCCCACAGTAGCCGGAATAAACATCATAGCCATAATATCCAGCAGAAACATCCCTGCCGTCTCCACCTGTTCCAGTTTTATCAGACCTTCAAGAAGCAGAAACAGCAGCAAAAACAGCCCGTAAACTCCTGCAGGTACCGGAAAAGGAAGCAGCGCATACAAAAGCTCCCCGGCCATGGTAACGCCAAATATAATGGCTATTTGTTTTATCAATATCATTTTTAGACTCCTTTTCTATGTTTTTATGAAATCTCTTTTTTTCTTCTAGGAAAGAAACGAGCAAAAGCTGGATTTTTTTCAGAATCTGCCTTAAAATAGACTTGTCTGAACCGTTCCTCTTTCAGACTAAACTTCAACTGATATTCAGGAGGCTTATTCCATGCCTATCATTATCCAAACCGAACTCTCCCCTCAGCGCCTGAAACAAGTACAGGATTTAACTGCCCAATGTCTTGTTGCTTCCCCTTCTCCTTTGTCCTGTCCAGAAGACGGGGATATATACTTTTTAGCGGAAGAGACGGCCCAGAGTCAGAAAAAAGAGCCCTTCCTGGCGGCCTTTCTGGCCCTTTACATTCTGGAAGACAAGCTCTTTGAATGTTCTGCTTTTACTCATCCGGCCTGGCGGCAAAAAGGCCTTTTTTCTGCGCTTTTAGAGGCGGCGGAAGCTGCCTATCCAAAGCATCAGTTCTCTTTTCCGGTGCCGGAAGGGGATGCCGGCCGGCCGGCTCTTTCTGTTCTGGGCTCTCTAGGAGCAGAATTCTGGTACCGGGAACATTTAATGACTCTGGATGCTGATAACATTCTTTCCGGGCCTTTGGTATCTTCCTCTGCCTCCTCCCTTTTTTCCCTCCATATAACAGATAAAGACGGTCTTAAAACCGCCCGGGCCTTTTGGGGCCGAATCCTGACGGCATCCTGTTCTCTGGATATTGTCCAGTCCCCTGAAGGAAAAACCTGCTGTCTTCACCAAGTTTTAGTACCGGAAAAATTAAGAGGAAAAGGCTGGGGAACCCGGTTTCTTCTTTCCCTTCTTCCCGCTCTAAAAGAACAGCAGGTACGCCGGTTCCTTCTTCAGGTATCCGGCGAAAATCTTCCTGCCATTGCTTTATACGAAAAGGCAGGATTCCAGATCACCGAAACCCTGTCCTATTATTTATATTAGTGTTCGGTACCGCATATGGACAATACCCTTTCTTTCTATTTTCTCACGCGGATGCCCTGGGCCTCAATCTTCTGGCGGATCTCAAACATCTTCTGATCTGTCTCAGCAATGGTCTCCGCACATTGGCGCAGTTCTTCTCCGATTTCCGCTTCGTTGATTACTTCTTTTTTATACTTCAGCAGATGATCTAGGCTGGCCCAGAAATCCATGGCAATGGTCCGAATCTGTACCTCCACCCGCATGGGTTTCTTTCTGTCGGAAAAAAATACCGGAATCTCCACAATCATGTGATAGCTTCGGTACCCGTTGGCTTTGGGATTTTTAATATAGTCCTTGATAGCAATCACTTTAATGTCGTCCTGACGGATCAGCATGTCCGCAACATCGTAAATATCATCCACAAAAGAGCAGATTACCCGAATACCCGCCACATCATCCAAATTGTCCACCATGGTTTCCAGAGAAATGGGCAGGCCCTTACGCTGAAGCTTTTCCACAATGCTCATAGGCTTTTTCACCCGGGACTTAATCATCTCTATGGGATTGCGCTGATTCCGCACAGAAAGCTCATCATTTAGTACCTCCAGCTTGGTTTTGACCTCCCGGATAGCGCAGGTATACATCATCATTACCTGCTGGAACTGGCGAGCCTGACCTACCAGAATATCCGGTACCTGAATCACATCCGGAACACTAACAATAGACTGCTCCAATTCACTGTTAGGATTCATGCTGATATTCATTATCACACCTCTTATCGTATAAGTTCATCTTATGTATTATTATAAATGCAATTTATGAATCTTGCAATGGCAGAATCATTGAAGTTTTTAATACCTACTTAAAACTAAATCGCCAGGCATGCTGCTATCTTTAAAAGCATAGCAGCATGCCTGGCTGCTTTTTCTTGTTATTCGATCTCCTCTGCCGCCTTTACTGCATCTTCCAGCCAAGGAGCATCCACATATTCGATACGTCCCCCGTCTACCATTTCCGCTATTTTCGGATCTATAGGAATGCGGGCCAGAATCCTGACTCCCTCTTTTTGGGCCGCTTCTTCCAAATGGCTCTCGCCGAATACCTGAATCTTCTTTCCGCAGTCAGGACATTCCAGATAGCTCATGTTTTCCACTACGCCTAAAATAGGGATGTCCATCTTTTTCGCCATATTGACTGCTTTCGTTACAATCATGGAAACCAGTTCCTGAGGGGAAGTAACAATGATAATCCCCGATATAGGAAGAGACTGGAATACCGTTAAGGGCACATCTCCCGTTCCCGGAGGCATGTCTACAAACATATAATCTATATCCTGCCACAAAGTTTCAGACCAGAACTGTTTTACTGCTCCTGCTATTATCGGACCTCTCCAGATAATCGGATCCGTATCATTATCTAAAAGCAGATTAGCGGACATAACTTCCACGCCTTCTAACGACTTGGCCGGGATCATAAGACGGCCATCGGGGGTAGTCGCTACACCGTCATTGGCGATGCCAAAAGCTTTGGGAATAGAGGGGCCGGTAATATCCGCGTCCAAAACCGCTGCCCGGTATCCTTTTTTATTCATGCATGATGCCATGAGAGAGGTTACTAAAGACTTTCCAACGCCCCCTTTTCCGCTGACCACCCCTATTACCTTTTTCACAGAACTTTCCGGAGCCAACGCTTCCAAAAAACTGGTACGGTCCGCGGTGCGGCTGCTACAGTTCTCCCCGCAGGAGCTGCAATCGTGATTACAATTTTCTGCGCTCATTTTAATGATTCTCCTTTCAACTGCACATAACAGTTTATCCTTATATTCCCATCCGCAATGAGTCAAAGGATTCATTCTCTCCATTATATCCCTGTCAGTCAAAAATGTCTATGCTTTTATCCTGGAAGAAGCGCCTCGGATTCCCTTAAGCACGCCGGATTTCTCTAAGGCACCGGCCACGATAAAAAACAGGATGGAGTCTATCGGCCACATGGTAAAGTTCTTTACCGCTCTGGCCGGGAGCAGCGCTAAAAATGCCTTTCCGCTGGTCATGGAAATCCACAAGGTGTTCATAAACAGATTGCACACCAGGATTACCGCCAGCCGGGCCATAAAAATCCTAGGCAGGCTCAAAGGCTTTTTATACCAGAAGGTACCGTAAATTAAGCCTGCGACAATCGCCGTAAGGGTATACCCAAAAAAGAATCCTCCGTCCGGTTTGATGATGAATTTTAAAATATCCATAACACCGCCGAAGGTTCCCCCTACCACCGGTCCGAAAAGGAAATGCACCAGCTCATTGGGAAGGCCGGAAAATCCCAGCTTAAAGGCTCCTGCCTTAATGTTAAACTGCTCCAGAATTATTCCCAGGGCCCCAAACATGGCGCACAGGGTAATGGTTCGTACCTGGAGCAGTTCCTGGTAGGAATCGGAAAACAAAGTTGCTAATTTCTTCATAAAAAATTACCTCCTTTGCAGACCTCAGACTACAATAAGGAGATAATCAATCTCTCGTATTGCAGCGGGATGCGGATTGTGTACCGCAAGAAATTCTTTTCGTCCGGCTGGCAACTCCCCGTCCATCCGGCACTTAACGCACACAAACCTACTCTGCTTTATTATAAAATTTTATGGGCGGCATTTCATGGCCGCCGCCCTGGTTACCTGATCTATTATACTGCTGACCGCGGATTTTGCAAGCACTTTTTCCTGCGAACTGTTACTTGTATTTCCCGCCGGACAAAGGAACAAGAGATGCCGCCGGTTCTTTATTACTTTTTGCAGGTGTCATTATAGTAATATATCATTCTCTGCAATGTTCCTCAGCATATCGGGTGCAAACGCTTTGATATGCTAAGGCGCTTCCCAATAAAGGACTCCGTTTGCCTCTGTCCGCACGGCAAAATCCTGCTCATGCAAATATTCCATACAGGAAAAAGTCTTGGTAAGAATCATTTTAAATCTCATAAGCTGATCCAAATCCTCCGGCGTCCCATTTACTCCATATGCAATGGCTGCCACTTGGCGGATTGTCATAGGTTCCCTGGCGTGATCCAAAATCCGCTTCATAATCTGGATCTTTTCCAGATAAGCAAATACAATTCGATCAATGGCTGTCTTAGGGTCTTCTACCGGTACGGGGCCATGGGCCGGGATAAAGGTACAGTCTCCATACCGCTCCTTCAATCGATCCAGGGAGTGGAAATAGCGCCTTAAAAGTCCTTCATCCTTATAGCTGGTGGCTACAATGGGGGAAATCCCGTTAATCACCTGATCGCCGCTGAAAATCAGCTTCTTTTTCTCGTCATAGAGTCCCAGCTGGCCCAGAGTATGACCGCTTAACGGCACTGCTTCAAAGGAATAATTCCCGTAGTGAAATCGGTCCTCCGGAAGAGCCGGGGTATAAGCATATTTTTCAATCAGCAGATCTTCATCTTTTCCTTGATTTGCCAATTCTCGGAACATCCGGCGAAGCTTTGGAGTGTGCTCATCTGTAATCCCCACAAACCGCAGCACTACATTCTGCTCTTCGGAATGCCCCCGGCTATGATGAAGACAGTCATATCGGTGGCGTTCTTCCACCGGGTTTTGAAATATCCTGGCCCCTTTTTGGGCCAGCATATATGCCAGACCGCAGTGATCATGGTGCTTATGAGTCAGGAAAATATCCAGAGCGGAAGTAGAAATCTCCAGCTCTTTTTGCGCTTCTTCCAAGACCGCCAGACATGCCATGTCCCGAAAACCCGTATCTATCATCAGACTTCTGGGATTGCCTGGAATGATATAAATCTTAATCTCATTGATTCCATGTGCACTGCTGTGAAGCTCCACCTGATAAATTCCGGGGAGCAGTTCCTTCATTGCTTTCATTTCATTCGACCTCGACTTTTCTTTTATTCCATGACCTGTCAGGGTGCTCCAGCCATTTATGGACGAAGACCGCTGTAAAGGTTCCAAGAATCATTCCAGCCAGCACATCTGTGGGGAAATGAACAAACAAATACAATCTGGAAAAGGCGATAAAAGCTGCCAGGATTATAGCGGCGCTTCCCCACCTTTTATCGTATAAAAAGATACTTACCGCTCCCTCAAAGCTCGCCAGACTGTGTCCGGAAGGGAAAGAAAAATCCCTGGGATTTTCTATCAAAAGCACCACCGTCTGATCCAGCCAGCAAGGCCTCTGCCTGCCTATTAAGTTTTTCAAAACTATATTTCCGGCAATAAATCCCAAAGCCAGGGAAATCAGCACTCCGGCTCCGGCCCTTCGGGTCCTGGGAATCATAAAAAGGATAATCCCTATTCCAATCCAAAACCAGCCTCCATTTCCCAAAAAGGTACATGCTGCCATTATTTTATCCATTACAGGATTCCGCATTTCCTGAATCCAATATAAAAAAGCAAATTCCATTTTTCTCTCTTTTCCGATTAGATTTTTGTTATTCCTGCTCTCCTGAAGGCGGCAGACATCTCCGGAAAATCTCGTCCATAGGAAGATAATTTTTCTTTAAAGAAACGGGTTTTCCGTCCTTAGTTAAGAAGCAGTGACGGCTCTCTCCCACACAGCGGACAGCGCCTGTCTCCTTATCCATTATTGTATACTGGATAGTCATTTTAATACCGTTGTATTCTCTCAAAAGAGGGAGAATTACTACCGTATCTCCAAAATGGGTCATAGACTTATACTCACAGTGGATAGACAGCACAGGGCTGATTACCCCTTGTTCCTCCATCACGTCATATCCCATTCCAAGCTGTTCCATCAGATCCACCCTGGCTTCTTCAAACCAGCGGATGTAATTAGAATGGTGGATAATTCCCATCTGGTCGGTTTCATAGTATTGAGTTTTATGCTCATAAGGTTTCATTTCCAATTTTTTGTCCTCCTCATTGTCAAAATTGTTCTGGCAGGATGATCTCTTGGGGAACTGGAATTTTTATTTGAGAACCTGCTCCCTCTTCTAAATCAATCGCCTCTTCCGAATCCTCAGCCTGTGCCTCGCAGACTGCCAGCCGGTAGCCTTTGGGGATAGAATATAAGTAAAAATCATAGTCTTTTAGGCGGCCCTTATCCAATACCCGATAAGTCTCGTTTTCCATATAAACGGAAAAGCTTCGGGGCGATTTTGCAAAACCGGTTCCTACTGCCTTTATGTAGCTTTCTTTTAATACCCAATAGTCAAAAAAGCGGCTCGCCGGATTCTTCGATTCCTCCAGCGTCTTTTGTTCTTGTTCTGAAAAAAAGCGGCTCACGCCATGATGAATCCTGTCCTTTTCTTTTTCAATATCCACTCCCACCGGGCGACTGCTTACCGCACAGGCAACGAAGTCCCCGGAATGGGACAAATTATACTGAATCAGGCAGCCATTCGGAAGCGCCAGCCCTTTCTGCCCTGGTTTTAAAAAAGGCTTGCCATGTTCCCCTGTATCAAACTCCGCCGGAGGGATAAAAGCAGGAAACAGCCTCTTCAGAACGCTGTTTAACAGAAGTTCAGCCCCTATTGATCGCGCCTGATCAATAAAGTGAGCATACCGGGCTGTTTTTTTCAGACGCCCTTCGGAAACCGGATACTGCTCCCATGGCGGAGACAAATTTTGAATATTGGCATAATAAACATTGAACACGGTTCTCCTCCGTCCTGTCTTTTTACCTTATATATATTATCGGCGGACAGGTAAAGTCCTTGTCCACTGATGGTATTATATAATACTGTAATGCGGATTGCAAACAGAAAGCGCGGCCGCCAAAAAAACGAAAAGGAATGCAGCAAAAAGAAACCGTCGGACATCTGCCGATAAAAATCCGCTTTATTTCTCCCTGCCGCACCCCTCTGCCGTTTTATCCAAATTAATCCAGTTTGCGGATAGTAATAGATGTGTTAGAAAATGTACCGTTAGTATCGTTTGCCGCTAAGGTAATATTAACCGGAGGAGCTGTAATCTGAACCGTAGTGGTTCCGGACAAAGAGGCAGTGTGCGCTGCCGCAGTAATAGTTGACCTGCTTTCAGTTCCGGCAATAACCGCAGTGTTTCTGGTTAAATGTACGCCTACCGATACTGGCAGCGCGGCTTGCGCGGCATTGGTAGCTACCGTATTGTAAGAAATCTGATAAATTCCTACTTGGCCCAGGGTAAAAATTCCTGTACCTTGAGTATGAGTAATAGCAGTTCCGGCTGCAGTCTGCGTAGCATCAAAAAGCAGGGCACTGTTAGCTTCAGGCGGAGTCTGTGCCGTTACGTTGGTAGACGTATTCACATTTAAGGCAACTGCCGGGCCTTGAGGACCGGCGGGGCCGGTTGGGCCAGTGGCTCCAGGGGCACCAGCGGGGCCAGTAGCTCCTGTAGCTCCTGTAGCTCCAATCATTTATACAAAACTTAAAGCTGAAATTTAATAGGAAACCTTCTATGCCGTTTTCCCATTTTCTTTTCCAACAATTGTCAATTCTTTTTGGTTATTTTGGGTCCATTCTACGATTCGGCGGTGCTGGTCTGCAAAATTAAATTCAATACTAATTTCACCACCTTGATGTATATAAATATTTTTTACCAGATCAACCAAAATTCCTCTGTTTAGTTCTTTTATATTTTTGTGCTTCAGAAAATTTGTCAAATAAGGATCATTCTTTGAAACTCCTTTTGCCATCATCTGACACTCTGACTGAATATTTTGGATTGCTATTTTCAGCTGTTCAGCCTGAGAAGAATACTTCTGTTTCAGACGATTATATTCTTCTTTGGAAATATCGCCACTTTTCCAATCCCCATAAAGTCCATCTATAATACCTACGACTTTATCTAATTCCTTTTGGCGAAGGTGAAGCATGGCTGTTAAACGTGTAGATTCATTCTTTACAACAGGTGACTTATTGATTTCCTCCACCACCTCGGCTAAAG